>JBBSIZ010000005.1:0-119011 GCA_038257735.1 Sphingomonadales bacterium | reverse complement strand
TCGTCGAACGCTTCTTCAGCAAAGCCAAACACTTCCGGAGAATCGCCACCCGCTACGAGCAAACCGCCAGAGCCTATCTCTCAATGGTTCACCTCGTCGCAGCTGTCATCTGGACAAAGTAATTGTCCACGACTCCTAGCCTTGAATCACCGTCCGCAAGCCTCCGTCAGCGTCGGCTCGATCGCGTCGAGGGTGAAGGGCTTGGAAAGGACCGGCACGCTCGCATGCTGGGCCGGCGGCGGTTCGATATGGCCGCCGGTGGCGAGGATGTAGGGAACGCCCTGGGCGGCGAGGCGGTCGGCGACCGGCCAGACCTGCTCCCCATTCAGATTGACGTCGATGATTGCGATGTCGAAGCCGCCCTGGTCGACCCGGGCGAGCGCGTCCGCGACGGTGTCGCAGGTGCCGGCGACCGTGTGGCCGAGCGAATCGAGGAAATCCTCCAGCATCATCGCGATCAGCGGCTCGTCTTCGACGATTAGGATGGAGCGGGCGGTCACGAAGGCTCGCTTAAGGTGTAACTATCGTTTGCGAAACAAGTTTTTTGACGGTCTATTTCATCACCAAAGCGTCCCTCGTCGCCTCGGCCAGCTTCTGGACCGAGAAAGGCTTGGCGAGGAAGGCGACCCGTTCGAGGTCGATCGACTGGCGCAACTGCTCCTCGGCATAGCCCGAGATGAACAGGATCGGCAGGTCCGGTTGGCGGATCCGGGCCTCGCGGGCGGTTGTCGGGCCGTCCATGGTCGGCATGACGACGTCGGAGATCATCAGGTCCACGCGCTTCTCGCGGTCCAGTATTTCGATCGCCGCCTCGCCATTCTCGGCGAGGAGGACGGTGTAGCCGTGGCGGGTCAGTGCCCGTTCGGCGACGGCTCGGACGGTCGCTTCGTCCTCGACCAGGAGGATCGTGCCGGTCCCCCATAGCTCGCCCGCGGGCTCGCGCCCCTTTCGCGCCGGCTTGACCGCTTCGGCGCGGTGGACGGGGAGATAGATGACGAAGCTCGTCCCCTTCCCCGGCTCGCTCTCCGCGAAGATGAAGCCGCCCGATTGCTTGACGATTCCGTAGACGGTGGAAAGGCCGAGGCCCGTCCCCTTTCCCACTTCCTTGGTGGTGAAGAACGGCTCGAAAATCTTGGGAAGAAGGTGGGCCGGCATTCCGGTGCCGGTGTCGGAGACCCGAAGCGCGGTATAATCGGCGATCGGCAGAATCTCGCTGCCCATCTTTCGAACGTCGTCCGCGGTGACTGCATAAGTGTGCAAGGTGAGCAGCCCGACGCCCTGGTCGGCCTTGGCCAGCATGGCGTCGCGCGCATTGACCGCCAGGTTGACGATGACCTGCTCCAGCTGCCCCGGATCGGCGCGGACGGCGCCGAGGCCGCGGCCGTGCTTGACCTGAAGCTTCACCCTTTCGCCGAGGAGCCTCTTCAGTAGGGTCGAGACCTCGGCGATGACGTCGGGGAGCTGGAGGACCTGGGGGCGAAGGGTCTGCTGGCGCGAGAAGGCCAGCAGCTGGCGGGTCAGGCTGGCGGCGCGGTTCGAGTTCGAGCGGATCTGCTGTATATCGTCATAGTCGCTGTCGCCGGGCGCGTGGCGCATCAGCATCAGGTCGCAATGGCCGATGATTGCGGTGAGAATATTGTTGAAATCGTGGGCCACTCCTCCGGCGAGCTGGCCGACCGCCTGCATCTTGGTCGCCAGCGCGACCTGGCGCATCAGGCGGTCTTCCTCGCTATTGTCCTTGAGCGAGAGAAGGACAGCGGCCTCGCCCAGCCCGCGGGCGCCGGCGACGGTCATCGCCACCGGCTCCTCGGCATTGGCCTTGAGCCGAACCGCGACGTCGCCCGACAGGGAAGCGCCCCGGGCGAAGCGGCGGATCGAATCGGCGACCGCCGCCTTGTCCTCGTCGACGACGAGGTCGCTCGGCCACGTCGGCATGGCGGTTCGCGACAGTCCGGCGGCTCGGCGGAAGGCGGCGTTCAGATAGACGAAGTGGCCGTCGCGGTCGGCCAAAGCGAGGCCGAGCGGAAGGATTTCGAGCAAGGCATTGATGTTATGCGCGGTGTCGGAGCCGACTCCGCCAAGCTCGTCGAGGAGGAGGAACAGGCTCGGCCCGCCTTCCTCCTCGGCCAGCGGGACCTGGAGGATGCGCAGGGCGCCGCCCGCTTTGCCTTCGCGGGCGAATTGGAACTGGTGCTGATCGCCCACCACCAGCAGGTCGACCAGCGGCACACCCGGGGCGATCTCGGCCTCGCCGCCGGCACGGGCGTGGAAGGCGGCATTCGCTTCGAGTATCCGGCCGTCGGCGGCGGTGAGCGCGGCCATGAGCCCGGCCTCGGCGATATGGCGCCCGATCTCCCCGCCGAGCAATATCCGCGCTTCCGCGGCGGCGTCCTTCCCGTCTGTCCGGGCGAACCGCCAGAGCAGGGCGCCCCCGCCATGGCCGGCGGCGCGGACATGGGCGGCGAGGCGCAGGTCGCCGGTCTCAAGTCCCGCGGCCTCCGCCTGTCCGCCGCGGCATGCGGAGGCGAAGGCCGAGCGAAGCTTTTCTGCGAATGGAAGGTCGAGCGGCGGGCGGATACCGAACCAGCGCTCGTAGCGGGCGTTGGCGGCGAGAAGCTCACCGGCCGAGTCGGTTACGGCGACGGCGTCGGGCGAGGCCTCGAGGCCGGCCCGGACGAGGGCGAGGTCGGTGCCCGACTCAACCCTCTCGGGCGCCTCGACTGTGCCCCGGCCGACGAAGAGGAGGGGCAGGCCGACGGCGACTACTCCGGCGAAGAAGGCGGCCGCGAAGACCGGATTGTCCAGCGCCCACAGCAGCAGCGCCGCCGAGGCCGCCGCGGCGGCGAAGACCGCAAACACGCCGAGGCCGAGGCTCGGCCGCGCGGCCGGGGTGGAGGAATAAGCGCTCGACATCCGCCGACCCTTCCTTTCTTTCTCTCCCCCAGGTCAAGCTCGGCAATCCCCTGGCGGATGCGAACCCGCCATTCGGGCGGCGGACAGAGCCAGTGGCCGGGCGTGACGAAGGCTTCGTACCAGGCACCGAAGTCGCGCAGGGTCGCCACCCTCTCCAGCCCTACGCCTCCTTTGGCCCGAAATTGCCTGCTCTCCGCCGCCATTTGCGTCCCGTCCACCAGCGCCAGACGAGGATAGAGGCGAAATAGCCGACCAGTGCGCTCAGGACGGCGATGATGAACAGGCCGCTGACCATGGCGAGAGCGGCGTCGGAGAAGAGCCACGAAAACCAATCCTGGATCGTCGCCTCGCGACCCGGAAGCCCTCTATGGCCGCCCAGGCCCAGCGAACTTCCGACGAAATAGGAAGCCGTGAGGAAAAAAGGCGTGGTGAGCGGATTGGACAGGAAGGTCATAAGGGCCGCGACCGGGATGTTGCCGCGGAACGGAATGCACAAAAGCGCCGATCCGATGATCTGAAGGCCCGGGATCATTACGAAGATTCCGACGATCAGCCCTACCGCGACCCCGCGGGGCACCGAGCGACGGGTGAAGCGCCAGAACTCGCTGTGGAGCACGCGCCTTCCGAACGGCTTGACCCAACGGTTCTCGGCAAGCTCCTCGCGCTTGGGCATGTTCCTTCGGGCCCAGCGGGCGAATCGGCCGGCGCGGTCAGCCACGGTCGCGCAACAGCCGGCCCTGCTCCCGCTTCCAGTCCTTTTCCTTCTGATATTCGCGCTTGTCGGGCGCCTTTCGACCCCTGGCGAGGGCAAGCTCCACCTTCGCCCGGCCGCGGCTGTTGAAGTAGATCGAAAGCGGGACCAGGGTCATCCCCTGACGGGCGACAGCCCCGTGAAGCTTGGCGATCTCCCGCTCGTGGAGGAGCAGTTTGCGGGGCCTCTTGGGCTCGTGATTGTGGCGGTTGCCGTGGCTGAACTCGGGGATGTTGGCGTTGATCAGCCAAGCCTGGTCATCCTTTACCTCGGCATAGCTCTCGGCGATCGAGCCTTCGCCGAAGCGGAGCGATTTCACCTCGGTTCCGGTCAGTGCAATGCCCGCCTCATAGGTCGATTCGACCGCATAATCGAAGCGCGCGCGCCTATTCTCGGCGACCACCTTGACCTTGTCGAACGTGGCGGGACGGGGACGGACCATTGTACTCCAATCGGCAACAGGTTCAGGCTTGTTGCCTCAACTGGCCCTTCAATAGGATCAGCATATAAAGAGCACGCTTGAAATCACGCTCCTCCGGCTCGCACGCGACACGCCAGGCTTTTATCGCGCGCCGCACGCGAAGGCGTAAGATACGCGCATCGGTCTCACTGAGCGGTTCATTGAGGTCGTAATCGGCACCCTCACGTTTGGTTTGAGCATCAATGAATACCCGAGCAAGGTTTTGCGCGAAGGGCGGCGCAGCAGCGGGTGAACCGAATATGCCATGTTGAAAATAGGGTTGTATAGAATCGTTGATATGCGCACCCCGTATTTTATCGAGCGCCGTCCTCACGCCATTATGAGTGACTGTTCTCGCTAAAATGCGTCTCCGGACTCGGAGTTTATTGCCGGTACCTACGGTTCGGGCCGTCACCTCGTCGAGCAGGAAATGGAAAAGCGCATAGTAGGTCGTTGAAATGCTTCGGCGGATTCGAGCTCCTGCTAAACGCCCACGCTGTCCGCTGCGCCGCTTGAGGAGATGACGCGCGACATCGAGTAATTCCTCATCATAAGAAGGCATCAGGCAGCATCCAAGAACCTGACACTAGGATATCGCTCGTCAAGGTTCGCCACCTCTGCTTCAATGTCCTCCAGCAGTTTATCCAACGCGTCGTCGTCGATATCGGCCGAAGCCAGCTCGACGGTAACGAGCCAGTATTCGTCACCTTCTTCGTTCTCCGCCGGCTCAACGTTCACAGCGCGAACACCTTTCGGAAGGCGATTGCTAATGAGCTTTGAAATCGCAACCTGAATGCTTTCCTGCTCAGCTGTCATGTTCCAACATCCTTTGGTCGATCAGAATGGTCATGCTCCTGCACATATAGGACTACTCGGTCTCCGGCCCAATGAGTAGGCCGGCATGCACCAGCGCCTCGTCCACCGCTTTGCGACTCGCCTCCGACGGCGGAGTCATCGGCAGTCGAAGTTCGGCGGACGCGCCCTCCCGGACTCGGCTCAACGCATATTTGACCGGCCCCGGCGAAGCGTCGGTAAACAAAGCCGCATGGAGCGGGTAAAGCATGTCCTGCAGATCGAGGGCACCATTCCAGTCCCCCTTCAGACACCGCTCCTGGAAGTCGGCACACAGGCGCGGAGCGACGTTCGCAGTCACTGAGATACAGCCGACTCCGCCCAGGGCCATGAACCCGAGGGCCATGTCGTCATTACCGGAGAGTTGAGCGAAGCCTGTCCGGCACGCCAGACGCTGTGCGGAAACCCGGGCGAGATTGCCGGTGGCGTCCTTGACGGCGACGACGTTGGCCATCTCCGTGAGCCGAGCCATGGTCTCTACCGAGATGTCCGTGACTGTCCGCGCCGGAACGTTGTAGAGGACGATAGGTATGTCGACCGCCTCCGCGATCGCGGCGAAATGGGCGTAGATGCCGTCCTGGTTGGGGCGGTTGTAATAAGGCGGGACGTGCAGGGCCGCGTCGGCGCCCGCTTCTTTGGCGGAACGGGTCAGCTCGATGGCGTGCGCGGTGTTATTGGAGCCGCAGCCGGCGATGACCTCGACCCGCCCCTCCGCCCCTTCGACGGCCAACTCGATCACTCGCCGATGCTCGGCGCCGGTGAGGGTCGCCGATTCGCCGGTGGTCCCACACGGGACCAGAGCATGGCTTCCTTCGTTCACCTGCCAGCGCACGAAGTCGAGAAAAGCGTGTTCGTCCAACGCTTCGTCCCGGAAAATCGTCACCAGAGCCGGGATCGACCCGCGGAACATCATTGGACTCCTTCACGTGAGGCTGCGCGCCCTACATGAAGGGCGGGCTCGTTCAGGGCCTGATAAGGAGGGGGTTGGCATTCTGTCCAGCATGCATAAAAAAGCTTTAGCTCTGAGCCTCTTGGGCGTGTCCGCCATGTCCGTCGCCGCCGTCGCCGCGGGGGTGAGGCCGGTGCACGTCGCCCAGATCCTGCCCGCCGCGGTGCAGAGCCCGATGTCGCCGACGCCGCAGCGGGCCCAGCCTCGGCCGTCGCCCGTTTATTCGACCGCTCCGTCTTCCGCCGCCGTTGACCTGGCGCGCTGGACCAGCCTGAGGCAGACCGACAGCCTGCCCTTTTCCTCCTATGCATCCTTCCTGATGAGCCATCGCGGCTGGCCGGGCGAGACGGCGATGCGCCGCACCGCCGAAAAGGCCAATTCGGACGGCGGCGCGGCTTTCGAGGTGATCGGCTTCTTCAACGCCTTCCCGCCGCTGACTCCGGCCGGCCATGCCCGTCACGCTTTCGCACTTCAGGCTTCCGGCCGCGGCAACGAGGCGCTCGAGGCGGCGCGCAAGGCCTGGACCGGCGGAGTGCTGCCGCCCACCGACGAGGCCCGAATCCTCGGCCAGTTCGGGGCACGCCTGAGCAGCGCTGATCATGATTCGCGAATGGAAGCGTTGCTCGGCAATGGCGATACCCAGAGCGCGGCGCGGCAATTGCCTCTGGCCTCGGCGCAGCGTCAGGCTCTCTACGCCACCCGCCTCGCGCTCCAGACGCGCTCGCCTGACGCCGCCAGCCGCCTTTCCATGCTGGGAGCCGCCGAGGGCGATCCCGGCCTGCTGATCGACCGCGCCAATTGGCTCCGGGCTTCCGGCCAGAGCCTGGCCGCCCGCCAGCTCATGGCCCAGCCGCATCGCCTGACCCGGCAGCCGGCCAATGCGGAAAAATGGTTCGAGTCGATGATGACCCTCGCCAAGGGCGCGGAGAACGACTCGCAATGGTCGACCGCCTACCAGATCGCCTCCCAGCTCGACGACGCCTATCCGGCCGGGACCGACGTCAGCGAACGCTCCTATGGCGAGCGCGACGAATATACCAACCTCGCCTGGCTCGCGGGAAATGCGGCGGTCAAGCTCGGCCGCCAAGCCGACGCGGCGCGGATGTTCGACCGTTACGGCCGCGCCGCGCGTTCCTCGCAGACCCGAACCAAGGGCTTCTACTGGGCGGCACGATCGGCGTCCGCCGCCGGCCAGCAGGCGCAGTCCAGTTCCTGGCTGGAGCAGGCGGCGGCGAACCAGGACCAGTTTTACGGCCAGCTCGCGCTCGAGCGGCTCGGACGGCGGGTGACCGCCCCCTCCCCCTCCTCGGCAAACCCGTCGTCGGCGCAGCGTTCCGCCTTCGCCGCATGGCCGCTGGTCCAGGCGGCCAGGGCGCTTGGCGACATGGGCCGGTGGAGCGACCAGTCCCTGTTCGTCCGAGCCATTGCCGAGCAGGCCGAAAATGAGAGCGAACGAATCCTGGCCGCCCAGTTCGGCCGGACGATCGGGCGCCAGGATCTCGGCGTCTGGGTCGCCCGCGAGGCCCGAAACAAGGGCGAGAGCTTCTACGATCCCGCCGGCTTCCCCGAAGTGACCTTGCCGGGCGCCTTTTCGGCAAATTGGGGGCTCGCCCACGGAATCACCCGGCAGGAAAGCTCGTTCGACCGCGCCGCAATCAGCCATGCCGGTGCCCGCGGGCTGATGCAGCTCATGCCCGGCACCGCGCGCGAGCAGGCCGGCAAGCTTGGCCTGCCCTACGATTTCGCCCGCCTGACTTCGGACCCGGCTTACAACGTACTGCTCGGAACCAGCTATTTCGAGCGATTGCTCAACCAGTGGGGCGGACAGGCGGCAATGGCGGTGGCGAGCTACAATGCCGGCGCCGGCAACGTGAACAAATGGGTGCGCGCCAACGGCGACCCGCGCGGCGGCACCGACATCGTCGCCTGGATAGAGGCCATCCCCTATTCCGAGACCCGCAACTACGTTCAGCGGGTGCTTGAGAATGCCGTGGTCTACGACGCCATCCGCGCCCGGCGCGGCGACGGCCGGGCGAACCGACTCTCTTATTATCTGGGCAAAAGCGGGCCGGGCTGATGATTTGCCTCCCCGTGGATTCAACTCATGGGGAGGGGGAGGCAGATTGTGACCGACCGCCCCAATTACATAACCCCCGACGGCTATCGCCGGCTACGCGAGGAATATGAGGCCTTGTTCGCGGTCGAGCGGCCGAAGCTGGTGGAGACGATCAGCTGGGCGGCGGGCAATGGCGACCGCTCGGAGAATGGCGACTATATTTACGGCCGCAAGCGCCTCCGCGAGATCGACCGCCGGCTCGGCTGGCTGTCGCGGCGGATGAAGGACGCCAGGGTCGTCGACGCCGCGGCCCAACCCGAGCGCGGCAAGGTGTATTTCGGAGCCACGGTCACGCTTGCCGACGAAGAGGACAGAAGGCGGATTGTGACCCTCGTCGGCGAGGACGAAACCGACGCCTCGAACGGCCGAATCGCCTGGACCTCTCCGGTCGGGCGGGCGATCCGCGGCGCCGCGGTGGGCGATCTGCGCCGGGTCACTCTTCCGGGCGGGGAGCGTGAGCTGGAGGTTGTTTCGATCGACTATCCGGAAATTCGCTAGCGGCGGCTATTGCCCAAATGCCTCCCGCGCCAGCTTCTCCACCTCCGGATCCGCCTCCGGAGGCTTTACCGGACAGGCCGCTTCAAGCGCTTCCGCCACCGCCGTCAGGGCCGCGATCCTCGCAGCCTTCTTGTTATTGCCGTCGATCACCGTCCACGGGCCCCAGCGCGTGTTCGTGCATTCGAACATCTCCCGCGCCGCCGCCAGATAATCGTCCCGGCGGGCGCGGTTCCGGAAATCCTCTTGAGTGACCTTCCAGCGCTTCCAGGGATGGTCGAGCCGCGCCTTCAGCCGCTCGTCCTGGGTCTCCCGGGTGACGTGGAAGAAGAGCTTGATTATCGTCGTTCCGTCATAGCTCTGCTGGGCCTCGAACTCGTTGATCTCGTCATAGGCGCGCCGCCATTCGGCTTCGGTGGCAAAGCCCTCGACCCGCTCGACGAGGACCCGCCCGTACCAGCTGCGGTCGAAGATTCCGATCTCGCCGGCGCCCGGAAGCTTGTTCCAGAAGCGCCAGAGGAAGTGGCGGGCTTTCTCCTCCGGCGTCGGAGCCTTGACCGGCCAGACCTGAAAGGCGCGCGGGTCCCAGCCAGAGGTCAGGCGCTGAATCGCCCCACCCTTGCCGGCCGCGTCCCAGCCCTCGCAGACGATCAGGCTTCGGCGCTTGTGGACGATATGGGCGACGAGTATCCGCCCGAGCCGCTCCTGGAGCTCGGCGAGGTCGTCGGAATAATTGCCCCGGTAGCGGGCGCCGGACTCATAGTCAGAGAGATCAATGGTCATGGAGCAGTCGTAGCCCTCTCGTCATCCCGGTGAAAGCGGGGATGACGGGAGCTATTCCGGCGCCACCGCCTTCGCAGGGTCCGTCTTCGCGGCCCCAGCCGGCTCGATCAGGCGAATGTTGAGCTCCCTCAGCTGCTTCGCGCTCACCACGCCCGGCGCCCCCATCATCAGATCCTCGGCGCGCTGGTTCATCGGGAAGAGGACGACCTCGCGGATATTGGGCTCGCCGGCGAGAAGCATGACGATCCGGTCGATCCCGGGCGCCGAGCCGCCGTGAGGCGGGGCTCCGAACTTGAAAGCGTTGATCATCCCGGAGAAGTTCGAATCGACGTCCGCCTGCGAATAGCCGGCAATCTCGAACGCCTTGTACATGATGTCGGGCCGGTGGTTTCGGATCGCGCCCGACGACAGCTCTACGCCGTTGCAGACGATGTCGTACTGGAAGGCGAGGATGTCGAGCGGGTCCATGGTCTCCAGCGCCTCGAGCTCGCCCTGGGGCATCGAGAAGGGATTGTGGCTGAAGTCGACCTTCTTCGACTCCTCGTCATATTCGAACATCGGGAAGTCGACGATCCAGCAGAAGCGATACTCGTCCTCCCCGATCAGTCCGACCTGCTCGGCCACGCGGGTGCGGGCCAGCCCGGCGAGCCTGGCCGCCTGGCTTTCCTTGCCGGCAGCGAAGAAGATTCCGTCGTCGGGGCCGAGGCCGAGCTCGGCGATCAGCTTGCGCATGGCTTCGTCGCCGTGATTTTTGGCGATCGGGCCGCCCAGCTCGCCGCCTTTCTGGGTGACGTAGCCCAGGCCGGCATGGCCTTCGGAGCGGGCCCAGTCGTTCATCTCGTCGAAGAATTTACGGCTCCTGTCGGCGGTGTTCGGCGCCGGAATGGCGCGCACGGTGCCGCCGCCTTCGACGATCCGGGCGAAGAGGCCGAAGCCCGAGCCCTGGAAATGGTCCGAGACGTCGGATATAAGGATCGGATTGCGGAGGTCCGGCTTGTCGGAGCCGTATTTCAGGATCGCCTCCTTGTAGGGGATCCGCGGAAACTCCCCGGCGGGAGTCACTTTCTTTCCGTCGGCGAACTCTTCGAAGACCCCGGCGAGGATCGGCTCCAGCGCCTGGAAGACGTCCTCCTGGGTGACGTAGCTCATCTCGAAATCGAGCTGGTAGAACTCGCCGGGGCTTCTGTCGGCGCGGCCGTCCTCGTCCCGGAAGCAGGGGGCGATCTGGAAGTAGCGATCGAAGCCGGCGACCATGATTAGCTGCTTGAACATCTGCGGCGCCTGCGGGAGCGCGTAGAATTTGCCCGGATGGACCCGGCTCGGGACGAGATAGTCGCGCGCGCCCTCGGGGCTCGAGGCGGTGAGGATGGGCGTCTGGAACTCGGTGAAGCCGGCCTCGACCATCCGGCGCCGAATCGAGGAGATGACCTGGCTTCGAAGGACGATATTGCGGTGAAGCCGCTCGCGGCGAAGGTCGAGGAATCGGTAGCGGAGCCTTATCTCCTCCGGATATTCCGCCTCGCCCGCGACCGGCAGCGGAAGCTCCTCGGCCGCCGACTGGACGACGACCTCCTCGGCCGAAACCTCGATCTCGCCGGTCGGCAGGTTCGGATTGGCCGCATCGGCGCCGCGCGACACCACTTCGCCGACGATCGTCACCACCGACTCAGCCCTCAAGTGATCGAGGGCCCGCAAGGCTTCGCTATCCGCCTTGGCGACGATCTGGGTCAGCCCATAATGGTCTCGCAGATCGACGAACAGCACTCCGCCATGGTCGCGCTTGCGGTGGATCCAGCCCGAAAGCTTTACCCGCTCCCCGACATGGGAGGCGCGGAGCTCGCCGCAATGATGGCTGCGATAGGCGTGCATAAAGGGGCGCTTTCCGGGGTTTTTCCACAGTTTTGAGGATTAGGGCGCTTCGCCACGCAGCCTTGCTTTGTCAAGGCGGGAGGCCGCCGCTATGAGCCGTGGCGATGCACATTCACCCGCTGATTACCGATTCCGATTCGCTGAAGTCCCTTTGCGAGCGCCTGGCCAGGCAGCCGTTCGTCGCGGTCGACACCGAATTCATGCGCGAAAACACCTACTGGCCGGATCTGTGCCTGATCCAGATCGGCGACGTCGACGAAGCCGCCGCCGTCGATCCCAAGGCCGACGGGCTCGACATGACACCCCTGCTCGACCTGCTCGTGAACAACGAAGACGTCCTCAAGGTCTTCCACGCCGGAAGCCAGGATATAGAGATCATCTACAACATCACCGGCAGGACCCCGCATCCCCTGTTCGACACCCAGATCGCCGCGATGGCGCTTGGGCTCGGCGAGCAGGTCGGTTATTCCAACCTGGTCGAAAGCCTGGTCGGCAAGAGCCTCGACAATGGCGCGCGCTTCACCGACTGGGGCCGCCGGCCCCTCGACCGGCGGCAGATCGATTATGCGATCGGCGACGTCACCCATCTCGCCGCGCTTTTCCCGAAGATGCTGGAGCGGCTCCGGCGGACCGGGCGCGGCGAGTGGCTCGACGAGGAGATGGAGAAGCTCGCCGACCCCTCCAATTACGAGAACGACCCGGCGCTCTCCTGGAAGCGGATCCGGATCTCAAGCCGCAAGCCCGAGGTGCTGGGCCGGCTGAAGGCTCTGGCCGCCTGGCGCGAGCAGGAGGCCCGGGGCAAGAATCTGCCGCGCGGGCGGATTATGAAGGATGAGACGATCGCCGACGTCGCCGCCCATCCGCCGGCGAGCCAGGACGCTCTGGCCCGGGTGCGGGGGCTCTCGCCCGCCTGGGCGGGCAACGAGATCGGCGTTCGGCTGATGTCGTCGCTGGCCAATGCGGTGCCGATGCCGGCCGATGAGGTGCCGGCGCGGGAGGATCGGGGGCCGGGCCTGGGCAAGGAGGGCGCCCTCGTCGCCGACCTTCTGAAGCTGCTTCTCAAGATCCGCTCCCGGGAAAGCAACGTCGCCGCCCGGCTGATCGCCCGAACCGAGGAGCTGGAGATGCTCGCAGCGGGGCGGCGCGACGGTCTGTCGATCCTCGAGGGCTGGCGATTCGACCAGTTCGGCCGCGACGCCCTCGACCTGGTCGAAGGGCGGCTCGCCTTCGCGGTGCGCGGCGGCAAGCTGGTGATGACTTTGACGGCGGACGGGGAATGAGGAGTTTGGCGGTCGCTGCGCTTTTGACGGCGGGCTGCGCGACGGCGCCACCCGCGGAGGCCGGTGGGAGCGGCAAGTGCGAGGCCGGCAAGGCGGAGATTCTGATCGGCCGCAAGAGAAGCGACGAGGTTGGCGCGGAGGCTTTGAGGCTCAGCGGCGCTACGGCCCTGCGCTGGATAGCGCCGGGCACGATGGTGACGATGGACTATCGCGAGGACCGGGTGAATTTGCGGGTGGATTCCGCGGGTCGGGTCATGAAGGTCGACTGCGGCTGATTTTCGACGGACTATTCCGACTCCATCTCCGCCTTGCAGCCCAGCGCGGAGGCGAGCTTTCGAAGGCGGCGGTCCACCGTCTCACCGTAGAGCGCCTCCTCGCCTTCGGGCAGGACGAGGCGGATCACGTCTCCGTCCAGCTCGAGCCGGCTTCGCTCCAGGCTCGATGCGAGGCCGCCGCTGAGGCGCTGGCCGAGCCTCATGGCAAGCCCCCAGCGCGAGGCGCAGCCGAGCTCGGCCGGGCTGCACAAGGCGGCGATTCGCTTGTCGGGAAAGTCCCGGCCGCCGCCGAAGTTCGAGAAGAGCGCCTGGGCCAGCATCACCCGGCCACAGACGTCGATCCCGACCCAGTTGCCGTGAAGCGCCATCTCGACTCCGCGCTCGGCCCGGAAATCGGGATGGGCCTGCCAGGCAACATCGGCGAGCAGGCAGGCGGCGAGCCGGAGCCGCGCATTGGCGGGCGAATCGGAGAAGATGGGCGAGATCCAACGGTCGAGCAGGTCGCCATGTTCGCCGAAGCGGCTGAGCCCGCGCCCGGCGTCCCGAGCCGCCTCGATCAAGGGGTCCTTGCGCCGCTCCCGGGGCGGAAGCTCGTGATAGAGCAGGCCTTCGCGGATCCCGAAGCTGGAGACGATGAGCTCGCTCGGCTCAAGCGCGTCTACCAGAGCGGAAAGGATGAGCTTCGCGTTGGGCAAAGTGGGGATTCGGGACGCGGTCAGCATCGGCATGCTCTTGGGGTCGCTCCGGCTCAGCGAGGCGATCAGCTTCCTCAGCTCGGCCGGCCGCTCGGGCGGCATCCGGTAATGGTGGGTGATAGGAAGCGGATAATCGCGCGAGATGATGTCGAGCCGGGCAAGCGCTCGCCATGAGCCGCCGACCATGTAGAAAGGTCTGCCCCGGCCCCGTTCGCCCAGGCCGGAATCTTCAAGAGCCCGGGCGAGCCGGCGGCGCAGCTTCTTCTCGGCGGCGGCATCGGGATTGCCGATGCGAAGGACGCCGAACGGAAGGGAAATGCTGATGTGGACGGCTCCGCCGCCGACGTCGGCGAGCTCGAGGCTTCCGCCGCCGAGATCCCCGACCAGCCCGTCAGCGTCGGGAAAGCCCGACAGGACTCCCTCCGCCGCAAGCCGCCCTTCCGCCTCTCCGGAAATGACCTTGGGTTCGAAGCCCAGCGCACGGACCTCGTCGAGGAAGGCATCGCCGTTGCCGGCGTCGCGGACCGCGGCGGTGGCGAGGACCCGCACGTCGTGCACCTTCATCTGGCCGACGAGCAGGCGGAAGCGGCGAAGGGCGGCCAGCGCGCGCGTCTTCGGGCCCTCGGCGAGCATGCCGGTCTCGCCCAGCCCCTTGCCCAGTCCGGCGAGCACCTTCTCGTTGAAGATGATGGACGGCGCCCGCGGAGCCCCGGAATAGACGACCAGTCGCACCGAATTGGACCCGATGTCGACGATCGCCATCGGCTCGGCATGCGGCGCCGCCTTCCCCCTCACGGGTCGCGTCGCAGGCGCAGCTTCGGAACCGACCCGCTCTCCTTGAGCGCGGCGCCGCGGCCGGAGAGGGACGGATTGGTCATGAAATAATGGTGGAGGTTGAAGGTGCGGTCCTCGTCCGGGCCGAGCCGCTCGTAGCTTCCGTCGGGATGCAGGCGCCAGCTCTGCTCGTTGTCGATCAGATTGGCGACCATGACCTGGTCGAGCACCTGAGCGTGGACCGTGACGTTCTCGAGCGGGAGCATATATTCGACCCGGCGGTCGAAGTTGCGCGGCATCCAGTCGGCCGAGCTTATGAAGACCCGGGCCTTGCGGCTGGGTAGCTCGTCGCCATTGCCGAAGCACCAGATCCGGCTGTGTTCGAGAAAGCGGCCGACGATCGACTTGACCCTTATATTCTCGGAGAGGCCGGGCAGACCGGGGCGAAGGCAGCATATTCCGCGGATGACGAGATCGATCTGAACGCCCGCCTCGCTCGCCTCGTAGAGCTTGTCGATGATGGCCTGGTCGACGATCGAATTCATCTTGGCCCAGATGTCGCCGGGGCGACCGGCTCGGACATGCTCGATCTCCGCCTCGATCAGAGCGAGAAGCTCGTCGCGCATCTGGTGCGGCGAGGTCGAGATCAGCTCGAGATCGCGCGGTTCGACATAGCCGGTGATGTAGTTGAACAGCTGGGCGACATCGCGGCCGACCCGGGGATCGGCGGTGAAGAAGCTGAGATCGGTGTAGATTCGCGCCGTCACCGGATGATAATTGCCGGTGCCGAGATGGCAGTAGGTGCGGTAGCCGCGCTCCTCGCGGCGAACGACCATCGAGACCTTGGCGTGGGTCTTCCAGTCGATGAACCCGTAGACGACCTGGACTCCGGCCCGCTCCAGCGCCGAGGCCCAGAGCAGATTCTGCTCCTCGTCGAAACGGGCCTTCAGCTCGATGACCGCGGTCACCGATTTGCCCGCCTCGGCGGCGTCGATCAGCGCCCGGATAACGGCCGACTGCTTGCCGGCCCGGTAGAGGGTCTGCTTGATCGCGATGACGTCGGGATCGGCCGCCGCCTGCTTCAGGAACTCGACGACCACCTCGAAGCTCTCATAGGGGTGATGGACGACGATGTCCTTGGTCTGGATGGCGGCGAAGCAGTCTCCGCCATGCTCGCGGATCCGTTCGGGGAAGCGCGGCGCGAAGGCCGCGAACTTCAGGTCCGGCCGGTCCTCCTCGTAAAGGGCGTCGAGATCGGCGATTCCGAGGAAGCCGGTCGATTCGGTGACGATCGCCTCGGCCGCCCCGACCCCTTCGCGCACCATGTCGATGAGCTCGGCCGGCATCTCGGCGGACAGCTTCAGACGGATGACGCTTCCGCGGCGGCGGCGCTTGATGGCGTTTCGGAAGTAGCGGACGAGATCCTCGGCTTCCTCCTCGACCTCGATGTCGCTGTCGCGAAGGATCCGAAAGGCGCCGCCGCCGACCAGCTCATGGTCCGGAAAGATGGCGCCGATGTTGCGACGGATGAGAGTCTCCACCGCGATATAATGCGCTTCCGCCCCCGGCAGCCTGATGAAGCGAGGCAAGGTCGAGGGCACCATCACCAGCTCGCGAATGGGCGCCCCCGTAACCCGGTGCTTGAGGTCGAAGATCAGCGAGAAGCCGCGATTGGGGATGAACGGGAAGGGATGGGCCGGATCGATCGCCTGGGGCGTCAGCACCGGAAATATCTGCTCCCGGAAATGGCGCTCGAGCCACGAGGCCATCTCGGAGTCGATGGCGCCGCTGCCGATTACCGCCACTCCGGTATCGGCGAGCGCCCGGCGAAGGTCGGACCAGACATTCTGTTGGCTCCGCATCAGCGCATCGGCCTCCGCGGTGACGGCGGCGAGTTGCTGGACGGGCGTGAGGCCGTCGGCCGAGGCCTCCTCGACTCCGAGCAGGCGGTGCGCCTTGAGGCCGGCGACCCGGACCATGAAGAATTCGTCGAGGTTGCTGCCCGAGATGGAGAGGAAGCGAAGCCTCTCCAGCAACGGGTGGGCGAGGTTGCAGGCCTCCTCGAGGACCCGCCGGTTGAAGGCGAGCCAGCTCAATTCGCGGTTGAAATAGCGTTCTCGCGCCGTCAGCGGCGGCCGGGGCGAGGACGATGGGGCAGTCTCGTTCATTCCGGCCGGCTTCTCGCTCTCTTGATCATTCCGTCTTCCGAGAGAGCGCGCTTCACCATCGCAACCGTTATTCGGCGATGATGCGACAAAGCGGCGCGGTCGAGCGCGGCGACGACCTGCAGAACGGCCACATAGGAACGTTCGATCCGCGGCACAATGAAAGCGGGGACCTCGGGCGGGACCGCGATTCCGCGGTCGCCGAGCAGCTTGACGACGAGATCGCCGATCAGCCGGTCGTCGGGCCCGCCGATCGCGACGTGCGGGGTCGCCGCCAGGCGCGAGCGCAGGTCCGGTAGGGCGACCTGCCACGAGGGCGGCGAAGAGTCGGCGACGATGAGCAGAGGCCGGCGCGACAGCTGCGCCTCGTTCCACGCATGGAAGAGGGATTCCTCGTCATGCTCCTCCCCATTGTCGAACAGCCGGCCGCCCGTCTTTCGGACGAAGAGCCGGCCGAGCAGGCTTCGCCCGGATTTGCGCGGTCCGGTGACAAGGGTGGCCATGACCGGCCAAAGCGACCAGCGTTTCAGATGCTCGAAGGCATCGCGGTTGGAATCGGAGATGAGGAAATCCTCATCGCGGTCGGCTACCGGCCAGTCGAGCGGCAGCGCGATCTGCGGCATTCAGTCGCCGCCCCGCGACAGACGCAGGCTGCTGCCGGAGCCGGAGACCCGCCATCCCTGAGATTCGAGCGCGGCGGCGAGGGCGCCGGGCTCGCCCATATAGCTCACCCTCATCGACGAGGTGCCTCCGACCGAGGGGTTGGTGGTGAAGGCCGAAGTGACTCCAGGGACCCGGCTCACCGCCAGCTCCGCACGGCCGATCGCCGCCTGGTCGGGAGTGTCGACCTCGATTCGAAGGACGGTCACCTCTCCGACCGGGGCGGTGCCGGGAGGCGGCAGCGGCCGCGGCGTTTCCACCACCAAGGGCTCCTCCCGCTCGACGATCTCTTCGACCAGAGGCGGCTCGGGGACGATCAGGGAAGGGTCGGGCGTAAGCTCGCCGGCGGCGAGAGCCCGGGTATAGAGAAGGTCGAGGCCGCGCACGCCCTCGTCGAGCATTCGCGGGATGAGCGCGCTGTTCTCCACCCGGAGGTTGAACTGGCCGAGGACTCGGTTGTCCGGCCCGTGGCGGGCGATAAAGGTCCCGACCGCCGGTCCCCCTGGGTAGAGGCGCTTCAGATGCACTTCGGGCGTAATCACGTCGGCGGCGCCATATTGGTCGAGAAGCATCCGCCACCAAGCCCGGCCGGGGCGGCGGGTCTGGGCGATGTTGAGAAGCAAGGGATCGATCCCGGATCCGGTCGGCCGGACGTAATCGACCGGACTGTTGCCGGTACGGTAGCGGGCCCAGGCGCGCTGCCATTCGTTGCGCGATTCGAAGCTCTGGAAGGAAGAGCCGGTCAGCATCACCGGTATGACCAGAACGGGCGCCGAGCGGCGGACCGAGCCACTGACTCCGAGGAGCTGGCCGGTACGGGCGCGGTCGAAGAGGACGCCGAGGGTGGCGATATAGCGTTTCGGGCCGATCTGCTCATGCTCGATGACGATCCCGGCGACCATTCCGTTGAGGGCGGCGTCGGTAAGGCCGGGCGCCTCGTCGATGGGGCGGCCGTTGGTCTTTGCCCAGAGCGCCTTCCAGCCCTTCTGCTGGGCTTGGCGCCAACCCTCCTCGCGCGCCTTGTCGGCGGTGTCGGCGCCGACGTCGACCTCGATTCCGGTAATCTCGAAGGTGCTGGCGCTGTCGATCGGGGGAACGCCGCGGTCGGCGCCCTCCAATTGCGCCCAGACCGCCCGGCCCGCCACGAGGGAGGCCAGGAGGGCGGCGAGCAGGAGGGACAGACGAAAGCTTGGCTTCACGCCCGCCTTTTGGCGAGTTGGGCGTGGAAATCCAAGCGCGATGTGGCTAGTCGGCGCCGATGAGCCACGAGAAGCCCTACACCTACGCCGACGCCGGCGTGTCGATCGCTGCGGGCAACGCGTTCGTCAAAGCCATCGGCCCCCTCGTAAAGGCGACGGCCCGCAAGGGCGCGGATGCGGAATTAGGTGGCTTTGGGGCGTTGTTCGATCTCAAGGAAGCGGGGTTCGAAGACCCGCTTCTCGTCGCCGCTACCGACGGTGTCGGCACCAAGCTCAGATTGGCCATCGATAGCGACACCCATGACAGTATCGGCATCGACGCCGTCGCCATGTGCGTTAACGACCTTTTGGTCCAAGGTGCCGAACCCTTGTTCTTCCTCGATTACTTCGCGACCGGCAGGCTCCAGACCGGAGTTGCTGCCAACGTCATTGCTGGCATTGCAGAGGGTTGCAGGCAGGCCGGTTGTGCCCTGATAGGCGGTGAAACGGCCGAGATGCCGGGCATGTACCAAGACGGCGACTACGACCTCGCCGGATTTGCAGTCGGCGCCGTCGAGCGAGGCAAGCAACTCACCGGCGAACGGGTGGTGCCGGGCGACATCATTGTGGGTCTGGGTTCCTCCGGCTTCCATTCGAACGGCTACTCATTGATACGGAAAGTAATTTCGGAGCAGGCGCATGCGCTCGGGGCGCCGGCGACATTCGACCCGAGCCGAACGCTTCTAGAAGTGCTGCTTACGCCGACGCGCATATACGTTCAGGCGTTGCTTCCGCAAATCCAGGCTCACCGGATCAAGGCGTTGGCGCACATCACTGGAGGAGGCCTCCTTGAGAATGTTCCACGCATTTTGCCGAAGAATGCGCGGGCCCGTATCTATGCCGGAGGTCTGCTGGAGGGGGTTGCAACCGGTCTACGAGGGTCGGCGCGCGCGCATATTGACGTCAGTGCATGGACCCTTCCGCGTGAATTCTCCTGGCTGCAGCGCGTGGGTCATATTGCTCCCCACGAGATGGCGCGTACCTTTAATTGCGGAATTGGCATGGTGGCCGTAGTCACCGAAGAGGATTTGGAAACGGTCGTCGAAAACCTCTCTGCGGCCGGCGAGACGGTGCATGTAATCGGACATATCGAGCAGGGTACCGTCGGCTGCGACGTGGAGGGCGCCGCGGGCGACTGGGGTGCTTCCTCTTCCTGGACCGCCACCCATAATGCGTGAAAGAGTCCGCGTCGGAATTCTTCTCTCCGGGCGCGGCACTAACATGGTCGCGCTCAGCGAATATAAGAGGCGCGAGGCTCGAAGCTACGATCTGGCCCTGGTCGCCTCGAACGCGCCGGAGGCGCGCGGCCTCGTCGTCGCCCGGCGGCTCGGTATCCCCGTCTGGGCGCAGAGCCACAAGGGCATGGAGCGAGAGGAGTTCGACCATCTGCTCGACCTGGCGCTTCGCGAGGCGGGCGTCGAGATGGTGGCGCTGGCAGGCTATATGCGGCTTCTGTCGGCCGAGTTCCTCGAAGGATGGAAGGGCCGGATCCTCAACATCCACCCGTCCCTTCTTCCCGCCTATAAGGGCCTCGACACGCACCGGCGGGCGCTGGAGGCGGGCGAGATTTGGGTGGGCTGCTCGGTCCATCTCGTCACCGACGAGCTCGACGGGGGACCAGTCCTCGCCCAAGCCAGGGTCCGGGTGCGCGAGCGGGAGACGGCGGAGCAGCTGGCGGAGCGGGTGCTCAAGGAGGAGCACCGGCTCTATCCGAAGGCTCTCGACGAATATTGCGCCCGGCTGAGGCCGGGGCATGTGGATCTTCTGCCTTGAAGGGCCCTCGTCATTGCGAGGAGCGAAGCGACGAAGCAATCCAGCCCCACAACGGTCGAGTTGCCGGATTGCTTCGCTTCGCTCGCAATGACGGCTACCCCACTATCTCTTCTGGCTTGAAGAAATAGTCGATCTCGATCGCCGCATTCTCGGCGCTGTCGGAGCCGTGGACGCTGTTCGCCTCGATCGATTCGGCAAATTCCTTGCGGATCGTGCCCTCGTCGGCATTGTCCGGGTTGGTGGCGCCCATAACCTCGCGGTTGCGGGCGACGGCATTGTCGCCCTCCAGGACCTGAACGACGACCGGGCCCGAAGTCATGAAGGCGACCAGGTCGTTGAAGAAGGGCCGCTCGCGATGAACTCCGTAAAAGCCCTCGGCCTGCTCGCGGGTCATCCGGATCCGGCGCGAAGCGACGACCCGGAGGCCCGCTTCCTCGAGCTTGGCGGTGATCGCGCCGGTGAGGTTGCGCCGGGTCGCGTCGGGCTTGATGATCGAGAAAGTGCGTTCGGTCGCCATGGCCGGCTTATGCTCCGTCTGTATGAGATGGGAATTGGGCGGGTCTCTAGGGGGAGATGGGCCGGAGGGCAATTCCCCCTCGTCGTTACGGCCCCTTTACCCACTTTCCGCGCTCATCCTGCTTCCAGTAGCGGGCCTCGACATCGGCCCGGCCTTTCAGCGCCCGCCAGGCCTCGCGGGCGGGGTCGCGGCCGTCATTGTCGAAGAAGTAGAAGGTGCGGGCGAAGCCGAGCGCCTCCTCGCGCCAGCGGCCGTCGGCAAGGGCGATGTTGGCAGCCCCGTTCGCCGCCGCGGGCTCAGGCGAAAGGAAGACCGGCTGACTTTCCGCACTTTCGCGGCCGTGCGGGATGAAGCTTTCCTTCGAATAGCTCCACAATTGCTCGTCGAGCCGCGCCAGCAAGTCGGGCTCGGCCACCACCAGCAACCGCTCGCCGCCCGCCAGCACCTTCTCCGCTATGCTGGGAAGCACCCGCTCGAGCGGCGAGCCGGTGAGGTGGTAAAAGTCGACGATCACCCTTCGAAATTGGCCGCGACGAAGCGGTCGAGCAAGGCCACCCCATAGCCGGTCGCGCCCTTGTCGTGGAGGTGGCTCGCTTTGTCCGCCCAGGCCATTCCGGCGATATCGAGATGGGCCCATTTGACCCCGGCCTCGACGAAGCGCTGAAGGAAGACCGCGGCGGTGATCGAGCCGCCTTCCCTTGGGCCGACATTCTTCATGTCCGCGATCGGCGAATCGATCAGCTTGTCATAGGGATCGCCGAGCGGCATCCTCCACAATTTGTCGCCGCTCGTCGCGCCTGCCGCCAGGAGCTGGCCGGCGAGGCCGTCGTCGTTCGAGAACAAGCCGGCATATTCGTGGCCGAGCGAGATGATCATCGCTCCGGTCAGGGTGGCGAGGTCGACGATCACCTCCGGCTTATACTCGCGCTGAGCCCAGGTCATCGCGTCGCACAGGACGAGCCGGCCCTCCGCGTCGGTGTTGATCACCTCGATCGTCTGGCCGGACATGCTCGTGACGACGTCGCCCGGACGCTGGGCCTTGCCGTCGGGCATATTCTCGGCGAGCGCGCAGACCGCGACGATGTTCGCCTTCGCCTTGCGGCCGGCGAGGGCGGCCATCGCCCCGGCGACGGCACCGGCGCCGCCCATGTCCCACTTCATCGCTTCCATTCCGGCCGCCGGCTTGATCGAGATCCCGCCCGTGTCGAAAGTGATACCCTTCCCGATCAGCACCAGCGGCCGGCCGTCGGCGTCGGCGGCGCCGTTCCAGCGCATCACCAGAAGCCGCGGCGGCCGGACGGAGCCCTGGGCGACTCCGAGCAGCGCCAGCATCCCGAGCGCCCTCATCTGCTCCTCGTCGAGCACCTCGAACTCGACCCCGAGCGGCTCGAGCCGCTCGCGGCATCGCTCGACGAAGCTTTCGGGATAGAGGATGTTGGCCGGCTCGGTGACCAGCTCGCGGGTGAAGGACATGCCGTCGAGCAAGGCGGCCCTCGCGTTCCAGGCGGACGCGGAATCGCCGCCGCCGACGATGATCACCTCTTCAAGCGTCGGCTTCTGCTTCTTGGTGAGCTTGCTCCGGTACCGATCGAAGCGCCAGCTCCGCGCCGCGGCGCCGAGACCGATTCGGGCGGCGGCCTCGCCGTCGAGGTTGAGGCCGGTCAGGTCGACGACGAGGCGGGTCTCGCCGGACGTGAGGAGCCGCGCCGTGAGCGCCCCGCCGATTTTCTCGAACAGACTTTCGTCCTGGCGGCGGTCGCCGAGCCCGATCAGGAGCAGGCGCCGTGCGCCCTCCCCTTCGGCGACGAAGGTCTCCGCGACCGAGGCGGCCTCGCGCTCGAAACGCTGGGCTTCGGCAGCCCGGGCGGCGACTGCGCGGACTGCGGGATCAAAGCCGGCGAGGCGGTCGGCGATCATATCCTCGCTCCAGACCGGAAGGGCGAGCGCATAGGTGCCGGCGGGGCGTTCACTTACGAAACTGATTTTCATGGACAATACTTCGCTCCTGCTTTTAGTCTTCGCCTCTAGGCCCTCGGCCCTCCCCTTGCAAAGGGGGGCAACTGAGCCCGTCCGCTTCTCCCCCTGCGGCATTGCGGCTTCGCCCTTCCAGTGCGATAGGCGCGGCGGCAAGCGCGTGCTCCTGGCGGCGGGGAAAGTGAAAAAGCTCAATCTCATCTGCCTGACCGCGCTGCCGCTGCTGGTCGCCGCTCCGGCCGCCTCTCAGGCGCAGGAGTCCGGCCCGGTCGTCGACGACGGCGCTGCCGCGCCCACCGGGGATGCGCGCGAGGTGGCGTTCAGCTCGGACGAGCTCAGCTACGACAGCGAAGCGCAGGTCGTGACGGCGAGCGGCGACGTGCGCATGAACAGCGAGGGCAACAGGCTGCGCGCCGAGCGGGTGACCTGGAACCGGACCACCGACGAAGTGCGCGCCGAAGGCAATGTCCGGGTCGTCAATCCGGGCGGCGACGTCGCTTATGCGGACAGCGCCGTCCTGACCGACGCGCTTCGCGACGGAATGATCCAAAACATGCTTCTGGTGCTCGCCGACGGCGGCCGCCTCGCCGCCGACAAGGCGGAACGCAAGGACGGCTTCACGACCCTCTACAGGGCCGCCTACTCGCCCTGCGCGGTTGTGAACGAGAATGGCTGCCCGAAGAACCCGACCTGGCAGATCAACGCGGTCAAGGTGGTGCATGACCCGGTCAAGGGCCGGATCCGCTACGAAGGGGCCTCGCTCAACCTGCTCGGCGCCCGGATCGCCGCTCTGCCCTTCCTCTCGCACCCCGACGGAAGCGAGGGGGGCGGAAGCGGAGTGCTCGTTCCGGACATCAGGCTGAGCTCGAGCAACGGCTTCGAGCTGGCGGTGCCTTATTATCTCAAGCTGGCGCCCAATCGCGACGCCACGATCACCCCTCACGTCTATACCGAGGTGGCACCGATGCTGGAGGGTCGCTACCGCCATCTGACCGGGCTCGGCGCCTTCCAGTTCGGCGCCTATGTGACCTACGGGTCCCGAATCCCGATCACCGCGCCGCTCACCGCGGTCAGGGACGAAGGCGTTCGCGCCTATCTGGAGGGAAATGGCCGCTTCCAGCTGAGCCCGATCTGGAGCGTCACGGCTTCGGGGCGCTACGTCACAGACCGGACCTTCCTTCGCCGCTACGACATCTCCCGCGACACGAGGCTGCGCTCGGTGATCGAGGCCGAGCGGATCACCGCCGACAGCTACATCTCGATCGCCGGCTGGGCCTTCCAGGGCCTTCGGGCCGCCGACGTCGCCGGGCAGCAGCCGGTCGCCTTGCCAGCGATCGACGCACGCTGGCGGCTCCCGGGCAAGGTCTGGGGCGGCAAAATGGAGGTGCAGGCAAACAGCCTCGCCATCCTTCGGACGAGCGGCCAGGACACCCAGCGCGCGTTCGCGGGAGCGCGCTGGGATCGGCGAAGCCTGACACCCTGGGGCCAGGAAATGCTGCTCACCGCTTATGCGCGCGGAGACGTCTACCACAGCAGCGACAATCTGCTCACCGACACGATCATCTATCGCGGCGAGGAAGGTTGGCACTCAAGGGCCATCGCTGCGCTCGCGGCCGAGTTTCGCTGGCCTCTGGTCGGGCCGTTCATGGGCGGCACCCAGCGTCTCACCCCCCGCCTCCAGTTGATCGCGTCCGGCGCCACCGACAATCTCGAGGTCCCCAACGAGGATGCGCGGGCGGTGGACCTTGAGGATTCCAACCTCTTCGCGCTCAACCGCTTTCCCGGCTACGACCGCTGGGAGAACGGCCCGAGGGTCACCTACGGCGTCGACTGGGGCTTCGACCTGCCGGGAATCGCGGTCAGGACCACGATCGGCCAGAGCTACAGGCTCGACGACAAGCCGAGCATCCTGCCCCCCGGCACCGGCCTTTCCGGCCGCTTCTCCGATTATGTCGGCCGCACCAACGTCAAGGTCGGACGAAAGCTCAACCTCGTCCACCGTTTCCGGATCGACAAGGAGAGCCTGGCCCTGAGGCGCAACGAGGTCGACGCCGTGGTCGGCGGTCGCCAGACCTATGCGACGATCGGCTATCTCCGCCTCGACCGCAATATCGACCCTTCGATCGAGGATCTGCGCGATCGCGAAGAGATTCGGCTCGGCGGCCGGGTGCGCTTCGCCCGCTACTGGTCGGTCTTCGGCTCGACCGTCATCGACCTGACCGACGCCAGGGAAAGCCCGCTCTCCTCGGCGGACGGCTACGAGCCGGTGCGCCACCGGATCGGGGTCAGCTATGACGACGATTGCCTGGAAATCGGGGTGACCTGGCGCCGCGATTACGACAGGGTCGGCGACATCGACCGCGGCAACACCTTCCAGTTCCGGGTGGCATTGAAGAATCTCGGGCGCTAAGACGGGCGCGTAAGCTGGGGTTCAGCCTGGCTCGGGCATCGCTAGCGGCCTGCTTTAACTGGAGGAATGATGAAGCTCGGCATCTATCACGGGGCGGCGCTCATGCTGGCCGGCTCCCTGGCCGCGGCCGCGGCCCTTGCGCAGACCACCGGCGGCCCCGCGTCGTTCGGGCAGCCTGGGCCGTCCGGCAGCCTCAACATCCCGGCCAACCCGCAATTCCTCACCGAACAGGATCCCAATGTCCGCAAGGCGACGGCGATCGTCAACGGCACAGTCATCACCGGCACCGAGGTCGATCACCGGCTCGCCATCATCAAGATGGCGGCCGGAGGCGAGATTCCGGACGAGGAGCTTCCGCGCCTGCGCCAGCAGGTGCTTCGCAACCTCGTCGACGAGGTGCTCCAGATCCAGGCCGCCGAGCAGGCCGACATCAAGATCACGAAGGGCGAAGTGGACCAGTATTTTGCCCGCTACGCCCAGGGGCAGTTCAAGATGAACCCCGATCAGATGGGGCAGTTCCTGCGCTCGAGCGGAGCGTCGCCGGAGACCCTCAAGCGCCAGATCCACGGCGAGATGGCCTGGGCGCGGCTGCAGAGCCGTAAGATCGAGCCGTTCGTCAACATCAGCGAGGACGAGGTGACGGCCGTCATCTCCCGGCTCAACGCCGCCAAGGGCACCGAGGAGTTCAAGGTCTCCGAAATCTTCCTTTCCGCGACTCCCGAGACGGCCGCGGAAACGCGCTCCAATGCCGATCGGATCGTCCAGCAGCTGCGCGGCGGCGCTTCCTTCCTGGCTTATGCGAGGCAATTTTCCGAAGCTTCGACCGCGGCGGTCGGCGGCGATCTCGGCTGGGTGCGTTCGGCCCAGCTGCCCGACGCGCTCGCCGGAATCGTCCAGGCGATTCCGGTCGGAAGCGTCAGCGATCCGATCGCGATCCCGGGCGGCTTCTCGATCGTCCAGGTCGCTGATACCAGGCAGGTGCTCACCGCCGACCCGCGCGACGCCGTCCTCAGCCTCAAGCAGATGACGGTCAAGTTCGCCCCGGGCAGCCCGCGCGACGTCGTCGAGGCGAAGGTCCAGAGCCTTCTTCGCGCAGTTCAGACCATGGGCGGATGCGGTGGAGCCGAGGAGGCGGCGGCTCCGATCGGTGCCGAAGTCGTCACCAACGACCAGGTAAGGGTCCGCGAGCTTCCGCCCGCGCTTCAGCAGACCCTGCTCGCCCTCGGCCTCGGCCAGGCATCGCCCGCTTTCGGATCTTCCGACGACCGGGTCAGCGTATTGGTGCTGTGCGGCCGGGACGATCCGGATCCGGCCACCGACGTAACCTTCGAGGAAGTCTACAACCAGATCGCCGAGAACCGGGTCAATCTGCGCGCAAGGCGCTTCCTGCGCGACCTCAGGCGCGATGCGGTGGTCGACTATCGCTAGGGTTCCTACTCGGCGGCGGTCTTGATCGCTCCCCTGGCCGTCGCGCTCGGGGATCCTGCGGGGATCGGACCCGAAATCACGGCCAAGGCCTGGGAGCGGCGAGTCGCGAACTCGGTGCCGCCATTCTTCGCGGTCGGAGCCCCCGAAGCCCTTCGCGCGGTCTGGGGCGGCCCGATCCAGGTCGTCGCCGGCCCCGGCGAAGCCGCGGCCTGCTTCGACGAAGCCCTCCCAATCATCCGGATCGACTCCGCCGGCGCAACTCGTCCGGGCCAGCCTACGCTCGAAGGCGCCCGCAACTCGCTCGATGCCCTCGAGCTCGCGGTCGGGCTGACCCGCTCGGGTGCGAGCTCCGCTATCGTAACCGGCCCGGTTTCCAAGGCCCAGCTCTATGCCGTCGGCTTCACCCACCCGGGTCAGACGGAGTTCGTCGCCGAGCGCTGCGGGGTCGCGGAGGACATGGTGGCGATGATGCTCGCCGGCCCTACCCTGCGCACAATAGCGGTCACGACCCATGTCGCACTCCGCGACGTGCCGGGGCTTCTCACCGAGGAGCTCATCGTCCAGCGCGGCCGAACCACGATCCGGGCGCTTCGACGGTTGTTCGGGATCGAGCGGCCCCGCCTCGCCGTAGCGGGCCTCAACCCCCATGCCGGCGAGGGCGGAGCGCTCGGCCGGGAGGAGATCGACCTCGTCATCCCGGCCATCGACCGGCTTCGCGAGGAAGGGGCCGAAGTCACCGGCCCGCACGCGCCAGACACGATGTTCCACGCCCGGGCGAGATTGACCTACGACGCCGCGCTCTGCCTCTATCACGACCAGGCGCTGGTGCCGCTTAAAACCCTCCATTTCGACGAGGGGGTCAACATCACGCTCGGCCTTCCGATCGTCCGCATCTCTCCCGATCACGGCACCGCCTTCGACATCGCCGGACGGGGCAAGGCCGAGCCGACCGCGATGCTCGCGGCGCTCAACATGGCCGCGGACTGCGCGGCCCGGCTGGCGGCGGCGTGAACCCGTTGCCGCCGCTGCGCGAGGTGATCGCGCGGCACGGCCTGAAGGCCACGAAGTCGCTGGGACAGAATTTCCTGCTCGACGAGCAATTGCTCGACCGGATCGCACGAGTGCCCGGCGACCTCGAAGGGGAATGTGTCTACGAGGTCGGTCCCGGCCCGGGCGGGCTGACCCGGGCGCTGCTTCGGGCCGGCGCCGAGGTCGTTGCGGTGGAACGGGATCGGCGCTGCCTCCCCGCGCTCGCCGAGGTCGGCGAAGCTTCGGGGGGCCGGCTGCGGGTGATCGAAGGCGACGCTTTGGCGATCGACGAGAGGCTGGAAGCGGGGCCGGGCGCCCATGTCGCCGCCAACCTCCCCTACAATGTCGGAACCGCCCTTCTGGTCCGCTGGCTAGGCGGGGAGGCCTGGCCGCCCTGGTGGCGCTCGCTGACCCTGATGTTCCAGCTCGAGGTGGCGGAGCGGATCGTGGCCCGCCCCGGCACCGGCGCCTACGGGCGGCTGGCGGTGCTCGCCCAGTGGCGGGGCGAGCCCCGGATCGCCATGAAGGTCCACCGCTCCGCCTTCGTTCCGCCCCCCAAGGTTATGTCGGCGGTGGTGCACATCGTTCCGAAGGCGGCGCCGGAGGGGGTACGGGCGGCAACCCTGGAGCGGCTGACGGGCGCTGCGTTCGGACAGAGGCGCAAGATGCTGAGGCAGAGCCTGAAGGGCCTGGAAGGAGCGCTCGAGGCGCTGGCGGAGGCCGGGATCGATTCGGAGCGGCGGGCCGAGACGCTTACGATCGAGGAGTTCGTGAACCTGGCGAGGGTGATGGACTTTAAACCCTCTCCCTGCAGGGGAGAGGAACAGGTTCGCGAAGCGAACCAGGGTTAGGGCCTGTAGCCCATAGGTGGTGTATGCCCCGACCCTCCCACCCCTTCGCGGCGGGCCACTCCTCTGGGAGAGGGGTTTAAGGTTTCGGAGCCCCGACATCGGGGCGCTGAGCAGTCATGACCTCAGCCGGGGGGCCTTTCGCGATGACCGCGGCGAGCTGGGTCGCCGGGGGGCAGGGATTGGCGCAGAGGGTCCGGATCCGCTCGAGATTCTTCTTCGCCCGCTCGACCGCGCCGCGCTGGACCAGGGCCTCGCCCTGGCCGGCGAGAGCGGCGACGTCGTTGGGTTCGAGCTTCAGGGCCTCGAAATAGAATTTGATCGCCTTGCCCGGAAGCTTGAGCCCCTGCGCCGCCTTGGCGAGGCCGATATAGGCCTGTCGGTTGCGCGGATCGAGGACGAGCGCGGTTTCGAGCATGTCGGTCGCTTCCTGGTAGCGCGCCTGAGCGGCCAGCGCCTGCCCCTCCCGGGCGAAGGCGACGGAACGGGGATCGATCTGGTCGTCGGGCTTCTGGCCCTGGCCGGCACTCGCAATCGTCGCCAGGGCGATGGCGACGGTGAGGGCTATGGGGGTGAGGCGCATCAGTAACTCCATGATCCTGTCGAGCGGAGACCTAGCATGGAGCCCGCCACCGCGCGACGAAAAAGCCGTCCGTGCCGTCCTGCGCCGGGGTGAGTATCCGCCCCGGGCCGGCTGCCCGTCCGACGGGCATGGCGAGGTCTTCCGGAACCATGGCTGAACGGCCTTCGAACGCCGCAGCCTGGCCCCGCCCCTCGTCCGCCAGAAGCGAGCAGACGGCGTAGACGATACGCCCGCCCGGCCGCACCAGTTCCGCCGCCAAGTCAAGCAGATAGGCCTGGAGCTTCACATAGCGGGCAAGCCGCTCCGGATCGAGGCGCCAGCGCAGCTCCGGGTTGCGGCGCCAGGTGCCGGTGCCCGAGCAGGGCGCGTCTACAAGGACCAGATCGGGGGCGTCGACGAGGTCCTCCAGAACTTCGCGCTCCCGGCCCGGATTCAGCAATCGCCGCTCGACGATCGTCACCCCCGCCCGCTTCAGCCGGAGGTCCATCCGGGAGAGGCGCCCGCGGTCGGTGTCGGAGGCGACGAGGCGGCCCGAATTGCGCATTTCGGCGGCCAGAGCGAGGGTCTTGCCGCCGGCGCCGGCACAAAGGTCGAGGACGGTCTCGCCCGGCTCGGCGGCGCAGGCCAGAGCGAGGAGCTGGCTGCCTTCGTCCTGCACCTCGACGAGCCCTGAGCGCCACGCCTCGCTCTCCTCGACCGGGATGGAGTCGGGAAGGCGGAGGCCGACCCCGGACAAGGGGGTGGGGACCGCGCCCGCGAAGGCCGCAAGCACCTCGTCGCGTTCGGCTCGGAGCCGGTTGACCCGAAGGTCGAGAGGCGCCCGGTCGAGCAGCGAGCGCAGATCGGCGGCGGTCACGACAGGGTCGAAGCGCCGGGCCAGCCATTTCGGTGCAGCCGAGGACGGGGGCGTAAAGCCCTTTTCGCCGGGCGAAGCCTCGGCGGGACCGTGAGGGGAGCCGTCGAAAGCGGCGAGCAGCGCCGGGTCAGTGGACGCCAGGCCGAGCATTGCGGCGCGGCCCGACGGCGGCGGCTCGGGCCAGGCGCGGACGGCGCCGTAGACGAGCTCGCGAACCGCCCGGCGGTCGCCCGAGCCGGCATAGCGGCGGGTCTTGAAATAGCGGGCGATTAGAGTGTCGGCGGCCGCGCCCCCTTCCCTCGCCGCAGCGACGATCTCGTCGAGCAGCTCGATCGCCGCCTGCATCCGTGCCGCGGGGGTCATGGCTCAGCCGGATGTCGGATAATTGGGCGCTTCCCGTGTAATGACGACGTCGTGGACGTGGCTCTCGCGAAGGCCGGCATTGGTGATCCGGACGAACTTCGCCCGGGATCGAAGCGCCTCGAGGGTGTCGGCGCCTGTATAGCCCATCGCCGCCTTTATGCCTCCGACCAACTGGTGGATCACGTCCTTGGCATGGCCCTTATAGGGAACCTGGCCCTCGATCCCCTCGGGGACGAGCTTGAGCTGGTCCTTGATGTCATGCTGGAAATAGCGGTCGGCCGAGCCGCGCGCCATCGCGCCGACCGAGCCCATGCCGCGGTAGGATTTATAGGACCGGCCCTGATAGAGAAAGGTTTCGCCCGGCGCCTCGTGGGTTCCGGCGAGAAGCGAGCCTACCATCACCGTCGAGGCGCCGGCGGCGAGCGCCTTGGCGAGATCGCCGCTGGTCCGAAGGCCTCCGTCGGCGATGACCGGGATTCCCGCGGCGGCCGCGGCTTCGGCCGAGTCCATGATCGCAGTCAGCTGAGGCACGCCGACGCCGGCGACGACCCGGGTGGTGCAGATCGAGCCGGGGCCGATCCCGACCTTGACCGCATCGGCGCCGGCCCCGATCAGAGCCCTGGTCGCCTCTCCGGTGGCGACGTTGCCGGCGACGATCTGGACCGAATTGGAGAGCTTGCGAAGCCGCTCGACCGCGGCCGACACCTCCTTGTTGTGGCCGTGGGCGGTGTCGATTACGATCAGATCGCATTCGGCGTCGATCAGGGCCTCGGACCGCTCGAAGCCCTTGTCGCCGACCGTCGTCGCTGCCGCGACCCGAAGCCGGCCGGCCGAATCCTTGGTGGCGTTGGGATAGGTGACCGCCTTCTCGATGTCCTTGACGGTGATGAGGCCTGTGCAGCGGCCCGCCTCGTCGACGACGATCAATTTCTCGATCCGCCGCTGGTGAAGAAGCCGCCTCGCCTCCTCCTGGGTCACTCCGGGGCCGACGGTGGCGAGATTGTCGCGGGTCATCAGCTCGGCGACGGGCTGTCGCGGATTTTCGGCGAAGCGGACGTCGCGATTGGTGAGGATTCCGACGAGTCGGCCGCCTTTCTCGGTGACCGGAATGCCCGAGATTCGGTGCCGCTGCATCAGTTCGAGCGCGTCGGCGAGAGTCTGGTCGGGGGTCATGGTGATCGGGTTCACCACCATCCCGCTCTCGAAGCGCTTGACCGCCCGGACCGCCGCCGCCTGCTCCTCGGTGGTGAGGTTGCGGTGGAGGACCCCCATCCCGCCCAGTTGTGCCATGACGATCGCCATGTCGGCCTCCGTCACCGTGTCCATCGCCGAGGAGAGGATGGGGATGTTGAGCCGGATCCCGCGGGTCACCTGGGTCGAAGTGTCGGCCTGGCTCGGAAGCACCGACGATTCGCCCGGCTGGAGCAGCACGTCGTCGAAGGTGAGCCCCAGCCTGATGTCCATTCGCGCCTCGTAAGGATTCGGTGGGGTTCTATAGGAGGGGGCTGGGCGGGGCGCCAGAGCGCTGGATGATGCGATCGGCCGTTGGCCCTGTCCGCATCGCATCTGCCTCGATTCCCTCACGAAGGTTGGCAGACCGGACGTACGCAGGTAAGGACCAGCCATCTCCGATGAGTTTTCGGCGGGTCGGCGACTGAGAGACCTGTGCGCTCCCAGCCCTATCGTGGGGTTCGAATGTCCTATTTGTCGCTCGACCAAATTTCCGTCCCTGAAAACGCCGACCTGGCCGGAGCTACGTTCCAGTCCGAGCTCGATTTCGGATCGACTTCGACCGAGCTTCTTCCGACCCTGCTCGATCAAAGCCTGGACTGCGTCAAGCTGATCAGCCGCGAGGGCGTCGTCCAATATATGAACCGGAACGGCCTGTGCGCCATGGAGATCGATGATCTCGCCAGCGTCGTCGGACAGCGCTGGTCGGACCTTTGGCCCGAGGAAGGGCGGGCTTTGATAGAAAAGGCGCTGAAGGATGCCGTCAGTGGACCTGTACGCTTCGACGCCTTCTGCCCTACCGCCAAGGGCACCCCCCGCTGGTGGGACGTTTCCGTTTCGCAGGTCGAGGATCGCCAGGGCCGCTGGCTCGGCTATCTTTCCGTATCGCGCGACGTGACGGGCGCGCGTCTCGCGAAAGAGGTCGCCGAGATATCGGCCGCCGAGATGCGGCACCGCCTCAAGAACAGCTATTCGATGGTGGCGGCCCTGCTTTCCTCGCTGGCGCGGGGCAATCCCCAGCGGGAAAAGTTCGTCGACGAGGTCAGCGGCAGGCTCAGCGCGCTCGGCGTCGCACAGACCCTGTTCGTCTCGCGGGACGACGCCCCCTGCGACATGCAGGAACTGCTGCCAGCCTTGCTGACGCCGTTCGATCATCCCGACTGTCCGATCTCCGTCGAAGGCGTGCCGTGCGCCATGATGGATCGGGGGCAAGCCGATGCGCTGGCTCTCGTCCTGGGCGAGCTCGCGGTCAACTCGAGCAAGCACGGGGCGCTCTCTTCGCGAGGCAGCGTCACCGTAACCGCCACGATCACTCAGGAGGCGCTTGCCGTCCGCTGGTCGGAACGCTCATCCCGCAAGGTCAAGGCGCGTTCCCGTACCGACGGCCAGGGTCTGCGCCTTATCGAGCGTATCCTGTCGGCCCGGCGGGGAAGCCTGGAGATCTTATGGGTCGATAACGGCCTGGACGCCGTCATCACCTTACGCATCGCTCCGCCCGAGTGAGTCGGGGATGACGTCCGGGCAAAAAAGAAGCGGCCGATCCTGCGACCGGCCGCTTCGATTTCTCGAGTTTCGGCTGCCTGGAGCCTAGAACTTGTCCTTCTGTGACTGAAGCGAGGCATTCGTCATGCCGGACCTGATCCGGCATCCACCTTCTTCTTTCAGTGCGATTCAAAGAAAGGTGGACCCCCGATCACGTCCGGGGTGACGATTCCGCCTCAACAGGACAAACTCTAGAACTTCAGGTGCAGGCCGACGCTCGGGCGCAGGGTGTCGAAGGAGACGGTGTCGACCGCGACCCGAAGGCCCATGTTCCGGCCGACCGCGATGTCCGCTCCGACTCCGACGAGGTAATCGCCGACCGTGTCGGAGATGTCGAGATCGTCGTCGTCGATAAGGCCCTTATCGACTCCGAGAAGGCCGGAGCCGTCGACATTGATCCACTGATAGCCGGCGCGGGCGAAAATCACCGTTCCGCCCTTGGCGCGGAAACCGATCCGGCCGGCGACTCCATATTCGGAATCGATCGGGCCGTTGCCGAGATTGAAATTGCCTTCGACTCCGACGATTGCCGACTTGCCGAGATCGAAGTCGACTCCGCCATAGACGCCGTAGGTCAAGGCGTTGTCGTCGAGGTCGAAACCGCCTGTATCGATTTCGTTCTCGTTCACGTCGAGATCGTGATACGCACCCTGGACTCCGATATAGGGATGGGCGCCCGTCGACTCCTGGGCGTGGGCGACGCCGGGAACGGCGAACGGCAGGGCCATTGCGCTAACCAGCAATGCGATTTTCTTCATGACAAACAGGTCCTTTTCATCTGTCGCTTACGTGCGATCAGGTGGCTCGGAAGTAGGGAATTGACGTGCGTTCACAAGGACCTGGAGGATATTGCAGTGCGAGGCGGTGACAGGCGCTTAACAAGCAGTTTTCCAATAGCTGGCCCGCGCCACCATCCGAATATCGGGACTTAGCAGGTGTCAGTCGCCATTTCTGCCGAGGGCTTGGAGAAGGGATATGGCGTCCGCGGCAAGTCTCGAGCGCCGAGCCCCCTCACCCGACCCTCTCCCCGCCGGGGAGAGGGGGAAGTTAACGCCGCGTGCGCTCCACCGGGAATTTGATCGTGCCGGCAGCGGGTTCGGCCAGGAGCAAAGCGACGTTGCGCGCGAGGTCGGCCTGGCGAAAGGGCTTGGCCAGTCGGGGAAGCTCCGAGCCGGAGCCTTCGGCGATGGTCGAATAGCCGCTGATCAGCATCGCCGGAAGCCCGGGCGCGAGCTCGCGCAGGAGTCGGATCAGCTCGACCCCGTTCATTCCGGGCATCAGATAGTCGCTGACGACGATTTCGCAGGCGGCGCCCTCGCGCATCAGCCGAAGCGCTTCCGCTCCGGAAGCGGCCTCGACGATCTTATAGCCGATATCGGCCAGCATGTCGGCGGTGGCCCGGCGAACTATGTCCTCGTCGTCGACCAGAAGGATCGTCGCCGCTTGGCGGGCGACCACCAAAGGCGCCGGATCGGCCTCCTCCCGGCCGGCGGGCTCGGTCGCGGCCGGAAGCCACATTTCCGCAATCGTCCCCTCCCCCGGCCTGCTCCTCAAATAGAGCGTTCCGCCGAGCTGGGCGCACAGGCCGTGGACCATCGAGAGGCCGAGCCCGGTGCCCCGGCCGACGCCCTTGGTCGAAAAGAAGGGCTCGACCGCATGGCCGAGGGTGACGGAATCCATTCCGACGCCGGTGTCGCTGATCGCGACCCGAAGATAGCGGCCGGGGGCGAGCAGTCGGCCGGGGGCGACGTCTTCGGCGCGCGCCGAGATGCTGAGCCTGCCGCCGCCGGCCATCGCGTCCCGGGCGTTGAGCGCGAGGTTGAGGATCGCGAGCTCGAGCTGGTTGGGATCGATCCTCGCGGGCGGTAGCTCGGCCGGGCAGTCGACCGCGACCTCGACCATCGGCCCGACCGACTTGCGGATCAGATCCTCCATCCCGCCGAGCAGGGTGACGATGTCGACCGAGCGCGGCTGGAGATCCTGGCGGCGGGCGAAGGCGAGAAGGCGCTGGACGAGGGTCGCCGCCCGGCTCGCCGCCTGCAGCGCCATGTCGATATGGCGGTGCGACCGGTCCGCGGGCGGCGCCCGGCGGCGAAGCAGATCGAGGCTGCCGATGATCGGGGTCAGCAGATTGTTGAAGTCGTGGGCGACCCCGCCGGTCAGCTGGCCGAGAGTCTCCAGCTTCTGGGCCTCGTGGAGCTGGGCGAGCGCGGATTCATGCTCCCGGGTGCGCTCGCCGACCCGCGCCTCCAGGGTCTCGTTGGCGATAGTGAGCTCGCGGCGGCTTGCGTCGAGCGATTCGAGCCGGCCGCGGGCCTCATATTGGCGGCGGCGGCCGCGGAGCGCCGAACGGGCGACGCTGACCAGGGTGGTGGGATGGAACGGCCGTTCGAGGAAGGTGACGTTGCCGAGCATTTCGAGGAAGCGCTCGGCGGCCGGGTTGCGCTCCAGCCCGCCGCCCCGGCTGGTGAGGAGGACGAAAGGCAGATCCGACCATTCCGGCTGGGCGTCGATCCACGAGCGAACGGGGCGCAGGTCCGAGCGCATCAGAGCTTCCTCGGTGAGAAGGACGAACCCGGCGCCGAGACCGAGCTGGGCGACCAGCGAGTCGAGGTCTTCGCAGATCGTGGCCCGGATGCCCGCCTCGCCGAGCATTCCCCTGGCGACGGCCGAATCCCGGCCGATCGGGGCGAGGACCAGCGCCCGCTCGGAAAGCTCGTCCCTCAATCGCCGTCGCCGGCGGGCGGGCGGGGGCCGATCAGCTCCGGAACCCCGCGAAGCACGCCCTGGAAATTTTCCAGCGGGTCGCCGAGCGTGATCCCGTCGCCGCCGATCCGATATTCGCGGATCGTGTCCTCATGCGCGCTGGTGCGCTTCTTGATCACCGAGATGGCGCGCCGCACCCGCCCCGCGGCCTCGAAATAGCGAAGCAGGATGACCGTGTCGGCGAGGTAGGTGACGTCGACCGGCGCCTTCATGTCGCCGATCAGGCCCTGCTGGGCGACGGTGAGGAAGCTGCTCGTCCCCTGGCGGTTCAGGAACTGGAGAAGCTCGTGCATGTGGAGGATGAGCTGCTGCTCGGCCGGCATCGAGGCCTGATAGCCGTTCAGGCTGTCCAGGACGATGGTTCGGACCCCGTCCGTCTCCACCGCGCGGCGGACCCTGTGAGCGAACTCGCCGGGCGCGAGCTCGGCCGCGTCGACCTGCTCGACGATCAGATTGCCGCTGTCGACCATCGGCTGAAGGTGGAAGCCGAGCCCCTTGGCGCGTTCGAAGAGCAAGCCGAGCTCCTCGTCGAAGATGAACATCGCCGCTTTCTCGCCGCGCCCGACCGCCGCGACCGCGAAGCTCAGGGTGAGAAGCGACTTTCCGGTGCCCGCCGGGCCGATGACGAGCGTGCTCGAGCCGCGCTCCAGACCTCCGCCGAGCAGAGCGTCGAGCTCGGGCGAGCCGCTCTTCAATGTGTCCCGGACGAAGCTGGTCTTGTGTTCGGAGGAGACAAGCCGCGGGAAGACCTGGACCCCGCCGGTGGCGATGACGAAATCGTGATAGCCGCCGCGGTAGCGCTGGCCACGATATTTGATCACTCGGAGGCGCCTGCGCTCGGCGCCATATTCAGGCGCCAGCTCCTCCAGCCGGATGACTCCGTGGGCGACGCTGTGGACGGTCTTGTCGTTGATCTCGGTGGTGAGGTCGTCGAGCATCAGGACGGTCGAATCGTGGTGCGAGAAATAATGCTTCAGCGCAAGGATCTGGCGCCGGTAGCGAAGCGAGCTCTGGGCGAGAAGCCGGATCTCGGACAGGCTGTCGAGGACGATCCGCTCGGGCTGAACCCGCTCGACCTCCTCGAAGATGCGCTTTGTGGTCTCGCCGAGCTCGAGATCGGAGGAATAGAGCAGGCTCTGCTGCTGATCCTCGTCGAGCAGGGTCTCGGGCGGCACAAGCTCGAACACCTCGTTCGGCTCGGCGAATTCCCAGCCGTGCGAGCGGGCGCTTTCGCGAAGCTCGGTCTCGGTTTCGGACAAGGTGATGTAAAGGCCGCGCTCGCCCCTTTTCGCCCCCTCGAGCAGGAACTGGGTGGCGATGGTCGTCTTGCCGGTGCCTGGACTGCCTTCAAGCAGATAGACTCGGCCGCGCCTGAGGCCGCCCGCCAATATGTCGTCCAGCCCGGCGACTCCGGTCGCCGCTTTCGTCTCTGTATCGTTCACTCTTTCCCTCGCTTCCGCGTTCGAAGCGAGCGCAGGAGGCAAAAACTTGTAATGGCCGTGTCGGAGGTCAAACCTTCTCGGACCGCAGCGGAAAACCGCGAGAGAGTCAGTCAGGTTCCATCCGCCCGGCCGGCCAGGTCCATGAAATTTCGAGCCGCTTCGCGGTCGCGTTGGTCGGGGAAGGCGATTTCGAGGTCGGGCGCGGCGCCGAGCATGTGGAGCAAGGCCCACAGCGCGAAGCGGTTGCCCCGGTCCTTCTCCAGGCCGAGATCGACCTTCATCCGCTCCACCCCCGCTTCGAGCGCGGCCGGAGCGATCGCGGCGAAGTCGGCGGTTCCGAAATAGCGGCGAAGCTGATCGTCGAGATCCATCCCGCCCCCCTAGTCGGCGGTCACCTCGCGGGCAAATTCAGCGACGTCGGCGAGGACCGGCGCCCGGCGGCGGAACGGGATGGCGAGCGCGGTCAATATCCCGACATGGCCGAGGCGGGGATAGATTCTCAGCCGCACCTCGCTTCCCGCCGAGTCCAGCAATTCGGCCAGCTTGCGGCTGTTGCGCGGCTTGACCCTCGTATCGTCCTCGCCGTGGAGCAGAAGCGCCGGAGGCGCATCGCGCGCGGCGTAACTTATAGGTTGGGTCTCGGCGGGCCGGGGCCAGGCGCCGAAGGCGGCGATGGTCGAGGAATCGTCGAGCGGGAGGAAGTCGTAAGGTCCCGCCAGCCCGGCGACCCCGCGGATGGCCGCCCGGTCCGGCCCGAGCAGGCCCGGATCGAGCGCAAGCATGACGGCGTTATAGGCGCCGGCGCTATGGCCGGCGAGGACGATCCGCTCTCCGTCGCCGCCATATTCGCCGGCGTTGCGCCTCGCCCAGCGCACCGCCGCGGCGCAATCGCGAAGGAAATCGGGGTAAGGCGCTTCCGGCACCAGCCGGTAGTCCGGAACGACGACGACGAAGCCCCGGGCGGCCAGGGCGCGGGCGGCGAAGGCATAGCCCTGGCGGCGGCCGCTATTCCAGGAGCCGCCGTAGAAAAAGACGATCACCGGCCGCCTGCCCGCGGCGGCGGCGGAGCGGGGCGCATAGACGTCGAGCCTGAGCCGCTCGCCTGCGCCGTAAGCGACGCCCTTCGCGACCCGGGCCGACGCCCGGTCCTTGGGCATGAGCGCGTTGAAGGTCGAGAGCGGGTCGAGCATCGGTGCCATGGCTCCCACGAAAATGGCCGCGAGCAGGGCCCACAAGGCGCGCCTGAGCTTTCGCCGGTCCGGCACCGGGTCTCGTCAGCCGCCCGGCCGGGGGTAGAGCGCCGGATCGGCCAGCTTGCGCCCCAAGGCGATCATCAGGTCGGTATCCTCCGCGGCGCCGTCGAGCATCAGGCCCGGGCCGGGATTGTCGGCGGCCGAATGATAGGCCCCGCCGAGGAAGGCGCCGAGCTTCTTCATGTCGGAAAAGGAGCCTCCGACCATGATCGAGGGGATTCCCGCTTTGGTGAAGGCCCAGCCGTCCTGGCGCTGGACGAAGGCGGCGGGCTCGTCGTCGGAATCGAGCTCGCGGCCCGATTCGGCGATCGTCCGGTCGATGACGGTATCGAGCGCTTCACGGCCCCGGCCCATCACCGCCACCCTCTCGCCTTTGGGGGCGATGGCCAGAGTGTCCATGTTGACCGCGGCGACGATCGAACCGAGCGGCACAGTGGGCCGCGACGCGAAATATCCGGCGCCGAGCAGCCCCATCTCCTCGGCGGTGGTGGCGAGGAAGAGGATGTCGCGCTTCGGCCGCGGGCCCCGGCCGAACGCCTTCGCTATCTCGAGCAGGGCCGCGACCCCGCTCGCATTGTCGACCGCGCCGTTGCAGATCTCGTCCTCCGCTTCCTTGTCGCACAGGCCGAGATGGTCCCAATGGGCGAGATAGAGCAGGCTCTCGCCGCCCCCGCCCGAGCCGCGGATCCTTCCGATCACATTGTTCGTCCGGATCGTCTCGATCTCGGTCGCGACATCGAAGCTGGCGCGCAGCTTGAGCGGCACCGGCCTGAAGGATAGGCCGGGCGCCCTGAGCAAGGCGGCGGGATCGGCTCCCGCGGCTCGAAGCAGTGTCTCCGCCGCGGCTTGCGACATCGCTCCGGCGAGCGGGGCGGGATCGTCGATGGCGAGCTTTTTCTGGCCGGAATCGTAGATTCGCTGGACGACCGGCCAGGGCAGTTCCCTGCCGATGATTCCGATGACGGCGGCGGCTCCCGAGTCGGCGACCGCTTTCACCCGATCCGAATAGCCGGGAAAGTCCGCCCCGTCCGGCGAATCGTAGAGGATGAGGACGACGGCGCCCTTGAGATCCGCCCCGGCGAGCTGGTCGACTCCCCTGTCCGGGATCACCGCGCCATGTCCGGCGAAGATCACCGGCGCGGAGTCTATGGTCTCGCGCGCCGAGCGGCCGTAGACGATGCTCTCGTCGCGGCCGAACTCGATCCGTTCGCCCTTCCCGCCTTTGACCCGCCAGACGCTGCTCTGGTCGCCGGGGCGGCGGGTCGTCACCTCCAGCGGCTGGTACCAGCTGTTGCGCGGCCCTCCCGGCTCGAGCCCGAACGACCGCATCTGCCCGGCGATATAGGCGATCGACTTCTGCTCGCTTTGGGTCCCCGGTTCGCGGCCGGCGAAATCGTCGCTTGCGAGGATGTCGATATGGCGGCGCAACGCCTCGGTCGAGACCGGCTCCGCCGAGGCGGGAACAGCGAGGAAGAGGAGCGCTAAAGCGGCGAATATGCGAACGGCCATCCCCGGGCTTAAATCGGCGGGGGCTCGGGTGGCAAGGGGGAGGCTCAAGCGGCCTTGGCGCGAGCCCTGGCCAGCACCCGGCGCGCCTGCTCGACATGCATTCGTTCGATCATCTCGCCCTCGAAGCGTTCCGCTCCGCCGGTCGCCGCCGCGAGCAGGCGCTTCGCCGCTTCCACTTCTTCCCCGCTTGGGCCGAAGAGGCGGTTGGCGGGCTCGATCTGGCTGGGATGGATGAGCGACTTGCCGTCGAAGCCGAAGCTTTTGCCCTCCGCGCACTGGGCGGCGAAGCCTTGCGGGTCGTCGAGCCGGTTATGGACTCCGTCGAACGCGGCGACCCCCGCCGCCCGGGCGGCGAGCAGGATCGTCTGGAGTGCGGTGGCGAGCGGCGCCCGGTCGCCGCCGGGGCGAAGACCGAGGTCGGCGGCGAGATCGTTGGTGCCGGCGATCAGGCCCGCCGTCTCGGCGGCGATGGCCGCTGCGTTGAGGACTCCGCGCGCCGTCTCGATCATGGCGAGGACCGGCTTGCCGGTAGCCCGGGCCGCCTCGCGGGGCGCTTCGGGCCCCGACGTCATCGGGACGATCACGTAATCGGCCCGGCTGGCCGCCGCCGCTTCGACGTCCGCCCGGTGCCAGGGATCGAGCGAATTGATCCGGATCGCGCACAGGCCCGGAAAGCCCCTCGCCGCCGCCTCGACCGCCGCGGAGCGCGCCTCGTCCTTGTCGCCCGGCTTCACCGCGTCCTCGAGGTCGAGGACGACCATGTCGGCGCCGAGCCCCCTCGCCTTCTCGACCGCGCGCGGATTCGAGGCGGGAAGGAAGAGCAGGGAGCGGCAGAGGCTGAGGCTGAGGCTGAGGCTGAGGTCGGCGTTCATGTCCCGATTTCGCTTGGAAGAGGCCCCACTTGCCCGCATTATGCCGCCGTTCGCAAGGGGAGGCGCGTCCGTCATGACAATCTCGATCATCTTTTTCTTCCTGCTGATGCTGGTCATCCTGTTCCTCTTTTCGGGGATCAAGATCGTCCGCCAAGGCTTTCATTACACGATAGAATATTTCGGCCGCTTCACCACCGTCGCACGGCCGGGATTCAATTTCTACATGCCCTTTTTCTATCGCGTCGGCCGGAAGGTGAACATGATGGAGCAGGTGCTCGACATCCCCGGACAGGAGATCATCACCAAGGACAATGCGATGGTCTCGACCGACGGGGTCGTCTTCTTCCAGGTGCTCGATGCCGCCAAGGCCGCCTATGAAGTCTCCGACCTCTATGTCGCGATCATGCAGCTGACGACGACCAATTTGCGGACGGTGATGGGCTCGATGGACCTCGACGAGACCTTGTCGAAGCGCGACGAGATCAACGCGCGCCTCCTTTCGGTGGTCGACCAGGCGACCGAGGCCTGGGGGGTCAAGCTCACCCGGGTCGAGATTCGCGACATCCGCCCGCCCGCCGACATCGTCAACGCCATGGGCCGGCAGATGAAGGCCGAGCGCGAGAAGCGCGCCGTCATCCTCGAGGCCGAGGGCAGCCGGGCCTCCGCGATCCTCAGGGCCGAGGGCGAGAAGCAGGGCCAGATCCTCGAGGCGGAAGGCCGCCGCGAAGCCGCCTTCCGCGACGCCGAGGCGCGGGAGCGCGCCGCCGAGGCCGAAGCCAAGGCGACCCAGGTCGTCTCCGACGCCATCGCCGGCGGCAACACCCAGGCGATCAACTATTTCATCGCCCAGCGCTATGTCGACGCGATCGCCGGCTTCGCAACCTCGCCCAACGCCAAGACCATCCTCTTCCCGGTCGAGGCTACCGCTCTGATCGGCACTTTGGGCGGGATCGGCGAGCTCGCCAGGGACGCGCTCGGATCGGGCCAGGGCGGGAGCGGCGGCAGCGACGCCGGCTCGACGCCGGGTCGGCGCCGCGGACCGTTCGAGGGCCGGGGCGAGGTCCCGAGCCAATGAACGGCTTCGATCTCGAACCCCATTGGCTGTGGATGCTCGCCGCGATCTTCCTCGGAATCGCCGAGCTGATCGTCCCGGGCGTTTTCCTGATCTGGCTTGCCGTCGCGGCGGCGGCGACGGGCCTCCTCACCCTCGCCTTCGGGATCGACCTGCCCTTCCAGTTCGCGCTCTTCGCCTTGTTCTCGATCGCCTCCGTCTATCTCGGCCGCCGCTGGTATCTGGCGAACCCGATGCCGAGCGCCGACCCGATGCTCAACGACCGGGCCAACCGGCTCACCGGCCGAACGGTCGTGGTCGCCGCGGCGATCGTCAACGGCGAGGGCCGGGTCAGGGTCGGCGACAGCGTCTGGTCCTGCCGGGGGCCGGATTGCGCGGAGGGGTCGCGGGTGCGGATCGCGGGGGCGGACGGGAGCTGTTTGAAGGTGGAGCTGGTTCGTGAGATCGAAGGCCCGGCTTCGTCCTGAACCCCAATCTGCCCATCGCCTCTCGGCGCGGACGGTCCGTTGCGAACGCGGCGCCCCGGCTAGGGCTCAGGGCCGACTCGGCCTGCCGGGCAGCGGAGTGACGCCTTGAGCTTGTACGGCAAGGCATGGCTCTTCGCCGGCTGGACCTTGCTGGTCTTCCTGAGGGAGCCGCTTCGGCCTCAATCCTCCTCGCGGTAGCGCTTCCGGTAGAAGATCGCACCGGCCGCCGCGGCGACTCCCGCGGCAGCGGCGCCGAGGCCGATATTGCGCCAGCTGAAGAGGCTCTGCTCGCCGAGCGCGCTTCCGTCGGCCTCTTCCTCGAGAAGTGCGGCATTGTCTGCATTGGCGGAGAGCCGGACCCGGTCGCCCTCGACCGAGGCGACGAGGCCGCCGGAAATATAGTGATGATGGTGCTTGTGCGACCCGCTGTCCTGCTTGGTCAGCTTGATTCGGCCGCCTTCGACCTTGTCGACCGTTCCGAGCCGGACTCCGTCGGCTCCGAAAATTTCCATATGGGGCTGGATCCGGCTGAGATCGGCCATGTCGTATCTTCTCCTGCTTGTGAGGGTGCCTTAGGGTAACGAGGGGCGCGGCTATTGGATGCAACCGGCCGGCAAGGGGTGGGAGCCGGGACGGCCCGCACACGTTGAACATGAAGAAGGAGACATTTATGCGCCTGATTTTCGCGCTTCCGCTGCTCGCCCTCGCCGGCTGCGACGTCGACAGCGATTCCGCCAACGACCAGGTCCGGTTCCAATATAACGAGCAGAGGATCAAGGACGCCGCCGCGGCCACCGCCCGGACCGCCGGGGAGGTCGGCTCGAGCGTCGGCAACGTCGCGGCCAGCACCGGCCGGGCGGTCAGGGACGAGGTCGGCGACATAGACGTCGACGTCGACGTTACCCGCAACCGGTCGCGAGGGACCCCGGCCGGCGAAGGCGCGGCCAACGAAGCCGACGCCAACTGAGTCCCCCCTGTCCCTGCCCGGAGCGATATCGCGCGCGGCAGCTTGAAAATGCGGCCGCGCCGGGCGAAAGGGGAGGCGTCACAGGGGCAAAGGGCATATGCGCGGACAGGTATTGGGAGTCGACACCCGCACGGGCAACGGAATCGTCACCGGCGAGGACGGCCGCCGCTACAGCTTCGAGCCGCTCGATTGGGCCGCGAGGGGCGAGCCGGCGGTCGGGATGAAGGTCGATTTCGAAACCCATGAAAGTCGAGCGCTGAGCATCTTCCCGGTCCCCGGCGCCTCGCCCCCGCCGGTTGCCGCGGTGCCGCAGCCGCCGGCCCCGGCCTCGGCCGATAACGACCGCAACAAATATATCGCCGCGCTGATCGCCTTCCTGATCGGCCCGCTAGGGGTCCATCGCTTCTACCTGGGCCGGACCGGCTCCGGGATCGCCATGATCCTGCTCAGCTGCACGATCATCGGGCTGCTGATCACCATCACCTGGGCGTTCATCGACATGATCCGCTATCTCGTCATGTCCGACGAGGAGTTTGCGGAACGCTACGCCCGCAAGCGATAAGCGTCCACAACGGATCAAACAGGAACTTTCCTATTTGTTCTTTTTATGTTCTAATCCGGCGATGGATGAGAACACACCCCGCGCCCTTCCCCGGCGCCTCATCGGCGAGCCCGAAAAGGCCCGCTTCCTCGATGGCCTTCGCGACGGCGTCGCCCGAGAGGAGGCGGCCGCCGCGGCCGGCTTCGACCTCGCGAGCTTCTACAACGTCCGCAAGCGCGACCGGGTCTTCCGCCTCGCCTGGGAGTGGGCGATGGACCTCGCGGCGATCGACGAACGCGGCGGAGAGCTGTCGCTCCGGACGGCCGCCGGCGCGCCGGGCGACCGGATCGCTCCGAAGGGCGGCCGCCTCCTCCAGCGCCAGAAGATGCGCTGGGTCAAATTCACCGACAAGCGTCAGCAAATCTATCTGAACCATTTCGCCGGCACCGCCGATTCCGAGGCCGCCGCCGCCGCCGCCGGAGTCACCACGCACACCGTCCGCGCCCACGCCCGCAAGCATCCCGAATTCGAGGCCGCCGAGAGCGAAGCGCTCCGCCACGCTTATGTCAGGCTCGAGGCCGAATCGGTCCGCCAGCGCCTTGAGGCGCAGCGTCGGCTGTCGGAAAATGTCGTGCCGGCCGGCGAGATCGCCGAGGAATTCGACCGGGTGATGAAGCTTCTCGCCCGCTACGACCGGAGAGACGGCCGGGTCGGCCGACGCGAAATCGGGGCCGCGAGCCGGCCGCGCTCGACATTCGACGAGGCGATCGATGCGCTCGACAGGAAGCTCAACGCTCTGGGCATCCGCCGCGGCGTCCTGCCCCCGGAAGGCGGCGCGGGCCAGGCGAGTTGACCCGGCCCCAATCCCTCGTTCCGGCGAAGGCCCCGATCCCTTCGGACTTCGAATGGCTGCTCCGATGGCTTCCATCCCGAATTCGCGGGAACGGCGGAGCGGACGGCCGTCAGGCGATCGAGTATAAATCGCTGGCCCCGGCGGCCGCTCCGGCCTTCCGGAGCCGCGCCGAGACTCTGGAAGTGCTCGAGCGATTGTCGCGATGCACACCTGAACAGCGCCGGTTCATTCTTCGAAGCCTGCCCCGTCTTATGGTCAGGGCGCTCGAGGAGGAATGGTGGTGGCAGGCCCATGGCGGGCAGCGGGAGCCCGGGACGGGCCGCGACGGCGAGCCCTGGCGGGTCTGGGCGATCGTCGCCGGCCGCGGCTTCGGCAAGACGAGGGCCGGCGCCGAATGGGTCTGGGCCCGGGCCCGCGAGGACGGCCGGGCCCGGATCGCACTCGTCGCCGCGACGGTCGATGAGGTCGTTCGGGTGATGATCGAAGGCGAAAGCGGCCTTCTCAACATCGGCCGCTCGGGCGAGGCCGCGCGCTGGATCCCCAGCAGGCGCCTCCTCCGCTTCCCGTCCGGCGCCCAGGCCCAGGTCTATTCCGCCGAGCGCCCGGAGGCCCTTCGCGGCCCCCAGCATCATTACGCCTGGTGCGACGAGCTCGCCAAATGGCCCCGCCTCACCGGCTCCGGCCAGCCCAAGGCACAAGCCGCCTGGGACAATCTCATGCTCGGGCTGAGGCTCGGCGCACGCCCGCGCAGCCTCGTCACCACCACTCCCAGGCCCGTCCCGCTGCTCAAGCGAATCCTCGCCCTTCCGCGCTGTGCCGTGACGAAAGGCCGGACCGACGAAAACCCCCACCTCCCCCACGATTTCCGCGAAGCCGTGCGCGAGATGTACGGCGGCACGAGGCTCGGCCGCCAGGAGCTGGAAGGCCTGCTCCTGGAGGAGTTCGAAGGCGCCCTGTGGACTCGCGACCTCCTCGAAAAGGCGCGCGCCACCCCCTCTCCCTGCAGGGGAGAGGGACAGGATCGCGAAGCGAGCCAGGGTGAGGGCATCGGCGACGGCGGGCAGGCCCTCACCCTCCCACCCGGCTCCGCCGGGCGGGCCCCTCCCTCTCCCCTGCGGGGAGAGGGGTTCAAGCGAATCCTCATCGGCCTCGACCCGCCCGCCTCCACCCACGGCGACAGCTGCGGCATCATCGTCTGCGCCAAAGACAAGGAAGGCATCGTCTGGGTCATCGCCGACCACACCGCCCACGGCCTCTCCCCCGAAGCCTGGGCGAGCCGGGTCGCCGAAACCGCCGCCCTCTACGGCGCAAGCCTGATCGTCGCCGAAAAGAACAATGGCGGCGAAATGATTGCCGCGGTCCTCCGGGCAGCCGACTCCACCCTCCCCGTCAGGCTCGTCCACGCCGGCCCAAGCAAAGCGGCCCGCGCGGAGCCGATCGCTTTACGCTTCGAGACCGGAAAAGCCCGCCTGGCCGGCCACTTCCCCGAGCTGGAAGACCAGCTCTGCGCTTTGACGTGGGCGGGATACCAGTGCCCCGGCAGCCCGGACCGCGCCGACGCGATGGTCTGGGCGATGACGGAATTGTTTGAAAAGGAGCGGGCCGAGCCGAGGGTGAGGGTGCTATGAGACCCCGTCCAAGGTGCACGGGAGAGTTGCGATGCTCGGAGGGGCCGCCTAAATTGCGCGCGGTCGCAGGCGAGGAGCAGACGTGGGAGACGCACAGAAGTTAAGCAAAATCCTCTCGTCCAAGGGAGCGAGCTTCTTCCATTTCACGGATACAAGGAATCTGCCTTCCATCCGCCAACATGGTCTGTTGTCGATGCGCGAATTGAGCGCTCGTGGAATCGACCCCGCTTCTGGCGGTAATGAGTGGAGTTTGGACGCCGACGTACGAAGTGGGATGGATGCATATGTACACCTGTGCTTCTTTCGCGAGCACCCGATGGAATGGCTTGCACGACAGGATGGACGAGTCCGAGAATCTCGATTTTTAAAGATCTCGCCCGTCGTTCTGCAGACGCCAGGCGTACTCATTACCGATGGTGTATCCAACAAGGCTGATGTCCTCCCGCAGCCTGCGGATCACATGGTCTCTAAGCTGGATCTAGAAGTCATCTATACGCGTACAGATTGGAAGGATCCCAGAATCCAGCTTCGCCTGAGGGCGTCCCGGCTCTGCGAAATTCTCGTGCCGGGCAAAATATCAGTCGATCTCATCAGGAATCTCGGCTGATGGCGGAAAGACCAGTCTTCGTGCCTACAAAGGAAGGGCAGGCTTTGGTGCAGGAAGTGCCTATCTCTTTCCGTTGGCATCCCGGAATGGCTCCGAGCCAGAAACGCAAAAATGTCCTTGCTCTGCATGTCGCGGCATCCGATCATGGGCTTACTCACCTACTTGAAGTCTCGAGCAAATCAGAGCGGGAAATCGGAAGGCGCTTGAGCGCATTCCACCAGAAGGTACAGCTGAGCGATGGCCGCACAGTCGCACTGGAGTGTGCGTTCCAAGGAAGCAAAGTATTTCGAAATGGGGGCCCTTTTAAGGATTTATTCGACGTGGACCCTAGGGACGCGAAACGCGATCTCCGGCTCCGCGAATCAGGAGATCTTGTTCGATTTGAGTTTGAAGGAAAGATGTTTCCACTCAACCCGAAGAGCGTGTTCTATGACTGGCTTTACGCGAATGCCATTTACTCAGAACGAGATTGGCTAAGGCGACTTGGCAAGCTACATGGCTTCACTGACATTGAATTTAATCCCGACAGATCGGTTAACTGTCAAGCACGATCGTGCGCATTCTTCGTAGCCCTCGAAAGCCGAGGTCTTTTGGACGAAGCCATGGGGAGCTTTGCTCGGTTCTCAGCTATTCAGCTTTCCGGAGCACTTTAGCACTCTGATAACAATCATGTGACTGGCCCTCTTCGGGGCTTCGCAACTTTGAGTGATTCTTTTCGCATGGCCGGTGAGCCCGCCGTCGCACCAAGGCGATATTTTCTCCTTGGTGCCAAGGCTAACGGTTTTAACGCAACGACGCACCGAGACCGCGTAGCCCGTTTGCAGCAGGCCTCATTCCAAGCCTCGGCATCGTTGCGTCGTCGCGTTTCAAAATGATTGGCCTGCCGCCAGGCCGGACTTGCCCGCGGAGCCCAACCCTGCCGATCGCCGCGACGGAGAGCCCTGGGAGTTTGGGGAGTTTGGGGACACGTACTTTTTCCCGAAAAAGTACGTGTCCCTCTTCTTCGGCCGGAGCTTCTATTCGGCAAGGACAGGCGGCAGCGGCGCCAAATCCGGCTCCAACCATCCCAGCCGAGCCTCGCGGGAGAATAAGGTTTTCGGGTGGTAAAAGCCTAAGGGCCAGTCGCGGCGCCCCTCCCCGGAGCAGAGCAGCCCGTTGGCCTTCTCGGCCAGCGGCAGCGCCGGATCGGTGCGCGCCAGATGCACCCGCACCGCCCGGATGAAGCATTGGGTGATGGTCTCGTGATAGCCTTCGGAATCGCTGTTCACGCCTCCGACGCTCTCGTTGAAGCGGCGGATGATGTCCGGCAGGTCGCGCTCGGGCTCGATGTCCGGGCGCTCCGCAATCAGCCAACAGCAGGCGGCGAGATGGGATTCGTGGGTCCATTCCTCTCGGCGAAGGGCGCAAGCGAGGAGGCCCTCGCCGATGCGGCGGACAGCCGCGTCGTCCGGGAAGAGGCGGGGTCCTTGCTCGTCAATCATGATGTCGGTCCTTCGGGCACAGAAAAAGGGCGCGCCGGCCCTCGCCGACGCGCCCCTTCGGGTCTTCGAATGGCTAAGCGTCAGGCGGCCGTCTGGGTGGGCTCCAATTGTTGTTGCGCCTGCGTCCGCGGCGCGGCGTCGCGGACTCCGGCGTCGACATGGGCCTCGAACTTGGCGAAATTGTCGATGAAGAGCTTGACCAGCTTCGCCGCCGCGGAATCGTAGGCCTGCTTGTCCGCCCAGGTGTCGCGCGGGTTCAGGATCTCGCCGTCGACTCCGGGAACGCTCACCGGGACGTCGAAGCCGAAATTCTCGTCGGTCCGGAACTCGACGTCGTTCAAGGACCCGTCGAGCGCGGCGTTGAGAAGCGCCCGGGTCGCCTTGATCGGCATCCGCTTGCCGGTGCCGTATTTGCCTCCGGTCCAGCCGGTATTGACCAGCCAGCAGGTGACGTTGCCCTTGGCGATCCGCTCCTTCAGAAGGTTGCCGTAGACGCTGGGATGGCGCGGCATGAAGGGGGCGCCGAAGCAGGTCGAGAAGGTCGCTTCGGGCTCGGTCACGCCAATTTCGGTTCCGGCGACCTTGGCGGTGTAGCCGGAGAGGAAATGGTACATGGCCTGGTCCGGCGTCAGCCGGGCGATCGGGGGAAGGACCCCGAAAGCGTCCGCGGTCAGCATGACGATGTTCTTCGGTACGGGGCCCAGATTGTCGGCCGACGAATTGGGAATGAAATCGATCGGATAGGCCCCGCGCGTATTCTCGGTGTGGCTATTGTCGTCGAAGTCGAGCTCGCGGGTTTCCTCGTCGATGACGACATTCTCGAGCACGGTTCCGAAGCGCTTCGTCGTCGCGTAGATTTCCGGCTCGGCCTCGGGCGAGAGTCGGATCATCTTGGCGTAGCAGCCGCCCTCGAAGTTGAAGACGGCGGTGTCGGACCAGCCATGCTCGTCGTCGCCGATCAGGGTCCGGCTGGCGTCGGCGCTGAGAGTGGTCTTGCCGGTGCCGCTGAGACCGAAGAAGACTGCGGTGTCGCCCGTCGGGCCGATATTGGCCGAGCAATGCATCGGCATCACGCCGTCGACCGGGAGCAGATAGTTCAGGATCCCGAACACCGATTTCTTCATCTCCCCGGCATAAGCCGTCCCACCGATCAGGATCATCCGCTCGGTCAGGTTGACCGCGATCACCGTCTCGCCGCGGGTGCCGTGGCGCGCCGGGTCGGCCCGGAAGCTTGGAAGGTCGATGATCGTGAATTCGGGCTCGAAGCCGGCCAGGTCGCCCGTCTCCGGACGGACGAGCAGGGTGCGGATGAAGAGGTTGTGCCAGGCGAGTTCGTTGATCACCCGGACCCGGACCCGGTGCTCGGGCTGCGAGCCTCCGAACAGGTCGGCGACGAAGAGAGTTTCCTTCGCGGCGGCCGCGGCGAGGAAATCGGCCTTGAGCGCGGCGAAATGGTCGGGAGTCATCGACTTGTTATTGTCCCACCAGATGGTGGATTCGGTCTCGGCGTCGCGGACGATATATTTGTCCTTGGCGGAGCGGCCGGTATGCTCGCCGGTGCGCACCACGAGCGGGCCGTCCTTGGCGAGAAGCCCCTCGCCGCGGCTGAGCGCCTCTTCGACCAGCTGCGGGGTCATCAGGTTCCAGTGAAGCTGGGCTTCGCTGCTAAAGCCCAGCCCCTGTGCCGGCACGCGATTGGCCACGACATTCTCCCTTGATTCATATGGCGAAACGGGCAGCTCGAAGGCCGCCTTCAATGTGGGGCCGCGCATATCGGAGCGGGCTGGTTTCGTCAAAGGGTAGCGCCTTGGGAGGGGGCGGGCTAAGCAACGGCCATGCCGGTCACCATCGCCCTGGTCGACGACGACCGCAACATCCTCACCTCGGTGTCGATCGCCCTCCAGGCCGAAGGCTTCGCGACGCGGGTCTATTCGGACGGCGAGGCGGCGCTGAAGGCGCTGGCGGACAATCCGCCCGACCTCGCGGTGCTCGACGTCAAGATGCCGAAGATGGACGGGATGGAGCTGCTGCGCCGCCTGCGCGAGAAGCTGGACCTGCCGGTGATCTTCCTGACGTCGAAGGACGAGGAAATCGACGAAGCCCTGGGCCTTGCGCTCGGAGCGGACGATTACGTTACAAAGCCTTTTTCCCAGAGACTCCTGATTGCCCGAATCCGGGCGATCTTGAGGCGGGCCGAGGCTCGGGCGGCACCGGCCGAGGAAGGAGATGGGAAGGCCGAGATCCCGCAAATCGCGCGTGGGCGGCTGGCCATGGATCCCGCCCGGCACCGGGTGACCTGGAGCGGACGCGACGTCACTCTCACGGTGACCGAGTTCATGATCCTCGAAGCGCTGGCGCAGAGGCCGGGCGTGGTCAAATCGCGCAACCAGCTGATGGACGTCGCCTATCAGGACGACATCTATGTCGACGACCGGACCATCGACAGCCACATCAAGCGGCTGAGGCGCAAGTTCCGGGCGGCCGATCAGGAGTTCAAGGCGATCGAGACGCTCTATGGCGTGGGCTACCGTTTTGCCGAGGAATGACGAGAGGGACCTCGACCTCAAATGGTCGGGACGCTGGATGCTCCTTCACCGCATCCTCGCCGTCAACATCTTCGCCCTCGCCGTCCTCGCCGGAAGCATCTTCTACCTGGACAGCTTCCGGGGCCGGCTGACCGCGGGCGCGGTGACCGGGGCGGAGACCCAGGTCGGGATCATGGCGGATTCGCTGGCGCTGGCCGAGCCGGGCGAGAGGACGGCCCTGCTTCACCGGCTGGGCGCCCGCTCCCGCACCCGGCTTCGCGTCTTCGGCCCCGACGGCGCCTTGCGGATGGATAGCTGGCACGCCGCGCCGCCGACCTACGAGCTTCGCGACCCTGCGAAAGAGCCGTGGCGCAAGGACGTCGCCCGCCTGCTCGACACTCTGTTCGACGCGGTCGCCGGCAAGCCGCGGGCCTTGCCTCTGCCCCTGCCGGAGCCGGAGCGGCTCGAAGGCTGGAGCGAGGCGGCCGCGGCCCTTCAGGCGCCGCGCGCCACCACCATGCTTCGCCGGGCGCCGGAGGGCACTTTGTTCATCTCCGCAGCGTCGAGGATACCGGCCTCGGGGGACGTCCTCCTGCTCACCCGCAACGCGCGCGACATCAGGGGCATCGTCCGCGACGAGCGGCGGACCTTGCTGATCGTGATTTTCGTCACCCTGGCGGTCTCCATCCTGCTGTCGCAATTCCTGGCGCGGACCATCGCCCTGCCGCTGCGCCGGCTGGCTCGCGCCGCCCACCAGGTTCGGCTCGGCCGGGCGCGCGAGGTCTCGGTCCCAACCCTCCCCGCCCGCCGCGACGAGATCGGGCTCCTCGCCCGGGCCTTGAGCGACATGACTCAGTCGCTGCGCTGCCGGATCGACGCCACCGAGGCGTTCGCCGCCGACGTCACCCACGAGCTCAAGAACCCGCTCGCCTCGCTTCGCTCCGCCGTCGACGGCCTCGACATGATCGAGGACCCGGCGCTTCGCCGTCAGCTTCTCGAGATCGTTCGAAGCGACGTGGTCCGGCTTGATCGGCTGATCGTCGACATCGCCGAGGTCTCGCGCCTCGACGCCGAGCTGAGCCGGGCCCGGTTCGAGCCCGTCGACCTCGGCCACCTCCTCGAATCCCTGCTCGACCTGTGGCGGCCGCGGGCGGCGGAGCGGCAGGTCCGGCTCGCCTTCGCCCGGCCCCGGGTCGGAAGCGCGGTCGTTCTCGGCGACGAATCGCGGCTCGTCCGGGCGATCGACAATATCGTCGACAATGCCATCTCCTTCTCGCCGCCGGACGGCCTGGTCGAGATCGGCGCGGCCCGGTTCGGCGGCGAAGTCGTGATCGCGGTCGAGGACCAGGGACCGGGCGTGGCGGAGGAAGCGAGAGCCTCGATCTTCCGCCGCTTTCACAGCGTCCGGCCGGAGGCCGACGGCTTCGGCCGCCATTCCGGCCTCGGCCTCGCCATCGCCAAGGCGACGGTCGACGGCCATGACGGGCGGCTCGAGGTGGAGAGCCGCCACGACGGCCGAAGCGGCGCCCGCTTCGTGATGCACTTCCCCGAAGCGCCGTCCGAATGAGCCCGCCGCCCGACCAGACGGTCCACGCAACCTGCGTCGCGATCGGCGGGCGCGGGGTGCTGCTTGCGGGGCGCTCGGGCGCGGGCAAGTCGGACCTCGCCATTCGCCTGATCGACCGTGGGGCGCGGCTGGTCAGCGACGATTATACCGAGCTTCGCCGAGCCGGCGGGACCCTCCTGTCTCGGGCCCCGGCGGCGATCGCCGGCAGGATCGAGCTTCGGGGCGTCGGGATAATCGAGCTGGAGCCGGCGGCGGACGTTCCAATCAGCCTCTATGCGGATCTGGATTCGGCCCCGGAGCGGCTGCCGGAACCGGTGGCGATCAGGCTCGCCGGGCTGGATATTCCGCTCGTCGCGCTCGCGGCGCTTGAGCCGTCGGCCCCGCTCAAGCTAGAATATGCGCTCGTGCAGTTCGGACTTTCGCTTTGACCGCCGCCCCGCAGCGTATCCTCCTCGTCACCGGGCTGTCGGGCGCCGGCAAGTCGACGGCGCTGAGGACTCTCGAGGATCTCGGCTGGGAGGTGGTCGACAATCTGCCTTTGTCGCTGCTTGAGGATCTGCTCCAGATTCCACTCGGCAAGGGCAATTCGAGGCGGCGGCGGCCGCTCGCGCTCGGAGTGGACAGCCGAACCCGCGATTTCGACGCCAACCGGATCGTCCAACAGATCAAGGCGCTTGCGAGCGATCAGAGGGTCCCCGTCGAAACGCTCTATTTCGATTGCGCCGGATCGGAGCTTCTCCGCCGCTATTCCGAGACCCGCCGGCGCCACCCGCTCGCGCCCGATCGGCCAGCGACCGACGGCATCGCGGCCGAGCGCGAGCTGATGGAGCCGCTTCGGCGCTGGGCGGACCATGTCGTCGACACCACCGACACCGCCCCCAACGCGCTCCAGCAGCAGATCCGCCAGCGCTTCAGCTCCGGCAATCTCGCTCCGACTCTCTCCGTCATGTCGTTCGGCTTCGCCCGCGGCATCCCGCGCAACGCCGACAACGTGTTCGACCTGAGGTTTCTGAGGAACCCCTATTGGGTCGACTCGCTTCGCGACCTCACCGGCCTCGATCACGCGGTGGGCGACTATATCGCCGGCGACGAAGCCTATGGCGAAACGGTCGCGAAGATCGAGGATCTGATCCTCACTTTATTGCCGCGCTACGGGGCGGAAGGAAAATCCTATGTGACGATGGCCTTCGGCTGTACCGGAGGAAGACACCGCTCGGTCCACATCGCCGAGCGGGTCGCTGCCCGGTTGCGCGAGGCGGGATTTTCGCCCACTCTCGAGCATCGCGATCTCGCCTCGCCTCCGCGCGAAGGGGTCGAAGGCGGCGGCGGGGGAGCAAGCCGCAGGATTGGGCCGCGGGATTGGGAAGTCTGATGATTGGTCTGGTTTTGGTGACCCACGGCCGGCTCGCGGCTGAGTTCGTTCGGGCGATGGAGCATGTGGTCGGACCGCAGGAGCGGATCGAGACCATCTGCATCGGCCCCGAAGACGACATGGAGGGCCGCCGCAACGACATATTCGAGGCGATCGCCAAGGTCGACGACGGCAGCGGAGTCATCATCCTCACCGATTTGTTCGGCGGCACCCCGTCCAACCTCGCAATCTCGCTGATGAAGTCGGAAAAGATCGAGGTCATCGCCGGGGTCAACCTGCCGATGCTGATCCGGCTCGAGGGGGCGCGCAAGCTGCTCGACGTCAAGGAGGCGGTCGCCGCCGCCCGCGAGGCCGGCCGCAAATATATCTCCGTGGCTTCGGAGATACTCGGGGAGACCGTCTGAGCGTGGCCAGCCGGTCGATAGAGATGAAGAATAAGCGCGGCCTCCATGCCCGCGCCAGCGCCCGCTTCGTCACCCTCGCTTCCGGCCTTTCCGCCGCGGTCGAGGTGGAGAAGGACGGCAGCCGGGTCTGCGGCACCTCGATCATGGGCCTGATGATGCTCGGAGCGGCGATGGGCGATTCGATCACGATCCATGCCGAAGGCGACGGGGCCGACGAGGCGCTGGATGCTTTGGTGGCCCTTGTCGAGGACCGCTTCGGCGAGGAATGAGCTCCCCGTCGCCCCAGCGAAGGCTGGGGCCCCAGCGGGTGAAAGGCACAGTTGCAATGGAGCGCTCCAGGACCGCCCGCTTTTTTCACCCCCCGGGGTCCCAGCCTTCGCTGGGACGACGAGCCGGGGTCTGCTAGCCGCATCCCATGCCCCGCCAGATCACCGCTTTCTCCAACCCGCTCGTCAAGGAAGTCCGAACCCTTCGCGAGAAGAAGGGCAGGCGCCGCCAGGGCATGTTCATGGCCGAAGGGCTTCGAATCCTCACCGAGGCGCGCGAGGCGGGCCGTCTGCCGGCGATCCTCTTCTATGCCGAGGGCACGACCCACCCCCTGCTCGATATCCTGATCGCCGAAGTCGAGGCGGCGCATGGCGATGTGATCGAGACCAATGCCGACATCCTCCACAAGCTCTCCGGCAAGGACAATCCTCAGGCGGTCGTCGCCGTCTACCGGAGCTTCGACACGAGCCTGTCGCGCATCGACCGAAAAGCGGCGCCGCTCTGGATCGTCGCCCAAGCGCTTCGCGATCCGGGCAATCTGGGGACCATATTGCGCACCGCCGACGCGGTCGGAGCGGGCGGCCTGATCCTGGTCGACGATTGCGTAGACCCCTTTTCGCTCGAAGCCGTGCGCGCCTCGATGGGCGCATTGTTCACCCGGGAAATCGCGGCGGCGCCCTGGCCCGAATTCCTCGCCTGGCTGCGCGGCGGCGAAGGGCAGCTGATCGGCACCAGCCTGAACGCCGAACTGGACTACCAGACCCCGGTCTACACGGAGCCCGCTTTCCTCCTCGTCGGCAACGAGGCGCAGGGCCTTCCGCAAGCCTATGAAGCCGAATGCGACCTGCTCGTCAAAATGCCGATGCTCGGCAAGGCAGACAGCCTAAACGCCGCGGTCGCGACGGCGGTGATGGCCTATGAAGTGATCAACCAGTGGAGGAGCCCGTCATGACACGTTCGCTCGCAATTTGCGCCGCTTTGCTCGCCGGCGCCTGCACGACAGCGCCGGCCCCGGGCAATCCCGATCCGGCACGGGAGCATTACGAAGCCCGCGGCCAGGAGCCCGGCTGGCACCTTCTCATCCACAACGGCCGGATCGACTATACCGGCAATTACGGGGACAAGAAGATCGTCGTCGCCCGCCCCGACCCGAGGCCGAGCTTCAACGGCCGCCGCTACGTCACTCCGAGGCTCACCGTCGACGTCACCTATTCCCGCTGCAACGACGCGATGAGCGGCTTCGGCTTCGAGCACCAGGTGATGGTGATCGCCGACGGCGAAACCTTCAAAGGCTGCGGCGGGGCACGGAAGGCCGAGTGGGATATGTAGTTATTCGGCGGTCGCGGCGCTCTCATCCGCAACCGCGTCGATCAGAGCGGCGACCGGAATGTCGCCGACGCTGGCGAGCGCCTCGACACCCGGGACATCCTCCAACTCGCGCGCTCCGGTTTCGATGTTGAGCTGCTTGAACTTGCGACCGGTCGAGACCAGCCGGCTGTTGAACGATGTCGTGAACGCGTTGAAATTCTTCACGGCGGTGTTGAGCCCGCTGCCCACCTTGCTCAGATCCTCACCGACCTTTGCCAGCCGGTCGTAGAGTTCCTTGCCGAGCAAGGCGATCTCGCGGGCATTTTTCGCAAGCGCCTCCTGCTGCCAAACCGATGCAACCGATCGTGCGATGGCGATGAGGTTCGTTGGAGTCGCGAGCAGAACCTTCTTGTCGAACGCGAAATCCCATAAGGTCGGATCGTGCTCGAGAGCCGCGGACAGGAAATGCTCGCCCGGCACGAACATGATCACATAATCGGGGCTGCTGCCGAACTGGATCTGATAGGCCTTGTTGCCGAGGGCGTTGACGTGCGCGCGCATCGCCGCCGCATGGCTCGCCAGGCCGATATGGCGCTCGGCCTCGTCCACGGCGCCGAAAGCATCCTGATAGGCATTCAACGAGACTTTCGCGTCGATGATCAGCGTTCGTCCGCCGGGGATTCGGATAATCACGTCGGGCCTGAGACGGCCGTCCTCGCCTTCGACGCTGACCTCGGTCTGGAAGTCGCAATTTTCGGTGAGGCCGCAGGTCTCCAGCACATTCTTCAATTGCTGCTCGCCCCAGCGCCCCCGCGACTTGGGGGCGTTGCGGAGCGAATTGACCAGCTTCGCCGCTTCGCTGCTGACCTTCTCCTGCCCGACGCGCATCGATTCGATCATTCCGACGAGATTGCCGAAGGCGTCGCGCCGCTCCGCTTCGACCTTCGCAACCCCCTCCTCATAACGCTGAAGCCGATCGGTAACCGGCTGAAGAAGCGCCTTCAGCCCCTGGCCGGCAGTCTCTTCCGATTGCTTGAAGCGGGCCTCGGCGCGATCCAGAAACTGTTTTTGAGCTTCACTGAGAAGTTTGCCGCCTATCTCGCTGAATTGTGCGGAGAAAGATTCTCGCGCATCCTTCATGTCCTGGAGCCGCGTCTCAAAGTTGCGGGCATCCGCCTGAAGTCCGACGAGATCCTGCATCGCCTTGTCACGTTCCGTGGTCACCCCCGACAACGTCATGCGCAGCAGTTCGGAGGTTTTCTCCCGCTCCTCCGCAAGGGCAGTCGCCCGCGCACGACCGGCGAACCAGCCCAACCCCGCGGCAGCCACCAGGAGTACGAGGCCAAGAAAGAGAATTAGTGGGTCCATTCCCGCTTCCTTGTAGAACGAAAAATGAACCTAAACCGCAGCGGGGAGTCGCTCAAGAGCGGAGGCGTAGAATTCCGGGCAGGAATTGCTAAGCCGCCAGCTTCCGCTGCTTGGCGAGCTTCCTCAGGATCATGTCGCGCTTCAGCCGCGAGAGATAGTCGATGAAGAGAACGCCCTCGAGATGGTCCATCTCATGCTGGAGGCAGGTGGCGAGCATCCCGTCCAGTTCTTCCTCATGGACCTTGCCGTCGCGGTCCAGCCAGCGGGCCCGGATCGAATCGGGGCGGTCGACCTCGGCATATTGATCGGGGACGGACAGACAGCCTTCATTGTAGGGCCGCGGGGTCTCGGAGCTGGTGAGGATTTCCGGATTGATGAACACCATCGGCTTGCGGACCGGCTCCCCGCCTTCCTCCTCCGGGTCCTGCAGATCCATGACGAGGATTCGCTTGGGCACTCCGACCTGGATCGCGGCGAGGCCGATCCCGGGGGCGGCGTACATCGTCTCGAACATGTCGTCGATGAGGGTCTGGATCTCGGGCGTGATCGCCTCGACCGGCGAGGAAATCTGCCGAAGCAAGGGGTCCGGAGCTTCGATGATGGGACGAATGGCCATGGCTTTAATCTAGGTATTAGAGGCCTTTTCGTCAACGCGCGGGGTAGAGGAGGAAGGGACGGCGCTCCTCGATCCACGCTTCCTCGTCGGGTATCGCGAGAGCGTCGAGATCGGCCGGCGAGGCGCCCTCGTCGTCCACCCACGCCCTCAGCGCCGGGCCGCCGTTGATGACGTCGATGGCGAGCTTGCCGAACTCATATTCGTAGGGGAAATCGCGCCACAAATCGTAATCGGGCTGGAGCCGGCGGATCGTCTTGAACGCGAGCGCCTGCAGGCGCCAGGGGCGGAAGGCGTCATGGTCGTAAAATGCGCCCTCCGGATGGATGTGGAGTCCATGACAGGTCTTGCCTGAATGCTTGTGGAAAGTGGGCTCGAACGCGATCTCTCGAAGCGCGCAGCCCCGAAGCCACTCCGGCGCGAGCCGGCGCATCTCGCCGAGCAGGGCGCGGGCGTCGATGTCGGGCGCTCCGAACAGCTCGAGCGGGCGGGTGGTCCCCCTGCCCTCGGACAAATTCGTGCCTTCGAGCATCACCGTCCCGGCATAGGCCCGCGCCATCCAAAGATTGGCGGCATTGGGGCTGGGATTGATCCAGATCCGCTCCGGCGGCCAGCCGAAGCCCGGCCCCGCGCCGGGCTCGTAGCCCTCCATCTCGATCACCCGGTAATCGACGTCGAGCTTCATCGTCTGGACGAACCAGCGGCCGAGCTCGCTTAGGGTCAGACCGTGGCGCATCGGCATCGGCCCGGCGCCGACGAAGCTCTCCCAGCCAGGCCGGAGAGTGAGCCCCTCGACCGGGCGCCCGGCGGGATTGGGCCGGTCGAGGGCCCAGACCTGCTTGCCATGGGCCGCGGCCGCCTCGAGCGCGTAAAGCAGGGTCGTGATGAAGGTGTAGATCCGGCAACCCAGATCCTGGAGGTCGACAAGCAGGATGTCGAACGTGCCCATCGACTGACCGGTCGGCGTTCGGACCTCTCCGTAGAGGCTGAAGACCGGGATGCCATGGACGGGATCGGTAAAATCGTCCGATTCCACCATATTGTCCTGCTTGTCGCCGCGAAGGCCGTGCTGCGGCCCGAACGCCGCGGTGACGTTCAGCCCGCAGGCGATCAGGGCGTCAAGTGAATGGGTAAGGTCCTCCGTCACCGAGGCCGGATGGGCGAGCAGGGCGATGCGCTTGCCTTCGAGCGGCTTGCGCAATGCCGGGTCGGCGAGGAGGCGGTCGATACCGAAGCGAACCATCACAATCCCGTCATTGCGAGCGAAGCGAAGCAATCCAGCGCTGAGCCCGAAGCGGACGCGGAGCTGGATTGCCGCGTCGCTTCGCTCCTCGCAATGACGAAGTCAAATCGGCGCTGCCGGGAGTTCGAGCGCGAAGCAAGCAGGGTCGTGAAAATCGGGATCCCCCGGTGGATGGGCCAGCGCCCAGTAGGATTTGCGCCCCTCGCGTTCCTCAATCACGGCGCACACCCCCATGCGGTACGGCACGTTCCTTAGGCCGGACAGGTCGAAATCGATCTCGATCGTCCAGCCGGGTTCATCCGCCCTGAACACTAACGGATCGACAGGCTGGTGAAAATCCTCGCGTCCCGTACGATAGGCGCTGAACCGGTAGGCCGCCCAGTGAGTCGAGGGCGAGAAGTTGAATTCGAGATAGTCCGTGCCCTCGGGCGGCTTGAGGAACAGCTCGAAACAGGTGGTCTGCCAAAGCCCGTCCGCCCGCTCGCCTTCCGCCCAGTCCGGCCAGACCAAATCCGCCGGGCCGGTTACGATAAAAGTCACGAGCATGTCATCGCCCGGACAGGCGATAAGCTCGACTTCCACGGCTCTGACCTCGCCGCTGGGCGTATCGGGGTGCGGTTGAAGGGAAAGACGTATAGCCAATGACCCACACTCCGTTCGCCCTGAGCCTGTCGAAGGGCTTTCTTCTTCGGCGGACTAGGAAAAGGGGAGGGCTTCGACAAGCTCAGCCCGAACGGGTTTGTGTCCGAGGACACACATGCTAACCGCCCCGCCATGTCGCAATATCGCTCCGACCTCCTCCGCTCCCTCGACGAGCGCGGCTTCATCCACCAGCTGACCGACGCCGAGGGTCTCGACGCCCTCGCTCAAAAGCAGGTGATCCCCGGCTACATCGGCTTCGACGCGACCGCGCCCTCGCTCCACGTCGGCTCCCTCATCCAGATCATGATGCTCCGCCGGCTCCAGAAGGCCGGGCACAAGCCGATCGTGCTGATGGGCGGAGGCACGTCCAAGATCGGCGACCCGAGCTTCAAGGACGAGGCGCGCAAGCTTCTCACGGACGAGGCGATCAACGCCAATATCGCGTCGATTAAGTGCGTTTTCGAGCGATTCCTGACCTTCGGCGACGGGCCGGCGGATGCGATCCTGCTCGACAATGCCGAATGGCTCGACAAGCTCGAATATATCCCCTTCCTCCGCGAGATAGGGCAGCATTTCTCGGTCAACCGGATGCTCAGCTTCGACAGCGTCAAGCTGCGCATGGACCGCGAGCAGTCGCTCTCCTTCCTCGAGTTCAACTACATGATCCTCCAGGGCTACGACTTCCTGGAGCTGTCGCGCCGCTCCGGCTGCCGGCTTCAGCTCGGTGGATCGGATCAATGGGGCAATATCGTCAACGGAATAGAGCTTTGCCGCCGGGTCGATTCGACCCAGGTCTACGGCCTCACGACCCCCATCATCACCACCGCCGACGGCGGCAAGATGGGCAAGACCGAGAAAGGCGCGATCTGGCTCAACGCCGACAGCTTGAGCCCGTACGATTACTGGCAATTCTGGAGAAACGCCCAGGATGCCGACGTCGGCAAGTTCCTCCGGCGGTTCACCGACCTCCCGCTGGACGAGGTCGAGCGGCTGGAGGCTCTGGGCGGGGCCGAGATCAACGAGGCGAAGAAGGTCCTCGCGGATTCGGCGACGGCGATGGCGCATGGCGAGGATTCGGCTCGGGAGGCCGCCGAGACCGCGCGCATGACCTTCGAGGAAGGCGCGTCCGGCGAAGCTCTGCCGACGCTGAAGGTGAAAGGCGAGATTTCGCTGGTCGATGCGCTCGTCGGCCTCGGCCTGTGCGCTTCGAAGAACGAGGCACGGCGGCTGATCGCCCAGGGCGGGGCGAAAGTGGACGGAGAGAAGGTCGACGAGGACCAGCCGCTTGCCGTCGCCGGCGAGGTGCGAGTCTCGGCAGGCAAGAAGAAGCACGGAGTGTTGGTGACGTAACTCCCCCGGTCCGGGGAGGAGTTAGGCTGCATCGACATTCAGCATGTCGCTTCGTTCCCCCTCTCCCCAGCGGGGAGAGGGTCGGGGTGAGGGGGCTCGGCGGTCGAGATCTGGTTGCAGACGCCGGACCCCTCTCCCTACCCTCTCCCCGCCGGGGAGAGGGATTGATCGCGCAGACCAGATGAATGTCGATAACGCCTTACCCGCCCCGAAGCAGCCCCACCGCCGAATCCCGCTCCATCAGATAGAGCAAAACCCGAGCCGCCTGTCCCCTCGGCCCCTCGAGCCCGCCGTCCCGGTCGACCAGCAGCCGGGCATCGTCGCTCGCCGCTTGCGCCAGCGCCTGGACCTGCTCCGGGCTCGCAAGCCGGAACTGAGCCTCGCCCGACTGCTTCGTCCCCAATATCTCCCCCGCGCCCCTCAGCCGCAGATCCTCCTCGGCGATCCGGAAGCCGTCATTGGTCTCGCGCATCAGTGCGAGCCGCGCCCGGCCCGTCTCGCTGAGCGCATTGCCGCGCAGCAGCAGGCAGATCGAACGCCCCTCCCCTCGCCCGACGCGGCCGCGCAGCTGGTGGAGCTGGGCGAGGCCGAAGCGGTCGGCGCCCTCGACGATCATCAAGGTGGAATTGGGCACGTCGACACCGACCTCGATGACCGTAGTCGCGACGAGGACCGAGAGAGCGCCGGCCGAGAAGGCGGCCATCGCCTCGTCCTTCTCCGGCCCCTTCATCCGGCCGTGGACGAGCCCGATCCTGTCGCCGAATCGAAGCCGGAGGATTCGAGCCCGCTCCTCCGCCGCGGCCTGGTCGGAGAGCTCGCTCTCCTCGACCAGAGGGCAGACCCAATAAGCCTGGCCGCCCCGGGCGATGTGCCGGGCGAGCGCGTCGGCGACGTCGGGGAGCTTGTCCAGGCTGAGCACCCTCGTCTCGACCGGCTGGCGGCCGGGCGGCATCTCGTCCAAGCGGCTGACGTCCATCTCGCCATATTGGGTTAGGGTGAGGGTGCGCGGGATCGGGGTCGCCGTCATGACCAAAAGGTGGGGCGGCCGCTCCGCCTTCGACGCCAGCATCATCCGCTGCGCCACTCCGAAACGGTGCTGCTCGTCGACGACTGCGAGGCCGAGCCTTTTATAGGCCACCGCCTGCTGGAAGATTGCGTGGGTCCCGACGAGGATGTCGATCGAGCCGTCGGCAAGGCCCATCAGGGTCGATTCGCGCGCTCTTCCCTTCTCGCGCCCGGTCAGGATGGCGACGTTGACCGGAAGTCCGGCGAGCTGGCGCGAGAGGGTTTCGAAATGCTGGCGGGCGAGGATCTCGGTCGGAGCGAGCAGGGCCGCCTGGGTGCCCGCCTCGACGGCGGTGAGCATCGCCATCAGGGCGACTAGGGTCTTGCCCGATCCGACATCGCCCTGGAGAAGCCGGAGCATCGGCGTTTCCTGCTGGAGATCGCCCTCGATCTCGGCCACCGCCCGCCGCTGGGCGCCGGTCGCGGAATAAGGAAGATCGAGCGCGTCGCGAAGCCGCCCGTCGCCCTTCAGCGGCACTCCGCGGCGGCTCTTCGACGACGCCCGGACCAGCATCAGCGCGAGCTGGTTGGCGAATATCTCGTCATAAGCCAGCCGCTCGCGCGCCGCCGCCACGGCGGCGCTTCGATGGACGCTCTCCAGGGCCTCCTGCCACGACGGCCAGCCGCGTGCCGCGAGCAGGCTGGGCTCGATCCATTCCGAAAGCACCGGGGTCCGGTCCAGCGCCTGGCCGGCGAAATCGGCCAGGCGGCGGTTGGTGATCCCTTCGGAGAGCGGATAGACCGGCTCCCGCTCGGGCAGGTCCAGCGCCTCGCCCGGCTCGAGCACATAATCCGGATGGACGATCTGCAATTCCTGCCCATACATCTCCATCCGGCCGGAAACGACCTTCGGAACCCCGAGCGGGAACTGCTTCTTAGCCCAGCCCGGATTGTGGAAGTAGGTGAGCGAAAGATAATTGCCCGCGCGGTCGGTGGCGTAGACCCGGAACGGGCTGCGCTGGCCGGCCTGGCGATAGTCGACGGGAGTCACGACCAAAGTCACCACCCCGCCGGCGTCCGCCATGTCGAGCACGTCCACCTTCTTGCGCTCGATCCAGTTCACCGGGAGGTGGAACAGGATATCGATCACACGCTCCAGCCCGAGTCGCTTCAAGGGCTTGGCGAGGGCCGGACCGATGCCCTTCAGAACCTCCACTTCGGCGAAGAGCGGGTTGAGGATGTCGGGGCGCATTGGGGGGTGTTAGCGCGGCGACCTTCTTTCGTCATGCCGGACTTGATCCGGCATCCATGAACACGGACGGGAATACGGTTCGACCCGCATGCTCAAGGATTCCGGCCTTCGCCGGAATGACGGCCTTGATTACGGCCGCACCGCGTCATAAATACAGACCCGCGGACCGGGCCCCTCTGGCGGCCGTCTTCAAGGACGACCGTGATGTCGGACCGCATCGGGCTCAGCCCGGTGCAGTTCCACGGCCCTTCGCCCCCCTGCACCGAAGCTTCGCCCGATTTCGATGACATGTCGATTTTGGAGAGAGGCTATGAACGCATTCGCTTACCGTCTGACCGCCATCCACCGCCGCCTCGACGAGGAGATCAGGCGCGAGGTTGCCCGGCGCCTTCCCGACAGCATCAGGCTTCTTCGGCTGAAGACGCTGAGGCTTGCGGTGAAGGGCAGGCTCCACGCCGGGATGCGGCGCGAGACCGTCCGCATCTGAACTTGCGGCCAGCGGGGCAAAGCGTCGACTTGCCCCGCCGGCCTCCCTTCCAGCGGACCGGGTCCCTCTGGCGATCCGACGGATCACGATGTCGGCCGCACATCGTCACAGGAGGCCCGATTGGATTTTCTCACCTTGCTCTGGCTGGGCAAGCCGCTGTGGATGTGGCTCGCCTTCCTCGCCATCGTCGTCACTTTGCTCACCCTCGATCTCGGAGTGCTTCATCGCAAGCAGCGCGAGATCGGGGTTCGCGAGAGCCTCTTATTGTCCGCCGGCTACATCGCGCTCGGGCTCGGCTTCGGCGGCTGGGTCTGGTGGTATCTGGGCGAGGCGGCGGGCCTGGCCTACGTCACCGGCTTCGTGATCGAGAAGAGCCTGGCGATGGACCATGTCTTCGTCATCGCAATGATCTTCACCTATTTCGCGGTGCCCCGGCTGTACCAGCACCGGGTGCTCTTCTGGGGCATTTTGGGCGTGATCGTTCTCCGGGCGGTCATGATCGGGGTCGGATCCGCGATGGTCCAGCAATTCGGATGGGTGCTCTATCTGTTCGCCGCCTTCCTCATCTTCACCGGAATCAAGATGTGGCTGATGGCGGAGAAGGAATATGACGTCGATTCGAGCCCGGTGCTGCGCTGGCTGCGCAGCCGGCTGCCGATGACCGACACACTCCACGGAGACAGGTTCTGGGTGCGCCGGACGGATCCGGAAACCGGCCGCCCGGCCTGGTTCATCACCCCCCTCTTTCTGGCTCTGGCGATGGTGGAGATCGCCGACATCGTCTTCGCGGTGGATTCGGTTCCCGCCATCTTCGCGATCACCTCCGATCCGTTCATCGTCTACACGTCGAATATCTTCGCCATCCTCGGGCTCCGCGCCCTCTATTTCGCACTGGCGGCGATGGTTCACCGCTTCCACTATCTGAAATATGCGCTTGCGGTGCTGCTCGTGTTCATCGGCTCCAAGATTTTCGTCGCCGATGCGCTCGGGCTCGCGAAAATCCCGCCCGCAATATCGCTTGCGGTCACCTTCGCGATCCTCGCCGCGGGAATCGGCTGGTCGCTATGGAAGACTCGGGGCCCGAACCGTCGCCCCGGCGAAGGCTGGGGGCCCAGGGGGTGAGAGGCGACCGCGCTTTTCACCCCCCTGGGATGCCAGCCTTCGCTGGCATGACGGGCAAAATATTCCTACATGCGCCCCGCAACCAGCCGCCGGGATTCTCCCGAGCGGCCTTTCGTCATGGGACCGCATGCTTCCTTCCGACCGCCTCAAACGCCTTCGCTTTCGGGCCTGGCACCGCGGAGTGCGGGAAGCCGATTTCATGATCGGCGGCTTCTTCGACGCCCATGGCGACGCCATGGGCGAGCCCGAGATGGACTGGTTCGAGGCTCTGCTCGAAGAGCAGGACGCCGACATCATGGCCTGGGCGATCGGAACCGCCGAGCCGCCGGAGCGCTACCGGGGGGCGATGATGCGGCGGCTCCAGCAACTCGATTATATCAAGCACCCCGGATAAGTGACCGACATCCACAAGATCCTCTCGGCGAAGAAGCCGATGACCCTGGCCGGCGCGCCCGCCGGCTTCCTGCCCTGGCTCGCCGCCGACCTGGCGCGCGCCGGCGCCAGGAATAACGGGGGGGAGCGGGCCGTCTTCATCGCGCCCGACGAAGCGGCGATGCGGCATCTGCAGGACGCCGCCGGCTATTTCGCGCCCGAGCTCGAAGTGCTCGCTTTCCCGGCCTGGGACTGCCTGCCCTACGACCGCGCCTCCCCGTCGCTTCGCTCTTCCTCCGAGAGGCTTGCGACTCTCCACGCTCTCCAGCGCAAGGCCGACAAGCCCCAGCTCCTCGTCACCACCGTCAATGCGGCGACCCAGCGGACTTTGTCGCCCTTCCGGGTCCGCCAGCTCGTCGCGACCCTGGCGCCGGGCGAGCGGATCGACATGGCGAAGCTCTCGGCCCTACTCAGCGCCAACGGCTATCACCGGACCGACACCGTCCAGGACGCCGGCGAATATGCGGTGCGAGGCGGCATCGTCGACCTGTTCCCGGCGGGCGAGAATGAGGGGCTGAGGCTCGACTTCTTCGGCGACGAGATCGAGAGCGTTCGCCGTTTCGATCCGGCAACCCAGCGCACCAGCGGCAACGAGAAAGGCGGGTTCACGCTCCTCCCCGCCTCCGAGACCCTGCTCGACGAGGACAGCGTCAAGCGCTTCCGCTCCCGCTACCGCGAGCGCTTCGGAGCGACCGCGACCGGCGATCCGATCTACCAGGCCGTATCCGAAGGCCGGCGGCTGGCCGGGATCGACCATTGGCTGCCCTTGTTCGAGGAGCGGCTCGACACCCTGTTCGAGCATCTCGCCGACGACGATCTCGTCGTCCGCGACGCCCATGATGCGGGCGCGGCCGACGCGCGCTTCGAGGCGATCGCCGATTATTACGAGAACAGGAAGCGCGCCCAATCCTCGGACCCCGGCAGCTACCGGCCGCTGGAGCCCGAGAGCCTTTATCTCGCTCGCGACGAATGGGAAAAGCTGATCGCGGCCCGGCCGCTCCACCTCGCCACGCCTTTCCACGAGCCCGAGAGCGCGACGGTTCTCGATTTCGAGGTCGATCCGGCGCGCGACTTCGCTCCCGAGCGCACCCGGAACGTCAACGTCTACGAAGCGGTGGTCGACCATGTCGCGGCGCTCGGGCGGTCGAAGAAGAAGGTGGTGCTCGCGAGCTATTCCGCCGGAGCCCGCGAGCGCCTCAAGGGCCTGCTCGGTGATCATGGGCTGAAGAAGGCCGTGGAGGTCGACACCTGGCAGGAGGCGCAAGGCGCATCCGGAGTTGCGCTCGCGGTCCTTCCGCTCGACCACGGCTTCACCACCGCCGACATCGCTTTGCTCACCGAGCAGGACATGCTCGGCGACCGGCTCGTCCGCCGCCGCAAGCGCCGCAAGTCGGCCGACGCATTCATGAGCGAGCTTGCGACGCTCAGCCCGGGCGACCTCGTCGTCCATGCCGATCACGGTATCGGCCGCTACGAGGGTCTGACCCGAATCCCGGTCGGCACCTCACCGCACGATTGCGTCGCGCTCGAATATGCCGGCGGCGACAAGCTCTACGTCCCCGTCGAGAATATCGACATCCTGTCGCGCTACGGAAGCGTGAGCGCCAATGACTTCGGGGGAGTCGCGCTCGACCGGCTCGGCGGAGAGGCGTGGCAGCGGCGCAAGTCGCGGATGAAGGAGCGGATCCGCGAGATTGCCGGCGAGCTCATCAAGACCGCCGCCGAGCGGGCGCTTCGCCCGGGAGCGGTGGTCGAGCCCGACACCAGCTATGCCGCCTTCGCCGACCGTTTCCCCTACGAGGAGACGGAGGACCAGGACCGAGCAATCTCCGATGTCTTCGAGGATCTCGCCGCCGGCCGGCCGATGGACCGCCTCGTCTGCGGCGATGTCGGATTCGGTAAGACCGAGGTCGCCCTTCGAGCCGCGTTCACCGCGGCGATGGCGGGGCATCAGGTGGCCTTGGTCTGCCCGACCACCTTGCTCGCCCGCCAGCATTACAATACCTTCTGCGAGCGCTTCCGCGGCTTCCCGATCGAGATCGGCCGGCTGTCCCGCCTCGTCGCCGCCAAGGAGTCGAAGGAGACCAAGGAGGGCCTCACGGCGGGAAAGGTGGACATTGTCATCGGCACCCACGCCCTCCTCTCCAAGAATGTCGAGTTCAGGAATCTCGGGCTCGTCATCGTCGACGAGGAGCAGCGTTTCGGGGTCACCCACAAGGAGCGGCTGAAGGCGATGCGCGCCAACGTCCACGTTCTGACTCTGACCGCGACGCCCATTCCGCGCACCCTGCAGATGGCGATGTCGGGCCTTCGCGAGCTCTCCGTCATCCAGACGCCTCCCGTCGACCGCCTCGCCGTGCGCACTTACGTCATGCCCTGGGACCCGGTGGTGATCCGCGAGGCGCTGCTTCGCGAGCATTATCGCGGCGGCCAGACCTATTTCGTCGCTCCGCGGGTCGCCGATCTCGCCGACCTCGAGCAATTTCTGCGCGACGAGGTTCCGGAGGTGAATGCGGTCACCGCCCACGGCCAGATGGCGCCGACCGAGGTCGAGGAGAGGATGAGCGCCTTCTACGACCGCAAATACGACGTCCTTCTGTCGACGACGATCGTCGAGAGCGGCCTCGACATCCCGTCCGCCAACACCCTCATCGTCCACCGCGCCGACCGCTTCGGCCTCGCCCAGCTCTACCAGCTGCGCGGCCGGGTCGGCCGGTCCAAGACCCGCGCTTATTCCTATATGACCACGCTCGCGAACCGGACCGTCACCGAGGCGGCGGACAAGCGCCTTCAGGTGCTCGCCAATCTCGATTCCCTCGGCGCCGGCTTCCAGCTGGCAAGCCATGATCTCGACATCAGGGGCGCCGGCAATCTGCTCGGCGACGAGCAATCGGGCCATATCAAGGAGGTCGGCTTCGAGCTCTACCAGTCGATGCTGGAGGAGGAGATCATGACCGCCAAGAGCGGCGCCGACTTCAAGGCCTCCACTGAATTCTCGCCTCAGATCACGGTCGACGCTCCGATCATGATCCCGGAGGATTACGTCCCCGACCTCGACCTTCGAATGGGTCTCTACCGGCGGATGAACGAGCTCGAATCGAGCGGCGAGATCGAGGCTTTCGCCGCCGAAATGATCGACCGCTTCGGCAAGCTCCCGGTGGAAACCGACAACCTGCTCAAGGTCATCGAGATCAAGCTCAATTGCCGGGCCGCCCAGGTCGTCAAGCTCGACGTCGGCCCCAAGGGGGCGCTCGTCCATTTCCACAACGACACCTTCCCCGACCTCGAAGGGCTGATCGCCTACGTCCAGCGGCTCAAGGGGACGGCGAAGCTCAGGCCCGACAGCAAGCTGGTCATCGCGAGAAGCTGGCCCGACGCGCCCGGCCGGGTCAACGGCGCGGTGCAGCTATCCAAGGGTCTGGCCCGTATACTCTCTGCCTCCCCATTGTGAGATGGGGAGGGGGACCACCGTAAGGTGGTGGAGGGGTGACCAAGCTCCGACGCCGAATCCGGTCACCCCTCCACCAGCTTCGCTGGTCCCCCTCCCCACCGCTTCGCGGCGGGGAGGCAGAACGGATCCACCTCGACTTTCTCTCGCTTCGTCCCGCCCGCCGCAACCTCCCGCGCTCGGCCCGGTTGAGCATCCCGCACTGGAGGAAACGCCGCGATGTTGCTGATTTCATTGATGCTTGCCGCCGCCCCCACGTCGGTGGTCAAGCCCGACATCGTCCAGCGCCGCGCAGCTTCCCGCATGCGCCCGGCCTCCTCCGTCAACCGGTCGAAGCGCCTGATCGAGCTCGAGGCGGCGGTTAAATCGCTTCCTTTCGCCGCCGCCGACGAGCAGGATCAGCGCTCCGGTCCGAAAGGCATGTAGCCCAAAAAGGGGACACGTACTTTTCCGCAAAAAAGTACGTGTCCCCGTCATTAAAAAAGTACGTGTCCCCGTCTTTTCGCCCAGGGTATGTAGTCCGTCGCCCCGGCCGCCGCCGGAGTGCCGGCTAGCCCATCAACCGCACCAGAGTTTCCACGTCCACCGGCGGCGAGCACAGGAAGCCCTGATAGAGGTTGCAGCCTTCCCTTGCCAGCAAGGCCAGCTGCTCCTCGCTCTCCACCCCTTCCGCGATCACTTCGAGGCCCAGCGAGCGCGCCATGTCGATGACGCTTCGAACCACGACCTGATCGCGTGGGGAGCCGCTGATATCCTCGACCAGGCGCTTGTCGATCTTGAGATAATCGAGCGGCAGCGCCTTCAGGTAAGCGAGGCTCGAATAGCCGGTTCCGAAATCGTCGATCGCGACCCTAAGTCCGCCTTCGCGAAGCCGTGCGAGCAGATTGCCGGCCGCTCCGAGATCCTCGATCAGCCCGCTTTCGGTGACCTCGACGGTGAGCCGGCCGGGATCGAACCCACCCTCGCCGACCAGGTCGATGAACTGCTCGGCGAATCCGGGCCGGACGATGTCGGCGGCGGTGATGTTGACCGACAGGCGGAGACCGGACAGCGCCTCGGGCCAGGCCGCGGCGGCGGCGACCGCCTTCCTCTGGACATGGTCGGAGAGCTGAACCAGATAGTCGGAGCGCTCGGCGACGCTGAACAGGGTCATGGCCCCAAGCTCGCCGAAACGCGGGTGGCGCCAGCGGGCGAGCGCTTCGGCACCGACGATCCGCCGGGTGGCGACCGACACCTGGGGCTGGAAGAGTATCTCGATCTCGTCCCGGTCGAGGGCCTTGCGCAGGTCGATCTCGAGCTGATCGCCGAGCGCGTTGTCGCTGGCGGCGCCGGCGTCGACCACCTTGACCGGCCCCCCGTCGCTCGACTTGGCCTCGGCGAGAGCAGCGCTGGCCCGCCGGAGCAGGCTTGCCGCGTCCTCGTCCGAGTCGGAGGCGACCACTCCGACCCGGCTGCCCAAAGTGATGACATGGTCGCCCGACATGAACGGCCGCCCGATCGCCTCGACCAGCTGCCCGGCGAGGAACCGGCCCTCGCTTAGGCTGGTCGGAGCGGCCAGGAGGATTGCGAATTCGGCGCCGGCGATTCGGGCGACGAGCCGGTGCCGGCCGTCCGAATCGGCAAGCCGCTCGATCCGCCGGGCCGCGGCCTGGAGGACGGCGTCGCCGGTCGGGCGGCCGAAGGCGGCGTTGATCGTGTCGAAGCGGCTCACCGCCAGCAGCAAGGCGACCAGGGCGGGCTGCCCCTCCCCTTCCGCCTGGAGCTGCCGATGAATCCAGGCACGGGCGGCTCGGCCGTCGCGAACGCCCGTCATCGGGTCGCGCGACTGCCAGGCCGCGCCCTCCGGCGAACCGATCGCCTCGGTACGGCCGACCACCCCCTCTCCCTCCACCCTCATATGGTGGGCGAGCCGGGCGCCTTCGCCGTCCCCATGACCGGTGCCGTCCGAATGAGCGAAGGCGGTCGATCGGCCGGTGGCGAGCAGCCGGTCGATTGCCCCTCGCGCCGCCTTGCGGCCGCTGGGGTCGAGCTTTCGGAACAGCTCCATCAGGCTGATCCGCTGACCGCCTTCCTCGCCGAGGCCGGCCCGGCGGGCCAGGGCCGGGCTGAGCTCGATGGAATGGGAACCAGGCGTCCAGCGCCAGGAGGCGCTTCCAGGCTTGCCCTTCTGCCCTTCCGGCTCGCCCCGGCGAAGCGGCCGCCTGCCGCCGACCCGTTCGGCGTGGCGGTGGGCATATTGAAGCGCCTGGAGGAACTGGGAGTCGCTGAACGGGCTGACCAGGAAATGGGTGGCGCCGTCCGCATAGAGCGTGTCGAGCGCTTCGGAATCGCCGCGGGAGAGCAGGACCAGCAAGGCCGAGCAATTGGCCTCAACCGGGTCGGCGAGGCTTCGAACCGCCTCCATGCCTTCCGGAAGGGCGCCGCGCGCGTCGACCACGGCCACCGACGCCCCGGAGGCGATGAAGCGGCTCTCGGCATTTTCGGCCCGGCGGGCGGCGATCGCAAGCCATCCGGTTCGCTCGGCGGTGGCGGTGAGCTCGTCGCGATGCCTGAAGGACAACAGGAAGAGCGGTGCGCCGGACGCGGCCATTCCTCCCTCTCCCTTTCCGCAAGACGGCGCTTCGAACCCCATCGCTCTACTCTGGGCCTTTCCCCTCAACAATCGGTTTAGATCGGCCCGGGTGCCGGGGCGGGACGCGCCCATAATCGAGTCATTCCGGTCCAAATTGGCGACAAAGCGCCTTGGTGACGGCGGCAAAGCTTGCTACAGCATTGATTGCGAGCCGTTTTTTACGGAAAGCAGGGGGAATGTACAATGATCATCGAAGAGGAGACGCTGCCGCGTCCCCGCGACCGGCGAAGCCGCGCAGTCACCGCCCGCACGCCCTGCGGACGGGGCTTGATCGCGATGCAGCTCGAATGCGGCCACGTGACCCGGCGGCGCCCGGCTCTGTGCCAGCCGTCGCGGCTGATCTGCGAGCAATGCTGACACCGGACTGAAGCGCCGCCTCCGGCCGCTCGCGCTTCGTCTCAGGCGATCGCCCGATAGACTCCGTAGAGGCTGGTGAGCGTTAAAAGGCAGCCGACCAGGATCAGAAGGCCCCTGGCCGGCGCTCGCTTGGCGACGAAGGCGCCGAGCGGCGCGGCGGCGACTCCGCCGATCAGAAGCCCGAGCGTTGCGACAGTGAAGGCCGCCCAGCCAAGGGTCGCGATGAAGGTCGCCGAGATCGTCGCGGTCAGTACGAATTCGGAGGCGCTCACCGTCCCGATCGTCTTTCGCGGCTCGGCGCCCTGGGCGAGAAGGTTGCCGGTGACGACCGGCCCCCAGCCGCCGCCGCCCGCGGCGTCGAGGAACCCGCCGGCGAGGCCGAGCGGCTCGACCACCTTGGGCGCGCGATGCTCGGGCGGATAATGAATGCCGCGCCAGATCAGATAGGCGCCGATTCCGGCAAGATAGGCGAGTACGAAAGGCCTCGCGACCTCGGCGTCGATCCGGGTCAGCACATAGGCCCCGAGGATTCCGCCGATCATTCCCGGAATGGCGAGCCGGGCGAAAAGCTTCCAGTCGACGTTGCGGTGGAGGATGTGGCTCGCTCCGGAGACTCCGGTGGTGAAGGTCTCGACCGTGTGGACCCCGGCCGAGGCCGCGGCCGGTGGCACTCCGAGGCTGATCAGAAGCGTGCTTGAAATGACTCCGAAAGCCATTCCGAGCGCTCCATCGACCAGTTGTGCCGCGAACCCCACGGCGATGAAGGGGAGAAGATCCAGAAACCCGGTGCCGTCGGCAAACATCCTCATCCCCTCTCGGCGGCATGTCGTCGCGACTCGAAGCAGCGGTTCCGCCCGGTCGATAACAGGCAGTAAATACTCTAGTAGTTCAGTTGACAATGGCCCGAAGCAACAAAGCAATGTTCTTTCGTTCGGACGCGAAGGCGTGGCAATTCCTGCTCGGCGGCACCCGGAACCGTGGAAGAAATCCTTCGCGCCGCGCCCTCCCTTGCCCCTCCGCGCCTTCATCCCTAGCAAGCGAGAATGACGGCCAATGCGGACAGACCCACCGCCCTCCTCGCTTCCTCCGCCGAAGCGTCGCGGGCGGCCGAGGCTTTGCTTGGCGAGGCCTATGATTTCGTTCCGCTCGCCGAAGCGGAGCAGGTGATCGCGCTCGGCGGCGACGGCTTCCTTCTGCAGACCCTTCACGACATGCTCAACGGCGGGCGGACCCTGCCCATTTTCGGGATGAACCGGGGGACGGTCGGCTTCCTGATGAACGAATGGCGGACCGAGGGGCTGAGGGAGCGGGTCAACCGGGCCAAGGCGGTGTCGGTGGCGCCGCTCCGGATGGAGGCGGTGACGGTCGCCGGCGAGACGGTGTCGAGCCCGGCGATCAACGAGGTCTCGCTTCTTCGCGAGACCCGGCAGACGGCGCATATCGAGGTCTCCGTCAACGGCCGCACGGTTCTTCCCGAGCTGGTCTGCGACGGAGTCCTGGTCGCGACCCCGGCCGGCTCGACCGCCTATAATTTCTCAGCCCAGGGGCCGATCCTTCCGCTCGGCTCCAATCTCGTCGCCTTGACCCCGATCAGCCCGTTCCGCCCCCGGCGCTGGAGGGGCGCACTGGTGCCCGACGACCTCACCATCTTTCTTCGAGTCCTCGAAGCGGAGAAACGGCCGGTCTCCGCCGTCGCCGACCAGCGCGAGGTGCGCGACGTCGCAACCGTCGAAATCTGTGTCGACCGAGGCCAGGCGCTCACCCTCCTGTTCGATCCCGAGCACGCCCTCGACGAGCGAATCTCGATGGAGCAGTTCGCCGTCTAGCGTCCCCGCCGAGCAAGCCCTTGCCAGTCCGAGAAGAGCGCTGCTATAGGCGCGCCTCGCCCGAGAGGCTGCTCCCCGGTAGCTCAGCGGTAGAGCATCCGACTGTTAATCGGATGGCCGATGGTTCGAATCCGTCCCGGGGAGCCACTCGCTTGCGAGATCAGGGCGGCACAAGGAAGGCCCGAGCCCTGCGCGCCAACGACTTGCTTTATTACTCGCTGATGCGCCACGCCGCCGGACGAGGCTGTACGGGCTTCGATTTCGGTCGCTCCAGGCTCGAAACCGGGGCCTATGCGTTCAACAAGAATTGGGACTTCGAGCCGCGCCCGCTCACCTATGCGACGAAGGGCGCTCGCCGCGAAATCGACCCGCAAAGCCCCCGCTACCGCCTCCAGACCGCGGCCCGGCGGCGCCTGCCGCTTCCGCTCGCCAACCGGCTCGGCCCACTCCTCTCCAGACGCCTCGGCCGAGGCCGGACGGCGGTCACCGCAGCTGGCTGTCCTTGCTTCCGCGGCGGTTGAAGCCGGCGCCCGCCCGCCGAGCCTCGGAATCGCGCTCCGACTGACAGGCCACGCAGGTCCGTGTCCCCGGAAGCGCCTCGCGGCGGCGCTCCGGAATGAGCTCCCCGCAATCCTCGCAAAATTCCGATCCCTCGCCCGCCGGCAGCCGGGCGCGGGCGCTCAGCACCGCATCCTTGACCGTATCGTCGATCTGGTCCTGCACCGCACCGTCGCGCGCCCATCCGCCGGCCATGGCGAAGCTCCTTGTCTGTCAAAGCCTTAGCTTAAATAGGAAGCGGCGCCCTTCGTTCCAGCCGGCCCCCTTTCCCGTCACAGCGCCCGGATCCGTGGCTCCGCCCGAGGCCCGTTGAACAGCCCGGTCATCGCCCAGACCATGGCGTCGGCGCGGTCCGGGCTTCGGCCTTCCCCTTCATAGCCGTCATAGGTGATCGCGCATAATTCGTCCTCCAGCGCGGGGAATGTGCCGGCGAGCTTCGCCCGCCCGGTCTCGAATCGAAGAGCGATCGGCTCGGCACGAGCCGCCTTGCTCCCCTTGGCGTGGACCAGCTCGATCGGCAGTCGGAAATCGGCGGCTCGAAGAACGCTCTCGACCATCTCGCCGCCCTGGTTTTTCTCGGCCACGATCCGCTGCGCGTCCCAGATCTCCGCCGCCGCCGCCGCCCGCCGGGCCCAGCCCTCCGGCCTCAGCCCGGTGACGCTGTGGTCGTCCACGACATGGCCGATTCCGCTCCCGTCGATCCCGCATACGACGATCCCGCAGCCGCCCTCGACGGTGATCGGCGGATCGACCCCGACCACCACCCGCCGCAATTGCTCCCGGGCGATTCTGGATCTCGCGCCTTCGATTATGTCGCGAGTCCACAAGGCGCCGGGCAGGTCGTCGAGCAATTCCCCGTCCAGCTCCTGCCGTCCAAGCCGCGTTCCGCCGTAGGTCAGGCGCATCGCCGTCCGGAAATCGGCGGCCGAATCCGGATTCTCGTCGGTTCGCCCCCGAGTGACGATGCAGCGCTCCAGGCTCGGCAGGCGCTTCAGCAGCGGCACCGGCTGCGGCGTGGTGGTGACGATGGTGCGGGGCGCCTCGCCAAGCCTCAGCCCGAGCATCAGATTGTCCCAGGCCGCCTGGGACCGCGGCCATTTGGCGAGCTCGTCGCACCAGGCGAAATGATGCTGCGGGCCTCGCAGCTGCTGGGGCTGGGCGGCGCTATACGCGTAGGCGCGAGCGCCCGACGGGAAAACGACCAGCCCTCGGCTCGAAATCCAGCGCGGGGATTCGCCGATCCTGGCGATGGCGAGGATCCCGCTCTCCCCTTCGACCATGACCCGCCCGACTTCGTCCCGGCTCGCGGCGACGAGTGCGATCCGCGCCTCCGGATCGGCTCGGGCGCGCTCCCAGACCCATTCGGCCCCGGCGCGGGTCTTGCCGAAGCCGCGGCCGGCGATGATCGCCCAGATACGCCAGTCGCCCTTCGGCTCGATCTGGCCGCCCCGCGCCTGCCACCACCATTCCTCGCGAAGCGCGTCGACGACCCATGAAGGCAGACCCGAAAGCACGAGCCGGCGGGTTTCGGGCGGAAGCTGGCGAAGAGTCGCGAGCAAGGCGACGATCTCGCTTCGACTCCTCCCGCCTGCGGCGACCGGGGCCATCGTCACGCCTCCCCCTCTTCGTCCCCGAATGGCCCCTCTTCGTCCCCGAATGGCCCCTCTTCGTCCCCGAATGAATTCTCCTCCGCCTGCCCCTCCCCGCTTTCCTCGCCGTCATACCGGGCCGCGACGGGCGGCGGCAGCTGCAGGATCGGGATGTCGAGGTGCCGAAGCTTGCGCTCGAGCAGGGTGATCGCTTCGTCGAAGCTGAGCGCCCGCCTCTTCTCCGGTGCGACCGTGCACACCCCCAGCCGGCCGTTGCGGCGGTCCCAGCGCTCGAGCAGCTTCATGACCCGCTCGAACTCCTGCGCCACCTCCCCGGTCACCTCGCCCTCATCGATCGCGCGCTCGAGCCTGCGCTGCGCCTTCAGGCGCTGGCTCACCGCCTCCACCTCGAGCCGGGCGTAACATTGGTCGAGCGCCTCGGCGAAAGCGGCGGCGAAGGCCGGATCCTTGCGGCGATGATTGTAGACGGTGGAATGATCGACGCCCGCCACCTTGGCGGCTTCGCGCGCGTCGCCGCAGCCCGCGAAATGGCTGAGGAAGACCTCCTTGCGCTCGGTATCGAACCGAAGGTGCCGCATCCTTCGAAGCTGAAGCCGCCGCCGGTTATTGCCCCTCACGATCGCCGGCTCGAACTCGGGCGAATGCGCCATCGCCTCCGCCCATTTCCGGGCGAAGCGCGGCTCGCGTTTGCGCAGGGCGTAAAAGCCCGCCGCGCTGTGCCCCGCCGCGTCGGCGGCATCCTCGACACGGGCGCCGCCGCGAAGCGCGCTCAGGAATCGGCGCCGTGCGCGCCCGCTTATCCAACGATCTTGATTCTTCCGACTCATTCTCGACTTTAGAACACAAAAAGAACAGATAGGAGAATCCTTTTTGCAAACCTTTGAGCTTGAACGGGAATATGCAAATTCCAAGAAAGTAGGAATCGTTCGCAACAAGCGGATCGGCCGCGACTCGGAACGGCGGTCGCGGGCCATCCATCATCCCGCGCGAGAATCCGCGCTTGCCCCCGGCACGCGCGGCCGCCGCAAAAGAAAGACGCGCCGCGCGATTCGGAAAACCTCGAGGCGTCCGGAACCGGCACGATGCCGTCGCGTCGTCGCGTTGAAATCCGATTGGCCTGTTCCGATAAGGACCGGCGCCGGTTGCACCGTGAGACCCGTGGAACGAACCGCGCCGTCGCCTCCCGATCAGTCCGGGGCTTTGACGGGCGAAGCCGCCTTCTCCTCGAGGCCGGCCCTGGCCTCGAGCTCGGCCGCTTCCCCGTCGATGGCGTCGGCGAGCTCCAGCAACGTTCGGGAAACGCCCGAGGAAAAGCCGCAGGCGGCCTCGCGAAGGCTCTGGGCGCGCCGGCGCATCGCTTCGGCCTGGATCTTTCGGATTTCCATAGACGCGGACCTTGCCCGGACAAGGGCGCCTGATGATCCGATAATCGGATAACTGCAAGTGTATTTCAGATTATCTGCTTCCCCACTGCGATGGTCGCCCGGGATCGCCGCCAGCATTGACGGACATCTCTCAAGTCGGTGCGTGCGCGCATCCTTAAATGGCGACAGTCGCGGCAATTACATACTTGACGCCGCAAAGGTGGGCTGGACAGCTTGGCACCGTGGTGAAGATCGAGATAACCGATGCGACGGCCGGTGCCGCCGTGTCGGCGATCGACGGCGCGCTTTTCAGCAGGAGCCATGAAATGCAGATATCCCTTTCCTCTCTTGGCGCCGTCGCCGACGTTCGCGAAATCAGCGATGCCGCCATGGCCGCAAGCTCGACCAGTCTTTCGAGCGCCACCGCCGACTTCACCGCCGGCGACGTCGGCAAGACGATAGTCGTGGGGGGTGCGGGGGCATCTGGAACGAAGCTCGTCGCGACGGTTTCATCGGTTCAGTCCGCGACCGCCGTCACCCTTTCGGCCCCCGCCGCTACCGCGGTGTCGGATAAAGGGGCCGCCTGGGGGACCGACTGTTCCACCGCCCTCGCGGCCGGCCTCGCGGCCATTTCCGCCGCGAGGGGCGGCGTTCTCGAGGTCGACGGTCTTTTCCTCCTCGCCAATCCGGTCTCCTGTTCGTTCGGCGGGGAAACCGATGTCATCCATGCCACGATCCGAGGCACCGGCTCCGACAGCGCCCTGTGGATTGCGACGGCGGCTTCAGCGGACGCGATCACGCTGTCATCGGCTGAAATCGACTTCATCGACCTGAATTTCGTCGGTGTGCCGGGCGCGACCATCGACGCCCGCCGGATCCTCGACTTCACCGGCCTGGGCGCGCGTCTGGATCGCTGCGGCTTCTACGGCCTGGCTGTATCGGAGGCGGTAATCCATGCGAGCGGCTGCGCTCTCGAGACGCGCTCGTGCAGGTTCGGCGGTTCCTTCACGCTCGGCGGCGTCCACAGCGTGATCGAGAACAAGAACTGGATCCGCTATTCGGACGATAACAGCCATTTCATCGACTATGGATATTTCCGGAGCCGCTATTACGGCAAGAGCGGCGATCAGGCTGGAAACCTCGGCTGGGTCCGCGCGGACTCCCCGACGACCGCCCTTGGCGCCCGGGGGGCCGGTGTCTTCCGGATGTGCGGGACAGTCCTCGACGAAGGTTCGAGGCGAGGAATTGTCGTCAAGCCCACGGCCGGAACCGTGCCGCACGTCATGCTCGACGGCCTTCGCCAGAACATCACTCCCGCCGAAGGCGGCCGTGGCTTTCACTTCGAGAATGTCGGCTCCGCCATCATCCGGCATTGCTGGCAGGGATGGGCCGCGACGTCCGCCCTGGTGGGACATTTCCAGGACTGCGGGACGGTCGAAATCGACAGCCTGAAGCTGAGCAACGCGGTCGACAAATTGTCGGCCACGAACGTCGTAGCGTTGATCCTGAAGGATACCGCCGGCATTGCCTCCTTCACTTTCTCCAACGTCAATTTCCGTCCGGTGGACAGCCGGTACGGGTCTATGGCCCTGGTAAGGAACGGGGAGATTGCCGACTCGAACTTTCCGAGCCCGCCGGCCTTGGGGACGCTGGCCTTCGACAGGGAGAATAACCGCCTTTACGTCAAGCGCGTCACGTCGGGAGGCTGGCTCTACTTCGACATGGACGGTGGCGAGGTCCTGGGGCCCGAATTGGTCGTCAACGGTAGCGGCGAAAGCGGGACGACCGGTTGGACGACCGCCGACGGAGCTACGCTCGCCAACGTGTCCGGCGCGCTTCGAGTGACGAACACGGCCCCCAATGGACGGATTTACCAGGCCATCCATACGGTGCCAGGCCAGAGCTATGCCTTTGCCGCGAGTATCGCGGGATACACCGCGGGCACCGTCATTCGAGTCGGCACCAGCCCCGGCTCGGGCGACCATATCGGAATCACCGGCATAATCGGGGGAAGCGGAACCTTCGTCGCGACCAACTCGACCACCTACGTCACGCTGATAATCAACAGTTCCACCGTGGGGCACTATGCCGACTTCGATGACGTTACGCTAAAGGCCTCATAGGGCCATCATCCCCGGGCGCGCCCCGGGGAACCTTGCACAGGCTCATTGCGGAGCATCGCCGCTCCGATGAAACCCGCCGCCATGCGGTGAGATCGCGCCCGAAAGGACCCGCCGGGTCGCCGTAGGCGGGGAAGCCGGCGGCCCACCCGTCATGGCGGAGCCGGCGGCCTCGCCGGTGCTGGAGCGGCTCCACGCCCTCGTCCGGCGCGGCTATACGGCGGAGCTCGGTGCCTCCGGCAATCCCGACCGGCTGGTTCTCCGCCATCTCGGCCTCGCTCCCGATCTCGTCCTTCACCCGAACGGCGACCTGGAGGGCCTCGACGCGCGCCGGCCGCGCCACAAAAGGGACATCGATCCCCCGGCACCGATCGGGGACTGAAAGGGGACACGTACTTTTTACTGAAAGGGGACACGTACTTTTTCGCGAAAAAGTACGTGTCCCCCTCCGCCCAGCCATGGCTGCGCGTCATCGCCGTATTCGTGCCGGTCTCATCGACAAATACCAGCGAGGCACAGTCGGGATCGGCCTGTCCCGCCCGCCAAAGGGCGCGCGCGAGCGCGACGTCCGGCCGATCCTGTTCAGTCGCGAAAATCGTTTTTTTTGAGGCGAAGACCAAGCCGCTTCACGAACCTTTGGACCGTCGCATAGCCGACCCGCACGCCGCGGCTCGCCAGATCCGCCCGCACATCGACCAGCCTCAGGTCGCTCGTCTGTGCCAGAAGCGCGGCAACGTGATCGCCATGGTCCAAAAGCTTGGACCGACGATCGCCACCCATCGGCCGAGCCGAGCAACTCCGCGTCCGGCGATAAAGGCGATGCCAGTTCCCCGCCGTGCTCGGCGCGATCCCGAAGACCTCGCCAACCGCGCGGCAGCTTCCCCCGCCCTCCATCGCCGCACCAACCCGAACCCGCAAATCATCAGAATACGGCCTACCCATCCCTTACTGGCCTCCAAACCCAGCCAGCAGCTTGAATCAGTTTTACAGCCCAAGGGGAATCCTCAACGATTCAACTCGGTCGGGTTCGAGTCTAGCAGCCGCGACCCACTGCGATACGACGGTTTGAAGGGCAAATTCGACGCTCATCTCACCCGGAAGCAGAACGTCCGCTGACGTTTAGAGTTTCGGACGCCGCTTGGCGTCGGAAAGTCGTCGGTGCCCGAACCCGCGGGGTGCAGGTCCCGGCCTATGGGGATTTCGATTTCGAACGTGCCGGGGCGATGATGTGAGGTGTCGATAAGCGGCCGGATTTGAGAGCGGCCTGTCTGCTTTTCGGCGTCGGATATGGTTGCTCAAGATCGGACCGTCCGATTTTGGCGGGTCCACGTCCGCTTTTACGCGAGGTGTGCGCAGCGCTCTGCGTTCCCCGACGCGCGATTGCGACGAGGGTGATCGAGGATATGCCGTGCCGGATCACGACGCTGTGCTCCCGGGTGAGGTCGCGTGGAGCGGCGGCGCGCGCGGCTGGTATCGGCGCTCGAAGGTCTCGACGACGATCATGCGCCCGCCGCAGCACGGACATGGTGGCCGGACATCTGGCGGTTCGCTGGGCGCATCATCCAGCGCCGATGGCACGACTTCGAGCAGCTGGCGGGCGCGTTCGAGGCTGTCTTTGCGCGCGGCGCCGGCGAGCAGGCCGTAATGGCGGATGCGGTGGAACCCGCGCGGCAGGGTGTGGAGCAGGAACCGGCGGATGAACTCGTCCGGGCTGAGCGTCATGACCTGCTGCCGCTCGGCGCCGGTACGGCGATAATCCTTGTAGCGGAACGTGACCCCGGCCTCGTCGAAGCGGATGAAGCGACTGTTCGAGATGGCGACGCGGTGGGTGTAGCGCGACAGATAGGCGAGCACCGCTTCGGGGCCGGCGAACGGGGGTTTGGCATAGACCACCCAGCGCTTCTTCCTGACCGGCGACAGGTGCCGCAGGAAGGCTCGACGCTCGCCGAGATGCGCCATGCCGCCGAAGAAGCCGAGCTTGCCGCCGTCGTAGAGCGCGAGCAGTCGGGTCAGGAAAAGGCGGCGGAACAGCGCGCCGAGCACCCGCACGGGGAGGAGGAACGCGGGACGCGCGGATATCCAGCGCGCGCCGTCGAGCGAGATGCCACCGCCCGGTACGATCATGTGGATATGCGGGTGGTGGGTCAGAGCCGAACCCCAGGTGTGAAGCACGGCGGTGATGCCGATCCGGGCGCCGAGATGCCTGGGGTCGGCCGCGATGGTCAGCATCGTCTCCGACGCCGCCTTGAACAGCACATCATAGACCAGCGCCTTGTTCTGGAAGGCGATCACGGCGACCTCGGCCGGAAGGGTGAAGACGACGTGGAAGTAGCCGACCGGCAGCAGGTCGGCATCGCGTTCGGCGAGCCAGACGCGCGCCGCCGCACCCTGGCACTTGGGGCAGTGCCGGTTGCGACAGCTGTTATAGGCGATCCGCGTATGGCCGCAGCCGGTGCAGGCCTCGATGTGGCCGCCCATCGCAGCGGTGCGGCAATGTTCGACCGCCGACATGATCTTGAGCTGGTGCAGGCTCAGATGCCCGGCGTGGAGCGCGCGATACGCAGGGCCTGCAGCGCGGAAGACGTCGGCGACCTCGATGGAGGCGCGCATCCCGCCTCAGCCGTCGGGCGCCTCTTCGCTCGATGAGGTCAGCGCCAGCCGGTCGAGCGGACTGACGACCGCGCGCATCGTCCTGGTCGCGACCTGCGTATAGAATGCGGTGGTATTGAGCTTGGCGTGGCCGAGCAGCGCCTGGATGACGCGGATATCAACCCCGTCCTCAAGCAGATGGGTGGCGAAGCTGTGCCGCAAGGTGTGCGGTCCGACCCGCTTGGCGATATCCGCTGCCTCAGCCGCCTCGACGACGATGCGATGCAGCTGCCGCGTGCTGATCGGCACCATTGCGTTCTGGCCCGGGAAGAGCCAGCCGTCAGTGTGCAGGACGCCCAGTTGCCGTCCGGCTCGCCACCAGTCCCGCAGCAGCAGGAGCAGGCCTTCGGGCAACATCGCGTTGCGGTAGCGTCCGCCCTTGCCGCGTTCGATGCGCAACAGCATGCGCTTGCTGTCGATATCGCTCACCTTGAGGGCAGAGACCTCGGCGACGCGCAGCCCCGCGCCATAGGCGACCGACAGTGCCGCCTGATGCTTGAGGCAAGTCGTGGCGTCCAGCAGCCGCTTCACCTCCCCCAAGGTCAGCACCACGGGGATCTTGCGGGCGTGCGCGGTGCGGATCAGCTTGCGGGCGAGATCGGGCCGGTCAAGCGTGTGCGTGAAGAAGAACCGCAGCGCCGCGACGATGCTGTTCATCGTCGGTACCGGGACCCCGGCCTCCTGCTGCTCGATCTGGAACCGGCGGATATCCTCGGCGGTCGCGGTGTGGGGTGAACGCCCCAGCCATGTCGCGAACCGCCCGACGTCGCGGATATAGTTGCGCTGCGTCTCGCGCGAGAATCGGCGCATGGTCATGTCGTCAACCAGCCGCTGGCGCAGCGGGCTGACCGGGCCAACCGGGATAAGCTCGTTCATCGTTCGACTCCTCGTGCTGAAGGAGCCGAAATCTTCTGCCCGCGACGGGCGCCGCTCAATCCAGGCCGAGCGCCGTCGTCCTCGACCTCACCTCACCACCAGAACCAATCCCGCGAAGCGGGTTCGTGCGACGGCCAAAAGCCGGCATTCGAAAATGTGCCCTGGAAAGACGGCCATCGTTCATAGTGGTCATTCACCGCCGATCATCTCCGGCTCAGGCGTGACGAGCCTTGGTGTGTTGCAAGACTAACACTCTCATGCTAATTCCTCCGGATGACCGATGAGATCGAGATCGCGCCCGAAAGGGCCCGCCCGGTCGCCCTCCGCGGGGAGTCCGGCGGGATGTCCGTCATGGCGGAGCCGGCGGCCTCGCCGGTGCTGGAGCGGCTCCACGCCCTCGTCCGGCGCGGCTATACGGCGGAGCTCGGCGCTTCGGGCAATCCCGACCGGCTGGTTCTCCGCCATCTCGGCCTCGCCCCCGATCTCGTCCTTCACGCCAATGGCGACCTGGAGGGCCTGGACGCACGCCGGCCGCGCTACAAAAGGAATCTGGATCCGCCGGCACCGATCGGCGGAAGCACCGATTCCGATCATCTGCGCTTCATGCGCTTTATCGATACCGTGCCCCCGGCCACCTTCTGGCATCGCAACCGTCCCTGGCGGAAAAAATATCTCTATCTTCCGGCGGTCCTCGTCATGGTCTGGGCGATCTGCATGTCTCTGACCGCCATCCTGTTCGGCGGCTGACTCGCGCTTCGGCCGGCCACCCCCCCAACCGATCGCTCAGCCGTGGAGATAGGGCGCGGGAACATTCGATTCGGTGGCGAGGATGAGCTGCCAGCGAACGTCTCCCTGCGCCGGGCTGTGCGGGTGGTGCTGGCGGTCCGGCAATACGCTATTGCCTTCCTGGGCAACCTCGTTGCCGCAACCGACGCAGCGGTAAATGCCTCCGCTCGGAATGTGCAGGCCCGCCGGAAGAATCTGATCGAACGAAGCGCTTTTGTTCGGCTTCAAATAATTCGAATATTTATAGAGCGCCAAGATTTCCTCCTCCATCCCCGGCTGCGATTCCCGAACGTTGGTCCAGGCTGTATTCAGCTTGCTTAGCCTTGCCAGGGATCGTCACTTGCGAACGGGGGCCTCACCCACCGCCGGGAAGCTCAGATAGGCCAGCCGCCGCACCTCGCGCCGTCCGCGCACCACCGTGTCGAGGATCAACCCGACCCCGAAGCTCAAAAAGGCGACGACCATCAGACCGGTGACGAGGATGGCGGTCGGGAAGCGGGGCACCAGCCCGGTCTCGGCGTAGGTGACGATCAGAGGCACTGCCAGGACGAGAGCCAGGGCCGCGAGGAAGGCCGCGAAGCCGCCGTAGAAGAGGATCGGGCGCTCGATCCGGAAGAGGTGGAGGATGGTGCGCATGATCCGCCAGCCGTCGCGCCAGGTGGACAGCTTGGATTCCGAGCCTTCGGGGCGAGCGCCGTAGGCGGTGACGATCTCGGCGACCGGCATCGCCAGCTCGAGCGCGTGGACGCTGATCTCGGTTTCGGTCTCGAAGCCGCGCGACAAAGCCGGGAAGCTCTTGACGAAGCGGCGCGAGAATACCCGGTAGCCGGAAAATATATCGGTGAAGCTTCGGCCGAACAGGCCCGCCAATATCCCGGTGAACAGCCGGTTGCCGAGGCGGTGGCCGCGCCGATAGGCCTCCTCGACCTCCGATTTGCGGGCGCCGACGACCATGTCGAGCCGTTCCTCGACGAGGCGGCGGACGAGCTCGGGAGCCGCGGCGGCGTCATAGGTGGAATCGCCGTCGGCCATGACGTAGACGTCGGCCTCGATGTCGGCGAACATCCGGCGCACGACATTGCCCTTGCCCTGCATCCGCTCCTCTCGGACGATCGCGCCGGCGCCCTCGGCGACCTCGCGGGTGCGGTCGCGGCTGTTATTGTCGTAGACGTAGAGCCGGGCCGAGGGCAGCGCCGCCTGGAAGGCCTCGACCGTCCGGGCGATCGCCGCCTCCTCGTTATAGCAAGGGAGGAGGATCGCGATTCGAAGCTGTGACTGATCCACCCGCGCCCGTCCCCCTACCGTTCGACCTGAGCCCGTCGAAGGCCTGCTTTAAGAATCCTTCTTCTTCGCCCGGGGCTTTTTGGCCGGTGCCTCGGAGGCTTCGGACTTGCCTGCCTTGGCTTTCTTCGCGGGCTTGGCCTCGGCGGGTTCGGCGGCCTTCGCCTTCTTCGCGGGCGCGGTTTCGGCCTGGGCGGCCTTGCCCTTCTTCGCGGGCTTGGCTTCGGCTTCCACGCCCTCGGCCGGAGCGGCGTCCGCGGCCTTGGACTTGGCCTTCTTCGCCGCCGGCTTCTTCCTGCCCTTGGGCGCCTGGTCGTGCCCGTGGTCGCAGTCCGGCCCGTGGACGTGGCCCGTGTCGGTCGACTCGATCTCCGCCTGGAGCGCCTCGCGGCTCACCGTCCGTTCGCTGACCTCGGCTTTGCCAAAGAGAAAATCTACAACCTTATCTTCAAAAAGCGGCGCCCGAAGCTGCGCTCCCGCCATGGGTTCATTGCGGACATATTCGACGAATTTCTGGCGATCCTCAGGGCGGTATTGCTGGGCCGCCTGCATGATCAGCTGGTTCATTTCGTTGTCGTTGATCTGGATCGAATTGCGCGTGCCGATCTCGGAAAGGAGCAGGCCGAGCCGCACCCGGCGCTCGGCGATGGCCCGATAGTCCCCGCGCTCGCTCTCCATCTCCGCCAGGGCCGCCGCGGGATCCTCCTCCTGGGCAGCTTCCTGCTCGAGCTGCTGCCAGATCTGGCCGAATTCGGCCTCGACCATCGACGGCGGAACCTCGAAATCATGCGCCTCGGCGAGCTGGTCGAGGAGCCGGCGCTTCATATGGGTCCGGGTGAGCCCGCCCAGCTCCTGCTCGACCTGGCCCTTCATCAGCTCACGCAGCTGGTCGATGCCCTCGAGGCCCATCGACTGGGCGAAAGCATCGTCCATCTGAGTTGCGCGCGGCTTCTGGACCTCACCGACAGTGACTTCGAACACCGCCTCACGGCCCTTCAGAAAAGCGACCGGATAATCTTCGGGGAAGGTGACGTTGAGCTTGCGCTGCTCATTGGCCTTTGCACCGACGAGTTGCTCCTCGAAGCCGGGGATGAGCCGGCCCGAGCCGAGCTCGACCCGCATCGATTCGCCCTTGCCGCCTTCGAACGGCTCGCCATCGACGCTTCCTTCATAGTCGATGATGACGAGGTCGCCGGATTCGGCCGCCGAATCGGCCGGGGCCGCCTCGAAGCTCTTCTGGCCTTCGGCAAGCCGGCCGATGGCGGCATTCACCTCTTCGGCACTCGGTTCGACGAAAAGCCGCTCGAGCTTCAATTCGTCGATCTTGGGCGCCGGCACTTCCGGCAGGGTCTCGAGCTCGACCTTGACCACCGCGTCCTTGCCGGGGCCGCCCTCTTCGAGCTCGACCTGCGGGTTCATCGCCGGACGCAGTTTCTGCTCGGCGATCAGCTGCTGGACGCCTTCCTGGACGGCGGTGTTGAGAGCTTCCTGCTCGATCGCGGCGCCGTGCATCTTGCGCACCAGATTGGCCGGGACCTTGCCGGGGCGGAAGCCGGGCATCCGGATCTGCGGAGCGACCTTCTTCAACTCGCCGTCGACCCGTGCGTCGATGTCCTTCTTGCTAATGGTGATCCGGTAGGCGCGCTTGAGGCCCTGGTTCAACGTCTCGACGGTCTGCATATTGGAAGCTCTTACCTTCTCGCGGGAGTGCGGCCTTAAGCGAATTTCCGGCCCGGCGGGACCGCCCTCGCTTTCGCTCGGGAGTTGCGTAAGCCGAAACCGTCCGCCGGACGGTTTCGAGTCTGGCGCAACTGGTGCGGGCGAAGGGACTCGAACCCCCACATCTTTCGATACCAGGACCTAAACCTGGCGCGTCTACCAGTTCCGCCACGCCCGCTTAGGCCGCCGGTCGCGCGGGGATATAGCAGGCGTGGCGCGGGGAGCAAGGGTGGTGCGGCGAGGGGCTTGTCGCCGGTTGGGAAAGGTGAGGCATTCGGAGAGCAGACGGCCGCTGCGGCCATCACAGTCCGACCAATTTGTGTAAAACCGACTACCCCAAGCCATGATCTTGCGTTAAACGATGGTCGTGGACTCGAAGACGCTCAGGTCGAACGAACGGTTCAAGGCGGCGTCCGGAGCGGTGATAAATCTGGGATCCGCCCTGCTGGCCGGGGCATTCGGTCGCTGGTTCCTGCTCGGTTTTGACCCGCGTGTTCCAGTGGCTCGCGACGGCTGCTAGGATGATCTGGTCGGGGCTGAACCTTTTGGACATGCTGGAGACGGACGATGCCGGTGGATGAAATTCTTAGGAACTCGGCGCCGGCCATAGGGGGTCTCCTCGTCGTCGCAGCCGCACTGGCGAGCATGCGCCTCGCTCGCCGCTCCCGGTCGCGAGAGCGTAAGGCACGGCTCCCGTTCCCAACGCCGGCGGAATAGGATCCGCCCTCTTTGCGCCGGGGCGGTGTCCGCCTTGCTTTTGCAAAGCGGTTGCTGCACGCTTTTTCCCGATTAGTCTCAGCATTTTTGAAGGATGCCCGCAATCAATCGATTCATCTCCGAACCCTTCTTGAAGTAATCGAGCGGGTGGAGTTTCCGGGCGTCGATGGCCTCAGGCGGCGGCGACGAGCCGCTGGATAATTAGCAACTCGCGCGGCGTGCGCGAGAGAACGCGCCGACGACAGGCACCCGGCGTCTGCCTTGCGCCAATGGCGGTCGTCCCCTGTTGAAGTCAGGCCGCCCGTAAGCAGACGCCTCCCAATCCAAGCTGCGCCGCATTGTGCTGCAGTCGCGCACAGGTCGGCTGCGGTTCGCCAGAGCGCGAAGCCGATTGCGAAGGCCCCCGCTCAGATAGGTACGACATACCATAAGACTGTGCCGTCGCAGGTCTGTGTCGGAGAAATCGCGAAGCGTCGCGGCTCGCCTCCAGGCGAGCGCGCCTCACCGCCACCGACCACAAGTTCCGATCCCGCCCTGTAGTCCGAACCCACGAAGCGGAAGCTTTCACCCGCCTTGATCCAGCTCACGGACCCCTCCGGGAAAATAGGAAGAACGCGCTCGGTCCCGCCCTTCAAGTAGATGCAGGAACCGTCGATCTCGACATTGCCGGAGAATCGCGCGTCCGGCGACGCCGATCCAGCACGGCGAGGAAATTGCGGGATCCGGCCGGGTTCGCCGACGGCGGGGGTAGCAGAAGTGGCGTCTCGTTCCGGTAAATCGCTCGTCGGCACCAACGCAATTGTTCCCTGGCGCGAGCCGTCCGCCTGATCCACCCCCGAGCACCCGGCTAGCGCGGCGGCGAGCACGATGGTGCTCGCCGCCAAGTTCAGCTTATGGGATGTAAATCGTAGCATTGATGTTATTCGCTTTCTCGATAGGCGTATACCACGCTGCACTACACTGGCCGGGCGCGCTACCACATCTTACTGCTGCCGGAAAAAATGCCGAAGGCGACACCGTAAGCGAACACAGGGCCGCCACTGTCGCCGCCCCAGCAGGCGAGCTGGGTTTCACCGGACACGACTTTGTTGCGAACCTCCACGTACTCGTCATTGCAGGCGACGTAGGTCGTGCCGGTCGTGCAGCCCTTGTCATAGCGAGGCGCCGCATACCTGTCGTAAACAGTGACAGTATACATTTACGGACCGTGGCCCCTCGCCGCAGCGCGACCGTAAATGTATACTGTCACTGTTTACCCTGTCACTGTTTACCCCCGAGGTCCCGCTGCCACGCTTCTCGCGCCCTTTGCTCCGGGGCGGTGTCCGCCTTATTTTTGTAGCGAAGCCGCGAAGGCGCGAAGGCGCAACGTAGGGGCCGGTCGCGCGCCGCGCCTTTCTCGTGTTGCATCCGCGAGCGACTGTCACCGCCATTCCGACGCTCCGTGCCTTGAGCGCGGCCTAAAGGGCAACGCAATTGCATGTAATTTCAAACCCGTGCTAGGTTCTCGATCGGACTTGCAGGCAGACTTGTTGTCCGGTTTCGAGACATACGATTCAACGTCGGGAGAGTACTTCTGCTTCCCTGATGCTTATTGCGGCATTGAATATGCGATTTGCCGTGCGAATGCGTGAGAGTGCCTGCAGGTCCACCTTTTGAGGGGGCGCGTGAGTTTTCTAACAAAGCTGAAGGCAGCTAATGATAGGAAGGATTTGGCAACGTTGCTCGGCTTCAAGCCCAGCGCGCTGACATCCATTATCTATCAGACGCCTCTGCCACTGCGGTACACAACCTTTGGTATTCCCAAAAAATCCGGTGGTGTGAGAACGATCAAGGCCCCCAACGACAAACTCAAGAAACTTCAAACGCACCTTGCCCACGTGCTCAATGGGTGCCTTCAGGAGATCGAAGCAGGGAAAAAGGCGAGTTCGGTCTCATATGGGTTTCGCAAAAATGGATCGATTGCCGCCAACGCGAAAAACCACAAATGCCGCCGCTATGTCCTGAACCTCGACCTAGCGGATTTTTTCCCGACTTTTAATTTTGGCCGCGTTCGAGGTTTCTTCCTCAAAGACCAATCCTTCCAATTGCAGGACGAGGTTGCAACAACCATCGCGCAGATTGCATGCGATGGGACCGCATTGCCTCAAGGAAGCCCATGTTCGCCGATCATTTCCGAGCTGATCGGACATGTGCTCGATGTCCGGCTTCTGCGCCTCGCGAAAAGGAATGGAGTGCGATATTCAAGGTACGCAGACGATATAACCTTCTCGACGAACCAGAAGGAATTCCCGGCGGCATTGGCAGTGCCCGACCCCATCATTCCCGCGATCTGGACGCTAGGGCAGACTCTCTCCGATAAAATCACCGGGTCCGGTTTCCAGGTGAACCCGGACAAAACGCGAATGCACTATCGCGGCAGCCGCCAGATGGTAACGGGCCTCGTCGTCAACGAGAAGGTCAACATCAAGAGCGAGTATTACCGCAACGCCCGGGCCATGTGCGATGCGCTGTTTCAGAGCGGCAAATATTTTTGCCGCATGCTGCCGCCCGACAAGCCGGGCGATGAGCCGAAACCCGATTACACCGACGATCTCAGTCCGCTCGAAGGCATCCTCAGCCACATATATGGCGTCACGCAGACCGAGGAACGTCGGTCGGTTTCAGACCAGAGAAGATTCCCTCGCGCCATCCGAACGCTGTACCGGCGCTTCCTTTTATACAAATATTGCATCGGTCTCAAAGCGCCTTTGCTCATCACCGAGGGCAAGACCGATCCTGTCTATTTGCGGGAAGCGATCCGAGCGAGGACGCAGTTTCATCCGCTCCTTGGCAAGCCAGGCAAGGGCGGGTTCGAATTTGCGGTGAGGTTTTTCAATTACCAGGGGCAGGCACATGAGATCATGGACTTGGGCGGGGGCACCGGCGACCTAAAATCAGTACCGATAGATTACCTGCGCAACCTCGATTCCTCGAAATCGAAGCGAAAACGGTTCAAGCACAAGCCGATGCTGCACCCTGTCATCCTCGTTCTCGATAACGACGATGGGCTGGGCGATGTTGCGGGGATGATCAAAAAGAATTTTGGAGTGTCGATTACACTCACCTCGACCGCTGACTATTATCACGTGATCCACAACCTGTACGTGGTCAAAACCCCGGAAACCGGGGGCAAAACCTGCATGGAGAGCATGTTTCCCAAGTCAGTGCGCAATACGAAGCTCAAGAGCAAAAGCTTCAATCCCGGCAAGATCGACCCCACCAAGGAATACAGCAAAGAGGTATTCGCGAACTCGGTTGTGAGACCCAACGCCGCCAAGATCGACTTTTCGGGCTTCGATCCACTACTGGAACGCATTGAAAAGGTTTTGAAAACCTATAGCGCGCCACAATCGCCCTAGATCAAGGTCGGTGGCGCGTCACCGGCGGCGAAGAGGGGAAGACAGCGGTTGGCGATGCCGTATTGGATCCCACCGTTCGCGGGGAAGACGAACGGGTAGACGCGCCGGCTTCTCCCCAACCCGTTTCTACGTTGTGCCTTCGTGCCTTCTCTCCAAAAAAAGTCAGGCGCGTCGCCTGAAGCGCAACGCCGGATGCATAGTGGCGGCCTGCGCCTTGCACTCGGTCGGGCTCTTTCGCCTTTAGATCGGCCGTTCCTGCACCCGAGTTTCGAGAGAAGGCGCGAAGGCGCGAAGGGACAACGTAGGAATTACGTCGGTGACTGTCACCGGATGCGATCACGGACTCGGAGTTTCGGCCGCGTTCGGCGGACCCACCCCCCGGCCCCACCCTTGCAGGGAGGGGGAAAGGACGCGATCCGCCCGAGTCGCGATTTGGCTTTCTTCACACCGGATTTGAAGAATCGAAGATTTCGATGGTGTTTCAGCTACTAAGTTGCTGAAAAATAGGATTTTACTTTTCGTTCTGTTTATGTTCTATTACAAGGATGGACGGGTCGGGGGCAGACGGGGTGCGCAGGCGTGGGGGGCCGAAGCGGCGGATCGACGCGCTGGCCATGGGGCAATTCATCCAGGCGCTTCGGCGCGGGGCGGGCGTCGAGGAAGCGGCCAAGGCGGCGGGGTTCTCATTGTCCAATTTCTATCGCAAGCGGCGTGCGGACCCGGAATTCGCGGCGGTCTGGGCGGATGCGATGGAGGCGAGCGATGCGCCCAGGCTGAACAAGCCGGCCAACGGACGGCGGCTTCAGCTTCGCAAGACCCGCAAGCTGCGCTTCACCCAGGCGAAGAAGGAAATCTTCCTGGCCCATTTCGCCGGGACCTGCGACCTCGCCGCCGCGGCCGAAGCGGCGGGGGTGTGCGTGAGCACCGTCCGCAATCATCGCCTGAAGGACCCGGAATTCAACCTTGGCTGCGACGCCGCCCTGGAGCAGGGCTACAAGCATCTCGAGGAGGAAGCCGTGCGCGAGCGGCTGGCGGCGCAGGAGCGGCTCAAGGCGGGTATCGTCCCGGCCGGCGAAGTCGCCGGCGAATTCGACCGCCTGATCAAATTGCTCAACCAGTGGCGGCGGCGGGACGGGCGGCTCGGGCCGCAGGCGCGGTCTCGCGAAGTGCTGAAAAGGTGGAGCTTCGACGAGGCGATGGAGACTTTGGAAAAGAGGCTGAAGGCCCTGAAAATCCCGATCCCGATCCCGATCCCGCCGCCGCCCAAGCCCGAGGGCGAGGGCAACAAATGAGGCGCCCAGAACCCCTCCCCCACGCTTCGCATGGTTCCCCTCCCCTCGAAATCGAGGGGAGGAACAAGGCAAAGGCCATGCTTCTGGTGCTGGCGGACCTGCCGGACGAGACTCTTCGGCGGGTGATGGCCGGCCTGCCCGCCGCGGCGGTTCGGGCGATCGTCGAGGAATGGTGGTGGGGCGCTCGCGGCGGGCAGATGGAGCCCGCCGGCGACTGGCGGGTCTGGGCGATCATCGCCGGGCGCGGCTTCGGCAAGACGCGGGTCGGATCGGAATGGATCTGGGCTCGGGTCCGCGAGAGCGAAGCGGCCGGCGTCGAGGCCAAAGGAAGGCCCTTGAGGATCGCGCTGGTCGGCGGCAGCCTCGACGAGGTGGCTCGGGTGATGGTGGAGGGAGAAAGCGGGCTGCTCGCCACCGCCCGAAGCGGCGAGCGGGCGGACTGGCAGCCGAGCAAGGGACTGCTGAGCTTCGCGAGCGGCGCCATGGCCTTCGCTTATTCGGCGGACCGGCCATCGATGCTGCGCGGGCCGCAGCACCATTATGGCTGGTGCGACGAGCTCGCGAAATGGCCCCGGGCGCGGGCGACCTGGGACAATCTGATGCTCGGGATGCGGCTCGGAGCGGCGCCGCGGACGATCGTCACGACGACCCCGCGGCCGATGCCGCTGCTGAAGAGCATCATGGCCCTCCCCCGCTGCGCGACGACCCGCGGGCGGACCGAGGACAATCCGTTCTCCGCCGAGGATTTCCGGAAGGCGGTGATCGAGATGTACGGCGGTTCGAGGCTCGGGCGACAGGAGCTGGACGGGGAAATCGTGGAGGAGGCCGAAGGGGCGCTCTGGACCCGCGAGCTGCTCGACGAGGGCCGGGTGGCGGCGCCGCCTCCGCTGGTGCGGGTGGTGATCGGAGTCGACCCGCCGACGAGCCCGAACGGTGTCTGCGGAATCATCGCCTGCGGGCTGGCGGCGGACGGAATCGGCTATGTTCTGGGCGACCACAGCGTCGGCGGGATGCGGCCCGAAGGCTGGGCGGCTCGGGCGGCGGCCGCGGCGGAGGCCTGGGACGCGAGTCGGATCGTGGCGGAGAAAAACCAGGGCGGCGACATGGTCGAGAGCGTGTTGAGGGCGGTGGATTCGGGCCTGCCCGTCAAGCTCGTCCATGCCGGGCCCAGCAAGGGGGCGCGGGCGGAGCCGATCGCCTTGCGCTTCGAGACCGGCAAGGCCCGGCTGGCGGGAAACTTTCCGGCGCTCGAGGACGAGCTGACCAGGCTGACCTGCGCCGGATTCGAGGGCGGCGGGTCGCCGGATCGCGCCGACGCGATGGTCTGGGCCCTGAGCGCCCTGTTCGAGAAGGCGCGCGCCGAGCCCCGGATCAGGCGCCTGTAGGGAGCGGCGGAACGATCGCCGGGGTGCGGCTTTGAAAAGCGGACAGGCAGGGAGTCGGACATGCGCTATCGCAAACTCGGATCGAGCGATCTTCAGGTTTCGGAAATCTCGCTGGGATCGTGGCTCACCTTCGGAGTGGGGGTCGAGCGCGACCGGGCCGCGGCGGTGGTCGACGAGAGCTTCGGGCTTGGGATCAACTTCATCGACACCGCCAACATCTATGGGCGCGGGGCGGCGGAGTCGTTCCTGGGGGAGGTGCTCGGGGGGCGGGCGCGCGATTCCTACGTGCTTGCGACGAAGCTTTTCTTCCCGATGACGGAAGACGACCGGGGCCTGTCGCGGGCTCAGGTGGAGAAGCAGCTGGATGCGTCGCTTAAGCGGCTTCGAACCGACCATATCGATCTCTACCAATGCCATCGCTACGACGAAGAGACCCCGCTCGAGGAGACGATGGAAGCGCTGACCGCGGCGGTACGCTCGGGCAAGGCGCGCTATATCGGCTTCTCGGAATGGCCGGCGGACCGGATCCGGGCTGCCGTGGAGATGGCGGGAGTCGAGAAGTTCGTCTCGAGCCAGCCGCAATATTCCCTGCTCTGGCGCGAGCCGGAGGAGGAAGTGATCCCGCTCAGCGCGGCGAACGGAATCTCGCAGATCGTCTGGTCGCCGCTCGCCCAGGGCGTTCTCACCGGAAAGTACCGGCCGGGCAGTCCGCCGCCGCAAGGCAGCCGGGCAACCAGCGAGGAGATGGGCGGCTGGATGGAGCGGCTGCTCAGGGACGAGACTTTGGAAGCGGTCCAGCGGCTGGAGCCGATCGCGGCGGAGGCCGGGCTCAGCCTCGCCCAGTTCGCACTGGCCTGGGTGCTGAGGGAGCCAAATGTCGCCTCGGCGATCGTCGGCGCCTCGCGGCCCGAGCAACTGACCGAGAATGCGGCGGCCTCCGGAGCGGAGGTGGACCCGGAGCTGTTCGCCCGAGCCGAGGCGATCGCAGCGGAAGCGGCCCGGCGCTGACGCGCTACCCCCGAAGGCGCGCACTCTCCACGATCCGCTCGAACTCCGGCAGGCCGGCGTCGAAATAATGCATCCGGGTCGCGTCGAACAAGGCGAGGTAGAAGCGGTTGCCGATGATCGCGCCCACCGCCCTTCCCTTGCGCTCGACCTCGTCGCCGCCGAGATGGGCGTAATCGAACTGGAAGCCGGGGCGGCCGAGGAATTCGCGAGGCCGAAGCCCGGTCATCTCGAACCGGGTGGAACCGGCGCGGATCCGGTAGAAGCTCTCGATCATCGAGGCGATCTCGGTCGGGTTCATATCGGCGCGGAAATTGGGCACCTTGCGGTCGGCCTTGCGCCGCTGCTGGACGATCCTCTTGTCGTGCTCGAGCCCGCCTATGAAGGTGATACCGTCGAGCAGAGGCCCGTTCAGGGTCCAATTCTCCTCGCGGGAAATGTCGTGCGGCCCGCGCGGTGCCTTGTTCCAGCGAATCGTTGGCGTGACGATCATCGAACCCCGGGCGACATCCTCCGGGCCCGGCGAGACCAGCGAATAATAACGGAACAGTCCCCCGCTGCCGCCTGCGCAGCCCGCCGTCAGCGCCACGGCCGCCAGCGCCGCGAGCATCTTCCTTCTACGCATCCGCCCTCCTCCTCTCACTGGCCCCTCATTGACTAGCCGAATGGCGGACCATCGCCGAGTCGGGCGCTCCCGGCGCAAGCGCCAGATAGCGGTCGAGCGCCACCTTTCCCTCCTCCCGGCGACCGGTCTTGAGCAAATGATAGCCGTGCGCCCGCCAAGCTTCCGGCGGAGCATCTGGGTACCGTATCGCCGCGGCGTAGCTTTGGCCGGCAAGGGCGCTGTCGCCCTCGCCGGCCTTGAGACGCCAGACCTCGCCTTCATAATAGCGAAGCAGGCCGCTCCAGCCGTCCTTGGCGAGGTTGCGGATGACGTAGAGGCTGGCGCCGGGATCGTTGAGCTTGACCTGGTCGTCGAGCAAAGTCTTGCGATGCTCGCCGAGGGCTCGAAGATAGCGGTCGCGGCCGCGTTCGGTGGCGCGCGCGGTCGTCATCTCTTTGGCTGAGGCGCGCAAATCGACCATTCGCGTTTCCGGTGCCGGGTGGGTCTCGAGCAGCGAATAGCGGCGACGATAGCGTTTGCGGCGCATCGCCGCGCTCGCCCGGCTTTCCTCGATCAGCTGTTGCCAGGTTTCCGGCATCGCGGCCGGGTCGTAGCCGGCCTCGCTGATCTGAAGGAGCCCGATCGCGTCCGCCTCGGCCTCCAACTCGCGGCTGTAGGACAGGAGCGAGAGGATGGTCCCGAACTGGGCGAGCTGGACGAGTTCGCCCGCATAGAAGCCGCCCGCGGCGCCGCCGACTCCCGCGCCCATGGCAAGAAAGTTCAGGGCCGCGGTCTTGCGCTTCATTTCGCGCCAGATGCGGATCTGGTGGCGGCGAAGGAAATGGCCCGCTTCGTGGGCGATCACGCCCGCAAGCTGCGCCTCGTCGCGCATTCGAAGGAGGAGGCCGGTGAACACGACCATGAACCCGGTTGGCGCCATGAAGGCGTTGAACTCGGGAATATGGGCGATGTAGACCCGCAAATCCTTCGCCGCCGGGCCTCCGACCCGCTCCGCGAGTCCGCCCAAATAAGAAGCCAGCTCCGGGTCGTCGAGCAAAAGGTTGGAGCCGGCGATCTCCTGCTCGACCCTCTCATATTGCTGCCACATGCCGAGCTCGTCCTTGGCGGTGGGACGGTGGCCGGGCCCGATCAGAGGCTTCATCGAGCGGGGCGATATCCGTGCATCGGCGGTGCCGACGGCGCCCAGGCAGCAGGCGCAGCCGAAACCACCCAGGACGGAACGCCGGGTGAGCGCGACGCTCATCGCCTCGCCCTGATGTGGCGCCCGGCCTTCATCCGTCCGAGCAGGCGCTCGACCATTTGCGCCGCGCCTTCCTCGGTACGGATGTCGCCGAAGCCGACGCCCGGCATCATGCTCTGGGTCTGGAGGACGTTGAACCAGGCGACCTCGCCGGTCCTGAGGTCGACCAGCGATGCGTAGGCGGACTGGCCGCCGCCGCCCTGCGGCGCGCAAAAGCCGACGAAGCAGCCGGCGATCCCGAGCACTTGGAGGGCGACCCGGCCGGTCGAGGCGAAGCTGTCCTGGGCGTGGAGGAAGAGGGCATAGTCCATGCCGGTGGCCTTGCCGAAGTTCACCGCCTCCTCGCCCAGAGTCCAGTCGATTCCGCGGCGGCGCTTGGTCGGGAGCTCGGCACCGAGATATTTGTGGAGCGCGATCGAATTGCCCACGGCGGCGTGAAGCCTTTCCAGGTCCGCGACGATTTGCTCGTCGACTCCGGGAATTCCGCCGCGACTCTCCAGGATCCGGGTCCGGCCGCCGCGCCCGGCCTGCTGCTCGGCCAGTGCCTTCAAAAGATTGGCGCGCGCCGTTTCGGTCCAGTCGGCCCTGGGCTCGACCATGCCGCCGGCGGTGACGAGGCCGACGGCGACGTCGGGGCGCATCACGATCAGGCTGTAATCGCCCTGCGGAGGCTCGAACTCGACGTCGGCGATCTGGCGGGTCTGGACGCAGGCGGAAAGGGCGAGCGAGGAGGCTGAAAGAAGAACGACGAGCCGGCCGCGACCCATGGCTTTTGCTCCTCGATTCGGGACTGGGGCGAAAAGCGCCGTCCTCTGAACGACTTGGCAAGCCAACGCTTCGGTTGCGCGGGCGTTCCGGTGCGCTCGTCCCTATCCGGCCTTGTTCCGCCCGAAGCGGGGCACGAGCTTGCCGGTCCGGGCACGGTAGCTCCGATAATCCTGGCCGAACGTCGAGATCAGGTCGCGTTCCTCATAGGCGATTCCGACCAGCATGTAGGTCGAGATTCCGATCGCAAGCAGAAGATGGCCCGCGCTCATCTGCGGCGTCGCCCAGAAAGCGAGGAAGAAGCCGCTGTACATCGGGTGGCGGACGTGGCGGTAGAACAGGGGCTCGCGCAGGACGGGCGGGGGCGCTTCGGGGCCGCCGCGACCGCGCCCCCAGGCCTGGCTCAGCCCGAACAGCTCGAAATGGCTGATCAAAAAGGTCGAGACGAGGACTATGAGCCAGCCGAGGCCGAACAGGGTCCACAGGATAGCGGCCCCGGTTTGGCTCTCGACGCTCCACACGGCGACCGGAATCGGTCGCCACATCGCGAAAAGCAGGATCAGAACGAGGCTTGCGGCGACCACGTAGACGCTTCGCTCCAGCGGCTTCGGAACGATGCGCGTCCAGCCGCGCTTGAAGCCGGAGCGGGCCATCACGCTGTGCTGGAGCCCGAACAGGGCGATCAGCGCCAGGTCGACGACCGCGGCAAGAGCGATCGGCCCGGTCGCACCCCCCCGGTCGACCGTGAGCGGCGCCCAGGGCAGATTGCCGACAAAGGCGATCAAATAGAGAAAGGTGGCGAAGAACAGCGCGTAGGCGGCGAGCGCGAACAGAAGATAGAGGATCCGAGCCATGTTTCCCTCCCCCGGGTTGGATCGATCTGAACGTATAGCATGGTTCCGGGGCCGTACCGAGTCTTCCATTCGGCGGGCGGGAGCCGAGTTGCCGTTGACAGCCGCTCGCACGGTGCGAAACTGCCGCGATGACACTCACTCTCCATTACCATCCCTTCTCGTCCTTCTGCCAGAAGGTGCTGGTCGCGCTTTACGAGCGCGATGTGCCGTTCGAGAGGCTGGTCGTCGACCTCTCCGATCCCGAGGAGAAAGCGGCGCTGGAGCGGCTCTGGCCGATGGGCAAGTTCCCCGTGCTTCGCGACGAAGGGCGCGGAGTGACGATTCCGGAATCGAGCCTGATCATCCAGTATCTCGACCGGGCTCAGCCCGGCCCGCCGCCGCTGGTGCCGACCGATCCGGACTCGGCGCTGCGGGCGCATCTGTGGGACCGTTTCTTCGACAATTATGTCGAGCTGCCGCTCCAGAAGGTAGTGGGCGACACTTTCCGGCCCGAGGGCGACCGAGACCCGCACGGAGTCGCCGAAGCCGGGGCCCTCCTCGTCCGCTCTTACGATGTGCTGGAAGACGCGCTGGGCGAGACCGGAAAATGGGTGGCGGGCGACGCCTTCACGCTCGCCGATTGCGGAGCGGCGCCCGCTCTCTTCTACGCCGCAATGATCCAGCCCATCGCCGGGCGGCCGCGCCTGGAGGCGTATTACGGGCGGCTTCGGGCCCGTCCGTCTTTCGCCCGGGCGGTCGACGAGGCCCGGAAGTTTCGGTGGTTCTTCCCCCTTCCCTGGCCCAAAGACTGGGACTGAGAGAGGCGCAATCGCTATCCCGGCAAATCCGGGAAGGCGCAAGTTCAGGCTGCTTCGTCCCAGACGTCCTGGCGGGCAGGGTGAGTCGTGACGAACAGGCCGGCGCCGGTGCGCGCGGTTTCGGCGAGAGCGAGAGCGGTGCCGCAGAAGCCGCATTCCGCGGACAGGCGGCCGATATACCAGTGGCTGCGTCCGCAGGCCGGGCAGCGATTGGCCTCGCCCGGACGATAGAGGACCTGGAACCCGCGCAGTGCAGGATCGTGGGGATAGCTCCGGCCGCCTTCGATCGTCGTCAACATCTCTTCATTCCTCAACTCACCGCAGCGAACCTGCGATGAAACGTTCTTTTCCATCGACCGGTTGAACGCAAGATGAATGTTGGGCGAGTGACACGATCGAGACCATTTAGTGGTGCGCGAGTGCCACGGTCGACACTCACACGCCGGTTTTTCGCCCGTTGACTTAACCGTCATCCCGGCGACAAGCCGGAACTTCATGGAGCAGGTCGAGCCCGGTCTCGACGAGGTTCCGGCTTTCGCCGGGATGACGGGAGGTGCCGATGATCTATTTCGAGGATCTGGAAATCGGGCGGGAAACCGAGTTCGGAAGCTATGAGGTAACTCGCGAGGAAGTGCTCGACTTCGCCCGCAAATATGATCCGCAGCCCTTTCACCTCTCCGACGAAGCCGCGGCTCAAACCCATTTCGGACGGCTCGCGGCGAGCGGCTGGCACACTTGCGCGATGACGATGGCGGTAATCGCCCGCTACGTGGTTCAGGACGAGCAAGCGGGGCTGGGCTCTCCGGGCATCGACGAGCTCAGGTGGCTGAAACCGGTCTTTCCGGGCGACACGCTGACGGTGCGAAGCACGATCGTCGACAAGACCGCGTCGCGAAGCAAGCCGGACCTCGGCTCCTTCCGCTCAGCGACGATCGTCAGCAACCAGGACGGAATCCCGGTGCTGAGCTTTACGTCGATCGTCCTGATACGGCGGCGGCCAAGCGCCTGAACCCCGTCACTAGTCTCTGCGGACGCGCCTGTTGTCGCGCCTCAGCCCGCGCTGGTCTTGTCGGGCTTCACGCCGAAATTCGCGGCGGTCCTGGCGGCGGTCCTGGCGATACTGCTCACGGGTCACCGTGCCGTCGCGGACCGCCTCGCGGTCCTGCACGCGCTCGTTGCGATATTCGGTCCGGTCGCCGCGCCGGTCCTGCCGGAAGTCGCGATAATTTTCGCGCATTTCGCGCCGGTCCTCACGCCGTTCGCCGCGATCCCGGCGCCGGTCGTTACGGTCCCAGCCGTCCCAGCGCTCCCAGCGCCGGTCGTTCCAGTCGCGCCCGCCATAGCGGCTGCGGCGGCTTTCCCAATAGCGCCTGTGACTGTCATTCCAGCGGTGCGGGCGGCGATAGCCGTCGTAGACGTAGACCCCGTAGCCGGGATAATAATAATTGCCGTACCACCCGTACCAGGGATCGGAATAGGCGCTGCCGCGGCCGTAATTACAATCGCCGTAATAGGAGTCGCAATAGCCGGACGTGCCGTAGCCGACCGAAACCCCGCCATAGCCGTAGCCGTAGCGGTCGTAGCCGCAGGCGGAAACGCCGAGGCCGGCGGCGAGGATGATGGCGGCGTTGCGAAGGCGAACAAGGGACATGCGACTCTCCCGAAAAGACGCTTACGGCCCTAAAATCCGATTTTCGGAGTGAACCGTCGATGAACCGTTAACCCTTTGGAAAGCAAACGGTTCCAGGAAGGTATTCGCCCCTGCCCGTTACCCCGCAATCCCCGCGTCGCTCTTGGCCTCTTCGTTCTTCGCCATATTCTCCGGATCGAGCGGGCCGGTCCGGCGGACCCGGCGGCTGGCGCCGCCATGCCAGATGTTCTGATAGGCCATGTAGGAGAGGATGGTGGCGAAGAGCAGGAAGATGAGCACCGCCCAGCCGGCCCGCTTGCGATTCTCGAGCTTGGGTTCGGCCGTCCAGGCGAGGAAGGCGCTGACGTCCTTCGCCATCTGGTCGGCGCTGGGATTGGTGCCGTCGGCATAGCTGACCTGCCCGTCGCGTATCGGCGGCGGCATGGCGATGTTGAGGTTCGCGAAATAGGGATTGTAATAGGTCCCCTCGCCCGGCCGCGATTCCTCGGGCAGGTCGGCGGGCGGGTTGCGATAGCCGGTCAGGAGCGACGCGATATAAGCGGGGCCGCCGTGGCGCGCCTTTGTGATCAGCGACAAATCGGGCGGAAGCGCGTTGCGGTTGGCGGCGCGGGCGGCGACCTCGTTGGGATAGGGGCTGGGGAATTTGTCGGCCGGAAGCGCCTTGCGGGTGCTCGCCTCGCCGGTTTTCGGGTCGACCGAGGGGACCTCGATCTGCCACTGGTCGGCGATCGCCTTCACTTCCTCTTCGGCGTAGCCGAGAGCCTCGAGGTCGCGGAAGGCGACCAGGCCCAAACCGTGACAGGAGGCGCAGACTTCCTTGTAGACTTGGAAGCCGCGCTGCAGTTGCTGCCGGTCATATCCGCCGAGAGGGCCGTCGAACGAAAAGGCGATGTCGCGCGGCTCGATGTGGAAGCGATGCTCGACGCTCTCCTCATGCGCCTCGGTGACATAGGCGTAGACGCCCCAGCCCAGCGATACGCCGGTGACGAGCACGAAGCCGAAGCCGATGAGGATGCCGAGCAGGCGGACCATGAGTCGTCTTCCCTTATTCAGCCGCGCCGGACGGCCGCTGGCCGGACAGATTTGCGGGCGCCGCCTCGCGCTCTTCCCCGTGAAGCACTGATTCCGAGATGGAATTGGGCAGCGGCAGGGTTCGCTCGGTCCAGCTCAGGATGGGCAGGATTATGAGGAAATGGGCGAAGTAATACATTGTCGCCAGCTGGCTGATCATCACATAGGGCTCTTCCGCCGGAAGGCCGCCGCACCAGCCCAGGATCACGATGTCGAGCATCAGGATCCAGAAGAACTGCTTGAAGCGCGGCCTGTAATTGCCCGAACGAACGGGCGACGGATCGAGCCAGGACAGGAAGAAGAGCAGGATGATCGCCCCGAACATGGCGAGCACGCCCCACAGCTTCGCCGGCAGGATGAAGTCGACGGTGAAGGCCCTCAGGATCGCGTAGAAGGGCCAGAAATACCATTCCGGAACGATGTGCGAAGGCGTGGAGAGCGGGTTGGCCGGGATGTAATTGTCGGCATGGCCCAGATAATTGGGCGCGAAGAAGGTCACGGCCGCCAGCAGGATCAGGAAGACGCCCAGCCCGAACCCGTCCTTCGCCGTATAATAAGGATGGAAGGGCAAGGTGTCCTGCGGCCCCTTGACGTCGACTCCGGTCGGATTGCTCGAGCCGGGTATGTGAAGCGCCCAGATATGGAGGATGATCACCCCGGCGATCACGAAGGGCAGCAGATAATGCAGCGAGAAGAATCGGTTCAGGGTCGCCTGGTCCGGGGCGAAGCCGCCGATCAGCCAGGTCTGGACCGGTTCGCCGACCACCGGGATCGCTCCGAACAGGCCGGTGATAACCTTGGCGCCCCAGAAGCTCATCTGCCCCCAGGGGAGCACATAGCCCATGAAGGCCGTCGCCATCATCAGCAGAAGGATGACGAGGCCGAGCATCCATACCAGTTCACGCGGCGCCTTGTACGAGCCGTAATAGAGGCCGCGGAAAATGTGGATATAGGTGACGATGAAGAAGAAGCTGGCGCCGTTGGCGTGCAGATAGCGTAGCAGCCAGCCCTGGTTGACGTCGCGCATGATATGCTCGACCGACTGGAAGGCCAAAGCGTCCGCGGGCACGTAATGCATCGCCAGGACGATCCCGGTGACGATCTGGATAGTGAGGGCGATCCCGGCCAGCACGCCGAAATTCCAGAAATAATTGAGGTTGCGCGGCACCGGATAGCCGCCGCCCACCGCCCCGTAGACGAGGCGCGGAAGCGGCAGGCGCTGATCGATCCAGCGCGTGAAGCCGTTCTTGGGACGATATTCGTCTGCCCAGGGGAAGCTCATCTTACGCCTCCTCGCCGACTGTCACGACGGTGTCCGACTTGAATGCATAAGCGGGCACCTCGAGATTCTTGGGGGCCGGGCCTTTGCGGATCCGGCCGGCGGTATCGTAATGGGAGCCGTGGCAGGGGCAGAAATAGCCGCCATAGGCGCCTTTATTCTCGCCCTCGGCGGCTCCCAGCGGGACGCAGCCGAGATGGGTGCACACGCCCATGGTGATCAGCCATTGCGGCTTGCCCTCGGCGGTCCGCTCGGCCAGCGTCTGCGGATCGCGAAGCTCGCCGACCGGCGCCGCGTTCGCGGCCTGGATTTCGGCCGGCGTGAGCTGCCGGATGAAAAGCGGCTGCTTGCGGAAGATGGTCTTGATCGCCTGGCCGGGCTGGATCGCCGACAAATCGACCTCGATCGAGGCCAGAGCGAGCACGTCGGCCGACGGGTTCATCTGATTGACCAGCGGGAAAAGCGTGACCGCGGCCCCGACTCCGGCGACGCTGACCGCCGCGATGTTGATGAAGTCGCGCCGACGAATTTCGCCATTGGCGCCCGCGTCGGACGATCTGTCCGCGCCCGCGCCCAGCGTCCCGTCGCTATGTTCAACCGTCGCCATAATGTCCTTCAGCGCTTCGAACTGGAATGCCCGGGAAGGAAAGCCCCGCTCAGTGCCGCGGCCAGGGGAGCCTGGAACCTCCCCTGAGCGGCTTGGCGCGCCTGATAGACGGGTGGGCGAGGGTTTGCCAACCGTGATTTTGAGTCCGTCGCCCCCGCGAAGGCCGGTACCCCGGGCGCGAGGGGATCAAGGCCCCGGCCGATTGAACACAATCAAAGCGATTTATTGGGAACAATTGCTTACCTCTTCTGCTTTACATACTCCTTTGTAGCTTCAGGATTAAAATAATGACGATAAGTGGTTCAAAGTGGACTCGCTTCTTTCTGCTAGGAGGGGTAGCTTTGTTGGCTATGTCCCCTGTTAGTGCCAGCGAGGATGGTGGTCCTCCCGCGATGCTGCCTGAAGAGTCGATCGCGTTGGAAGCCGCCAGCTATGCCGCGCAATATGGCGTCACAGAGGAAGAGGCTGTCCGCCGACTCGCGCTCATGCATGATGCCGAAGACAGCCTGAACAGTGTCGAGCAAAGCGTCGGAAGCGCACTCGGTGGCATCTATTTCGACAATGGTGCCGATTTCGCCTTGGTGGTCAACACTGTCGGCGAGCGAGCCAATGTGCCCGCCACGTTTCGCAGCAAGGGACGGCCGTTTCCCAAGCGGGCCCTGTCGCCGGGGGCGGTCGCCCGCGGCTTGAGCGCTACACGGGTCGAACGTGTCCGGCAGATTGCCGCGCAGCCGCAGAACGGCAAGATCCGGCGCGAATCGAAGGCGGCGATGGGACGCGACAAGGTGCAGGAAATCCGGCAGCGCAATGCGCAGAAGAACGGCCATCGAGGGGTATAACGGCTCGTCCTATGACGAGCGCAGCGGCGAGGTGGTCATCCGCGTCTTCGGCAAAGCCGATCGCGCGAAAGCTCTGGAAAGCGCCCGCGCGCTCTATCCGGGCGTGCCGCTGAGACTGGAGATTGACAACACCATGCCCACGCTCGACCACACCCGGGGCGGCGCGCATCTGACGCAGGGGTGCACCACCGGTTTCGTCGCCAGGGACCGGACCAGCAACCATGTCGGCGTGATCACCGCCGGTCACTGCAACTTCTCGGTGGCCCGCTACAGCGCACCGGACGGCTCCAACTACGACATGACTCGCCGACAGTGGGACATGACGCCGGCCCTCGACCTCGCCTTCTTCTGGGACAACCATGAGCCGACCTCGGAATTCTACCCGACGAGCAGCGCCACGCCGCGGTCGCTGGTTGGGTGGAGGTCGGTGAGCGATACTGAGCAGAGAGGATATCTTCGGACCGGCAGCTATCTGTGTCACTACGGCGTCTACTCGGATACGCAGAGTTGCGGCGAAGTGACCGACAAGGCCTTCGCGCCCGCGGTCTACAACAGCGCGGGTACCTTTATCGGTTGCGGCAAGCCCGGAGCGACCGTGGTCAGTTGCGGCCCCAATTTCGTCCGCGTCGACAAGGTCGCGAAGGAAGGGCAGGTCGCGCTGCAGTGCATCGGCGGCGACAGCGGCGGCCCCTGGTTTGCCTACGGCAACGCCTATGGCATCAACAAGGGGGGCTATCGCAGCACCCCGAACGACAAGATGACCTGTCAATACGCCTTTTACACGCCTATCATCCGCATCAACGACATCAACCTCACGCTGTGGTACGGTGGGAACGTGGTCAATGGCATTGCTCAATAAGCTGGTGGCTGCGAGTCTCATCGCAGCCGGTTGTCAGGGATGCTCGCCATCTCCTGCCAACGACAGTGCCGGGGCGCGGCCCGACTTCGGTCCGGTCGCGCCCGCGGCTGCCCTGGCCGAGTCCGGCCGGCCCGGGGAGCCGACCGCCGTCGGCCCCGCGCGCTCCGCCGCTCTACCCGTGATCCCGCAATATCGCCGCACTGCCCCCCCTGCGAGCGGCGTGGTGATGGACATCGGCCTGATGGGAACCGTTCGGATCCGAGATGGCTGCATCCTCGTGGTCGACAAGTCCGGCGCCAGCGTCCTGCCGGTCTTCCCCATGGGGGCCGAGTGGACGATCCCCGGCAAGGCGCTACGCACCGACGGCCGCATCGTCCGCGATGGGGAGCGCGTGGTGTGGAGCGTTGAGCAGACCGAGCGCAGCTTCCGCCAGGGCCGCCCGCTCCAGCCCGGAGAGCAGGACATTCCAGACCAATGCACCGCCAGCCGCTATGTGCTGCTGGTGTAGGTTTCCCTAGGGCATCCCTTCAGCCCCGCGTATCCTTGCTTGTGGAACACTTTGCCGGACGGGTGACGAGTGAGTTCTCGCTGTCCGAGCGGGGACCTTCGGTGCCAGGTACGTGCCTGGCACGCAGCTGGCCGAAACGGATCGAAAAGTCGTTTGAAAAGGAGAGCTTGGTGGCGCGCCACTTGCTCATGACAGCCGCTCCGCACTCGCGACCAATAGGCCGAAACCGTCATTCGGGTCCTCGACACCTTCACCGGCCCCGGCGCGCGCCTGGGCGTCCGCCCCCAGCCTTGGCAGCGCTGCGCCCTCTATCGCTGCGACACCAGCATCTCGATGCCGGGGATAAGATAAGGCCGGCTGTTCCACGGCCGGTTTGGGGCGGATAGAGGGTTGCCATGCGCCTAGCCCTCCATCTGCCCGATCAGGCCGGAAACGTCGGCACCATCCTGCGCCTCGCCGCCTGCCTCGCAGTACCGCTGGACATTATCGAGCCCTGCGGATTTCCATTTTCCGACCGGGCGCTGAAGCGGGCGGGGATGGATTATGCGGAGATGTCGGCGGTGAGCCGGCATTCGGGCTGGGAGGCGTTCGAGGCGCGGCTGGAGGCTCGTCTCGTCCTCTTCACCACCGGCGCCGCCCTCGCCCTCCCCGAAGTCCGTTTCGAGCCGGGCGATACCCTCCTCTTCGGCTCCGAGAGCCGGGGAGCGCCCGAAGCGGTGCACGCTCGGGCGGACCTGAGAATTCGGATACCCCAGGCCCCGGGCACACGCTCGATCAACCTGGCGGTCGCGGCGGGCATCGGGCTTGCGGAAGCGCTTCGGCAGACGGGGCTGTGGCCGGCCTGAGGAGACCTGGCCCGAGGCGATCTGGCCTGAAGGGCCGGAGCCGCAAAAGCGAAGAGAGGGGGCGGCCTTGAAGCCGCCCCCGCCCCGTCTATCTCTCCAGAAGCTGCTTGAGCCGGTCGAGGTCCTGCCTCGCCTGAACTCCGGGCTCTCTTTGGAACAGCTTCGCCACGATCCGGCCGAAGGCGCCCGCGGGCGGATCGTAGGAGATGGTGGTGCGCACGTTGGTGCCGCCGCCCGACGAGGTCTCGATGAACTCGACCCGGCCCCGATTGGGGACGCTCGCGCCCTCCTCCGACTTCCAGGCGATCAGCCGCCCGGGAATATCCTCGGTGACGAGGCTGTTGAACTCGACGCTGGTTCCGGCCGGGGCCTTGATCTTCCAGTGCGAGCGGACCTCGTCGATCCTGGTCACCGATTCGATATTGTCCATGAATTGCGGGAGATTGGCGAAATCCCGCCAGAAATCGTAAATCTCCCGGGGCATCCGGTCGACGATCACCGATTCTTCGACGATCGTGCTCGCCTGGCGGGTCCCGTCCGAGCTTCGGCCCGAGAACATGAAGGGGATGGCCGCGCCGGCAATGGCTCCGGCGAGAGCGGCGCCGGCGACGACCGCCGCGCTCGGGCGGGTCTCGACGACCTCGATCTCGCGATGGGCTCTCGGAGCTCTCGAATCGTAGCCGAAGTCGCCGCCGACGTCGCCGACGTCGCCGCTTGTGGTGGCGCCCGCGCCCTGGGGGAGTGAAGTCGCATCTCGAATCATCTTAGTCTCCATTTACCGAATCGATTGGGGATGCGGCCGAGTTCCCGGCCGCCTTCGAATCGACCAACCGCGCGGGAATCCCGCGCGTTCCCCGAAACTTGCCGATTTGCGCCGGACGGTTTCCGCCACCCGCCGCACGGAACGGTTCGACAGCGCTATGCCGCGTCGGTCGCCAACGTATCCTCTATCGCTCCCAGCACGAGCGTAACGTCGTCAGCAGTCGGTTGGCCTGCGACATCCCCGTGAACGATCCTGTTTCGGAGTGGGATGAGCGCTCGAAGGCGCTGCTCGACTTCGGGAGATATGAAGCCGTTCATTGCGAGCGTCTGCACAACGGTTCCCGGAGTCCGGGGCTTACTTGCCTCATAATCGTCCATGGATTGAAGGGCGGCTTCTAGAAGTGACCATACAATTACGAACGCGGCTCGCTGGTGGCCACGAGACCTCAGCTCTCGAACCTCATCCAACTGGCTGCGAATGGCCGCCGGAGTTGCAGGGGGAATTGTGACCGACTGCAATGGCCCTGAACTCATATAAACTACGTGGAACTGCCAATTGGGATGTCCATCGAAGAGACGCCGAATCTCCTGCAGCCGGCTTTGTGACGAGGATGACTGGTGTCGCCTGACTTCGATCGCGACATTTTGGCCAGACTTCTGTGCAATGGCGTCCGGAGCGTAGGGAGCCAGGAAGTCGGGCAGTGCGGATCGGTCGGGAGCAATCGTGAATGAGAAACCCTGATTCTCATAGCGCGTGCGCAAACCTTCCAGAAACTCCACTTCGGCGTGATGCGGTGCAGCTTGAGCCGGTGAACCCATCAAATCCTCCTCCAGCCCAGATCGTCGTCGGCGCGGATATACACCACAGGCAACTCGGTATCCAACGCTAGCGCCAACTGGTCACTGGGACTTAGAAGCTCCCAGCCGCCTTCGGGCTCGAATTTTTGGACGGTGACCCGCTCGACGACATGGTCGTCCAAGTAGGCCACCCCTTTCATCCCATCCAGTATCAACTTCGCAATGTTATCGACGTCACCGTCCATTGGAGCACTCGGAAAGTAGTAGATCGTCACCGCGAGAGCCCGATCGTCGAGAAAGCCTAATTCGTAGGTTTCCCGCTGACGTCGGCGCGCGGCATCCTTGACTTGATCCTTCCACGCCTCTCGGCGGATCGCTCTCTTCGACTGCAAAGCGACCGGCGTTCCCTGCAGCACAACCTCCAGTGGATACAGTGTGTCCCCATCCGACATCCTGTTGTTTCGATGCCCCCCTGCGCGCACGACGATAGCTGGCTAACGCGAACGTGCCCGTCTTGGCTAGGTGCAAATGAGAGACCGCAGGGAAGTATCCAAATTGTATATATTGAGGATCGCCTCGCCCCGGCCGTAGATCAGAGACGCAGATTCTCCTCCCCGTCGTGCCGGTCGAAAGTCTCGTTAGGTCGCTTGCGAATGTCAGCCTGACGAGGCATCGCATCGGAACACCGGAGGTCCAATGATCGAGCTCGACGACGAACAGCAGCGCGCCCGGACCTGGTTCGAGAGCCTCCGCGACCGGATCTGCGCCGAGTTCGAGGCGATCGAGCGCGAGGCCGGCAGCGAAGCCGCCTTCGGCTACACGCCCTGGCAGCGCCAGGACCCGGACGGCACCCCGGGCGGCGGCGGAGTGCGCGGGGTTATGAAAGGCGAGGTGTTCGAGAAGGTCGGAGTGAACGTCTCGACCGTCGCCGGCCGGTTCAGCGAGGATTTCGCCGCCACCATCCACGGCGCGGATTCGGATCCCCGCTTCTTCGCGACCGGGATCAGCCTCGTCGCCCATATGGCCAACCCGCACGTTCCGGCGGTCCATATGAACACCCGCTTCCTCGTCACCACCAAGCGCTGGTTCGGCGGCGGCGCCGATCTCAACCCGCCCATCCCCTATGAGGAGGATACGGCCGACTTCCATGCCCGCCTCCGAGCCGCCTGCGCCGGCCACGACCAGACCTTCTACTCCCGCTTCTCGAAATGGGCGGAGGACTATTTCTACATCCCCCACCGAGGGGTCCATCGCGGGGTCGGCGGCATTTTCTACGACCATCTCGAAGGCCCGTTCGAACCCAGTTTCGCTTTCACCCGCGACGTCGGCGAGGCCTTTCTCGATGTCTTCCCCAAGCTGGTCCGCCGGCGAATGGCCGCCCCCTATGACGAAGCCGACAAGGCGAGGCAGCTCGAATGGCGCGGCCGCTATGCCGAGTTCAACCTCATCTACGATCGCGGCACCTTGTTCGGCCTTCGCACCGGCGGCAATGTCGACGCGATCCTGATGAGCCTGCCCCCGCTGGCAACTTGGGGTTGAGATAAATTCCGCCCCCGACCCGCGCCTTCGCGGGCTCCGCCACCGGCTGTCTCGCCGCCGTCTCCGACCGTGGCTTTCTGGCCTGCGGACTCGGAACGATCCCTGCCGCCCCCTGTTGGATATGTAACCCAAAAACAACAGGAAAGGCAGATCATGCAACAGCCAGCGACTCAGGCATCGACTCAGGAATCAAACCAGCCGGCAAACCAGGACGGCGGAACCGGGACTGAGCTTCGCTCCGACGCCAAACAGCTCGGCTCCAAGGCGGCCGACCGGATCCACAGCGAAGTCGATTCCCGCAAGGAAGCGGCCGTGAACCAGGCGCACTCGGTATCCTCCGCGGTTAGCCAGGCCGCCGACGGCCTCGACGAAAGCGCCCCCGACTGGCTTAAGTCGGCCTTCCGCCAGGGCGCCCGGCAGGTCCAGCGCCTCGCCGACACGATCGAGCAAAAGGATTCGCGCCAGATGATGAGCGAAGCGAAGGACTTTGCGCGTGACAATCCCGGCACCTTCCTCGCCGCCTGCGCCGCAACGGGCTTCGCGGCCGCCCGAATCCTCAAGGCCGGCGGAGAGCGGCAGAGCGGCGGGCAGTCCGGCCAGGACCGCCAATATGGCGAAACCCAGTCGTTCGGCGGAAGCCAGGCCTATGCCGGCCAGCCCGCGAGCACCTCCCGCGGGAGCGATCCCCTCTCCCGCTCGCCCGGCTCCGACGCCGGCATTCGCGCCAATACGCCGGGAGAGTTCGCATGATCGGCAATGATGCACCGGTCGCGAAAAGCGACCCGCTAATCGTCCGCCCCTCCCCCAGGGGCGATTCGACGGGAGGCGGCGACAATGTCGTCGATCTCCTTAAGCAGCTTGCCGGCCAGGGCTCGCATCTCGCCGAGCAGCAGATGGCGCTGGTCAAGGCCGAGATAAGGGAATCCACCCAGGATATGAAGGCTGCGGTCGGAGCGATGGCCGGAGCGGCCGTGGTCGGTCTTGCCGGTCTGGGCGTTCTGCTGATGGGCATCGCCTATCTGCTCGGCGACGCGATCGACAATCTTGGCCTCGCCACCCTGATCGTGGGCATCGCGACCGTCGCGCTCGCTTACGTCCTCTACCGCAGCGGCGCGAGCAAGATGAGCGCCACTCACCTTTCGCCCGACCGCACGCAACGGACCCTGCAACGGACCCCCGACGCAGTGCGCGGCGACCTTTAAGAACGGAGCACAGACATGACGGACACTATCAAGCAAGACGACCCCGCCGCGATCGAGCGGGACATCCGAAGGACGCAGGACGATATGAGCCGCACCGTCGACCGGATCGGCGACCAGCTCACCCCCAAGAAGCTCTTCGACTCCCTGCTCGACAAGGCCGACGAGAACGGGGTCGACACGAACTACCTGATCGAAGGCGCACGGCGCAATCCGATGGCCCTGGGCCTGATCGCCGCCGGAGCGATCTGGCTGGTCAGCGACAAGGATTCGAAATTCCCGTCCATGCCCGGGAGCAAGTCGAAGAGCGGCGACCGCGACTTCGAGGACGACGGCTCCGACTCCGACGTCCACCATCGCGACTATGTGATGCACATGTCGTCGTTCGAGATGATCGAGAATGAAGACCCGCTCGTCTATCAGCGGCGCCGCGACCAGCATCGCGCCAACTTCCTGATGTGCGAGCGTGGGCACGACGAGGACGACAAGAGCTTCCGCCAGCGCCTGGACGAGATGACCGACAAGTTCCGCGACAAGCGGCGCGCATGGTCGGATTCGGCGGGCCGGAAGAGCTCGGACATCGGCCGGAAAGCGCAGCAGACCGCCCACCAGGCAAGCGAGCGCGCCCAGGACCTGTTCGCCGGCAATCCGCTGGTGACCGGCATGCTGGCGGCGGCCCTCGGCGCGGCGCTGGGGACCACTATCCCGGTCAGCCGTACCGAGCGCGAGAAGCTCGGCGGAATCGGCGGCAAGGTCCGCGACATGGCGAACCAGGAGAAAGAGGCTCTGAAGTCGCAGGCGATCGACAAGAAGGACGAGCTGCTCGAGAAAGCGGACCGGAAGCTTCAGCAATCGTCGGACGGCCAGCCGAATCAAGGCGGCGGCAATACTCGGCAGCCCGGCGGTGAAAACCGTTCGAACCAGGAAGCCTCGTTCATGCTTCCCGAGGGAACGCGCTGACCATTGCGGGTCGAGTCGGCTCACGCCGGCTCGACTTCCGGCCTGCGGCCGGTGCCGCTGTCTATGCGCCGGGCTCAGGACCGCTCTCTCGCTCCTTCATTGCCTGACGCCAAGGCGTCACGGACCCAAGCCGGCGGTGCCGCGTTGTGAGGGCGCATAAACGGAGGAAAATCATGCGCAACATTGCTCTGGCCGCTACGGCCGCTACCGCCCTAGCCCTTTCAGCCTGCGGCAGCGGCGATAACGCCACGTCGGACGGGGCCAATGTGCTCGCCACCGACAACCTGATGATGGACGATCCGCTTATGGACGCCAATGCGTCGATGAACGGGCTCGGCGGCATGGATTCGAACGCATCCACCAACGCCGCCACCGAGAATATGATGATCCGGGACGCCACGACGAACGATCCCGATACCAACCTCGCCAACGGCATCTAAGATCCGATCGGCGAGCTGCCTTCAGGCAGCGGCGAAGGGGGAACGCCCGCTGGAACAGCGGGCGCTCCTTCACGCTCGAAACGAGGAAAACAGCCATGCCGAAGCTTGAAGGCATTATTGCAGGCGTGCTTTGTCTTCTCCTCCTTCCCTCATGCGGCAGCCCGGAAACGGCGGCTGCTGAAAACGCCGTCGCGGCCGAGGCGAATGGCCGGGAGAACGCGCTACGGGCCGATCCGGCGCCGCCGGGCGTTTCGGCCGACGGAACCGACGGCTCGATCCCGCCGCCGGACGCGGTTTCGCATCCGGACGGATTTCTCCCGCCGGCGCCGGCCGAGCCGGAGCCCACGACCTCCAATTCGTCCGACCCAGGTATCTCTCAGCGGTCCACCGAGGACGAATATATCCGCAACGGGCAATAAACCCGGCAATTCCCAACGACTCCAGTCGACTTGCCCGATAACCTACAGGCCATGGACCGGGGAACCGTCATGTCCCGCCCTCACCTTCACACCGGGCTGGTCGAACGTGAACGGCTCGCTGATGAGGGCGACACCCTCGTCGAGCCTGCCGTCATGCACGATCGCATTCCGGGTGTAGCCCGTCATGAAGGCGATCCTCGACCGGGTATCGTTGTCGTGTGAGCCGGGACCGGGCGGAGATGTTATGAAGTACCGAGCGACCCACGCTCGCTTATCGCTCCCCGCGCACCTCAGCGAAGGACACCAATCGCCTGCTGTCTTCATCCCAGAGCACCAGGCGTACCGCTCGAAAGCTCTGCCCGAGCGTTATCCGGCTGCACCGGGCAAGTACCGGAATCTCGCGAAGGACCTCCGGCAGCCGGTAGAAGGGAATCCGGCTGGCGAGGTGATGAACGTGGTGGACTCCGATATTCGCGCTGAACCAGCGCAATATCGGCGGCAGATCGTAATGCGAGCTGCCGTGAAGCGCCGAGGCATGGAACGACCAATCGTCGCCGCGATCCCAATGCGTTTCCTCGAACTGGTGCTGAACGTAGAAGAACCAGACCCCGAGCGACGCCGCGACCAGGGTGATCGGCAGGTGGACGAGCAGGAAAAGCTTCAGGCCCATTGCCCAGATCAAGCCGCCGAATATGGCGGCGATGCTCAAATTCGTTCCCATCGCGCTTGCCCAGGGCCGCCATCCCTTCGTCATCATTCCGATCGGAAGCCTGTGCCGGAGCAGGAACTGATAGGCCGGCCCCAGTCCGAACAGGATGATCGGGTGGCGGTACAGCCGGTAGAGGAAGCGCCTCGTGCGTCCGAGGGCGCGATATTCCGCCACCGTCAGGGTATCGACATCCCCGGTTCCCCGGGCGTCGAGATTGCCGGTGCTGGCGTGGTGGATGGCGTGCGACCGGCGCCAATAATCGTAGGGCGTTAGAGTGAGGACTCCGAGGACCCGGCCGATCCAGTCGTTCGCCGCCCTTCCCTGGAAAAAGGCGCCATGACCGCAATCGTGCTGGATCAGGAACAGCCGGAGCAGGAACGCGCCGGCCGGCACCGCAAGCACGAGCCCGAGCATATATCCCGAGTCGAGAGCCGCCCAGGTCAGCAGCCACAGGATCACGAAAGGCGCGGCGGTGACCACGATCTCGAAGATGCTTCTTACGTGGTGCGGCTGGCGGAAGGGGGTGACCTCCTTCAGCAAAGCGCGCGGGTCTAGACCTGGTGAGCGGGGGAGCGGAGCGTGCAATTCAGGACTTTCGTATCGAGGTTCAGAGCAGATAACGAAGCGGGCGGGCAGAGGGTGCACGCGATTTCACAGGTGAGCAAATGGGCGGTGCCGCCCGATATTTCAAATCCCGTCCCGCCGCCATTGTCTTCGCAAGGCGGCCACCCATATCCGCCGAAGGGCAAGAGGAGAAGCTCGCAAGTGCCGACGACGGCGCAGGATCGAATTCGAAGGGGCCCGTTCGCGGCGCTCCTGATCCTGTTGAGCCTGTTCCTGGGCTCGGCCACATCCGCCGCCGCCGATCCCCGAGGCCCGGCGACCCGCCTGGGATCCGGCCGGCACAACAATTCGGCGGCCCTTCTCAGCGCCGCGGGTCGTCTCTCTCTCGAGGACGACGAAAAAGGCGCGGATCCCCGCTCCTCCGTTCTTCCATCCGCGCCGGGCATCGTCACCGAACCGCTATGGGCACGCCCCCCGGCCGGACTCCCCTCCGGCGCGAGGGCCGCGGCCCCTCGGCCGCCGACCGCCTCCTACCGGGCGAGAGCGCCTCCAGCGCGCTGAGCGAGCCGCAAGCGCGGCCCCTCGAAAAACCGGATCGCCGCCGCTTGGCCGGCGGACCCTTTCAGCTGGAGAAGATCATGTCATCCGCAGCCTACAGACTCACGCACATCCACCGCCGCCTCGACGAGGCTATTTCGAGCGAGACGGCCCGGCGGCTTCCCGACAGCCTCAGGCTGCTTCGCCTCAAGAAGCTGCGCCTCGCGGTCAAGGACCGGCTCGCGGCCCTGATGCGCAGGACCCTCGCGGCCTGAGCAACGGGACCGGCGCCCGCATCGGGCGCCGGTCCCCATTCACCACCCGTTCCGGCTTGCAACCCGGACCAGGCGCGCGCATCGCTAGAAGGCCAAATGCTCACCCCACTCCCCCCCGGCCATCTCGGCGCAGTCGTCACCCGGCTCGAGATGACCGAGCGCCCGCCGCTCCGCCCACTCCCCGATTCGCCGCTTCGCCTCGAACGCCGGCCCGTCCCCGAGCCGGCCCGCTATCGCCTCCTCTTCGAGCGGATCGGAGCGCGCTGGCTCTGGTATTCGAGGCTCGCCATGGACGATGAGCGCCTGCGGGCCGAGATGGCCGAGGTCCACGCCGTCGTCGACCCTGCGGGGATCGAGGTCGGGATGATCGAGCTCGACTTGCGCTCCGAGGGCCGATGCCTGATCCGGTTCCTCGGCCTGGTCCCGGAGCTCGCCGGCAAGGGCCACGGCGCCTGGCTCCTCGCCCGGACCCTGGCCCTCGCCTGGCGCCCCGGAGTCGGGCGGGTTTCGGTCAACACCTGCACGCTCGACCATCCGGCCGCGCTGAAGGCCTATCTCAACGCCGGCTTCACCGCGGTGGAGCGCGCCTTCGAAAGCTTCCCCGACCCGCGCCTCGCCGGCCTCCTGCCGCTCGACTGCGCGCCTCAGGTGCCGCTGGCCGTCGCGGCCGGCGGCGGGCCGGCCAGCTGAACGTAGATCCGGGCGACCACCGTGGTCATGATGACGACGAAGGCGGCGTTGAGGAGGGAGGTGACGAGCATCAGGACGAGCTGGCCGAGCCCCCCCTCCCGGGGCGGTCCGGCGATCAGGCCGACGATCAGGCCGATGAGCATGGTTGCGACCCCTATCGCCACCATCGCCGCGATCGTGATCAGGAGGACGAAGCCGAGAAGCTTCCAGAAACGGCCTTTGGTAAGGGCCCAGCTGCGCGCGATGATCGCCACCGGCCCGACCGGTTCGGAGGCCGCGACCGGGGTCAGGAGAAGCAGCCTGACCGCGAAGAACAGGACGACCAGCAGGAGGACGAGCATGACGAGCCCGATCGATCCGGCCGTCGCCGGAGTCGGGGCGACCAGGGCTTCGGGCTTCAGTCCGGTGGCGAGGATCAGAGCCATGAACATTATGAGGGACGCGGCGATCAGGATGAAGGCCGCTCCGGCCATCGCCGGAAGACGCCGCAGGCCGTGCCGAAGACCGTCGCCGACGACATTCTCGCGGCCCAGCGCAAGGGAGGATATGGCCAGCGACCCGACCATGTTGAGGACCAGGACGAGAAGGACGAGGAGCAGCCACAGTCCGGCCCGGGGAGTCATGGCCGGCGGAAAGGGCAGCGGCGCGAGCCACTGAGTGGCCACGTTGGGAAAGGCGATCAATGCGATGGCGATGGCGAAGAGCGCTCCGAAATGATGCTTGAGGAAGTCCGCGCTCTCGTTCCAGGCGGTGGTGATCGATAGCCGGCCCATTCATGATCCCCTTGATGTCCGCCCAATTATGCCAGCCCGGGGGCCGCGCGCAATCGCCTAACTTGAGTGCCCCTCCGCCCCTCCGCCCCCCGCCGGGCCGAGGTCGCGCGGGCCCCGCCTCCCGTCACCCGCCTCCCGTCAACCGAGCCGCCCGCCCCGGCGCTCCCGGCGGTCCAGCAGCCTCATCGCCCGGTCGAACTCCAGGGCTTCCTCGGCGATCGGAAGCGAATCGCCCCCCTCCTCGGCCGCCTCCATCGCCGCCCGAAGCCGTTCCTGCGCCTCGAGCCGGCGGCGGACCGCTTCGGCCTCGAGCCGGAAATAGCCCTCCTCGAGCGCCGCCTGGAAAGCCTCGGCGAAGGCCGGATCGGCGCGCCGGTGATTGTGAACGGTCCGCTCGCACACCCCCGCCGCGGCCGAGGCGGCGATCAGGTCGCAGCTCGAAGCGAAAGCGGCGAGGAACACCCCCTTGCGCCGCTCGTCGAACCGGACGTGCCGCATCTTTCGCCGCTGCATCCGGCGCCGGTTGTTCGGGACGATGCGCACCTCCCCGTCGCCTCCGTCGCCCCAATCCCCAGCGACCTGAGTCTCGACAGGCCGCCGCTCCGCCTCCGCCGACAGAGAATGCGCATCCCGCCAGGCCACCGCGAACACGGGATCCCTCCGCCGCGCCGAGTAGAAAGCCTGGAGAGTCACCCCATAGGAAGCCGCCACCTCCTCCAGCCGCCGCCCCTCCCGCAAAGCCGCCAGCATCGCCACCTTCGCCCCGGCATCGACGATCGGCCTCCGCCCCGGCTTTTCCCGTTTCCCGCTCATGCAGGGACTAGAACATAAAAGGAACGTAAAGTCTCCTACAAAAGCCAGGCCGGCCAAGCCAAGCCGCCCGGGAACAGTGAAAGGATCGCAAAGCGATCGTGAACTGTTCGCGGAGTCGGCGCAGGCCGGCCGGCGAGGCGCTCGGCCCAAAGCCGAGCGAACTCGTCCGACGTCACGGCGCGGCTTCGCCGCGCCTCGCCCCCCGCCCACCATCTCACCTCATCAACCGCCGAACGTCCCGCTTCACCGCCGCCGGGCGAAGCTCCCCACCGCTGAGCGTCCACGCACCCGCATCACCCGCCGAAGCGCCGCCGAATGATCCCCCAGCCGCGAGAGATACACTTCCTCCAGCGCCTCCTCTTCCTCCGCCGTCCCTCCCGCGGTCGCCCGCTCGATCGCCCGCACCTCCGCCTCCACCGCCCGCAGGCGATCGAGCGCCCGCTGCCAGGGCCCGTCATTGCGAGCGGAGCGAAGTAATCCAGCACCGGCTCCGACGCCGCTCTGGATTGCTTCGTCGCTACGCTCCTCGCAATGACGAGGAATAAGCGGAAGCGCGACAACCGTCCCCAGCAGTGCCCGGCGCGAAACCTTGCCCCCGCTCGTCACCCAAGCCGCCCGGGAACAGCGAAAGGATCGCGAAGCGATCGTGAACTGCGAACGGAGTCGGCGCAGGCCGGCCGGCGAGGCGCGCGGCCTGTCGCCGAGCGAACTCGTCCCGGGCCTGCAAAGGACCGAGCCTGTCCCGGACGTGATCCGGGAACAAGACGCGGCTTCGCCGCGCCTCGCCTTCCTAAATCCTCTCCTGCATTTGCAGGGGACGGGGACCATGAAGCAGTGAATAACCCGTACCGAGGCCGGGGAGCTGAAGAAAAGCCGTGCCCTCAATCGACGATGATCGCCTTCGCTCCGGAGAAAAACCCGCCACTCCTCGCGCACCCTCTGGGCACATTCGCCCTTCCCGCATAGCCGCTGACACTGGAGTTGCCGCCTGCGAGCGAAATTTTGTCACCCAGTCGGAATCGCTCGGCTCCTGCGGTAAGCGACCGGTCTTCCTCATTCCAGCGCACCTTCCCTTCCGGGAAGAACACCAGGGCACCGTCCGGGTAGCTCGGCGATGTGAGCATGATGCAGCCATCGACGACGGCCAGCGTCCCGATCAGTTGGGAAGAGGCTATGATCCCGTTCGAGCGATACGTCGCAACCTCCACCACTGGCATAGACGGGCTGGTCATGGGGGTCCGGTTTCCTTCCGCTATGGCGGTCGACATTTGCGGTAGCTGGCCGTGCTCGGCGCAACCGGAGGCCGCAAGGCCGACGAGTATCAATGTGGCGGTGCGCATGTCAAAATACCAACGTGACGTTAAGATTACGAATAAAGTCCACGTGCTCGAAACCGATGTGAGTGAGTTTCCGCCGACTCCCCTGCCCGAGGAACCCCGGCCCGACGAAGGCGTTCGGGACGAGGATTGAGCGCATCCAGGCTTTCACCTTGCCCTTCGTTTGCCGCTCGCCGAAGGTAAGGTACGTGAGCGCGGACGAAGCGTCGAATGGCGGGTGACGCCCTCGACGCTCTTTACCGACCGGTTAGCGCCGACGTCCCCGAAACGCTCGACCCCTTTGTGCCTTCGCGTCTTTGCGTCTTTGCGTGAAAAACATCCTCCAGCGCTGAAGCGGCCCCCGCCCGTCCGGAAGGTCACCGCCGTTCTCACCCGCCCAATCCGCCCCCCACCCCGCAGCCCCCAACCACGAACGGCAGACGCCGAACCTTCGCGGTGACTTTCAGGGACCGCCGCTTCCCTAATTCGCGCCTTCGTGCCTTCCCTCGAAAAATCCAGCACTTGCCGGTGACGGAAAAGCGCTCGATTCAAGGCGTCCCCTGGGAGGGACACGTACCTTTTTCCTGTGGGGACACGTACCTTTTTTGCTGGAAAGAGTACGTGTCCCCATCGCTTTCAAAGCCCTTGAACCCACCACCCCCTTCGCCCCACAAGCGCCGCCATGAACTTCACCGCCCTCCTCGTCACCCCGCTCTCCAACCAGCTCACCGCCGTCTCGGGATGGCTCGACAAGGCGGAGGCCTTCGCCGCCCGGCGCCCCGGCGGCCCGGACGGGCTGCTCGCGCTTCGGCTCGCGCCCGACATGCTTCCGCTGGCGACTCAGCTTCGGTTCCTCGCCTTCCAGGCGCAGGAGCCGGTCTACCGGCTTCGCGGCGAGGCGGTGCCGGAGGCGGTGCTCGCCATTCGCCAGGAGGGCCGGGACGGCGGCGAGAGGCCGGGGACCTGGGCCGAGGCGCGGGCGCGGGTGGCCGGGACACTGGATTTCCTCGC
>JBBSIZ010000004.1:0-122604 GCA_038257735.1 Sphingomonadales bacterium | reverse complement strand
GGCCGTGTGTGGTCGAGGAAGCGATGGGCATCCCGTTCCGCGAGCTGATCGACCGCCATGCCGGCGGAATCCGCGGCGGCTGGGACAATCTGCTCGCCGTCATCCCCGGAGGCTCGTCGGTGCCTCTGGTGCCCGCCCATGAGATCATAGACGCGCCGATGGATTTCGACGGGCTGAAGGACCTCGGCTCCGGCCTCGGCACCGCGGCGGTGATCGTCATGGACAAGTCGACCGACCTGGTGAAGGCGATCGCCCGAATCTCCTATTTCTACAAGCATGAGAGCTGCGGCCAGTGCACCCCCTGCCGCGAGGGCACGGGCTGGATGTGGCGGGTGATGGAACGGCTGGTCGAGGGCAATGCCGAAATCCACGAGATCGACACGCTCTGGGACGTCACCAAGCAGGTCGAAGGCCACACCATCTGCGCCCTCGGCGATGCCGCCGCCTGGCCGATCCAGGGCCTGATCCGCCACTTCCGGCCGGAGATGGAGCGGCGGATCGTGGAACGGCGGGCCGGGTTGCCCATGATGGAGGCAGCCGAATGAGGACCTGGATTTTCGGCGGGTTTGCAGCGTTCGGATTGCTCGCTTCGGCGGCTTCGGCCCAGATTTCCCACGGCGCCTCCGGCTCCTCGACGATGAGCTATCTCTCCAATGAGGAGGGGTTGAAGGAGGTCGTTGGGTTCGGCGACTGCTATGCGAAGGAGCAGCCCGCAAAGGCTCTGAGGCTCATCGCCACCCCGCCGGCCTCGCGGGAAGAGGCGGAGACCTATAAGTCGCTGTTCAGGAAGTATTATCAGTCATGCCTGGGCGACGTTGTCCGATTGAGCGCCGACCTGGCCCTGATCCGGGGCGCGATCGCCCAGGGCCTGTACAAGCGGAAGGTGCCGGTTCCGGCGGCGCTCATGCAGACCGTTCCCGCCGTGGGGCAGGTGCGCAATGTTTCGGATGCCGCCCGCTGCTACGTGGCCTCCCACCGGGAAGAGGCGCGTCAGGTGGTCGCCGAAACCAAGGTGGGCAGTCTCAAGGAGCATGATGCGGTCGTGAAGCTGATGCCGGACTTCTTCAAATGCGTGCCGGACGGCGCCCGGGTGGACCTCACCGCCACTTTGGTGCGCCTGCGGCTGGCGGAGGCGCTTCTGCGCACCGCTCCCTCGGCCGCTCCTATGGGGAGCGATTAAGCCGTGGTCGCGCTGAGTATTCGTTCAAGCAGTGAGCGACTTCCGGCCCTCGCCGGACTTGTCCTCCTGCTGGCCGCCGCCGGCGCCGTCCAGGCGGCGCCCGCGCGCCCGGCAGCGGCCGTTCCGTCGGTCGAGAACGTCTATTGGATGGTGGATTGCATGATCGCGGGCGAAAATCGCGAGCTTGAGAAGGCCCTGTCCACCGTCCCGGCGCCGGGCGGATTCGAAATACATTGGTTCAAGGCGGCGCTAGGCGAATGCCTCAAGGAGGATCGCCCTATCCCGGCCGCCTATTTCTACAAGCGCGGTGCCCTGGCCGAAAGGCTCCTGTATCGCGACTTTCCCTCGATTGGCGCGCCGTCACGGCGCCCTCCTGTGAGCGTCTTTGCGCCCGTCGGCTCGGCTTATCTCGCAAAGGAACCCAAGGCCGTCCCCGCCCTGCTGATGCTCGATGCGGCGGCCTGCCTCGTCCGAAGCAATCCCGAGCAGGCCTATGACTTCTTCCGCCTTCAGCGAGGCAGCGCCGAGGAGCGGGCCAAGCTATTGGAAATGACGCCGGCTTTATCGGGATGCCTGACCAGAGGAGAGCCGATAAAGCTGACGGCTCCCATTTTCCGCGCCTTCCTCGCCGAAGCCGCCTACCGGGTCGCCGCCGGCCAGTTCGAAGTGTTCGAAGGTCAACCCTGATGCCCAAGGTCAAAGTCGACGGAATAGAGATCGAGGTCCCGCAGGGCGCGACCGTGCTTCAGGCGTGCGAGCTCGCCGGGAAGGAGATTCCGCGTTTCTGCTATCATGAGCGGCTGTCGATCGCCGGCAATTGCCGGATGTGCCTCGTCGAGGTGAAGCCGGGGCCGCCCAAGCCGCAGGCGAGCTGCGCCCTTCCGGCGGCGGACGGGCAGGAAATCTCGACCATGTCGCCGACCGTCAAGAAGGCGCGCGAGGGGGTGATGGAGTTTCTGCTCATCAACCACCCGCTCGACTGCCCGATCTGCGACCAGGGCGGCGAATGCGACCTCCAGGACCAGGCCATGGCCTATGGCCGGGGCCATAGCCGCTTCGCCGAGAACAAGCGCGCCGTGACCGAGAAATATATGGGCCCGGTGGTCAAGACGATCATGACCCGCTGCATCCAGTGCACCCGATGCATCCGATTCGCGGAGGAAGTGGCGGGCGTGGAGGAGATCGGAGCGATCGGGCGCGGCGAGAATATGGAGATCACCTCCTATCTGGAAGGCGCGGTGACGTCCGAGCTTTCCGGCAACGTCGTCGATCTCTGCCCGGTCGGAGCGCTCGTCTCCAAGCCCTACAGTTTCGAGGCGCGGCCCTGGGAGCTTCGCAAGGTGCCGGGAATCGACGTGATGGACTCGGTCGGCACCAACATCCGGATCGACCACCGCTTCCGCGAGGTGATGCGGGCGCTCCCCCGCCTCAACGAGGACGTCAACGAGGAATGGGCCCACGACAAGACCCGCCACTGCGTCGACGGCCTCCTCCGCAACCGGCTCGACCGGCCCTGGGTGCGTAGCGAGGGCAAGCTGCGGCCGGCCAGCTGGGAGGAGGCTTTCGAAGCCATAGCCGAAAGGCTGAAGGGCGCCGCGGGCGACCAGGTGGCGGCGATCGCCGGCGACCTGCAGGACCTGGAGTCGATCTTCGCGCTGAAGAAGCTGCTCGGAGCCTGTGGCTCCACTCTGCACGAATGCCGGCAGGACGGCGCCAGGTTCGACGTGTCGAGCCCCTCGGCCTATCGCTTCAACCCGACCATCGCCGGGATCGAGGCGGCGCCCGCCATCCTCCTCGTCGGCACCAATCCGCGCTGGGAAGCGCCGCTCGTCAACACCCGGATCCGCAAGGCGGTGAAGGCGGGCGCACAGGTCTTCCGGATCGGTCCGGCCGTCGACCTGACCTATCCGGTGACCGAGCTCGGCGACGACCTCGCGCTTCTCGGCAAGCTGCCCGACGGGGTGCGCGAGGCCTTCGAAGGCAAGGAGAATGCCGCCGTCATCGTCGGCATGGGCGCGCTCGCCGCCGAGGGAGCCTATGAAGCGGCCCGAGCCGCCGCCACCGCGCTCGGCGCCGGCTTCGGCCTCGTCCATACCGCCGCCTCGCGAGTCGGGGCCCTCGACCTCGGCTTCGTCACGGACGGCGGAATCCACTCGATCCGAGCCCGCGCCGCCGGCCTCGAAATGCTGTTCCTGCTCGGCGCCGACGAGATCGACACGGAAGCTTTCGCAGGCACGTTCACAGTCTATATCGGCACCCATGGCGATCGCGGGGTGCGCCATGCCGACGTCATCCTGCCGGGGGCCGCCTATACCGAGAAGCACGGCACCTACGTCAATCTCGAGGGCCGGGTGCAATTGTCCGAATTCGCGGTCCACCCGCCGGGCGAGGCGCGCGAGGACTGGACGATCTTCCGTGCATTGTCCGACGTGCTCGGCAAGACCCTTCCGTTCGACAATCTCGGGCAGTTGCGCGCCGCTATGACCGCGCAAGTGCCGAGGCTGGGCATATCCGGGCTCAGCGCCGTCGATCCACTCCCCGCTTTCGCCGGCGCGGCACCGGCCGTCAGCGGCGAAATCGTCTATCCGATCGAGGATTTCTACCTGACCAACCCGATCGCCCGGTCGTCGCCGACGCTGCAGCGCTGCTCGGCGGAGATCCTCCACGGGCAGAGCTATCAGGAGGCCGCGGAATGAGGCTGATCCGTCGCCCCAGCGAAGGCTGGGGCCCCAGGCCGCTACAGGCGCCGGCGTCCTTCACCCTCCGGGATCCCAGCTTTCGCCGGGATGACGGTGGCTCGCGATGACCGCCTGGATGCAGAGCAGCTGGCTCGGCCATAACGCCGGCTGGTTCCTCGCCACCCTCATCTTCATTCTGATGATCGCATTGCCGCTGATGCTGGCGGTGGCGATGGTCATCTATGCGGATCGCAAGATCTGGGCGGCGATGGCGCTTCGCCGGGGTCCCAACGTGGTCGGGCCGCTCGGTCTTCTCCAGAGCTTCGCCGACGGCCTCAAGGTCTTCCTCAAGGAGACCATCATCCCGTCGTCGGCCAATCGCGGCCTGTTCATCATCGCGCCGATCCTGACCTTCACGGTCGCCCTCGTGGGATGGGCGGTGGTGCCGTTCGGACCCGGAATGGTGCTCGCCGACATCAATGTCGGACTGCTCTACCTTCTCGCCGTCTCCTCCCTGGGAGTCTATGGCGTGATCATCGCCGGCTGGGCGTCCAACTCCAAATATCCCTTCTACTCCGCCCTGCGCGCCGCGGCGCAGATGGTCAGCTACGAGGTCTCGGTCGGCTTCGTGCTGGTGCCGGTCGTGCTCTGGTCGGAGACGTTCAACCTTTCCGGGATCATCGAGGCTCAGCGGAGCCATTTGTGGATCCTGAACGGCTTCGGCTTCAACCCGCTTTTCCTTCCGCTGGCGGTCATCTTCCTCATTTCCGCAATGGCCGAGACGGCCCGCGCCCCGTTCGACCTCACCGAAGCGGAAAGCGAACTCGTCGCCGGCTACCAGACCGAATATAGCTCGATGAGCTTCGCGCTCTTCTGGCTCGGCGAATATGGCAACGTCCTGCTGATGTGCGGAATGACCGCTCTGCTGTTCTGGGGCGGCTGGCTTCCGCCGATCGACTGGGCGCCGCTTTACGTCATCCCCGGCATCTTCTGGTTCCTGGCCAAGATCATGTTCTTCTTCTTCGTGTTCAGCTGGGTGAAGGCGACCGTGCCGCGCTTTCGCTACGACCAGCTGATGCGGCTGGGCTGGAAGATATTCCTGCCCATCTCGCTGATCTGGGTGTTCCTCGTGTCGGGCTATCTGATGCTCAACCGCTACAATTGCTCCGACGACTGGAGGAGCTACACGCCCCGCGAGGCGGGCTCCGAATATTGCAAAGGCGCCGCGCGATGATCGCCCACTGGATCAAATCTTTCTTCCTCTGGGAGTTCGTGAAGGCGCACTGGCTGACCTTGAAATATTTCTTCAAGCCCAAGGCGACGATCAACTATCCGTTCGAGAAGAATCCGCTGAGCCCGCGCTTCCGCGGCGAGCATGCCCTCCGCCGCTATCCGAACGGCGAGGAGCGCTGCATCGCCTGCAAATTGTGCGAGGCGGTCTGCCCGGCTTTGGCCATCACCATCGAGGCCGAGCCCAGGGAGGACGGAAGCCGCCGGACCACCCGCTACGACATCGATATGGTGAAGTGCATCTATTGCGGCCTGTGCCAGGAGGCCTGCCCGGTCGATGCCATCGTCGAGGGGCCGAATTTCGAATATGCGACCGAAACCAGGGAGGAACTGCTCTACGACAAGGCGAAGCTGCTCGCCAACGGCGACAAATGGGAAAGGGCGCTCGCGGCCAACCTTGCCGCCGATGCGCCCTACCGCTAAGCGCCGGGCCGTCTTCAGATGAGCATTTCCCGATTCACACCAGCTTCAATCCTCCCTGGGACGGGGAGGGGGACCGCGCGCAGCGCGGTGGAGGGGTCCTGCCTCTCCGCCGCGCCGGCGCCGGGCCCCCTCCATCAGCCTTCGGCTGGTCCCCCTCCCCGTCCCGGGGAGGAAAGAAAGTGATCGAGGCCTTCGCCTTCTACCTGTTCGCCACGCTCGTCGTCGCAAGCGGCGTGATGACGATCCTGTCGCGTAACCCCGTCCATTCGGTGCTGTGGCTGATCCTCGCCTTCTTCAATGCCGCGGGGCTGTTCCTGATCCTCGGAGCCGAGTTCATCGCGATGCTGCTGGTAATCGTCTACGTCGGAGCGGTCGCCGTGCTCTTCCTGTTCGTGGTGATGATGCTCGACGTCGATTTCGCCACGCTTCGCGCCGGGGTCGCGCGCTACTGGCCGTTCGGATTCGGCCTGGCCCTGCTGTTATTCGTCGAGATATTCTTCGCCGCGATGGCCTGGAATGCCGGAGCGCTCGGCGCGGGCGTCCGGGGCGCTCCCACCGATCCGAACATCCCGAACATCGAGGCGCTCGGGCGGGTTCTCTACACGCGCTACCTCTACATATTCGAAGCCGCCGGGCTGGTGCTGCTGGTGGCCATGATCGGAGCGATCGTACTCACCCACCGCACCCGAAGCGGGCTGAGGCCACAGAATGTGAGCGACCAGAATCGCCGCCGGCCCGAAGACGCCGTGGTCAACATGCAGCCCGGCGTGGGGGAGGGGATGAAGCTGTGATGGCGAGCATCGTCATGCCAGCGAAGGCTGGCATCCCAGCGGGTGAAGAACGCCCGCGCCTTTCACCCCCTGGGCCCCCAGCCTCCGCTGGGGCGACGGAAGGGACGAAATGATCGGTCTCGGCCACTACCTGACGGTCGGCGCGATCCTGTTCGTGCTCGGGGTGTTCGGGATTTTCCTCAACCGCAAGAACATCATCGTCATCCTGATGGCGATCGAGCTCATCCTGCTCAGCGTCAACATCAACCTCGTCGCCTTCTCCGTCTATCTCGGCGACATGGTCGGCCAGGTCTTCGCCATGTTCGTCCTCACCGTGGCCGCCGGCGAGGCGGCGATCGGCCTTGCCATCCTCGTCATCTACTTCCGGGGCCGCGGCACGATCGCGGTCGACGACATCAACCAGATGAAGGGGTGAAGGGGATGGCGGTGCCCGTCGCCCCAGCGAAGGCTGGGGCCCCAGGACGCGAAGGCTCGGCGGCTAACCCCGCTGGGGCCCCAGCCTGCGCTGGGGCGACGGTTACGCCATGAGCTCCGTCGTCTCCATCGTCTTCCTGCCGCTTCTGGCGGCGATCGTCGCCGGGCTCGGCAACCGGCTGCTCGGCAATTTCGCGGCCAAGCTGATCACGACCGGCGCGCTCTTCGCGGCCTGCATCCTGTCCTGGCCGATCTTCCTCGGCTTCATCGCCGGCACCGAGCAGAGCCAGCTCTACCCGGTCCTTTCGTGGATCCATTCCGAGCCGATGCGGGTCGACTGGGCGCTGCGCGTCGACGCGCTCACTTCGGTGATGCTGGTGGTGGTGACGACGGTTTCCGCCCTCGTTCACCTCTACTCCTGGGGCTATATGGCGGAAGACGACAGCCAGCCCCGCTTCTTCGCCTATCTGTCGCTCTTCACTTTCGCGATGCTGATGCTGGTGACGGCGGACAATCTCGTCCAGATGTTCTTCGGTTGGGAGGGCGTGGGACTCGCATCCTACCTGCTGATCGGCTTCTGGTACCATAAGCCCTCGGCCAATGCCGCGGCGCTCAAGGCCTTCGTCGTCAACCGGATCGGCGATTTCGGCTTCAGCCTCGGGATTTTCGCCACTTTCCTGGTCTTCGGCACAGTCTCCATCCCCGAAATCCTCGCCGCCTCGCCGGGGATGGAGGGCTCGACGATCGGCTTCCTCGGCCAGCGCTTCGACACCATGACCCTGATCTGCATCCTCCTGTTCATCGGGGCGATGGGCAAGTCGGCGCAGCTCGGCCTCCACACCTGGCTCCCCGACGCCATGGAGGGCCCGACCCCGGTCTCGGCGCTCATCCACGCCGCGACCATGGTGACCGCAGGCGTGTTCATGGTCTGCCGATTGTCGCCTATGTTCGAAACCAGCGAGACGGCGCTCGCTTTCGTCACCGTGATCGGCGCCGCCACGGCGATCTTCGCCGCCACGGTCGGAACGGTTCAGAACGATATCAAGCGGGTCATCGCCTATTCGACCTGCTCGCAACTGGGCTACATGTTCTTCGCCGCCGGAGTGGGCGCCTATGGAGCGGCGATGTTCCATCTCTTCACCCACGCTTTCTTCAAGGCCCTGCTCTTCCTCGGCGCCGGCTCGGTGATTCACGCCATGCACCACGAGCAGGACATGCGCTTCTACGGCGGCCTTCGTAAGTCGATCCCGTTCACCTTCTGGGGCATGCTGATCGGCACCCTGGCAATCACCGGAGTGGGCGTGCTGGGCGTCTTCGGCTTCGCCGGCTTCTACTCGAAGGACTCGATCATCGAGAGCGCCTTCGCGAGCGGATCTTCGGTCGGCGGGTTCGCCTTCGCGATCGGAGTCCTGGCGGCGCTCCTGACCAGCTTCTACAGCTGGCGGCTGATGTTCCTCACCTTCTGGGGCAAACCGCGCTGGGCGGCTTCGGAGCACATCCAGCACGCGCTTCACGATCACGGCCATCATGGCGACGATCCGGCCGCCGAGGATAGCGGCCACGACACCCGTCCGCGTGAAGCTTCCGCGCAGCAGATACCGGCCGGCACCGGCGGCTACCATCCACTCGAGAGCCCCTGGACCATGCTTGTGCCGCTGGGCGTGCTTTCGCTCGGCGCGGTCTTCGCCGGAATGCTTTTCCACCATCCGTTCATCGATGTCGAGGAAGGCGCGGCCTTCTGGGGCGGCAGCCTCTACTTCGACGCGCACCTGATGCACGAGATCCACGAAGTGCCGCTATGGGTGAAGCTCGCCCCGGCCGCTGTGATGATCATCGGCTTCCTGATCGCCTTCCAGGCCTATATCCGTAAAACCGACATCCCCGCCCGCTTCACCGCCCAGTGGGAGATTCTCTATGATTTCCTCTACAACAAATGGTATTTCGACGAGATTTATAACGTCGTCTTCATCCGGCCGTCTTTGTGGCTCGGCCGCCTGTTCTGGAAGGGCGGGGACGAGAAGATCATCGACCGCTTCGGCCCCGACGGCGCCGCGACCGCGGTCCGGGTCGGCAACGTGCTCACCGCCCGGCTCCAGACCGGCTATCTCTACACTTATGCGCTGGTGATGCTGATCGGCCTCGCCGCCGCCGCCACCTGGGCGATGGCGCGATGAACAAGTCCAAATACATCATCGAATACACCACGACGCTCTTTCCAGATGGCTTTCCGATCCTCACGGAAATGCTGGTCATCCCGCTCGCCGCGGCGATCATCTGCCTGTGCGTCTCAGCAAACAGCGCCCGCTGGGTCGCCTTGTTCGCCACCCTGGCGAACCTCGCCTTCGGCATCCTTTTGTGGTCGGAATATCAGATCGCCGGTGACCAGTGGCAATTCCAGGAGCTGGCGCGGGGCCTGTTCGGCCGCTTCTCCTACGCGCTCGGGGTCGATGGAATCGCGGTCACCCTGATCGTGCTCACCGTCTTCCTGATGCCGATCTGCATCCTCGCCAGCTGGAAATCGATCGAGAAGAGGGTGCCGGAATATATGGCGGCCTTCCTCCTCATGGAAACGCTGATCCTCGGCGTCTTCATGGCGCAGGACATCTTCCTCTTCTACATCTTCTTCGAGGCCGGCCTGATCCCGATGTTCCTGATCATCGGCATCTGGGGCGGGGCCGAGCGCATCTACGCCAGCTACAAATTCTTCCTCTACACCCTGCTCGGCTCGGTGCTGATGCTGATCGCCATGCTGTGGATGGTGGATTATGCCGAGACCACCGCCATTCCCAAGCTGCTCGTCACCAACTTCCCGGCCGATGCGCAGACCTGGCTGTGGCTCGCCTTCTTCGCCAGCTTCGCGGTGAAGATGCCGATGTGGCCGGTCCATACCTGGCTTCCCGACGCGCACGTCCAGGCGCCGACCGCGGGCTCGGTGATCCTCGCCGGAGTGCTTCTGAAGCTCGGCGGCTACGGCTTCATCCGATTCTCGCTGCCCATGTTCCCGGAAGCTTCGGCTCAGCTGGTCTGGCTGGTCTTCGCCCTCAGCCTCATCGCCATCGTCTACACCTCGCTGGTGGCGCTTGTGCAGCGCGACATGAAGAAGCTGATCGCTTATTCGTCGGTCGCGCACATGGCCTTCGTCACCATCGGCCTCTTTGCCTTCAACCGGCAGGGGATCGAGGGCGGGATCATCGTCATGCTCAGCCACGGCCTGGTCTCGGCCGCGCTCTTCCTGTGCGTGGGCGTCGTCTACGATCGGCTGCATACCCGCGAGATCGACCGCTATGGCGGCCTCTCCAACAATATGCCGGCCTTCGCCCTCCTGTTTCTGCTGTTCACCATGGCCTCCGTGGGCCTGCCGGGGACGAGCGGCTTCGTCGGGGAGTTCCTGGCCCTGATCGGCGCCTACGAGGCGAACAGCCTCGTCGCCGCCGTCGCGACGACCGGGATCATCCTCGGCGCCGCCTACATGCTCTGGCTCTATTGGCGGGTCGCCTACGGGACCAGCCGCAATGCCGACGCAGCGGCCATGCCCGATCTCGACAAGCGCGAGCTCGTCTCCCTGGGCGCGATCGCGGCGGTGGTGCTGTGGATGGGCGTTTATCCCGAAAGCTTCATGTCCACGATCCGCCGCGACGTCGGCTTCCTGCTCGCCCGGGTCGAACGGGCCAACCCGCCCGGCGACGCCGCTCCGACCATGAAGGGGGGAGCGCCGCTTCCGAAGTCCCATTCGCCCGCACCCGTAGCGCCGGTGCCCGAGCCCGTGCCGGAAGGGCCCGAGCCCGAAGGCCACAGCCATGGGCCCGGGGAGGAGCATTGATGACTTTTCCCGTCAGGCCAGCCAAGGCGGCGATGAAATCATGACCGCCTCGCTCCTCTTCACCTTGCCCGAGATCATCCTCACGCTGGCGGCGCTGGCGCTGATGATGGCCGCCGCCTGGATGGGCGACAAGAGCGCCCGTTTGCTCACCTGGGTGGGGATTGCCGCTCTGGCCGTGGCCGCATTCTGGACTCCGGGCATTTCGGCCCGCGGCGGAACCGCGTTCGACGGCCTTTTCATCGGCGACAGCTTCGCCGCCTTCGCCAAAGTCCTCATTTACATCGCCGCCGCCGCCTCGCTGGTCGCCGCGTCGGGCTGGTTCAGCCGCGACCGCGACTATCGGGCCGAATATCCCTGCCTGATCCTGCTTTCCTGCGTCGGAATGGGTATGATGGTCTCGGCGGGCGACCTCCTCACCCTCTATGTCGGCCTGGAGCTTCAGAGCCTTTCGGCTTACGTCCTCGCCAGCTTCCAGAGGCGCGACAATCGTTCGGCCGAGGCGGGTCTCAAATATTTCGTCCTTGGAGCTCTGGCCTCGGGCATCCTGCTCTACGGTGTATCGCTTCTCTACGGCTTCACCGGCTCCACCCTGTTCGGCGAGATCAATGCCGCCTTGGGCCGGGACGGAGTTTCCACCGGGGAGCTGTTCGGGATCGTCTTCGTCCTGGCCGGAATCGCCTTCAAGGTCTCGGCGGTGCCGTTCCACATGTGGACTCCCGATGTGTACGAGGGCGCTCCGACGCCCGTCACAGCCTTCTTCGCCTCCGCGCCCAAGGTCGCGGCCATGGCCCTGCTCACCCGGGTCGCCATGGAGGCGATGGGCCCCGCCACCTTCGAGTGGCGTCAGATCGTCATCTTCATGGCGCTCGCCTCGACCATCCTCGGCGGGGTCGCCGCGATCGGCCAGCCCAATATCAAGCGGCTGCTCGCTTATTCATCGATCAACAATGTCGGCTTCGCACTGATCGGCCTCGCCGCCGCCACCCGCTACGGGGTCGCCTCGGTGCTCTTCTACATGGCCGTCTACACCGCGATGACGCTGGGTACCTTCCTCATCGTCTTGAGGATGCGCGATTCGGAAGGGCGCCCCGTGGAGAGCATCTCCAGCCTCTCGGGCCTCTCCATCACCCGGCCCTGGCTCGCGGCGGGGATGGCGATCTTCATGTTCAGCCTTGCCGGAGTGCCGCCTCTGTTCGGCTTCTGGCCCAAGTTCCTGGTCTTCGACGCGGCGGTCAGGGCCGATCTCACCTGGCTCGCCGCGGTCGGGATCGCGACCTCGGTGATCAGCGCCTTTTATTATCTCAAGATCGTCAAGACGATGTATTTCGACGATCCGGCGCCCGCCTTCGCCGAGACGGACGACCTTGCGCAATCGGCCCTGATCGTTCTCGCGGCGCTGTTCGTCTCGCCGCTCGGCTATGCCAGCATCCCCTATATCGGCAGGCTGGCGGACAACGCGGCAAGCGCTTTATTCTGACGCTTGAGTAGGGCGACCGGGCTCCATCGCTTTCCCCGACAGCGCACTGGAAACTACTAGACTAGTGAATGCGGCGCTGATTCAGCAGTCATCCGGTATTTAATCCACATCCGATGTAGGAGGGACATAGAAGTCACGTCTTTCGTTTGATATTCTCTCTGATTGGATGGAGGATGTAATGCGTAAGCTTTATTTCATGCCGGCGGCGATAGCCGGTCTTCTTTCGACGACGGTGCTCAGTCAGGACCGCGCCGCCGGTCCCTTGGCAACCGAGAATCGCGCCGATCCCAATGATACGAAGGCGCCAGCCATGTCGCGGGATTCGGCCCTTCGCACGGATGCGGCAGCGCTGGCCGCCGCTCGTGGGATCCCGATCGGTCAGGCGCTCAAGGCGGTAAGGGCGCAGGAGGATTTGGGGGACGAAATCGGGCGGTTGCGTGATGAGTTTCGCGGTCGCGTTGCCGGTATCTATGTGGAGCATTCCCCGGACTACAGAATTGTGGTGCGCCTCAAGGGGTCTGGAAAAGTCGCTGCGCGCTCCCTCGGGAAGCAGGACAGCAATGTGCCCGTCGAATTTGTCGACGGGGCGTCCGCCACCGTCGGGGAGATGGTCACGGACATGATGGCAGCGCTGCCGCAGATCAAGGCGCTGCTGCCGACCCTGCAGGGGCTTGGAACAGACGAAAAGACCGGCGAGGTGGTCCTAAACGTTTACGCGGTGGGAGGCGGTGCGAGCATCGCCAGCGGCAAGCGGGACGACGTGGCCAAGCTCATCGGCCACCCTGTCCGGATCGAGATCGTCCAGCATGAGGAGCGCAGCGCCGATGTTCGCGGCGGCAGCAAGATTGCCGCACTTTCCGGCTCTTATTGCACCACCGGTTTCACGGTCAGGAATACCGCCGGGACGACGGGCATCGCCACCGCCGGGCATTGCGAGGGGATGAAGACCTATTACAATCCGAACGGTACCTCGATCGCGCTCACCTTCGCGACGGAGGTTCTCGATGCCGACCAGGACGTCGAGGTCCACACCAGCGGCTACGTAGAGCGTCCTGAATTCTACGCGGATTCAACGACCACGGCGCGAGTGCTGACCGGTAAGCGGTTGCGGAGCAGCACCGGAGTGGGCAACCAAGTTTGTCATCGCGGCCAGACCACCGGTTATAGCTGTGGCCTCGTTGCCCAGACCAACTATGCGCCGACTTACGCCGGGGCTTGCGGATCGCAGACCTGCCTGGCTGTCTTCGTAAAGGTCAACGGCGACGCCAATACCGCCTGCGACCAGGGTGACAGCGGCGGTCCGGTATTCGCCTCCCAGACTGCCTTTGGCCTTCTCAAGTCGACTCTGGACGGTGGTTCAGCCAAAGGACAGTGTACCTATTTCACCTATATGTCGACCGACACCCTCCCGACCGGCTGGAGCCTGCATTATGGCCCGTAAGACTATGCTTTCGTTCGCGCTGATGGCGTTGGCGGCGTGCGTCCAGGAGGCCGAGCAGACCGGAGCCACCACCAACACCGAGCGCATCGGATCAGCTGGCCCGCCCGGCCTATCCTCGGCCCCACAGGCCTTGCCGGATCGGACCGTCACCCTCGCGCGTCTTCCCGACAGTCGCGAGGGTGCCGGCGCGGCGATGTCGGGGATCCTGAGGGTTCGCCGAGGTTGCGTCTACATCGAGGGGCGCGACGGCTCTTTGCTGCTGCTTGGCGTGACCAATCCCGATATTCGGTGGGATGAAGGGACGCAGGCACTGGCCGTGGGAGAGCGGCTGCTCCGGGACGGGAACGCGATCGAGGTCGGAGGAGCGGAAGTCAGCGGTGCTGCCCGGGGCTCTCTTGCCTGGCGCGAGGCCCGGCCTGCCCATTGCGATGATAGCCGCATCTGGGTTACCAGCGCGATATCTGCCAAGTGACTTGAACAGATTGGGCCGCCGGTCGCGCCGGCCGGCGGCCCAATCCATGCACAACAGGCCGCTCGAAGGGACGGGATGCCTCCCCCGGCGGCACATCCACCCTGCTCGCCGCCGACCATTTCGTCCTACTTGGGAAAAATACCTATGTCGGCGGATGGCCGCGGGCCCGAGCGGCCGTTAGTCTGGCGCCGCAGATGAGCAACCGGCGAGCCTATATCATCGAGGACGAAAAGCTGCTGCGCGATCTCGTGCGGCAGTCGCTGGACGATTGCTGCGCCCATATCGAGGAGTTCGAATCGGCCGAATCCTTCCTGGCCGGCCATTCCGACCGGCCCGCCGGGTGCATCATCGTGGATATCAACCTCCCCGGGATCAACGGCCTCGATCTGCTCGAAGTGATCGCGAAAGGGCGGGCCGCCTATCCGGTCATCGTCGTGTCGGGCAACGGCAACGTCCCCCACGCGATGCGCGCCGGCCGGCTCGGAGTGGTCGATTTCATCGAGAAGCCGTTTCGGGTCGAACGGCTGGTCGCCGCGGCCGAGAAGGGCTTCGCGCTCCTCGACAGCCAGCCCCTGTCGCGAATCTCGGCCCTCGCCACCCTGACCCGGCGGGAGACGGAGATTCTGGTCGCCTTCGCCGACGGGGCGCCGAACAAGATCGTCGCCCACGACCTCGGCCTCAGCGTCCGGACGGTGGAGCTTCACCGCGCCAATCTGATGAAGAAGCTGGGAGTCCGAAGCCTCTCCCAGGCTCTCCTCATCGCCAAGGACGGCGGCTATGTCTGAATCGGGGTCGGAAGACCGATGAGCGACATCCGAACCGTCGCCCGGACCGGCTCCACCAACGACGACCTCGCTTCGCTCGCCCGCGAGGGCGCACCGGAGGGCGTCTGGCTTCGAGCCGGGCGCCAGTCCGGCGGGCGCGGCCGGCAGGGGCGAGGATGGCATTCGCCGCCCGGCAACCTCTATGCGAGCACGCTCGTCCGGCTTCGCTCCGGCGATCCGCCGGCGCCGACGCTGGCGCTGGTCGCCGCCGTCGCGCTGCATGAAGTGGCTTCCGCATTGGTCGTCGCCGGAGTAGCGATCGAGATCAAATGGCCCAACGATCTGCTCGTCGCCGGGGCCAAGCTTTCGGGCATCCTGCTGGAGCGGATCGACGATGCGATCGTGCTGGGCTTCGGAGTCAATCTCTCGGACCATCCCGACGAGATCGAGCGTCCGGCCATCAACATGGGCATGCTGGGTGGCGTGCCCGATCCGGCCCGCTTCCTCGAAGCTCTCGCCTCAAGCTTCGCCCGCTGGGTCGGCCGCTGGCGCGACGAGGGCCTCGCGCCGATCCGCGAACGCTGGCTCGCCGCCGCCCACCCGCTCGGCACCCCCCTTTCCACCCACATGGCGAGCGGCGCCCGGATCGAAGGCCTGTTCGACGGGCTCGACGAAAGCGGAGCTCTGAAGCTGCGCCTGGCGGACGGCACGTCCCGGGTAATTCATGCCGGCGATGTGTTCCTCCTGTAGCGGGAACCGCCTCTCGCTTCTGCCAACGCTCCCCGCTAGACAGCCCCCATGCTGCTCGCCGTCGACGCCGGGAACACCAATATCGTCTTCGCTTTGCTAGAGGACGGGATCATCCGCGCCCGCTGGCGGATCGCGACCGATCCTCGGCGGACCGCGGATCAATATGCTGTCTGGCTCCACCAGCTGATCGAGCTCGAAGGCCTTCCGCGCGACGTCGTCGAAGCGGTGATCCTCGGCACGGTGGTGCCTCGGGCCACCCATAATCTCGAGGTGCTGGCGGCCAAATATTTCAAGGTCGAGGCTTTGATCGCCGGCCAGGCGGGGGCGGAATGGGGGATCGAGCTCGACGTCGCGGAGCCCCGAAGCGTCGGCGCCGACCGGGTGCTCAACGCGATCGCGGCGCACGCCCTTCACGAAGGCGATCTCATCGTCATAGATTTCGGGACCGCCACCACCTTCGACGCGGTCGACTATTCCGGCGCCTATAAGGGCGGGATCATCGCCCCCGGGATCAACCTCTCGCTCGACGCTCTGGTGACCGCCGCCGCGAAGCTGCCGCGTATCGCCATCGAGGCGCCCACGGGCAATCTTTCGGTCATCGGCCGAACCACCGAGGACCAGATGCATATCGGCATTTACTGGGGCTATGTGGCGATGATGGAAGGGCTGGTGGCGCGGATGAAGGCGGAGATCGGCCGGCCGGTCAAGATCGTCGCGACCGGCGGCCTAGCCACCTTGTTCGATCAGCACACGACCATCTTCGACGAGATCGAGCCCGACTTGACGATTCAGGGGCTGGGCTTGCTGTACAAGCGGAGCATTTCTGCCTCCCCGTCGTAGATGGGGAGGGGGACCACCGAAGGTGGTGGAGGGGTGAGGGCGCCGAGCTTGGAGGATCCCGCCCCAACCCCCATGTTCCGTGTGAATTACCCCTCCACCACCCTTCGGGTGGTCCCCCTCCCCACCGCGTCGCGGCAGGGAGGCAAATGAAAGAGAAATATGAAACCCGGCAAAGAACTGCTCTTCCTCGCACTCGGCGGCTCGGGCGAGATCGGAATGAACGTCAATCTCTACGGCTGCGACGGCAAGTGGATCATGGTCGACCTCGGGATGACCTTCGCCGATCCGGCCTATCCCGGAGTCGAGCTCATCTTGCCCGACCTGACCTTCATCGAGGAAAATCGCGACGATCTCCTCGGAGTGGTCCTGACCCACGGCCATGAGGACCATATCGGAGCGATCCCCTATCTGGCCGACGATCTCGGAGTTCCGCTCTGGGCGACCCCCTTTACCGCGGGCCTGATCGCCGAGAAGCTGAAGGAGGAAGGGCTGGAGCGGCAGGTCAAGGTCAACATCATCGACATCGGCGGGACGATGCAGATCGGGCCGTTCGGCTTCCGCTTCGTTCCGCTCGCCCATTCGATCCCGGAAGGTAACGCCCTCCTCATCGACACCCCCTACGGCAAGGTCTTCCACACCGGCGACTGGAAGCTGGACGAATTTCCGCAGCTCGGCGATCCCGCCGACGCAGCCGCGCTGACCCGGGTTGGCGACGAAGGGATATTGGCCCTGGTCTGCGATTCGACCAACGTCTTCCAGGAAGAAGCGTCGGGATCCGAGGCGCAGGTCCGCGAGGGCTTGGACCGGGTGATCGGCGAGGCCGAGGGGAGGGTTCTGGTCACCACCTTCGCCTCGAACGCCGCCCGGCTGAGCACGCTTGGTAAGGTCGCCCAGGACACGGGCCGCCAGGTCTGCGTCGCCGGCCGGTCGCTCGAACGGATATTGAGGGTCGCCCGGAGTGTCGGCTACCTGACCGATTTTCCCGATACCATCGATTTCGAGACCGCAATGTCTTTGCCGAAGCGGGACGTGATGATCATCGGTACAGGCGGCCAGGGCGAGAGCCGGGCGGCGCTTGCCCGGATCGCCTTCGACCAGCACCGGATCAAGCTCAGCGAGGGCGATCTCGTCGTCTTCTCCTCCAAACAGATACCGGGAAACGAGATCGCCATCGGTCGGATCCAGAACGAGCTCGCCGCCCGCGGAGTCAAGATGATCACGGACCGGCAGGCGAACGTCCACGTCTCCGGCCATCCGGGCCGGCCGGAACTCGCCGCCATGTACGGCTGGATCCGGCCCGAGATCATCGTCCCGGTCCACGGCGAAATGCGCCACATGGCCGAGCATGACCGTTTCGCACGCGCGCATGGCGTGCCCAAGGGAATCGTCCAGAAGAATGGCGACGTCGTCCGACTCGCGCCCGGCGGGCCGAAGAAGCTGGGCGAGGAGAGGGCAGGGCGCCTCATCCTCGATGGCGACGTCATCCTCGCCGCGGACGGGCCGACGATGAACGAGCGGCGCAAAATCGCCAGCTTCGGGACCATCACGGTCGCTCTGGCGCTCAACACGCAGGACCGGCTCGTCGGCGACGTCCAGGTCGCGCTCGAGGGCATTCCGGTCGAGGAGGATCGCGAAGCGTTCGTCGAGGAAGCCGCCGACGCGGCTTCGGAGGCGGCCCTCGAGGGAGCGGCGAGCGAGGGCAAATTGCGCGAGGCCGTGCGCCTCGCCGTCCGCCGCTGCGCGACGGAATGGACCGGCAAGAAGCCGGTGGTGGACGTTCTCGTCATTCGGGTGTGAACTAAGTGAAATTCCAGTCGATCCTGGCCATCTACGTCCTGTTCTGGACCTTGAGCCTGTTCGTCGTCTTGCCTTTCGGAGTTCGGACACCGGAAGAGGAGGGGGTCGAGACCCCGGCCGGCCATGCCCAGAGCGCGCCGCACCGGTTCAGCTTCGCCACGGTCGCGCTTCGGGCGACCCTCGTTTCGGCGGTGGCGTTCGGCCTGTTCTATGCGAATTACGTATTCGGCTGGGTCACCATCGGCATGCTCGACTGGGCCCGGTGACGGGCCTTACCTGATCCGCTCGATCGCCTGGGCGAGCGCGACGTAGAGCTTGCCCATGTCGCTGGAGAGGATGGTGACTCCGAGCGGCGAGCCGTCGCGATCGGCGAGGATCCGGCGGAGCATCGACTCGAAATCGTGGATGTAGCGGTTCACCTGCTCGCGAAACTCGGGCTCTTCCTCGTAGTGGCGGGCGATCTCGCGGGCGTCGTTGCGGTCGAGCAGTCGAACGGCGCGCCGGGTGAAGACCCCCCGGTCGCCTTTCAGATAGGCCGTCCATGCGCCGTCGGTGACTTCGTTGGACAATATCTTGGTGACGTCGATCGCGGTCGAATTTAGCGATTCGATGAGCAGGGCGACCCGGCGCGAGAAATTCTCGCTTTCCTTCTCTTCCCGCTCGGTCCGTTCCTCGTCGATCCGGGCCTCGATCGCCGCCGCGGTCTCGCCGAGCGAGAGCATCTGGCGGGTGAGGCGCTCGGAGGCGCGGCGCGCGGTCTCGATGGCTCGCTCGGAGACGGCGGAGAGCTCCGCCATCTGCCGCTCGACCGTCTCGCTCACCGCTTTCTCCAGCGCTTCGCGGCTCGCTTCGCCGAGCGCCGCGGCGCTGGCTGGGATTGCTGCGGAGATGGCCTCGCGCGCGCGCTCCGACGCCTGGCCCGCGGCTTCGCGGACCCGGAGAAGTGCCTCGATCAGCTCCGGGCCGGTGTCGGCGGCGATTCTCTGGGCCGCGGCCCGGGCTTCCTCCGCCGCGGCGCCGAGCGCCCGCAATTGCTCCTGGGCGCTCGCAGAGCCTTCGCCGATCCGGGCGAGCAGCGTTTCGACCGCCTCTTGCTGCAGGGCCAGAGCGGCCTCGCCGTCGCCGAGCCGGGCCGCCGCGTTGCCGGTCATGGTTTCGATGTCGGCGACGATCGGAACCACCGCCTCGACCGCCTCGCGGGTTCGGCCGGCCTGTTCTTCGACAGTCCTGAGCGCCGCCGGCAATTCGTCGCGAAGGTCGGCCGAAATTCCGGCCAGCGCCGCTCCGAGGCTGCCGGCGCGTTCGGTCAGGCCGTCCGCCTGCGTCTGCCCGGCCCCAAGCTCCTGGAGAAGCGACCCCAGCGACTCCCGAACCGCGGCCACCGACCGGCCGAGCCGCTCGCTATGGTCGCCGCCGCTTTCTCCGAGCCGGCCGAACCAGCCGTCGAGCTCGGCCAGATCCTTGCCGAGCCCGGTTACCAGTGCATGGCTGGCCGCATCCTGGGCCGAAATATGCCCTGCCAAAGTCTCGATCTTGCCGCTGATCGTGTCGATCCGCTGCGAGAAGCTTCGCGCCGAATCCTCACCGGCCTTGTCGAGCGCCGCGCGGCTTTGTTCGATCGCCGCCAAGGTGGTCTTGCCCTGCAGCTCCAGCGCCGATCGCGCCGTCTCGACCGATTCCGCGGCCCGACTCATCGCCGAATCGACCGCCGCGTTCATCTTGGCCGAGGATTCGTCGATGCTCGAGGCCGCGGCGGCGCTTCCGCTCTCGATCCGGGCAATATGGGCCGCCATTCGCTGCGCCGTACCGCCGAGAATTTCGTCGGCGTCGCGGCCGCGGGCGGCGAGCGAGGCGAGCTGGGCCTCGAGCGCGCTCGCCTGGCCATGGGCGTTGAGCCCCGCCTCCTTCATCGCCTCGGCGACGGCTCGCGCCTGCTCCTCGGCGCGGGGCAGGTCGTGGAGCAGGACTCCGATATCGACCTTGGCCGCGGCTGCGGCCGAATCGAGTGCCGCGGCCTTTTGGTCGAGGGTCGAGGTCTCCTTGGACAGATAATAGGTTACCCGGCCGAGCCGGTCCGACGCCTCGTCTCCCAACGACATCAGCCGCTCCGCCTCGCCGCGGAGCCGGGCGTGATTGTCCTCGATGCGGCCGGCGACGATCTCGAGCACGCTTTCCAGCGCCCGGCTCTCCGCGGTCATCGCCTCGACGGCGCGGTGGAAGCGCTCGGCCTCGCGCCTCGAGGTTCGGCCCAGCAACAGCCAGAGCAAAGCGAGCAAGGCGAGCGGGCCGGCAAGGGTCGCCGTCCAGGCGATGCCGTTGCCGAGGGAGACGGGAGGCCGGGTTTGCCAAAGCCAGAAGCCGACGGCCGCGATCCAGGCCACCGCGAGCAGGATCAGGAAAGCGCCGAGCACGCCCGCTCGGGCAGGGCGCCTTGCGCTTACCGGCCCGGGCGCCGCTTCCGGCGCCTCCGCCTCGGTTTCGACGGGTTGCCCGAGCCAGTCCCCGCCGGTTGCCGCCGTGAAGCCCTGTTCGGGCTCCGCCTGTGCTCGTTCTGCCCCCGTCATACCGGTTCGTTTACCATGAATCGGCGGCCAAGGAAGATGGGAAGGATACGGGGCGTTAACGCGGCGCGCCTAGAGAAGGCCGATGGTCTACGATCCCGGAGCCTTGAACGCCTCGCTCGCCGCCGCTGTCGGAAGCGATCCCGAATTGATGCGCGAGCTTCGAGCCGCCTTCCTCGAAAGCGCGAGCCGCCAGACCGATCTGATGGGCCGTTCGCGCTGCGACGCCAATTGGTCGATCGCCGCGTCGAGGCTGAAGAGCGTCGCCGCGAGCTTCGGAGTGACCGGCCTCGTCGCCCTTGCCGACGAAGCGCTGGACGGCGCCCCCGGCGACCCCGTGGTGCTGAGGAAGCTGAGCGCCGCCCTCGCGGACTTCGCCGAGTAGGGATTCTCGCCCGTCGCCGCCCCCATTACGTCACCCTGAACTCGTTTCAGGGTCCAGTTCTCCGCCAGCGCGGCGGCTCCACCCTGGATGCTGAAACAAGTTCAGCATGACGTTCATCGCTTTACGCCGGACACTCCTCCCCTCTATCCCCGCCTCATGGGGAGGGATGCGTGACTTTGGCCGCCTTGATTTCCGCCTATCACGAAGCGGACGACGGCGGCTTGCGCGCCACCCTTCAGGTTGCCGGGCGCACCCTTGTCGAGCGCCAGGTGCGCCTTGCCCTCGCCGCCGGCGCGGAGCCGATCGTGATCGTCGTCGAGCGGGTGACCGCGGCACTGAGCGCGGCCCTCGACGGGCTGAGGTCGGAGGAGGTCGCGATCGTCCTCGCCCGGAGCGCCGAAGAGGCCGCGGAAGCGATTCACAGCAGCGACCGGGTGCTCCTCGTCGGCGACGGCCTGGTCGCGCCCGAGGCGGTCATCGCCCGCCTGGTCGCCCTCGACGGTCCCGCCATCCTCGTCGTGCCGGACCTGCGCGTCGACGACCGTTACGAGCGGATCGACGCCCAGAGCCGCTGGGCCGGCCTCGCCCTCATCGACGGCCGGATGCTTAAGCAGACCGCCTCGATGCTTCGGGACTGGGACCTCCAGTCCACCCTGCTTCGCCGCGCGGTGCAGGCGGGCGCCCGGCAAATCAGCGTCAGGGGCGAGGCGGAGGACGAGCTGCCGCTGGTCGCCGAGAGTTCCGAGGATTTGGTCGAGCTCGAGGCGCAGATCGTCGCCGGCGCCCATGTCCGCCGCGGCGACTGGGTCTCGCGCTACCTGCTCGGCCCGGTCGAGCGGCTGGCGACCCGGGCGTTGATGCCGACCGGCGTCACTCCCACCGCCCTCGGGCTGGGCGCGACCCTGATGATGGGGCTGGCCGGGCTCGCCTTCGGGAAGCACTGGCTGGGCCTCGGCCTCGCCTTCCTCCTGCTCGCGACCCCCCTCGGCGGGATCGCCGAGCGTCTCGGCTCCGTTCGCCTCCAGGGAATGAGGGGGCCGAGCTGGTGGGGCGCACTTCTGCCCGCAATCTCGGCCGGGGTGCTGCTCATCCTCGCTTTCACCCTTTCCGAGACTCGAGGCTGGGGCTGCGTCGCCTTGGCCGGGACCATCATCGCATTCACGGCGGCGCTCCGGATCGAAGCGGAGGGGCGGGAGGTGCCGGGCCGGCACTGGCTCGCGGAGCCCAAGGGTATGACCTGGCTGATTCTTCCCTTCGCCGTCGCCGACATATGGGGGGCGGGGCTGACGGCGCTCGCCGTCTATGCCGGAGCGAGCTTCTTCTGGGCGCAGAGGCACGCCCACGCTCACCCCAGCGCCGACGCTCACGGCACGGCGCCCGCGCCGCCGCAGGATTAGCGCCGCCTTAACCCTGACGGGCCTATGTAGCGCCAATGTCCGAAGTGCGCGCGAACGGGGGTGAGCTGGACGGCGCGGCGCGGCTGCTCGCGTCGGCGCATATGCGCGTGTCGGCGGCCATCGCCGATCTCGCCCTGCCGGAGGCCTTCCGCCTCAGCGACCGCCAGCGAGTTACGATCTCCAATCTTTTGCGCCGGCTGGTCGGCGACATCGAGGACGAGCTTCGCTCCGATTTGGCCGCGCATTTTGGGGGGGACGAGGACGCCCCGCTCCGGGCCGCTTTGTCCTCCGCGAGCCTGGCTATCGCCATGCCGGTCCTGGAGGGCGGCGGAGCGCTCGCCGATCCGGCCCTGATCGCCTTGCTCCTGCGCCGAGCGGAGGAGCATCGGCTCGCCCGGGCCGCCCCCGAGCCCCGGCTCCTCACCGAGCTGGCCGGAGACGAAGATCCCGCGGTCGCAGCCGCCGCCGTCTCGCTACTTGTCGCCGGGAGCCGCCGCCTCGACGCCTTCCACGAGCCTCTCATCGCCAGCGGCGACCTTCCGGCCGAAGTCGCGCACAGCCTCGCCTGGACCGTCGCCGCGGCGCTCCGCACCTATCTGATCGTCCGCCACGCCGTCGTTCCGGCCGCCGCCGACGGCGCCGTCACGTCCGCGGCCGCGGCGCTGCTCGGCCGCTATGACGAAGGCGCCGGAGCCGATCCCCTCGCGCGCCGGCTCGCACTGCGCCTGGAGGAGCGGGCCCGTCTCGACGACGCCCTGCTCGTCCGAGCCGCGGCCGAAGGGGCTCTGCCGCTCCTCCTCGCCGGTCTCTCGCTTCGTACCGGGCTCGACCCCCGGGCCTTGTGGGAGCTGCTCCCCGATTCGTCCGGGCAAGGGCCCGCCATCGTGCTTCGCGCCGCGCATCTGGGGCGCGACTCCGCGGCTTCGATTCTGCTCCGCCTTGCCGGACGGGAGGAAGCGGTGGGCGCCCAGCTCGATATCTACGACGCCCTCGATTCGGCCCGGGCCCGGCATCTTATCCTCCTCTGGAGCCTCGATCCGGCCTATCGGGCGGCCGTGGCGAGGCTCGCATCATGAGCGCGGAGGTAGCCGTCCGCGGCAGGATCGACGCCGATGGGCGGCTGGTGGAGGCCGAGCCCAGGCTGATGGCGCTTCATCGCTCCGCCGGGGGGGAGGAAGGCGGGCCGCTGGCGGTGCCGCAGATCGCCGCCCTCGCCCGGCTCGCCCGCCGCCTGGGGATCGTCATCTCGCGCGGCGCCGTCGCTGCGGAAGGCGATTCGGACCTCGAATTGTGGGTCCGAGCCGAGCCTAAGGAAGAATGCGTGGAACTCGCGGTCACCGGCTGGGTGGTGCGCCCGGCCCGGGGCCCCGCGCCCGCGATCGACGCCGAGCGTCAGGCCGACTTCCTTCGATCCGGCGCCGACTGGATGTGGGAGACCGACGCGGCGCTCCGGCTCACCATCGTCTCGCCCGCGGCCGCGGCCGCGGCCGGCAGCGCTCCGGCACAGCTGGTCGGCAAGCAGCTCACCCGGCTGTTCCGGCTCGAGGAAGGCGAGGAGGGCGAGCTTCCCTTGCTCACCGCTCTGGCCGAGCAGAGGCGCTTCGATGGACAGCCCGCCGAGCTTCGCGGCGGCAGGGGCGGCCGCTACCGCCTGGCCGGGATGCCGCTGATCGACGGCGCCGGTCGCTTCGCCGGCTTCCGCGGCTCCGCCGCCGCTTTGCCCGCCGCCTCGTCCGCCGCCGCCCCGCCGCGTGCGGCCGAGGCTCTTTCCGAGCCGGGCGCCTTCGGCGAACGGCTCGACAAGGCGCTTCGGGCGCCGCTCGCCCGGATCATCGCCAGCGCCGAGACGATCGGTGCCCAGGAGGAGGGGCCGATCAGGAGCGACTATTCCGGATATGCCGGCGATATCGCGACCGCCGGCCGTCACCTCCTCGCCCTCGTCGACGACCTCGTCGACCTGCAGGCGATCGAACGGCCGGATTTTCAATCCGAGACGGAGGAGATCGACCTCGCCGACGTCGCCAGGCGCGCCGCCGGGCTTCTCGCGGTACGCGCCGGCGAGCGCCGGGTCCGGATCGATTCGCCCGCCGCCGGCGAAAGCCTGCCCGCGTCGGGCGATTTCCGCCGGGCGCTCCAGATCGTCGTCAATCTCCTCACCAACGCGATCCGATACTCGCCCGACGAGGGCCAGATCTGGGTCCGAACCGACCGCGAGGGCGATCTCGCCGCCTTGATCATCGCCGATCAGGGCAAGGGCATTTCGGAAGAGGACCAGGCGCGGATCTTCGAGAAGTTCGAGCGGGTCGACCCGACCGAGGCGGGCGGAACCGGCCTCGGCCTCTATATCGCCCGCCGTCTCGCCCGGGCTATGGGCGGCGACATCGCGGTCGACAGCGCGCCCGGCCACGGGGCGAGATTCACCTTCACCCTGCCGCTTCGTCGAGACTGAGGGTGAAAGCCCTCCCCCTCAATGGGGGAGGGTTGGGTGGTGGTGAGGTTCGGGCGCGCCTCGGCCTGATCTCCAACCTCACCCCTCCCCAACCCCTCCCCATTGAGGGGAGGGGCTTCAGTGCCCCGAATGCTCCGCGCCGAGCTTCCCCGCGGTCACCGGCTTATGAAACTGGCAGGTCACCGTCGGGTTGAACTGGGCGAACATGCCGTTCGAATTCGGCCGGTAGAGCCAGATGTGGCGGTCGTAATGCGGCTCGAAGCCATGGGCTTCGTCGATCGCGGTGGCGGGATCGTCGGCCATATGGTCGTAGTCGACGCCGTGGAATTGGGGACGGCCCGCATTGCCCGCCGCCTTCCACGATTTCTCGAAGACCAGATTCTCGACCGCGACCAGCTCCAGCGATCCGTCGGCGCGCGGCTCGTAGATGAGGACGGAGGGCTTGCGGAAATCCACATGGGTGCCGTTGCCGTCGACCCGCGGATTGGGCGGAGCGTCGATCCCGAGCCGATCCGGCCGGAAGAAGTGGATGCCCATTCCGCCGAGCCCCTGGTTCCGGCCCATCTTCGGCGCGGTTTCGCACATGTCGGCGGGGTCGCGGACATAGCCTTCGGCGAGGGCGACCCTGGAGTCCTGGAAGCGGGAGGTGGCGGCTCGGACCTCATCGAGAGTCGGCTCGCCCGGGCCCGGCGCGGCGGCCGCCAAAGCGGCGGCGATGATCGTCAACATAAGCAACTCCGGTTCCTGGATAAGATCGGGAGCGGATAGACCCGGTTCGTTGCCGGCCGATGCCGCGACCTGGAGAAACATGTTTCAATTGTTGCGCGTGCCGGCCCGCCTTGGCAGTTTCGCCTCGACTGCGACGGGGGGACTCGATGATTCAGCCGACCGACACGGATTTCCGAACCTTGTGCGACTCCGGAACGGTGAGCGAGCGGATCGGCGCTCTCGAGGGCGAGCGCCGGGCGGCGGTGCGCAAATTCTGGCTGAGGGGCTCGATCGGCCTCGTCCTGAGCGCGGCGGCGCTCGCGACCCTGCTCCAGGCCGGCTGGGAGGTGATGGCGTTCCTGGTCTTCGCGCTCTTCCTCGTCGGCACCTTCATCGCCGCCGCGGCGCCGCTGATGGCGGCGAAGGAGGGGTTGAAGCATCCTGTGCTGGACGAGGTCGCCAGAAAGGCGGGGCTGGAATATGTCCCGGCCGGCTTCACCCCGCCCGCTTTGCCCTCGGCTTCCAAGCTGATCTTCGGCGGCGGCGGCTTCTCGAGCGAGGCCTATACCGACCTGTTCAACGGCACCGACCCGGAAGGGCGCGGCTTCGCCGTCTACGAGGCCAGCCTTCAGCGGCGTTCCGGCAGGAACACCTACAGCGTCTTCTGCGGCCAGATCTACGCAATCCAGCGCCGGCCGAGGCACCGGGGCGAGATCGCGATCGTGCCGGACAGGAAGATCCTGAATTTCTGGAAGCCGGCGGGCGGCATGGAGCGGGTGCCGGTCGAGAGCGATCCGGCGTTCGAAAAGGCTTTCGAGGTCTATGCGACCCACCCGATCGAGGCGCGTGAATTGCTCTTCGACACCGCCTTCCGCGCCCGGCTGCTCGATCTGAGGAAAAGCGGCCGGGTCTTCGTCTATGCCGGCCCGGAGGAAGCGCTGGTCGCGGCAAACGGCAAGGACCGCTTCGAGCCCGGCTCGATGCTCCGCTCCCGACCCGGCGAGGAACGGGTGCGGATGATGTTCGACGAGGTCTGCGTCTCGCTGGCCCTGCTCCGGGAGCTGAAGGCGAAGCTGGGGTGACTTACTCTAGCGCTGCCCTACCGGCACATAATCCCGCTGCGTCGGTCCCGTATAAAGCTGCCTCGGCCGGCCGATCTTCTGCTCCGGATCGGAGATCATCTCGTTCCACTGGGCAACCCAGCCGACGGTTCGCGCCAAAGCGAACAGGGCCGTGAACATAGAGGTCGGGAAGCCGATCGCCGAGAGCACCACGCCCGAATAGAAATCGACGTTGGGGTAGAGCTTCTTCTCGATGAAATAATCGTCGCTCAGCGCGATCTGCTCAAGCTCGCGGGCGACGTCGAAGACGGGGTCGGTGACCCCAAGCTCCTTCAGCACCTCCGCCGCGGTTGCCTGCATGACCTTCGCCCGCGGGTCGTAATTCTTGTAGACCCGGTGGCCGAAGCCCATCAGCCGGAAGGGATCGTCCTTGTCCTTGGCGCGGGCGATGAATTCGGGGATTCGTTCGGGCCGGCCGATCTCGTGAAGCATGTTGAGCGCCGCCTCGTTGGCGCCGCCATGGGCCGGGCCCCACAGGCAGGCGATCCCCGCCGCGATGCAGGCGAAGGGGTTGGCGCCCGACGAGCCGGCGAGCCGGACGGTCGAGGTCGAGGCGTTCTGCTCATGGTCGGCGTGGAGGATGAAGATCCGCCGCATCGCGTTCTCGACGATCGGGTTGACCTCATAGGGCTCGGCCGGAACCCCGAAGGTCATTCGCAGGAAGTTGCCCGTGTAGCTGAGGCCGTTCTGCGGATACATGAACGGCTGGCCGAGCGTATATTTATAGGCCATCGCCGCGATCGTCGGCATCTTGGCGATCAGCCGGTGGCTCGCGATCATTCGCTGCTTGGGATCGGTGATGTCGGTCGAATCGTGGTAGAAGGCGCTGAGCGCCCCGACCACGCCGCACATCACCGCCATCGGATGGGCGTCGCGCCGGAAGCCGCGGTAGAAGTTGGCGAGCTGCTCGTGGAGCATGGTGTGGCGCGAGATGGTGTAGGTGAAGCTGTCCAGCTCCGCGCTCTGCGGAAGCTCGCCGTGCAGAAGCAGGTAGCAGACCTCCATGAAGGTCGAATGCTCGGCGAGCTGGTCGATCGGATAGCCGCGGTGGAGCAATATGCCTTCGTCGCCGTCGATATAGGTGATCGCGCTCTCGCAGGCGGCGGTCGAGGTGAAACCGGGATCGTAGGTGAAGGCGCCCGTTTCCGCATAGAGCTTTCGGATGTCGACGACGTCGGGGCCGACCGAGCCCTGGCGCACCGGGAGCCTGTGGCTATTGCCCCCATTTTCTCCGGCGCCGAAGGTGAGAGTGGCTTGTCCGTCGGTCATTTCAATCTGCTCCGTTCATCCGGTCCGCGATTCGCGCGAGGCTTTCCTCGCGCCCGAGCAGGACCAGAACATCGAATATGCCGGGCGAGGTCGCCCGTCCGGTCAGCGCCGCGCGAAGCGGCTGCGCCACCTGGCCGAGCTTGACCCCGGCGGCTTCCGCCGTGCTTCGCACCGCCGCCTCTGTGGCGACCGGCGACCATTCGTCAAGCGCATTGAGCGCGTTCCAGGACCGGGCGAGCAGGCCGGGGGCATCGCCCGCGAGAAGCTGGGCAGCTTTTTCCTCCAACTCGAGCGGCCGGGTCTGGAAAAGGAAAGTCGAGTTTTCAGCAAGTTCGACGAGGGTCTTCGCCCGCGGCTTGAGGTCGGGCATGGCCCGGACGAGCAACTCGATCTCTTCCGTGCCGAGGTCGCGGCCGATCAGGGTCCCGATCCGGGGCGCGATCGACTCGGCGAGACGCCCGTCGTCGCCCTCGCGAATATAATGGCCGTTGAGATTCTCCAGCTTGCGGACGTCGAAGCGCGACGGCGACCGGCCAACCTGGTCGAGATCGAACCAGCGCACAGCGTCCTCGCGGGAGATGATCTCGTCGTCGCCATGGCCCCAGCCGAGCCGGAGCAGGTAATTGGCAAGTGCCTCGGGCAGGAATCCCAAAGCCTCATAGTCCATCACGCCCGTCGAGCCGTGGCGCTTGGACATCTTGGCGCCGTCCTGCCCGTGGATCAGCGGCACATGGGCGTAGGCCGGCTCCGGCCAGCCCATGCCGCGGATGATTCCGATCTGGCGGAAGGCGTTGTTGAGATGGTCGTCGCCGCGGATGACGTGGGTCACGCCCATGTCGTGATCGTCGACCACCACGGCGAGCATGTAGGTCGGGCTTCCGTCGGAGCGGAGAAGGACCATGTCGTCCAGCTCCTCGTTGCGGACAACCACCCGGCCCTGGACGAGATCCTCGATCACCGTCTCGCCCTCGCGCGGCGCCTTGAGCCGGACGACGAAGGGCGAATCGGGGGCGGGCGGCTCGGCCGAACAGTCGCGCCAGGCGCTCTCGACGCGGTAGGGGCGCTTCTCCGCCTGGGCCCGTTCGCGCTGGGCCGACAATTGCTCGGAACTCATGTAGCAGCGATAAGCGTGGCCGCGGGCGAGCAGCTCGAGCGCCACCTCGGCGTGGCGGGCGGCGAATTTCGACTGGTAATATTCCGGGCCGTCCCACTCGAGGCCGAGCCAGCGCATGCCTTCCAGGATCGCCTCGATCGCCGGCTGGGTCGAGCGCGCCTTGTCGGTATCCTCGATGCGCAGGAGGAAGCGGCCGCCATGATGGCGGGCGTAAAGCCAGCTGAAGAGGGCGGTGCGGGCGCCGCCGATGTGGAGGAAGCCGGTCGGCGAGGGCGCAAAGCGGGTGACGACCCCGCCGGGCTGGACAGTTGCGCTCAAGCGCCTTTTCTCCAAGGATGCGGACCATGACGGCCGGTGATGCGAGCGCCCCTAGCATAGCGGATCGGCGCCGACAAAGGGGGCGGGGGATGACGGCGCTCTCCTGCCGTCTCGAATCGCTCGCCGACGAAGAGCGCGACCAGCTGCCGCTGTGGCTTCCGGTCGGCCTCGGGCTCGGCACCGCGGCCTGGTTCGCTCTTCCCGATGCCCAGGCCTGGACCGCCTTTCTCCTGCTCGCCGCCGCGCTGGCGCTGGCGCCGCATGGGCTCGCTCCGGGGACCCGCTGGGGAAGGGCGACGTCGATCTTCTGCCTCGCCGCGATCCTCGGCTGCGCCAATATCTGGTGGAAGGCCGATCGTGTGGCTGCGCCGGTCCTGAGCCAGGCGCGGGCCGCCGAGTTCGACTCCAGGATCGAGAGCTTCCAGCGGCTTCCGGCGCGGGAGCTGGTGCGGCTGGTGGTGAAGCCGCTGGACGATCCCACTTTGCCGCCGCGCCTCAGGGTGAATATCGACGCCGCCAAGGCGCCCGACTCGCTCCAGGCCGGAGCGACGGTGCGGCTTCGCGGCTATCTGATGCCGCCGGCGCCGGCGGCTCTGCCGGGTGCCTATGATTTCGCCCGAGCCGCCTGGTTCCAGGGGATTGGCGGCACCGGCCGGGTTACGTTGGTCCGGATCCTCGAGCCGCCCGGCGAGCAGGGGTGGCAGGTCTGGATCGCAGCGGCCCGGCAGAGTCTCGCCGACCATATTCGCTCCCGCCTGGCTCCCGGCCCCGGGGGCATCGCCGCGGCGCTTGCCACCGGCGACCAGGGCGGCATTCCGGAGGCGGATGCCGAGGCCATGCGCCGATCCGGCCTCGCCCATTTGCTCTCGGTGAGCGGTCTCCACATCACCGCGGTGGTCGGAGCGGTGATGCTCCTGACCCTGAAGCTGCTCGCCCTCAGCCCGGCGCTGGCGCTGCGCCTGCGCCTCGTCCTGGTCGCCGCCGGCGCCGCCGCGCTTGCGGGGGTCGCCTACACTTTGCTCACCGGGGCGGAGGTGCCCACCATCCGTTCCTGCATCGCGGCGCTCCTGGTCCTCCTCGGAATCGCTCTGGGGCGGGACGCCCTGACCCTCCGACTGGTCGCGGTCGGCGCACTCGTCGTCCTCCTGATCTGGCCCGAATCGCTCCCGGGCGCGAGCTTCCAGATGAGCTTCGCCGCGATCACCGCCATCATCGCGCTTCACGAGCATCCCGCCGTTCGCGCTTTCCTCGCCCGGCGCGAGGAGATCTGGCCGGTAAAGCTCGGCCGCTTCCTGCTCGGTCTCATCCTCACCGGGCTCGCGGTCGAGATCGCCCTCATCCCGATCGCCTTGTGGCATTTCCACCAGGCCGGCCTCTACGGCGCCCTCGCCAACATCGTCGCCATCCCGCTCACCACGCTCGTCGTCATGCCGCTCGAGGCGCTTGCTTTGCTGCTCGACCTGGCCGGCCTCGGAGCGCCTTTCTGGTGGCTCGCCGGTGCGACCCTGGACCTGCTTCTCGCCCTCGCCCATGCCACCGCGGCGGCGCCGGGCGCGGTGGCGAGGCTTCCGACCATGCCGATGGCGGCCTTCGCGCTGACGATCGGCGGCGGGCTGTGGGTGGCGCTGTGGCGGACGGGCTGGCGCCGCTGGGGCCTCGTCCCGGCCGCGGCCGGCGCCACCGCGGCCTTGCTCGTCCCGACCCCCGACCTGCTCGTCACCGGCGACGGCCGCCACCTCGCCCTGCGCGCCGGGTCGGGGGAACTGGCCCTGCTGCGCGGGCGGGCGGGCGATTATGTCCGCGACCTGATGAGCCAGAGCGCGGGCCTGGAGGGGGAGGCGGGCGAGCTGGAGGCGCTGCGGAGTGCCGAGTGCAGCGCCGATTTCTGCGCGGCCGACCTGCGCGGCTGGCGCCTGCTCGCCAGCCGAAGCGGACGTTTGGTTCCGATCGAGGCGCTGCGAACGGCGTGCGCCGAGGCCGACATCGTCGTCTCCGACCGGCGGCTGCCGAAGGCGTGCCGGCCGCGCTGGCTGAAAGCCGACCGGGATTTTCTTGCGCAGAGCGGCGGCCTGTCGATCACGCTGGGCGCGGTGCCGACGGTCAATACGGTCGCGAGCGGGGACAAGCATCCATGGATTCAGAAACCCCTCTCCCGCTTTCCGCGGGAGAGGAGGGGCCCGCCGCGAAGCGGTGGGAGGTGAGGGTCTGTACGCCGGGCTCGGAAACGACCCTCACCCCCCAAGCCTTCGGCCTGGGTCCCCCTCTCCCGTAAAGACGGGAGAGGAAGTCGGGATTACCGCCCTCTTTCGCTCCGATTGTGCCTTTCGATCGACATCAGGATCCCCAGGCAGATCATCACGGTCAGCATCGCCGAGCCGCCGTAGGAGACGAGGGGGAGCGGGATGCCGACCACCGGCGCGAGGCCCATCACCATCATCAGGTTGATGGCGACGTAGAAGAAAATGGTGAGCGTCAGCCCGGCCGCCGCAAGCCGCTCGAACCGCCCCTTGGCTTCGAGGGCCACGCCCATTCCCCATTTCAGCAGAAGGAAGAAGAGCAGTATCAGGACGCAACCCCCGATCAGCCCCCATTCCTCGGCGATCGCGGAGAAGATGAAGTCGGTATGCTGCTCCGGCAAATAGTGGAGGTGGCTCTGGGTGCCGTTGAGGAAGCCCTTGCCGAAGACTCCGCCCGAGCCGATCGCTATTTTCGACTGGGTGAGGTGGTAGCCGGCGCCGAGCGGGTCGGACTCGGGGTTCATGAAGATCAGCACCCGGGCCTGCTGGTGCGGCAGGAGGAAGGAATAGACGATCGGAAGCGCCGCCCCGACGGCGACGGCTCCGCCGATGAACCAGGCCAAAGGCAGTCCGGCGAGGAACATGAGCGCGATGGTGTTGAGAACGATCAGCATCGTCGTTCCGAGATCCGGCTGAAGCAGGATGAGCAGGATCGGCGGGCCGAGGATCAGTGCGAGCGGCCACATCGCCCAGAAGCGCCTTATCTCGGCCGGGGGCACATGGGCGTAGAACCGGGCGAGGGTGAGGACGATGACAGGCTTCATCAGCTCGGAAGGCTGGACCCGAAGGAAGCCGAGCTCGAGCCAGCTTCGGGCGCCCCCGCCGATCACGCCCAGCGCAAGCGTCAGGATCAGCAGAAGGATTCCGCCCGCATAGGCGAAGAAAGCGAAGTCGTGGAACATCCGCGGCCGGACCCACGACATTGCGAGGGCCATTCCGAGGAAGGCCAGGAAGCGGACCAATTGCGGCAGCGCCCAGGGCATCATGAAGCCCCCGGCGGCCGAATAAAGGCCGAGCACGCCCGCAAGACCCAAGGCTGTCACGATCCAGAGCATCCGCCAGGGCAGGGTGGCCAGCGGCGCCGGGACGAAGGCGAGACCCATCAGTCGCCCGGCCCAGGCGCGCCGGGGCCGCCCTCCTTGGCGGCCTTGGCGGCGGCGAGCCAGCGCTGCGAGCGCGCCTCCATCCGCTCCGCGAGGGTGCCGCCCCATTGCTCCTCCAACCCGGCGAGCGCTGCAAGCGCCCCGGGCTTGTCGAACAGATAGGTGAGGACGTCCTTGGCCACCGGCGCGGCGGCGCGCGAGCCGCCCATTCCGTGCTCGATCACCACCGAGCAGGCGTAGCGGGGGCTGGCGGTCGGGGCGAAGCAGACGAACAGTCCATGGTCGCGATATTTCCACGCGCCGGACTGGCCGCGCTGGCCGCCGGTGATCCGGCGGACCTGCGCCGTGCCGGTCTTCCCGCCCATCTCGATGCCGGGGACTTCGAGCCTGCTTCGGCCGGCGGTGCCGGCGCCGTTCACCACTTCCCACATTCCGGCGCGGACGATCTCGAAATGCTCCGCGGAATATGGGAGGGCGGGTGCCGGCGGGCGCTTGCGCTGGATCAGGTGGGGCTGGATGTCCAGGCCGGACGCGATCCTTCCCGACATCACGGCGAGCTGGAGCGGATTGACGATGACGAAACCTTGCCCGATCGACGTGTTGAGAGTGTCGGATTCCGTCCAGTCGGGGCGCTCGACCAGCTTGGCGCTCCGCTCGTAGCGAGCCCTCTTCCATTCCGCGCTCGGCATCGTCCCGTAATTCTGGGAGACGACCGGGAGGTCGAACTTCTGGCCGAAGCCGAGGCTCTTGCCCATCGCCGATATGACGTCGATCCCGGCGCGCCGGCCCATGGCGTAGAAATAGGTGTTGCAGCTTCTGGCGATTGCGGTGTGCATGGTCATCGACCCGTGGCGGCCGAGGCAGCGGAAGAAACGGTTGCCGAGCTGGTAGCCGCCGGGACAAAAGACCCGGCTCTTGGGGTCGATCCCGGCCTGGAGCAGGGCCATGGCCACCATCGGCTTGAAGGTTGAGCCGGGCGGGTAGAGGCCGTTCAGGGCCTTGTTGAGCAGGGGCTTGCGCTCGTCCTCCGAAAGCATCTTCCACTCGTTGCGGCTGATTCCGTCGGTAAAGCTGTTGGGATCGTAGGCCGGCATCGAGGCCAAAGCGAGGATGTCGCCCGTCCAGCAATCGAGCACCACCACAGAGCCCGATTCCTCGCCCAGGCGCCTGGCCGCGAAGGTCTGGAGCCCCGAGTCGATGGTGAGCGGCAGGATGCCCCCGCTCTTGTCCGGCAGAGTGGTCAGCTGGCGAACGAGCTTGCCGCCCGCCGTCACTTCGACGCGCTGAGCCCCGGGCTGGCCGCGCAGCCGAAGCTCCATCGTCTTTTCAACGCCTTCCTTGCCGATCTTGAAACCGGGCGTGATCAGAAGCGGCGGCTTGCCCTCCTTCTTATATTCCTCCTGATTGGGAGTCCCGACATAGCCGGCCAGATGTGCGACCGCGGCCCCGTCGGGATAGAAACGTGAGAAGGACCGGAGCGGCGCCACCCCCGGCAGCTCGGGCTGACGGATGGTCACCGCCGCATATTTCTCGAACGGGAGATTCTCCGCGACCGGCACGGGCTGGTAGCCGGCGGCGCGTTTCAATTCCTCATGGATCCGCTCGACCTCGTCCTGGGGAAGGTCGAGCAGGCGGGTCAGCTCGGCGATGATCCGGTCGGGGTCCTTCAGCCGGTCGGGGATGAGATCGACCCGGAAATCGCTCCGGTTGATCGCGATCGGCCGGCCGGTACGGTCGACGATCCAGCCGCGCCTCGGCGGTATCAGCCGAAGCTGGACCCGGTTGCTTTCGGAGGCGAGCCTGTAGCGCTCGTTCTCGGCGACCGAGATCCAGGCCATTCGGCCCGCCAGCGACGCTCCAAGCAGCCCCTGGAAGCCGCCCAGCACCATTGCCCGACGGGTGAATGTGAAGAGCTGGCTGCTCTCGGTGATGACGGGGCGGTTGCGTCTCATCATCGCTGCAGCCGCCGGCGATCGAGGGCGACGACGAGCCGCGCCACCAGGGGATAGGCGAAGACCGATAAAGCGAGCTGCGGCAGAAGCACGGTGAAGGGAGTCGCCCCCCCCATCTGCCGGGCAACATACCAGCCGCCGGCCGTGTAGAAGAGGATCGCCGCCGCCGCGAAAAGCCAGTCCATCCAGTAATCGCGCCAGCCGGCCCGGTTGTCGACGAGGTCGAGGATCAGGAACGTCAGGGTCCAGAGCGCCATGGACTGGCCCACCGGAAGCCCGGCGACGAGATCGTTGAACAGGCCGAGCGGCAGGGCCATGTACGCCGGCCACATTTCCGGCCTGAGCAGCCGCCAGGCGAGCACCACCAGATAGGCGAAATCGGGGACGATCGGCCGGCTCGCGACATAAGGAAGCAAAGCGAGCAGGGCGGCGGCGAATGTGCTCAGGATCGGCACCCACTTGCGGCGGAAGCCGAGCAGGGCGACGTCGCGGCTCGATCCGGCGATCCGGCTCATTGCCCGGCCCCCGTCAAAGCGCTTTCGGTGGTTTCGGTGAGGGGCAAATCGGCGAGCGGCTGGTAGATTTTGAGGACAATTGCATATTCGACATTGGCCGGATCGGCGAGCGGCTTCGCCACCGTCCGCTCCCCGGCGACCGATACCACCACGGCGACCGGAATGTCGGGCGGATAGACTCCGCCGACCCCCGAAGTCACGAGCACGTCGCCGCGGCGGAAGGGGTTTTCGCCCAGCTCTAGAGTCTTGAGGTCGATAGTTCCGTCGCCATGGCCGGTCGCGATCGCCGCCGTTCCGTCGCGGATCAGCCGCACCGGCACGTTGCTGGCGCTGTCGCCGACGAGAAGGACCCGGCTCGCCCAGCGCCCGCTCTCGATCACCCGGCCGACCAGGCCGTCGGCCGAGCGCACCGGCTGGCCCGGCCGGACCCCGGCGGAGGCTCCGGCCGAAAGCGTGGCGAGACGGCGGACGGAGGCGAAGGAGGAGCCGACGATCCGGGTGATCGCGACCGGATCCTCGGTCTCGCGGGCCAGGCCGAGAAGGGCCTTCAGCCTCTTATTTTCGAGCTCCGTCGCCTGGGCCCGGATCAGCCTTCGCCGGGCGTCGTTGAGCCGCCGCTTGAGCTCCGCATTCTGGCCTCCGGCCTGAACGTAATCGCCGACCGAACCGCGGATCCCGCCGAAGAAGCGGGAGACCGAGCGCCCGCCCGAGGAAACCGGGCCGGTGGCGTCGAGCGCCACGCCTTTCAAGGCGTTGAACCCGCTCGGATCGACGATCGCGATGACGAGCAGAAGGCCTGCGAACAGGACCCCGCCCATGGCGAGGACGTAGGACAGGAACAGCCCATATTGCGCCCGGCGCGAAAATCCGGGGCGTCGGGTCGATGGCGCTGCCACCTATGTGCCTCCCGGCCCTGTCTCAGGTCCCTAAGCGGTCAGCAGAACGCCGCGGAAGATTTCCTCCTCGAGCGCCCGGCCGGTGCCGATGGCGACGCAGGTGAGCGGATCGTCTGCGACGGTGACCGGAAGCCCCGTCTCGTCACGCAACACCTCGTCCAGTCCCTGCAGGAGGGCGCCGCCGCCGGTCAGGACGATGCCCTGGTCGACGATGTCGGCGGCAAGCTCCGGCGCGGTATTTTCGAGCGCGATCCTGACGCCCTCGACGATCGTCCCTACCGGCTCGGACAGGGCCTCGGCGATCTGGCGCTGGTTGATCGTGATCTCCTTGGGAACGCCGTTGACGAGATCGCGGCCCTTGATGTGGACCGAAAGGCCGTCGGACGGATTGCCGTTTTCGTCGGTCGGCGCCTTGGCGATCCCGACCTGCTTCTTGATCCGCTCCGCGGTCGCCTCACCGATCAGGAGATTGTGGTTGCGGCGGACATAGGAAGAGATGGCCTCGTCCATCTTGTCGCCGCCGACCCGAACCGAGGTCGTGTAGGCAAGGCCCCTCAAGGACAGCACGGCGACCTCGGTGGTGCCTCCGCCGATATCGACGACCATCGAACCGATCGGCTCCGTGACCGGCATATCGGCGCCGATCGCGGCGGCCATCGGCTCCTCGATCAGCCAGACCTGCGAGGCGCCGGCGTTGGAGGCGGCGTCGCGGATCGCCCGGCGCTCGACCGAGGTCGATCCCGAGGGGACGCAGATCACGATTTCCGGCCAGCGCGGGAAGCGGCGCTTGCCGTGGACCTTCTGGATGAAATGCTTGATCATCTGCTCGGCGACGTCGATGTCGGCGATGACCCCGTCTCTCAAGGGGCGAATGGCTTCGATCTGGTCAGGCGTCTTGCCCATCATCATCTTGGCGTCGTCGCCGACCGCCTTCACGCGCTTCACCCCGTTGATCGTCTCGATCGCGACCACCGAAGGCTCGTTCAGGACCACCCCGCGACCGCGCACGTAGACGACGGTATTCGCCGTTCCGAGATCGATCGCCATGTCGTGGGAGGGGAACTTGAAGAAACGCAAGAGTGACATTGAGCTGGGTCCCGCTTCTCTAAGACGCCGCCGCGGCATGGTGCCCGGCGCGCTTGCCTTTCTCTATAGGGTGGCCCGTCGGCTTGTTCCAGAAAGGAGTTAACAAGCCTCGCGGGATGGCGTCGCTTGGGCTAGGGACCTGATCGATGTCAATACGCCGCCTGCCCGAGCATCTGGTCAACCGCATCGCGGCGGGTGAAGTGGTGGAAAGACCGGCCAGCGCGTTGAAGGAGCTGGTGGAAAACGCGATCGACGCAGGCGCCGTCCGGATCGCGATCTCGCTGGGCGGCGGCGGAACGGCGAGGATCGAAGTCTGTGACGACGGCTGCGGCATGAGCCCCGCCGACATGGCCCTCGCGCTCGAGCGCCACGCCACCTCGAAGCTGCCCGGCGAGGAGATCGAGGCGGTGACCACCCTTGGCTTCCGGGGCGAGGCGCTTCCCTCCATCGCGAGCGTCTCCCGCCTTGCCGTCGAGAGCCGGGTTCGAGGCTCCGACGGCTGGTCGCGAATCGTCGACAACGGACTGCTCGAAAGTGAGGGCCCCGCCGCGCTTCCGCCCGGAACGAGGATCCGGGTCGAGCAATTGTTCGCCCGGGTCCCCGCGCGCCGCAAGTTCCTTCGCTCCGAGCGTTCCGAATATGCTGCCTGCCTGGACATCGTGAAGAGGCTGGCCATGGCCCGGCCGGATGTCGGCTTCAGCCTGGAGCATGACGGCCGACGGACCCTCTCCGTCCAGCCCGGCGAGGACCGGCCGGCCCGGGTCGCCGCCCTGACCGACCGCGCTCTTCACGAGAACAGCGTCGCCGTCGATTACGAACGCGGCCCGGCGCGCCTGGGCGGAGTCGCCGGTCTTCCGACCTTCAACCGCGGGGTCGCCGACCACCAATATCTGTTCGTCAACGGCCGCCCGGTGAAGGACCGGCTCCTCATCGGCGCCGTCCGCGCCGCCTATCAGGACCTGCTCGCCCGAGACCGCCACCCGGTCGTCGCCCTGTTCATCGACCTTCCCGGCGGCGAGGTCGACGTCAACGTCCACCCGGCCAAGACCGAGGTCCGATTCCGCGACCCGTCCGGAATCAGGGGCCTGATCGTCGGCGGGCTGAGGCACGCGCTGGACGGGGCGGGGTTCAGGAGCGTCCAGAGGCCGGCGGCGGATGTCCCCTGGCAGCGAAGCCCCACCCCTTCAGGGGAGGGGTTGGGGTGGGGGATGTCCGTGCCATCCCGGCTCGGCCTGTTCACGCCGACAATCCCCACCCCATACCCCTCCCCTGAAGGGGTGGGGCCTAGCCGCTTCCACGACACCCGCTCGGACTATCTCCCCGCCGCTCGCGGCGAATCCGCTTTCGCTCCGCCCCCCGAAGCGACGCGCTTCCCGCTCGGCGTGGCCCGCGGCCAGGTCGCCGCCACCTACATCGTCGCCGAGGCGGAAGACGGCCTGATCCTCGTCGACCAGCATGCCGCCCACGAAAGGCTGGTGCTCGAGCGGATGCGCCGCGCAATGGCCGACGGCGGGGTCGCTCGCCAGGCCCTCCTCCTCCCCGAGGTGGTCGAGCTGGACGAGCCCGCCTGCGACAGGCTCGAGGCGCGGATCGCCGAGCTGACCGAGATGGGCCTCGAGCTTGAGCGGTTCGGCGCCCGCGCAATGCTGGTCCGGGCGACCCCGGCGATCCTGGGCAATGGCGACGTCAAGGGCCTGGTCACCGACCTCGCCGACGAGCTCGCCGCCTTCGACGACGCTCTCGCCCTCAAGGAAAAGCTCGACCATGTCGCCGCGACCATGGCCTGCCACGGCTCGGTCCGGGCCGGGCGAATCCTCTCCGTCGCGGAAATGAACGCCCTCCTCCGCGAGATGGAAGTCACCCCCCATTCGGGCCAATGCAATCACGGCCGACCGACCTGGGTAAAGCTCGCCCACGGCGACATCGAGAAACTGTTCGGGAGGAAATGATGGACGGTGGCTACAGTCTTTGCCGGCTTGGCACTGACGATCTCGCGCTGATGCGTCGGCTCAACGCTATGTTCGGCACCGCGTTCGAGGACCCCGACACTTACGAAGGAGATCCGCCTGCCGGGGCGTATTTCGCCGCGGTGCTCGCGAAAGCCCATGTCATTGCGCTCGCAGCTCTGTCGGAGGAAGAGGTCGTCGGAGGCTTGGTCGCCTATGAGCTCGACAAGCTGGAGAGGGCACGGCGCGAAGTCTATATCTATGACCTCGCCGTCGCTGAGGGACACCGGCGCCGAGGCGTCGCAACGGCGTTGATCGAGCGCTGCCGGGATATCGCCGCGGAGCGCAGCGCCTGGGTGATCTTCGTCCAGGCCGACCCTGTCGACGCTCCGGCCGTCGCGCTCTATCAGAAAATGGGCCGCCGCGAGGAAGTGTTCCATTACGACTTCGAAGTAGGGCGACCTAATCAATCGCGGCTCTTCCCGTCACCCTGAACTCGCTCGATCCGCCAGCCGAGCCTCGATTCGGCGATGCCAGATCAGGCCCGCCGCCGTCACCAAAGTGAGCGGCCCGAGGTTCCACCAGAAGAAGAGCATCGGATCGCCGGCGAGGCAGGCGGCGTAGAGGATGACGATCCGGGCATTGGCGTTGAGAAGGTTCAAGAGCTTCAGGGCCGGGGCGGCGCGCAGCCCATAAGCGGCGGCGAAGGCGCGGCGGTCGGGCGCGGAGGCGAGGGATCGGTCGAAGCGGCCGGCGAGGCGGTCGAGCGAGCCCGAGAGCCTGTCGTAGAAGCGCATAATCGCATTGGACGACGGGGGAGGAGCCTCGGCGCCCGGATCGCCGCGGACGCGGCGGTGGTAGCGGGCCCGCTCGCTCTCGAAGAGGTTCGCCTGGACGCCGTGGACGAGGCCGGCGATAGTGCCGGTGATCCAGGCCTCCGGAGTGTCGATGGCCGCGCCCAGCGCCAGATAGAGGATCAGGAAGACGCCGTGGTCGCAAAGGCCGTCGAGGAGCCGGCCGAGCGCGCTCGCGGTGCCGGTGGCCCGGGCGACCATTCCGTCCAGACCGTCGAAGACCAGCCAGGCGATGGTGAGAAGAAAGCCGAGAGTGGCGAGCGCCGGATCGCGCCAGCCGAGATAGGCCAAAGCCGCGCCGGTGCCGACGGCGAAGCCGGCGATCGAGACCATGTTGGCCGAGACCCGCGCCTTCAGCGCAATCGGCAGAAGCATCCGCCCGGCGAGGTGGACGACCCACAAATTGGTCGGATCCTCGACCCGAAGGTCGCGAGAGCCGTCGGGAGGCGGCAGCCAGGCGGGGCGTGGACGCGCGTTCATCGCGTGTAGCCGATAAGCTCAAGCCGCGATCGGGGTCAATCGGGGCGCCGTCCCGGAGCGGTCGCTTCCCAGGCGCGCCGCTCAGCTTTCGCCGCCCTCCGCGAGCGCCTTGAGACGGGCGGCGACCTGCTCGATCGGGTGGCCGGCCGCCTGCGCCCGGCTCGCCTTCAGCCTCGGATAGCCGGCCTCGGCATCGGCGATCAGTTCGCGCACGAAGCCGCCGCTCTTCACCTCCCGAAGGATCCGGCGCATCTCCGTTCGAGTGTCGGCCGTGACGATCCGGGTGCCGCCCTTCAATGCTCCGAACTCGGCGGTGTTGGAGATCGCCTCGCGCATCCCGGCGATGCCGCGGTCATAGATGAGGTCGGCTATCAACTTCACTTCGGTAAGACATTCGAAATACGCGATTTCCGGAGAGAATCCGGCGTCGACCAAAGTCTCGAAGCCGGCATGGATGAGCTCCGGTATCGCGCCCCACAAAACCGCCTGCTCGTTGAACAAATCGGCCTCGCATTCCTCGGCGAAGCTGGTCCGCAATATCCCCACCCGGCCGCTTCCGATCGCCGCGGCGTAGGATAAAGCGAGCGTCTCGGCCCGCCCGTCCGGATCCTGGTGGACGGCGAACAGAGCGATGAGGCCGCCGCCCTGCTCATATTCGCGCCTGAGCGCGGTGCCGGGCCCCTTGGGAGCGACTAGGATGACGTCCAGGTCCGGCCTCGGCTCGATCAGTGCGAAGCGGATGCTGAGCCCATGGGCGAAGACGAGCGCGGAGCCCTCGGCGAGGTTCGGCGCCACCTCTTCGGAATAGATTCGCGCGTGCATCTCGTCGGCCGCCAGCATGACGACGAGGTCCGCCTTCGCGGAGGCCAGGGCCGCCGTCATGACGTCGAAACCGTCCCCGCCCGCCCGGCCCCGGCTGGCCGATTCCTCCGGAAGGCCGATCGTGACGGAGACGCCGCTGTCGCGCAGGTTGAGGGCCTGTGCCCGTCCCTGGTTGCCGTAGCCGATCACTGCGACCCGCCGGCTCCGGATCAGAGCGAGGTCGGAATCCTCATCGCGATAGACGTGCATGAAAATCGGCTAGGGCATTTGCCTGCCCGTCGCAATCGAGCGGCTCGGCGAAGCGCGGCCAGTCGCCGGGGGGCTGGCGAGAGAACCAGGTATATTGGCGCTTCGCATATTGCCTCGTGGCGGTACGTCCCGCTTCGAGCGCCTCCTCCCGGCTCAGTTCCCCGCTCAGCCAGGCCGCGATTTCCCGCACCCCGATTGCCCGCATCACCGGGAGCATGGGGTTCAATCCTCTGTCGAGGAGCGAGCGAACCTCCTCAATGCCTTCTTCCGACATCATTTCCTCAAACCTCTGGTCGCATCGCGCATAGAGCTGCTTACGCTCCGGCAGGAGGATCATGGGTGCAAGGTCGACCTCGCCCGCAATTCCGCCCGATCTTTCCCTTTGCCATTGGGCCAGCGACCGCCCGGTCGAACGGACCACCTCCAAGGCGCGCGCTACCCTGGTCGAATCCGACGGCCCAAGGAGAAGGGCGGCAGCCGAATCCTCCCGCTCCAGCGCTGCATAATTATGCAGCACGCCGGATAATCGCACCGACGCGCGAATGGCGGGATCGATGTCGGGCACCGGAGCGATCCCGTCGAGCAGGGTCCGGATGTAAAGGCCGGTGCCGCCGGCCAGGATCGGGAGCCGGCCCGACCCGCGCGCCTCGGCGATCGCAAGCTTCGAGTCGGCGGCCCACCCGGCCGCCGAGCAGGCTTCGGCGCCGTCCTTGTAGCCGTAAAGGCGGTGCGGCGCGCGGGACTCGTCCCCGGGAGTCGGCCGGGCGGAGATTATACGCAGATCCGCATAAACTTGCGCGCTGTCGGCGTTGATCACCGTTCCTCCGGCCGCTTGCGCCAGAGCCAGAGCCAGAGCCGACTTGCCGCTTGCCGTCGGCCCCGCGATAAGCGCCAGCCGCTTATCTGAAGAAGAAGAAGACATGTTCATCGCCACCCTGATAGCAAAGGATCGCCTCGCCGACGGGGATATTTCAGCTGCCGCCGACTCGCTCGCCGCGGCCGGAATGGCGCCCTTCGGCCGGAGCTGGATCGAGGCGGACAAGGCCTGCGACCTGCTCTTCTCCGCCGACCCCGCCGTGGCCCGGGCGGCGCTCGAGGGGCTGCTCCCGGGAGTCGACGTGGTCGTCCAGGGCGAGGCGTCGCGCCGTCGGCGGCTACTCGTCGCAGACATGGATTCGACGATGATCTCGGTCGAATGCATCGACGAGCTCGCCGATTATGCTGGCGTGAAGGCCGAGGTGGCGGCGGTGACCGAGAGGGCGATGAAGGGCGAGATCGGTTTCGAGGCGGCGCTGGCGGAGCGGGTGGCGCTTCTCTCCGGACTCGACGAAGCGGCGATCGAACGCTGTCGCGAAGAGCGGGTCCGGCTGACCCCTGGAGCCCGGGCGCTGGTCAGGACGATGAAACGGGAAGGTGCCTTCACCCTCCTCGTCTCCGGCGGCTTCACCCGTTTCGCCGATCCCGTAGGCGCCGAATTGGGCTTCGACCGGGTGGTTGCCAACCGGCTGGGCGTGGTGGCGGGACGATTGGACGGGACCGTCGCTTCGCCGGTGCTCGGCGCCGAGGGCAAGAGGCTGACCCTGCTCGACTCCGCGACCGGGCTCGGCCTTCGTCCCGATGAGTCCCTGGCGGTGGGCGACGGCGCCAACGACGTTCCTATGCTTAAGGAGGCGGGCCTTGGAATAGCCTTTCACGCCAAGCCGGCCGCCGCCGCCGCGGCCGACGCCGCCATCTTCCACAACGATCTCACCGCGCTCCTCTACGCCCAGGGCTGGGCCCAAAGCGAGTGGGAGCGATAACAACGGCTTAGTCGTCGGTCCCTGGCACCGTTCAGATCGTAATTGGGGACAGGTAGATCGTAATTGGGGACAGCTAGAAATTACCCGAAGCCGCCGACCGCCGGAGCCTGGAGAAAGTTAAGTAGCTGTCCCCAAATTCTAAGGGGCCAAATTCTAGGGGCGGGTCATATCCGCCGCGATGGCCGCCAGGGCGAAGGCGACCGAGGCTTCGCCGAGCGCGAAACCGAGCTCCACTCCGTCCGGCGCAAGGGAGCAAATCGTCGCTCCGATCGCTCCGGCTTCGGGATGGCGAAGCTCGACGCAATCGCCGAGGGCCGGGCGGGCCTCGGTCTCGAGGAAGGCACCTCGAGCGCAGATGGTCCTGAGCGCCGCCGGTGCCGGGGCGCCGGCGATCAGGATGCACATCCTCCGCCGCCGCCAACGCGACGCCATCCGGCTCCCGCTCCCGATCCTCCCGACCGCCGCCACCCCCGTCCCCCCCAATGAGAGGCCGACCCTAGAGCGCACGCACGAAAATTCGGTTAAGGCGCGACCGGGAAGCAGGCCGCGCCGGCGGCTTTGGCGGCGGAGCAGATCCGGTCGGCGGCGGCGCGGTTGGCCAGCGGCCCCGCCTGGAGCCGGGTGATCGCTCCGGCTGCGACATAATTGGGCTGAAGCGAAGCGAAGGCGCCGACCTTGCCCCTCAGCCCCGCCCATGCGCGCTGGGCATTGGCCGAGCTTCCGAAGGCGCCGAGCTGCACCCGCCAGCGCCCGCCCGCCGCGACGGGGGCGGGAGCGGCCGGGCGCGGCGCGGGAACGGCCGACTTGACGGGAACCGGACGTGGAGTCGCGACGGCAACCGCGGCCGAGGGGAAGATGTTGGTCTTCATTCCGCCGGGACCGGCCGGCCGGTCCATGCGCCGGGCCAGTGCGACGCCCTGTCGGCGCTGGTCGGCCGGGATGAACGTCTCCATCGACTTCAGATTGTCGGCGGCCGGCGGCACCCCGCCGTCGGCGGCCCGGAGCATCAGTGCATAAGCGCGCGGCCAATCCTTGGCGATGAGGTCGCCGTTGAACAATTCGGTTCCCAATATGTATTGGGCGCGCGGATCGCCGAGCTCGACCGCCTTTCGGATCCACGGCAGCGCCTCCTGGCGGCGACCGCCATTATACAGGAGCAGGCCGACATTGACCTGCGCCTGCTCATGGCCCTGGCGAGCGGCCTTCTGATACCAGCTCTGCGCCGTGGCGGCATTGGCGGGGACTCCCCGGCCCATTTTATAGGCCTGGCCGAGGTTGAACTGGGCGTCGGCATTGCCGGCCTCCGCGAGCGGCCGCCACTGGGCGATCGCTCCGGAATAATCGCCGCGAGTCCATCGGTCGACGCCTGCCTTGACGTCGGACGGGGCCGCGCCGACCCCGGCCTGGGCGCCGAGGAGAAACAGAGAAGCCGCCGCACAAGCTGCGAGAAGGGGCCGACCGGAAAAATGCATTGTCTTGTCTCCCGCGCGGGAAAGGTTTTCGAGTGCCGTGGAGCTAGCCGAAAATCCTTAATGCGGCCTTAGCACAAAGCGAGACTTCCGCCGTCATCCCGGCGGAGGCCGGGATCCCAGGGGGTAAAGGGCGCCTGTGTTCTTCACCCGCCGGGGCCCCAGCCCGGGCTGGGGCGACGCAAGCGGCCGGGACCGGAAGGGGGACGCAAAAAGCGCTTCATCCGCATTCGCGTTAACCGGATTTTAGCCAAAGGCGGCGCAAACGGACGGCAAGGATCGCGAGCCCGAGGGGAAAACATGCGCGTATTGGCACTATCGTCGCAGAAGGGGGGATCCGGCAAGACCACCTTGTCCGGGCATCTCGCCGTTCAGGCGGAAAGGGCGGGTGCGGGCCCGGTCTGCCTGATCGACATCGATCCGCAGGGATCATTGGCCGACTGGTGGAACGAGCGCGAGGCCGAAATGCCCGCTTTCGCCCAGACCACGGTCGCCCGGCTCCAGGCGGACCTGGAGATATTGCGCCAGCAGGGCTTCAAGCTGGCGGTGATCGATACGCCTCCCGCCATCACCATGGCGATCCAGAGCGTCATCCAGGTCGCCGAGCTGATCCTCATTCCGACCCGGCCCAGCCCGCACGACCTTCGCGCCGTCGGCGCGACCGTCGATCTGTGCGAGCGCGCCGGCAAGCCGCTCATCTTCGTCGTCAACGCGGCGACTCCCAAGGCGCGGATCACCTACGAGGCCGCGGTCGCGCTCTCGCAGCATGGCACGGTCGCCCCGGTCACCCTGCACCATCGCACCGATTACGCCGCGTCGATGATCGACGGCCGGACGGTGATGGAGGTCGATCCTAACAGCAAATCCGCCAAGGAGGTGGTCGAGCTTTGGGACTATGTCGCAGACCGGCTCGAGAAGAATTTCCGTCGCACCGTCTTCTCGGCGCCCCAGGGCTTCTCCGCCCATCCCACCAATGCTCGACCCGCCGGGGGCTTCGGCCGCCGCGTGGTCGGCCAGTAAGGGGAGGGACGCAATGGCCGAGACCAAGCCCTTCGCTTCGCTCTCCTCCGGCCTCCTCGCCCGTAAGGGCGCCGCCAAGCCCGCAATGCGTCCGCAGGGTTTCGGAAGCTTCGGCTCGAGCCTCGAGGATCTGGGATGGAACGACATGGGCAACGGCCCGGCCTCGCTCCACGACATTCACGAGGCCCAGGACCTTCCGGAACATGTGCCGAGCTCGATCGAGGCGCTGACTCCGGCACCCGGCGGCCGACCTCATTCGGAACCGCCGGCGGTGGTCGAGCAGCAGCGCGAGCTGCAGGCGCGGCTTGCCCCGGTGGAGCTGGTTCCCGCGCCCGAGGCGGAGCCCGAGCCCGAGCGGGCGCCAGAGCGGGAACCGGAGGCGGAGATACAGGCCCCGGAGGCCGAAACGCCGACGGGAGCCGAATCCCGGCCCGACCCCGAGGTCCAGGCGGCGAGCGAGGCGCGGGTCGTCAAGCTTCCGCGCTCTCGCGCCGCATCGGCCCGGGCGCCCTCGGTCGCGGCGAAGGCCAGGGCGGCCTTCACTCTTCGCCTCGATCCGGAACGGCATCTGAAGCTGCGTCTCGCCTGCGCCCTGTCGCGCCGATCGGCGCAGCAGCTGGTCACCGAGGCGCTCGATGATTTCCTCGATTCGCTGCCCGAGCTGGAGGCCCTTTCCGGGCACGTGCCGGTGCGGACGGACAAAAGTTGACCGGAGTGGGTAAGATGAACAAGAGCGTCGCACTGAATTTCGCGGTCTCCGCTTTGGCGATCTGTACCACGATGGTCGCATGCGGGCCGGCCGGCTCGCGTCTCGGCTCGGCCTCGTCCAGGGCGCCGAAGTCGGAGCAGGACGCGGCATCGCTCTACGCCAAGGCCCAGGATGCGGTGCAGAAGGGCGAATATGCCAAGGGCCTCGATTTCGCCGAGCGGGCGGTCGAGCTGAGCCCGCGCGACGTCGGCTACCGGATGATCCTCGCCGACCTGTATTTGAAGAACGGCCGGTTCCAGTCGGCCGAAGCCACTTTCGCCGACGTCCAGCAGCTCGATCCCGGCAATGCGCGCGCCGCGTTCAGCATCGCTTTGGCGCGGATCGCGCTCGGCCGCCCTGCCGGCGCCGTCGCCGAGCTGGACCGGATCGCCGAGACCGCTTCCCCGGCCGATATAGGCCTTGCTTACGCGCTCGCCGGAGAGCCGGGCCGGGCGATCGAATTGCTCGAGCCGGCGGCCCGCTCCCCGGGCGTCACCGGCCGCACCCGCCAGAATCTGGCCTTGTCCTACGCGCTCGCCGGCGAATGGGACAAAGCCAGGATCATCGCCGCCCAGGATCTTTCGCCCGCCGATCTCGCTTCTCGAATGCAGCAATGGGCGGCCTTGGCCCAGCCCGGCGGCGGAGCGATCCAGGTCGCCGCCTTGCTCGGTGTCACGCCCGCCGAAGACAGCGGCCAGCCGGTCCGGCTCGCCCTCGCCCCGGCGCAACCCGCGGGCACCGCTTTCGCGACCGCCGGTCCGCTGCCCGAGCCGGCGGCTGAGACGATAACCGCCACCGGGCCGGCTCTCGCCCAGGCCGAAATCGCGCCTGAGCCACCCGTTTTCACCGAGGCGGAACCGGCCGCCCGGCCCGAGCCTGTGCGGATGGCCGCGACCGACCTTCCGCAATGGGTTGACGAACGCGCGGCCGCCGAGGCCGCCGCCTCCGCTCCCGCCGGGGAAACCCGTCCGCTTTACGCCCAGGCGGTCGAGGCGCTCGTCACTCCGCAGCCTTCGGTGATGACTCCCGGCCGGACGATCGCACCGGCCGCCCCCCGCTTCGAGGCGCCGCGCCGCCGAGCACTGGCCTCAGTCGAATCCGGCCCCGGCCGCTTCGCCGTCCAGCTCGGCGCTTACTCCTCCTCCACCTCGGTGGAGCGGGCCTGGGCGCAAATGCTGAAGCGCTTCGGTGTCTCCGATCTTACCCCGCTCAGCACGACGGTCGTCGTTCCCGGCCGGGGCACTTTCCACCGCCTCTCGGTCGCCGGCTTCGAAAGCCGGGAGGCCGCGGGCCGCACCTGCCGGTCGATCAAGGCCAAAGGCGGCGCCTGCTTCGTCCGAGCCGTCGCCGGCGACGCCCCGGTCCGCTGGGCCGCCCGCTACGCGACGAGCGGTCGCGGCTGATCGATCAGGCGCCTTCGACTATTTGGGGACAGCTACCGAATTCAGGACGTCCGCATTTCCGGCAGACATTCGGGCACAATTCGGTAGCTGTCCTCGATCAGCTTCGCCGCTCTCGAGTCAGAACGTCGAGCACGGCCATCCTCACCGCCACCCCGTTCTCGACCTGCTCCCGGATCGCCGAGCGGGTCGGGTGGTCGGCCACCTCGCCGTCTATCTCGACCCCGCGGTTCAAGGGCCCCGGATGCATGACGATCGCGTCGGGCGCCGCCCGCTCGAGCCGCTCCATCGTCAGCCCGTAAAGCGCGTGGAAATCGGCAAGGCTTCCCGACACGCTAGCCTCCATCCGCTCGCGTTGGATCCTCAGCATCATCACGACGTCGCAGCCTTTTATGCCTTCGTCGAAATCGGTGAAGGCGGGGAAGCCGCTTCCCTCGTCGGGCAGCAGCGAAGGCGGGCCGACCAGCCGCACCTTCGCTCCGAGCTTCGCGAGCAGCTTCAGGTTGGAGCCCGCCACCCGGCTGTGGCGAATGTCGCCGCTGATCGCCACCTCCAGGCCCTCGATCCGCCCCTTGCGGCGGCGCATGGTGAGCGCGTCGAGAAGGGCCTGGGTCGGATGCTCGCCAGTGCCGTCGCCGGCATTGATCACCGGGCAGTCGACCGCTCTAGCCACCTGATGCGGAGCGCCCGTTTCGCCGTGGCGCACGATCATCACGTCGGGCCGCATCGCGCCGAGGGTACGGACGGTGTCGATCAGGCTTTCCCCCTTGCGGACGCTCGACCCGCCGGGGTGGAAATTCGCCACCTGCGCTCCGAGCCTCTTACCGGCAACCTCGAAGGAAAAGAGCGTCCGGGTGCTGTTCTCGAAGAAGAGGTTGAACTGGGTCAGTCCGGCGAGGCGCGAATCGGCCTTCCGGGCCTGGCGGTTGAAGTCGATCCACGGCTCGGCCTCGTCGAGCAGGAAGAGGATGTCGCCGGCCGAAAGCGCTTCGATCCCGAGCAGGTGGCGATGCGGGAAGGACATGTCCGACCCTGTAGGCGGAGCGATGGCCTTTGCTCAAGCATGGTTGGAGCGAGATCGCCTGCCGCCCCTTTTTAGAGGCATCGTGATGAGGACCCGCTCCGACCTGAGCTCGGTGCCAGGCACCGAGAGCTAAGTCATTGAAACAGCGAACTCGGTGTTTAGCGCCGAGAGCTAAGTCACGGTGCCAGGTACAGAAGGTCAAATCATTGGAATTGCGGGTTTCGCGGCCGCGGATCGGGACTTTCGCCCGGCCTGGCGGCGCGCGGCCGTATGCGGCGGGGTGCCGGGAGCGGTCGCCCAATTGCCTCGGCGAGGCGAGCGAGGAAGGCTTTTCCGCCAAGCGGACGGCCGCTGCGTTCCCGATCCCGGATCGCCTGCAGGCTCCGTGGCCTCTCGCCGGCCTCCAGCACCGCCTGCCAGTCGGGCCAGCGCTCCCGGAGAGGCGCCGGGTCGGTCAGTGGGTCGGCCGGACCGCCCAGATGCGCCCGGGCGCTGGACCAGGGCCAGTCCGCGGCCCGTCCGACGAGGCCGGCCCTTACCGGATTGAGATCCACGTAGCGGGCACAGGCGAGAAGATAGCGCTCGTCCATGACGAAGGACGCGAAGCGGCCCTGCCAGAGCTGACCGTCCCATTTCTCGCGCGCGTTGATGGCTCGAGTGTAGCGGCCCTGGGTGCGGTGGAGGACGGCGCTGAGCCCGCCTTCGGCCGAGGGCACGAGAACGAGGTGGACGTGGTTCGGCATCAGGCACCAGGCCCAGACCGCCGTGCCCGTCGCCGCGCAGGCCGCGGAGAGATATCGGACGTAGAGCCGGTAGTCGCGCTCGCAGAAAAAGGTTCGCTGACGGTGATTGCCGCGATGGGTGACGTGATGCGGCAGGCCGGGAACGGTGAGGCGCATGCTCCGAGGCATGGGTCATTCTGGCGCAAAAGCGGTGGAATATCGAGTCCCTTTCGGCGAAATCGAGAAATCTCGACTTCGGTGCCTGGCACCGGATGCTAAGTGCTTGGGGTTGCGGATTGGGCGCATCGAGAGCGGATCGATGGGTAAGTGATAGTCGGATAAGGATCGACAGCAGGCCGAGCGTTTTCTTCTTGTTCTTTTGGAACGGACCGCGTACATTCGCATGAATCGCGTTGAACGGCGGCGCGCAAGGCAATAGGGGATGCGGGCCATGGCGGCTTCACTCAAGGTGGTGGGAAACTCGGATAATATGGATAAGGCAAAAGCCCTCGAAGCCGCCCTCGCGCAGATCGACCGCGCGTTCGGCAAGGGCAGCGCGATGAAGCTCGGCTCGCGCGAGGCGGTCGAGATCGAGACCATCTCGACGGGCTCGCTGGGACTCGACATCGCGCTCGGCATAGGCGGCCTTCCGCGCGGCCGGGTGGTCGAGGTCTACGGGCCGGAAAGCTCGGGCAAGACCACGCTCGCCCTCCACGTCATCGCGGAGGCCCAGAAGGCCGGAGGCACCGCCGCCTTCGTCGACGCCGAGCATGCCCTCGATCCGGTCTACGCCAAGAAGCTCGGGGTCGACGTCGACGAACTGATCGTCTCCCAGCCCGACACCGGTGAGCAGGCGCTCGAGATCACCGACACCCTCGTCCGCTCCAACGCCGTCGATGTCCTCGTCGTCGATTCGGTCGCCGCGCTCGTTCCAAGGGCCGAGATCGAGGGCGAGATGGGCGACAGCCATGTCGGCCTCCAGGCCCGCCTGATGTCGCAGTCGCTGAGGAAGCTGACCGGCTCCATCTCCAAGTCCAAATGCCTGGTCATCTTCATCAACCAGCTTCGAATGAAGATCGGGGTGATGTACGGCAATCCGGAGACGACGACCGGCGGCAACGCGCTCAAATTCTACGCGTCCGTCCGGCTCGACATCCGCCGCACCGGCCAGATCAAGGACCGCGACGACATCGTCGGCAACACCACGAGGGTGAAGGTCGTCAAGAACAAGGTGGCGCCGCCGTTCAAGCAGGTCGAGTTCGACATCATGTACGGCGAGGGCATCTCCAAGGTCGGCGAGATTCTCGACCTCGGGGTCAAGGCCGGAATCGTCGAGAAATCCGGCGCCTGGTTCAGCTACGATTCGATCCGGATCGGCCAGGGCCGCGAGAATTCAAAGACCTATCTCCGCGAGAATCCGGAAGTCGCCGCCCGCCTCGAGCGCGCCATCCGAGGCAAGACCGACGAGGTCGCCGAGGCCATGATGACCGGCCCGGCCGCGGAGGACGACGTTTAGCGCGAGACCGTGAACTTCATGAACTTCGTCGGATCCGGAGAAGGATTTGAAGAAAGAAAATTGGCTTCACACAAAGGCACAAAGGCACAAAGGGTCCGCGTAGCGGCTTAATCCGCGCCTGTTCGGGAAGGTCCGTAAGGACGGCATGGGCGAGGCCCCTTTGTGCCTTCGTGGCTTTGTGTGAACGAAAATAGGGCCTTCGGCCCGGATACGGCGCTGGCCACTCGGTCACCGACTCTGCGTTAGCCCTGACCGAACAGCCGCCCCCGCTCCGTCACAAGCAGAATGAGCAGGCCCAGCGCTCCGAAGGCGGCGAAGCTCCCGACCATCGGAATCAGCGTTCCGTCGAAGCTCTGGCCGACGGCGAGGCCGAGAAGCGCTCCGCCGATCGTCCCGATAGTGCCCTGTACCGAGGAGGCGGTGCCGGCGACATGGCCGAGGGGCTGCATCGCCAAGGCCCCGAAATTGGCGGAGGCCAGGCCGAAGCAGGCCATGGTCAGGCCCTGCATGACGATGAACAGCCACAGGCCCTCGCCGCCGATCAGGACGATGGCGAGGTGGATCAGGGCCGACGCCGTGAACAAGGCGAGGCCGGCATGGGCGACCCGGCGGGTGCCGATCCGCTCGACGATCCTCGAATTGAGCCAGGAGGTGAAGGCCATGGGCAAGGCCACTCCGGCGAAGGTCGCCGCGATCAGCTCGGGCCGGCGGAAGATGTCGAAGACGATCTGCTGGATCGAGTTGATATAGCCCATCAGGCTCGCCATCATCAAAGTGAAGGCGAGCGTGTAGCCGAGCGACTGGCGGTTGCTCAAAGTCTGCCAGGCGCCGTCCCAGATCGTCTTCGCACCGAGCGGCCGCCGATATTCGGGCCGGAGAGTCTCGGGCAGCCGGATCATCGTCCAGGCGAGTATGATCGATCCGCCCAGCGCCAGGCCGAAGAAGATGGCGCGCCACGATGCGACGAGCAGGGTGAGCTGGCCGAAGAGCGGCGCAAGCATCGGGACGAGCAGGAAGACGAGGAAGACGAGCGACATGATCCGCGCCATTTGCGGGCCCTCGAAACGGTCGCGCACGATCGAGACGACCAGAACCCGGGTAGAGGCCGCGGCCCCGCCCTGCGCCATCCGGGCGGCGAGCAGCAAATTGAAGCTCGGCGCCGCCCAGCAGGCGAGGGCGAAGGCGACGTAGAGGATCAAGCTGACGATCAGCACCGGCTTGCGCCCGAACCGGTCTGAGAGCGGGCCGTAGACGATCTGGGTGAGGCCGAAGCCGAGCACGTAGAGCGAAACGACGAGCTGGCGGCTATTCTCGTCGGCGACCTTCAGGGCCTCGCCGATCGCGGGCAGGGCCGGAACCATCGCGTCGATGGCGAGCGCGTTCAGCGACATGAGGCCGGCGATCAGGACCACGAACTCGCGGAAGCCGGGGCGGGCGTCGGTCAAATCGGGACGGGGCGGCTGGAGCATGTCGATCCTTGAAGGTGGGACGCGCATAGACGATGCCGGGCGGATGCGGTTCCCGCAAATCGGCGCCCGGCCAGGTCCGGATCCCGCTGAACTGGTTTCAATGCAGGACAGAGCCGACTCGCGATCCCGCGCCATCGCATCGAGCCGGTCGCTCTGCGCGCCGCCGGAAAGGGGGCGAGCCCGGCGAGACGGGCATTGAGGAACCGGAGACCCCGGCTGGAATTCCGCGGCCTCGTTCGGCTCCGCCTCGCGCGTCTGCATCGACAGCAGGCCCGCTATTTCAAAGCGTTACCCCATGGTCGGGATGACGAAGGAATTCTCGCCGGCGACCGAGCCGTCCGGCCACCTTTGAGTTACGGTCTTCGTCTTGGTCCAGAACCGGACGCCTTCCATTCCGTGCTGGTTAATGTCGCCGAAGCCGCTCCGCTTCCAGCCGCCGAACGTGTGGTAGGCGACCGGGACCGGGATCGGCACGTTGATCCCTACCATTCCGACGTTCACACGCGCCGCGAATTCGCGCGCGGCGTGGCCGTTGCGGGTGAAGATCGCGACCCCGTTGCCATATTGGTGCTCGGACGGGAGGCGCACCGCCTCCTCGAAGCTGTCGGCGCGCACCATCTGCAGCACTGGGCCGAAAATCTCCTCCCGGTAGCTTCGGAAGCTCGGCTTCACATGGTCGAAGAAGGTCGGGCCGATGAAGAAACCCTCCTCGTGGCCCTGGAGCTTGAAGCCGCGGCCGTCGACGACCAGCTCTGCGCCTTCGTCGGCGCACATCTGGATATAATCCTCGATCCGGCTTCGGTGGGCGGCGTTGACGACCGGGCCGTAATGGGCCTCCTTGTCGGTCGAGACTCCCACCCTGAGACCTTCGATCGCGGGAATGAGCTTCTCGCGCAGATTGGACGCCGTCTTCTCGCCGACCGGGACCACCACCGGAAGCGCCATGCAGCGCTCGCCGGCGGAACCGAAGGCGGCCCCGGCAAGGTCGTTCACGACCATGTCGAGATCGGCGTCGGGCATGACGATGCCGTGATTCTTGGCGCCTCCGAAGGCCTGGACTCGCTTGCCGTTCTCGGTGCCGCGGCTGTAGATATATTGGGCGATGTCGGACGAGCCGACGAAGCTGATCGCCTTTATCTCCTCATGGTCGAGAATGGCGTCGACCATCTCCTTGTCGCCGTGGACGACCTGGAGGATCCCGTCTGGAAGGCCCGCCGCCTTCATCAGCTCGGCGAGTCGGACCGGTACCGAAGGGTCGCGCTCCGAGGGCTTGAGGATGAAAGCGTTGCCGCAGGCGATGGCCACTCCGAACATCCACATCGGAATCATCGCCGGGAAGTTGAACGGTGTGATTCCGGCAACCAGGCCGAGCGGCTGTCGCATCGAATAGACGTCGATGCCCGGCCCCGCGCCCTGGGTATATTCGCCTTTCAGCGCATGCGGGATTCCGCATGCGAACTCGATCACCTCGAGGCCGCGCTGGACGTCGCCGCGCGCATCGGCGACGACCTTGCCGTGCTCGGACGAGAGAAGGAGGGCGAGATCCTCCATATTCTGCTCGACCAGAGCCTTGAAGTTGAACATCACCCGGGCGCGGCGCTGCGGGTTGGTCGCGGCCCAGGCGGGAAAAGCCTCGCGCGCGGCCTTGACCGCGGTTTCGAGGTCGGCGGCGGTGCCCAGGCGCACTTTGGCCTGCACTCCGCCATCGTTCGGGTCGAACACGTCGCCGTGCCGCTCGCCGGACGCGAGCGCCGCGCCGCCGATGAAATGATCGATGTTCCGCATGTAGAGTCCTTGGACCGGGGATTTCGAGGATTGCCAGCCCACTAGCCAAGGCGCGGCCCGATTGCCAGCCACCGTCGTCACCAAGTCGTCATGCCGGACTTGATCCGGCTTCCATGAACACCGAAAGGGGGCACCTCGCACCGCGGTGTTCATGGATTCCGGCTTTCGCCGGAATGACGGGAGAAGCGAATGAAGCTTGGGAGTCTCAAAGGCGGCCGCGACGGGCGGCTGGTGGTGGTGAGCAGCGACCTCGCCTGGTGCGCCGACGCGACCCATATCGCCCCGACGCTCCAGGCGGCGCTGGACGATTGGGACCGGCTCGCCCCGCAGCTCGAATTGCTCGCGATGGACCTTGAGCATGTCGTCATCCCCCGCGACCGCTTCCACGAGAGGGAGGCGCTGGCGCCGCTTCCACGCGCTTATCAATGGGCCGACGGCTCCGCTTATGTGAACCACGTCGCCCTCGTCCGCCAGGCTCGGGGAGCCGAGATGCCGGAGAGCTTCTGGACCGATCCGCTCATGTACCAGGGCGGCTCCGACGAAATGCTGCCCCCGCGCAGCGCGATCCCGCTTCCCGACGAGGCCTGGGGCTGCGACTGCGAGGCGGAAGTGGTGGTGGTAACGGACGACGTCCCCCAGGGAATCACGCCCGAGGACGCGCTGGCCCACATCCTCCTCGTCGGCCTCGTCAACGACGTCAGCCTGCGCAATCTCATCCCCGGCGAGCTCGGCAAGGGCTTCGGCTTCCTCCAGTCCAAGCCCGCCTCGGCTTTGTCGCCGGTCTTCGTCACGCCCGAAGCACTCGGCGACCGCTTCAGGGACGGCAAGCTCCACGGCGCCGTCAAGGTCGACTTGAACGGCAAGCCGTTCGGCCGAGCCGATGCGGGCACGGACATGACCTTCGACTTCGGCACTCTCATCGCCCATCTCGCCAGGACCCGGAATATCGGCGCCGGCTCGATCATCGGCTCGGGCACCGTCTCCAACCGCGATTCGGACGGAGGGCCGGGCAAGCCGATCGACGCCGGCGGGCTTGGCTATTCCTGCATCGCCGAGGTCCGCACGGTGGAGACGATCCTGGACGGCCAGGCGAAGACGGAATTCCTGAAGCGCGGCGACACCGTTCGGATCTGGATGGACGACGAAGCGGGGCACCCGATCTTCGGGGTCATCGAGCAGACGGTGGCGGGGGCGTGAGCGCCAGTTTCTCACCAGTTCAGCAGTGGTCGTAATAGCGGATTAGGTCAAAAAAAACCGAAGGGAGCTAAGGGCTCCCTTCGGCGCTTAGTTCCCTTTCGGGAAACGGACACTCCCCGGGGGGAGGCCGCCAGTGCTCCCCATATAGATGCCCGAACATGGAAATTCAATGAATTTTCGGCGGCGCTCAAGGCGCGGGCCGACCCGATGGCGGCGGCGAAGCTAAGGGACCTGGCGGCGGAGCAGGAGGCGACGACGGCGTCGGAAGCCACGAGAGCACCAACCGCAGCATGTCGTCAAATTCTGCTTCAGGCATCCGCACTATGCCTTTCTTGTCGGGAACGAGGCGGCTTACGGCGACAGTCGTTATCTTATCGCAAATTGCCCATGCAGCTCGGCCGTCGATGGTCGTCCGCAAAGGGAATGCCCACTTGTTGCCGGCTTGAGCTTGTGTCGAGCAGGGAACCACCGTCACCGCGCCGTGCAGAGTGTTTCTGGGAGAAAGGATCACAACGGGACGCCGTTTCCAGAACTCTGGTAGCTGTGCATCCTGAGGAAAGTCGCACCAGAGGAGTTGCCGTATTTTGGGCGCTCCAATCAGCCGCGGAGCGACTTTTGGAGGGGACGTCTGAGGGTGAGCGGTCATGTCGCTATTCGTTCGTATAAATGGAGAGAGGTCGGAGGCCCTACTCTTCCGTTTTCACCAGACGCAGCTTAGGTGCGCCGCGTCGACTCTGCCACCGCCTTGCAAGCTCAGCTTTATTCTTCATCTCCGCGAGCTTCTCTATCGCGAAGGGCTTTGCAGCCTTGATCAACCCGTCGAGGTGATAGATGTTGGTCTTGCTACCGGCGTCGGTACGTCGCTCCTCACGCCGGAGGTAACTGGTCGCTTCGAGCGCGGCCACATGCTTTTGAATCGTTCGCGGATGTACGTTCATGGCCTTCGCCATGGTGCCTTTGGAAGGGTATGGCTTTCCTTCTGCCGTCCACCATTTGCTCGCGAGGTAGAGGATGATGTTCAAATCAAGCGGAGTCAAATCAAGCTGACGCTGATTCTCGATGATAACGCTGGGCAGCGCCGTCCAACCCGCATCCATCAGCGGCTTCGACCATTTTTTCTCGTTGGTGCTTAGATGGGTGCTTCCGCCCGTTTGCTTCTTGATCGCCATTGGAGTAATCCTTTCTCCGGCGTCATATTTCCTTATTTCGCAGGCCTTTCAAGTTAGAGGGGCAGGCCCTAAAGGCTAGGGAGGAGGCCGCAGGAACCTCCCCCGGCCGGGGTTTCAAGAGCCGGGAGCGGGGAGCCTGACGGGGCCTGCGAAGCACATCCCCATGATCCAGATGCCAATCATCCCCATATCCCAGTCCGATAACCGAGTAACCCGACGGGGAGGCGCAGGGACCTACCCCCCCAGCATTCTCGCTGCCGCGGTTCCCGTGAGGTGCGGGAGGGATAACTAAATCACCGCCCCCACGTTATCGTCCGAGTTCCGGTCGATGTAGAAATTGTAGGGATCGATGCCGGCGTGGCTGGGCTTCCTGTCCGTCACGAAGCGGAAGACCTGCTTGCCGCTCTTCACCGGCTGGCGCTCCATCGTCAGCACGTTCCTCCGGTCGAAGCTTCCCCGTCCTGGCTCGGCGGTGAACAGGCCGATCGCGATCCGGTCGGCGAGAGGGGCGGGCTTCTCGTTGCCCTGGCCGTCGGCATAGGATTTCTTCGCCTCGACCGGGACGGTCACGTCCCACATGCCGTCCGCCCGCTTCACCGCCTTCGCCTCGCCGACCTTGAGGTCGTAGATCGTGATCCGCTCGAACAGGTCGGTGATCAGCGCCTGGTCCTCGGGCGACTTCGCCTCGCGGCGGAAGGCGTCGACCAGCTCGATCGAGCGCGGATAGGGAGCGCCCTTGAACTTGTATTTCTCCAGGACCGTGCGCAGCGCACGGTTGACCGCGGCCTCGCCGAGCCGGTCCTGAAGCAGATACATGACCAGCGATCCCTTGTTGTAGTGGATATATTGCTGGTTCTCGACCCGCATCAGCGGAAGCTCCTCGATCAGCTCGCCGCCGCGGTTTCGAAGATAGGTGTCGAGCTCATATTTGAGGAAGCGGCGGATCTTGTCCTCGCCGTAACGGTGCTTCATCACCATCAGCGCCGAATATTGGGAGAGCGTCTCCGAAAGCATCGTGCCGCCCTGGCTCTCCGCGCCGATGATCTGGTGGGCCCAATATTGGTGGCCCATCTCATGGGCGGTGACGTAGGTGACATAGTCGATCTTCGCCGGATCCCTATTATCGGCGATGAAGCCGATCGCTTCCGAATAGGGCATGGTGTTGGCGAATGCCTGGGCGAAGCCGGCATAGGCCGGGAACTCGATGATCCGCGCCTGATCGAATTGATAGGGCCCGAAATTGGCCTGATAATAATCCAGGGCGCCGGTCATGGCGTCCAGCATCCGATCGACGTTCCGCTCGTGGCCGGGGTGATAATAGACGGCGAGGTCGATACCGCGATGGTCGCGGTGCCTTTCGGCATAGCGGGCCGACTGGATCGAGAAGAAGGTGAGGATCGGAGCGTCGGAGACGAACCGCGCCGTCCGGCGGTCGCCGCTAACCGAGTCCGACACCTTCTTGCCGGGCGCGATGGGCGTCTGGTCGGCGACGGTCGAGATGGTGATGTCGGCCGTCGCCCAGCCGCCCCCGAAATAGGAGCGCTTCGTTCCTGAAGGGTCCTCCAACTTGGGCGGGCGCTGCTCGGCCGGCAGGCCGTATTTGCGGCGCGTGGAGCGATCCTGGAGCAGGATCATCCGGTCCATCCCGATGAGTGGGGCGATCTCCATGTTGTTGAGGAAGGTGCCGTTGCCGACCAGCTGAGTGTCGTTGCCGCTGTTGCGGAAGCCGCGTTGCCAGCGCCGGGTCTCGAAGCCGAGCTTCCGGGTTTCGCCGGGCTGCATCGGCGTTTCGAGAGCATAGATTCGGTAGCCGAACGCCTTGTCGTCGGAGCGAAGCCTGGCGCCGGGGAAGGCCAGGCCGAGCAGTTCGAGTTCGCGGCTCGGCATCCGGACATGGACCTCCGTAATCGGAGTTCCGGCGAGGTTGGTGAGGTCGTAGCTTCCCTTGATCAGGGCCCGAGTCTCTTCCGGATAGAGGTCGACGTTCAGGACGACCTTGGAGATGGTCGGCTGCGGCAGCGTCTCGTATTTCAGATATTTCTTCTCATATTCGGCGAGGAGCTTGTCGCGATCCTTGCTCGTCTCGTAGGTGTTGAGGACGTTGGTGTTGTACCAGGCATAAGCGCCGGTCGCGGCGAAAACCGCCAAAGCGAGGCCGCCGATCACGCCCGGAGCGCCGATCAGCCGGCGCGGCGCCCGCCGAAGCCTGGGCCTCAACCGGGTTTCCGTTCCGCGCCGCCAGAGCAAATGCGAAACGACCAGGAGGATCACGCAGAACGCCGCCCAGTAGAGCCGGAACCACCAGGCCCCGATCCAATAGCCGCCGGCACCGTTCATGTCCGACAACAGATACCGAGGACTGTCCCCGAACTGGTAGAGATTATGCTCGTAGCCGAGCGAAACCAGGATGATGGTCGAGACGATGTAGACAACCATCACCGCCCAGCCGACATATTTGTTGGGGCTGAGCGACTGGACGAACACCGAAAGTATCGCAATCATGACCATACCGACGGTCTGCGGCAGGATGAACCAGAGCAGATATTGCCCGGGCTGGATGTCGGTATAGCCCCGCAGGAGCTGGACCAGGATCGCCGCGATCACTCCGAACAGCAAGGTGACGAAGAGGACCAGGGCCACCGCCGCCGTCTTTGGAACGACATAGGCCCAGTTGGGAAGCGGCGTGGCGTCGATGATCTCGTGCATTCGCCGGTCGCGCTCGCCCCAGACCAATTCGCCCGAATAATAAATGGCGATGATGATCGGGAAGAGGCTGAACGAGCCGGCTACGATCGGGATTATCGCGCTCGTCGCGGGCAGGATCGGCGTTCCGTACATCTCGCGGCCGAACCAGAGGCTGGCGCAGGTGCTGATCATTCCCAGCGCGACGAGGACGGCGAAGGCGGGGCTTTTGAAGACCAGCTTCATCTCGAACTTGGTTCGAGCCCAAAGCTGGGCCGCGGCCGCGGAGCCGGAGCGGTCCGGCAGGGGCGCCGCCGACGGCGCCTGGACGGGCGCGGGCTGGGCCTCCGCGGGTTCGTCTTTCCTGCGCTTCTTCGAGAGGCCGGGCTCGGCGAATCGATAGCGGGCGATTCCGAAGGCGAGAAAGGCGCCGGCGATTCCGAGCCAGATTAATCGGTTGAGGAGGAGCGCGCCCTCCAAGGCCGGAGTCAGACTGTTGGATTCGGCGCTGGTCCAGTAGCGGACGGCACTGCTGAAGGCGGCGATTCCGAACGGCTCGATGACCGCCACCGTGTCGCGAAGCTCGGGCTTCGCCCGGCCTATGCCAAGGAGGATCAGCCAGGCGAGGTAGAAGATTATGACGGTGACGTAGGTCCACATCATCGAGCGGGTCAGGCTCGCCGCCGTGAAGAAAATCGCTCCGGTGATGAGCAATCCGGGCAGCCCGAGGACCAAATAGCCATAAGCGTAATAAGACAAATGGTTCGGCCCGAGAGTGTCGGCGTCGACCCACGGCATCAGCGAGCCGATCCACAATCCCAGCGGGATGAACAGGAAGGCCAGGGCCGCGGCGGTGGCCGCTCCGGCGAATCGGCCGCCGAGATATTGGAATCGGGTGATCGGGGTCGATCGGACGATCGGCCCGAAGCCGGTATCGTCGTCGCGGACCACGACGTTGGCGACGAAGGCCGTGGTCACGAACATGAAGAACAGGCTGAGGTTGGCCTGGATCAGGGTCAAAGCGGCCGGGCTGTTCTTGTGGATGTTGCCGCCGGCGCCGATCTGAACCAAGCTCCAGGCCATCGCCCCGAAGGTCATCAGCAGGAACATCACCGCCGCCATCCAGAAAACCGGGTTCTTGAGCTGGTAGCGAAGCTCGAAGCCCGCGATCTTGAGGAACATGGCTTTTCTGCTCCTCAGGCGGCGCGGCGCGTTTGGGCGAGTGTCGAGAAATAGACGTCCTCGAGCCCCCCTTCGACCGATTCGAAGCCGTTGCCCGGGTCGGAGTCGGCGAGGATGTGGATGACGGTTCGCCCGGCGAACAGGCGGGTCGAGATCAGCTCATATTTCTCGCGGCAGGCGTCGATTTCTCCGCGTGCGATCACCTTCATCCAGATCCGCCCGTTGGTCGACCGGATGAGCTCCAGCGGAGCGCCTTCGAGTTGGATCCGCCCCCCGGCGAGCACCGCCATAAGCGGGCACAGGTCCGACACGTCCTCGACGATGTGAGTCGACAGGATCACGACGACATTCTCGCCGATCTCGGCCAGCAGGTTGAGGAATCGGTTGCGCTCCTCCGGGTCGAGACCGGCGGTCGGCTCGTCGACGATGATCAACTCGGGATTTCCGATCAGCGCCTGGGCGATCCCGAAGCGCTGGCGCATTCCGCCCGAAAAGCCGGCGAGCGCCTTCTTTCGAACGTCCCACAGATTGACCTGGTTGAGAAGCCCCTCGACCGTCGTCTTTCGCGCGCTCGCCGAAGCGATGCCCTTGAGCACCGCCATATGGTCGAGCATGTCGTAGGCGGAGACCCGCGGATAGACCCCGAAATCCTGCGGCAGGTAGCCGAGGGTCCGGCGAAGCTTCTCGGGCTCGGCGATGACGTCGATGTCTCCGAATCGGATGCTGCCCTCGGTCGGGGTCTGGAGGGTCGCGACGTTGCGCATCAGGGTCGATTTGCCGGCGCCGTTCGGGCCGAGCAGGCCGTACATCCCGCGCGGGATGGAGAGCGTCACATGATCGAGAGCGCGAGTGCCGTTCGGATAGACGTGGCTGACGTCGGCGAGTTCAAGCATTTGAAGGAGTTCCCAACCCGGATGTTCACCGGCGGGTGTGCCAGAGCGTCTTATAGGTGTAAAGCACACCGGCTTACCCGCGCTTGCGAATCCCGCCCGGTAGGTTCAGGGGCCAAAGGTATGAGAAAGCTCACTCTGCTGCTTCCCGCCTTCCTCCTTTCCGCCCCCGCCATCGCCGCGGCCCCGCGCGAAATCGCCGATGCGGTGAGCCAGGAACGGCTCCGCGCCATCGTCGAGAAACTGGTCGGCTTCGGAACCCGCCACACCCTCTCCTCGCAGACGGACCCGAAGCGCGGCATCGGCGCCTCGCTGAGATGGACCGAGGCGGAGTTCGGCCGTTATTCGCGGGCCTGCGGGGGATGCCTGGCCATCGTGAAGCCCTCCGATGTGGTGACGGGCCGCCGGGTGCCGGTGCCGACCAGGGTGACCAACGTCTTCGCCATCCAGCGCGGCGCCGTCGATCCCAACCGGGTGGTGATCATCTCCGGCCATATCGACAGCCGGGTCACCGATGTGATGAACGCATCCGCTAATGCGCCCGGCGCCAATGACGACGGCTCCGGAACCGCCGCCGTTATCGAGGCGGCGCGGCTCCTATCGAAGCACAAATTCCCCTACACCATCGTCTATGCGGTGCTTTCCGGCGAGGAGCAGGGCCTGCTCGGCGGCAGGATCATGGCCGATTACGCCAAAGCCCAGGGCTGGGAGGTGATCGCCAACCTCAACAACGACATTATCGGCAACAGCTGCGGATCGGACGGGGTCTGCGACGACGCCCATGTCCGGGTCTTCTCGGAAGGTCCGCGCTGGCAGGGGAGGGAGGATCTCGCCGCCCGCCAGCGCAGCCTCGGCGGAGAGAATGACAGCCCGTCCCGCAATCTTTCGCGCTGGCTCGACGACCTCGCCGGCGATCTCGGCCTCGGCCTCGACGTCCGCCAGATCTGGCGCAACGACCGCTTCGGCCGCGGCGGAGACCATACCGAGATGCTCAATGCCGGCTATCCCGCGATCCGATTTTCGGTCGCGGTCGAGAATTACAATTGGCAGCACCAGGACCTCAGGGTCGAGAAGGGGGTGGAATATGGCGACACCGTCGACAAGATGGACTTTCCGTATTTGACCAAGGTGGTGAAGCTGAACGTGGCGGCGCTTGCCGCGCTGGCGAGCGCTCCGCAGCCGCCGGCCCCGACTGTCGAAGGCGCCGTGTCGACCGACACGACCATCAGCTTTCCGCGCGTGGCGGGGGCGGCCCGCTATGTGGTCCGTTGGCGCCGCACCGATGCGAGCCAGTGGCAGGAGAGATTCGCAGTGGACGTCCGGTCCGTGCCGCGCGGTAACGGTTGCTTCTCGCCCCCCATAGTCAGCGTGCCACGCACAACGCCCGAGGACGTCATTTGCGATGTGGTGCTTAAGGGGGTGCGGGTGGACGATTTCGTGTTCGGCGTCTCCTCGGTTTCGAAGGATGGGTTCGAATCCCCGGTTGCCGCCGCCGTGCCGGGCGGGGCGTTCGGGCCCTACACGCCGTCGCCGGCGGCGCAGTAAGGTGAGGCTTCATGCCGGACTTGATCCGGCATCCATGAACACGGAGGTCTGCGGAAGCTTTCGAGCGTCCGAGTCCATGGATTCCGGCCGTCGCCGGAATGACGGGAGCGGGCGGTGTTCATGGACCCGGGATCAAGTCCGGGGTGACGGGGTTGGAACGTAGATGGCTAGGAAACCCACCCGCGCCGGCCTTCCCACTCGCCAGCAGATCCTCGACTTCATCGCCTCGAGCGATTCCCCGGCCGGAAAGCGCGAAATCGCGCGCGCCTTCGGCCTCTCCGGCCAGGACAAGATCGCTCTCAAGGCCCTTCTCCACGACATGGCCGACGAAGGGCTGATCGACGCTTCCCCCGGCCGGGCCTTCCACCAGGCGGGCGGAGTGCCCAAGGTGACGGTGCTTCGGATCGTCGACGTCGACGACGGCGGCACGGTCTGGGCGGTGCCCGAAAGGTGGGAAGCGGACCTGCCCGAGCCCCGGCTTCGAGTGCTGGAGCGCAAGGGCAGGGGATCGGCCCTCGGGCTCGGCGACCGCCTGCTCGCCCGCACCGAGCAAAGGGGCAATGGTTACGCCGCTCACCCGATGAAGAAGCTGATCAAGGGCAGCGAGCTCGTCCTCGGGGTCGTCCATCAGGAGGGCCAGGGCATCTGGCTCCGGCCGGTCGAGAAGAAAGAGCGGCGCGAGCTGCCCATCTCCGACATCGGCAACGCTTCGGCCGGCGACCTCGTCCTCGCCGAGAAGGTGGGACGGCCGCCGCGGCTCACCGCCCGGGTGTCGGAGATTCTCGGCGATCCCTTCGCCCCGCGCTCCTTCAGCCTGATCGCGATCCACAAGCACGGTATCCCGCACGAATTTCCGGATGGGGTCATGGCGGAGGCGGAGCGGTTGGCCCGGCAGCCGCTCGGCAAGCGCGAGGATCTGACCCACATTCCCATCGTCGCAATCGATCCGGCCGACGCCCGCGACCATGACGACGCGGTCTGGGCCGCGAGCGACGACGATCCGGGCAATGCGGGCGGCTGGAAAGCCATCGTCGCGATCGCCGACGTCAGCTTCTACGTCCGCTCCGGCTCGGCGCTCGACAAGGAAGCGCGGAAGCGCGGCAACAGCGTCTATTTCCCGGACCGGGTCGTTCCGATGCTTCCCGAGACGCTGAGCGCCGGCATCTGCTCGCTGAAGCAAGGCGAGGATCGCGCCGCCCTCGTCTGTCACCTCCAGGTGTCGAAGGAGGGACAGCTCAAGAGCTGGCGCTTCACCCGCGCCCGGGTCAGGATCGCCGCCAACATCGCCTATGAGGACGCCCAGGCGGCGATCGACTCGCTTGAGATCCTCCCCGGAACGGGGAGGGGGACCGGACGAAGTCCGGTGGAGGGGGGCGAGCGCAGCGAGCATGGAGGCGCGGGACACCTCCACCAGCCTGCGGCTGGTCCCCCTCCCCGTCCCGGGGAGGAACGAGTCGAAGTCTTCTCCTCCCCCTGCTCCATGCCCGCGATCGAGCCTGGCGATCCGCCCGTCGATCCCGCGCTCGTCGAATCAACCTTGAAGCCGCTCTGGGCCTGCTGGCGGGCTCTGTTCGCCGCTCGCCGGAAGCGCGCGCCGCTCGACCTCGACCTTCCCGAGCGACGGGTGGTGCTGGACGAAAAGGGCCGGATCGTCTCGGTGGCGCCGCGCGAGCGGCTCGACGCGCACAAGCTGATCGAGGATTATATGATCGCGGCCAACGTCGCCGCGGCCAAGGCGCTGGAGGCGAAGAAAGCGCCGGTCATGTACCGCGACCACGAGCCGCCGGGCCGCGAGAAGCTGGTCGCTCTCAAGGACTATCTGAAGACGTTCGAGGTCGAATTCGCGCTCGGCCAGGTCATCCGCCCGGCGACCTTCAACCACATCATCGACCGGATCGGCGATTCCGATTTCCGTCCGCAGGTGATGGAGCAGATCCTCCGAACCCAGACCCAGGCTTATTATTCGCCCGACAATAAGGGCCATTTCGGCCTGGCGCTCGGCTCCTACGCCCATTTCACCAGCCCGATCCGGCGCTATGCCGACCTCGTCGTCCACCGCGCCCTCGTCCGAGCCTGGGGGCTGGGCGAGGGCGGCCTCACCGACCAGGAAGCGGAAGCGATGGAGGTGACCGGCGAGCTCATCTCCCAGCTCGAGCGGCGGGCGATGGAGGCGGAGCGCGACACTCTCGACCGCTACATCGCCGCCTATCTGTCCGAGCGGGTCGGCGATCTCGTCGACTGCCGGATCACCGGGGTCCAGCCCTTCGGCTTCTTCGCCACCGTCGAGGGCCTCGGCGGCGACGGCCTGGTCCCGGTCTCCACCCTCGGCTCGGACTATTATCGCTACGAGGAATCGAGCCAGAGCCTCGTCGGCGACGATAGCGGCGAGCGCTTCAGCCCCGGCCAGCGGCTTAAGCTCCGGCTGGTCGAGGCCAATCCGGTTTCCGGAGGGCTGAGGTTCGAGCTTGCGGAGGGCGGAAACGCCCCCGCGCGGACCCGCGGCGCCCCCCGCCGAGACGGCAAGCGCGGCGAGGGAAAGCGCCCCCAGGGCCGCCGGGGCCGCCCCTCCAACATCCGCCACCGGGGGCGGTAGACCGAAGGCGCCGTCATGCTGAACTTGTTTCAGCATCCAGCTACGCGCCGCCTCGCGGGTGGAGAACTGGACCCTGAAACGAGTTCAGGATGACGATTTGTGGCTCACGATCCGTCATTTTCGACAAACGGTCCGCACGCTTCTGCCGACCGCCCGTGGGCCTATAGTCGCCCGCCGGGGCACCGCTTATTCTTCTTGCAGGGATGAAGACCAAGGAGAAAGTGAATGAGTATCAGGATGATTTTCGCGTCGACCGTCGCGCTCGCGATGGTCGCCGGCACGCCGGCCTTCGCGGCCGGGAGCCAGAACCAGAATGCCGCGGCTTCCGAAGCCGGCGGCGGCGGCGGCGAAAAAGCGAAGAAGATCTGCCGCAGCTTCAAGAACACCGTCTCGCGCGTGAAGCGGGAGAAGCTCTGCCTGACCAAGGCCGAGTGGAAGAAGTTCGAGAAGGAGCAGGCGGAGTAGTGAGAAACTCCGTCATTGCGAGCAAAGCGAAGCAATCCAGTGCGGCCTCGGAAGGCCCGCTGGATTGCCGCGTCGCTACGCTCCTCGCAATGACGGGCGCGCGCTAAAGCTTCGGCAAAGTGACTCCGCGCTGGCCCATATATTTGCCGGCGCGGTCGGCATAGCTCGTCTCGCAGGGCTCGTTGCCCTGAAGGAAGAGGAACTGGCAGGCGCCTTCATTTGCATAGACCTTGGCGGGAAGGGGCGTGGTGTTCGAGAATTCGAGCGTGACATGGCCTTCCCAGCCGGGCTCGAGCGGGGTCACGTTGACGATGATCCCGCAGCGCGCATAGGTCGATTTGCCGAGGCAGATGACGAGAACGTCGCGCGGCACCCGGAAATATTCGACCGTCCTCGCCAGAGCGAAGCTGTTGGGCGGGATGACGCAGACGTCGCCGGGCCGGTCGACGAAGCTGTTCGACTTGAAGTCCTTCGGATCGACGATGGCGTTGTCGACGTTGGTGAAGAGCTTGAACTCGTCGGACACTCGGGCGTCGTAGCCGTAGCTCGACAGGCCATAGCTGATCGTGCCCTCGCGCTTCTGGCCGTCGACGAACGGCTCGATCATCCCATGCTCGAGCGCCTGGGTTCGAATCCACTTGTCGGACATGATGCTCATTCGCTCAATCCCCGTCATCCCGGACTTGATCCGGGATCCATGAATACCGCCGTTCCAGGTCTCGTCCTTCCGCGTTCATGGATTCCGGCTTTCGCCGGAATGACGATAGGGGGCAAGCCTCACTTGATATGGAGCACGCAGATCAGGGTGAAGAGGCGCCGGGCGGTGTCGAAGTCCATCTCGATCTTGCCGGCGAGGCAATCGCGGAGAAGCTCGGCGGCCTCGTTGTGGACGCCCCGGCGGGCCATGTCGATCGTCTCGATCCCCCTGGGCGATTCGGAGCGGACGGTTTTGAAATAGCTCTCGCAGATCGCGAAATAATCCCTGACCGGCCGCTTGAAGCGGGCGAGGCCGAGGCGGATCGTCTCGAGGAACTCGCCCGCTTCGTCACTGAGGTCGATGGAGAGGCTGTTATCCTCGATCCTGAGCAGGATCCGGAACGGCCCGTCGTGGCCGGCCGGCTGGAAGCTGTTCGATTCGAGCAGGTCGAAGATCGCGACCTTGCGCTCTCGCTCGATATCCTCGCTGCGCCGGATGATCGTCCTCTCGTCCAGCTCGATGTCGATGATCCGCGGGTCGGCCATGCGGGGCGTGTAGCCGGGGCGGCTTCCACTGTCATCGGATGACGGGCTTATCCACAGCAGTTCCACAGACTTGCTGGCTTGAGCCCCCGGCCGGAAAGGAGGAGAAGGGGCCATGGCCGACAACATCATCCGTCTTGCCGGAGCCCCGCAGCCCGAATCGTCCGCTCTGCCCCAGAATGTGGAGGCCGAGGCGGCGCTTCTCGGCGCGTTGATGATCGACAACCGGCTGGCGGAGGACATCCAGCTCAAGCTTCGCCCCGATCATTTCCACGAGCCGCTCCACGCCCGGATCTACGAGCAGATATTGAAGCTCGTCGACAGGAACATGATCGCCTCGCCGGTGACCTTGCGGCCCCTGTTCGAAGCGGACGAGGAGATGAAGGAGCTTGGCGGCCCCTCATATCTCGCCCAGCTCACCGGAAGCGGCGCCGCCATCATCGGCGCCCGCGACTTCGCCGAGCAGATTTACGAGCTGGCCCTGCTCCGGGCGCTGATCGGGGTCGGCCGGGAGATGGTCGAGCAGGCGCTCGACACCAGCGAGGACGTCAATCCCAAGGGCCAGATCGAGGCAGCCGAGGCCGCGCTCTACCGGGTCGCCGAGGAAGGCGGGGGCGAGGGCAGCGTCAAGAGCTTCGCCGAGGCGACACGGATGGCCGTGCAGATGGCCGAGAAAGCGCTCAACACCGGCGGCGGCCTCTCCGGGATCACGACCGGCCTGGAGACGATCAATGCCAAGACCGGCGGGCTCCACCACAGCGATCTCGTCATCCTCGCCGGCCGTCCCGGAATGGGCAAGACCGCGCTCGCCACCAACATCGCCTTCAACGCCGCCCGCCGCTTCATCCGCGATACGGTCGAGGACGGGATCGCCCCGGACAAGTCGGCCGGGGCCGGGGTCGCCTTTTTCAGCCTCGAAATGTCGGCGGACCAGCTCGCCACCCGAATCCTCGCCGAGCAATCCGGGATCAGCTCCGAAAATCTGCGCATGGGCAAGATCGGCCAGCAGGATTTCCGAAACCTCGCCCGGGCCGCGGCGGATCTCGAAAGCCTTCCACTCTATATCGACGACACGCCCGGCCTCACCATCGCCGCGCTCCGGACCCGCGCCCGGCGGCTGAAGCGCCAGCGCGGGGTAGGACTCGTCGTCGTCGACTATCTCCAGCTTCTCCAGGGCACCGGCAAGGGCGGCCACGAGAACAGGGTCAACGAGATTTCCGAGATCAGCCGGGGCCTCAAGACCCTGGCCAAGGAGCTCAGCGTTCCGGTCATCGCCCTCTCCCAGCTCAGCCGGGCCGTCGAGCAGCGCGAGGACAAGAGGCCGCAGCTCTCCGACCTTCGCGAATCCGGCTCGATCGAGCAGGACGCCGACATGGTCTGGTTCGTCTATCGCGAGGAATATTATCTCGCCAACAAGCAGCCCGCCGACGACCATTCGGATTTCCCCGCCTGGCAGGAGGAGATGAACCGCGCCTACGGTTTGGCCGAGCTGATCGTCGCCAAGCAGCGTCACGGCTCGACCGGCAAGGTGAAGATGAAATTCGAAGCGAAGATCACCAAATTCTCCGACCATATCGACGAAGGCTATCTGCCCGAGGCGCGGGGCTAGGGGGGCATCGACATCTCAGCCCCACTCCCGTCCTTACGGAAGAGGGAGTTTGGCGACGCCGATCGAGCAAGATCGGCTTATTGTTCCCGTCCGCCGCGACGACTAACCTGCCGGGCGAAACGCGCTCGGAGACCTCGAATGACCTTGTTTTTCAAAGCAGTGACGGCGGCGATCTTGATGACTGCAATTCCAGTTACGGCCATGGCGCAGGGCTCGCAGGCCGCCGATCCGCACCAATGGCTCGAGGAGGTGCACGGCGAAAAGGCGCTGGGCTGGGCGAAGGCCGAGAGCGAAAGGACGCTCAAGGGCTTCCAGTCCGACCCGCGCTACCAGGGCCTCTACGACCGGGCGCTCGATGTGCTTCAGGCCAGGGACCGGATTCCGATGGTCCAGATGCGCCCCGACGGCCTCTACAATTTCTGGCAGGACCAGACGAACGTGCGCGGCCTGCTCCGTCGGACCAGCCTCGCCGGCTACCGGAAAGCGGAGCCGGTCTGGGAGCCGGTGCTCGACATCGACGCGCTCGCCAAAGCGGACGGCAAGTCCTGGGTCTATAAGGGCATGCAATGCCTTCCCCCGGCGATGAGCCGCTGTCTCGTCAGTCTCTCCGAAGGCGGCGGCGATTCGACCGTCATCCGCGAGTTCGACACCGGAACGCGCCGCTTCGTCGACGGCGGCTTCTCGCTCGCCGATGGCAAGCAGGACGCCGAATGGGAAGACCGGGATTCGATCATCGTCGCCCGCGACTGGGGGCCTGGAACGATGACCGAATCGGGCTATGCCTTCGTCGCGAAGCGCCTTCGCCGCGGCCAGGACCTCGACAAGGCCGTCGAAGTCTATCGCGGCGAGCCGGGCGACGTGAGCGCCGGAGTGTTCGTTCTTCGGGACAGTTCCGGCCGTTCGCACGGGCTGGTCGGCTATCGAAGCGTCGGCGCCCGCGAGATGCGCTTCGCGCTGCTCCGGCCGAATGGCAATGTCCCTCTCAACCTGCCCGCTCGGGCGAGCCTTTCCGGAATCGTCGACGGCAGGCTTCTGGTTCAGCTCAGCGAGCCCTGGCAGGCGCCGGGCGGCGCACGCTTCGCGACCGACTCGCTGATTTCCTACGATCTCGAGCAATGGAAGCGCAGCCCGCTCACCGCGCGCCCCACTCTCGTCTTCGCCCCCGGCCCGCGCCAGACCCTGAGCGGAGTCGCGACGACCGAGGGCCTGCTGCTCGTCAGCCTTCTCGACAATGTTCGCGGTCGCGCCTTCGTCTACGATTATGCCGGCGGCAAATGGCAGTCGAAGGAGATCGGCCTGCCCCGCGACGCGACGATCAACATCGCCGCCGCCTCGGACAGCGAGGACCAGGCGATGTTCACGGTCGCGGACTATCTGACTCCGTCCACTTTGTGGTTTTACGACGCGGCGACGGGGAAGCTCGAAACCGTCAAGACCACTCCGCAAAGGTTCGACTCCTCGCGCCACGTCGTCGAGCAGCTCGAAGCGATCTCGCGCGACGGGACGAAGATCCCCTATTTCCTGATCCGGCCCAGGGCGATGAAGTCTGACGGTTCCACCCCGACCCTGCTCAACGCCTATGGCGGATTCCAGGTCTCCCAGGTCCCCGGCTATTCCGCGACGATGGGCCGCCTCTGGCTCGAGGCGGGCAACGCCTATGTCGTCGCCAATCTGCGCGGCGGCGGCGAGTTCGGTCCGAAATGGCATCAGGACGCCCAGGGCGCGAACAAGCAGCGGACCTGGGACGATTATATCGCGGTGGCCGAGGATCTCATCCGCCGAAAAATCACCTCGCCGCGCCGGCTCGGGGTGATCGGCGGAAGCCAGGGCGGGCTTCTCGTCGGCACCGCCATCACCCAGCGGCCCGAATTGTTCAACGCGGCGATCGTCCAGGTGCCCCTGTTCGACATGCTCCGCTACCATCTGATCGGCGCCGGCGCCTCCTGGATCAGCGAATATGGAGACCCGCGCAAGCCGGAGGAGCGGGCCTGGCTCGAAGGCTATTCGCCCTATCAGAAGCTGAAGGCCGGGGTGAAATATCCCATGCCCTTCATCCACAGCTCGACCGCCGACGACCGCGTCACCCCGGTCCACGGCCGCAAGGCCGCGGCGCGCCTGGCCGAGCTCGGCCAGCCTTATCATTATTACGAGAATATGGAGGGCGGCCACGCCGCCGCCGCCAACCTGCCGGAGACTGCCCGGAGGCTGGCGATGGAATATATCTACGCGATGCAAAGGCTGGTGGACTGACTGCGTCTCCATACGCTCTGCGCATTTTGTAGTAAACGATCTTCAGATATCACGAAAAACCAGGGGCTTAGCCGCTTGCAACGTGACGGGTTCCTCATTAGGCATTTGTCACATAGGGCGTTCAAGCGCACTGGTAGAGATAGACGAGCGGGCCTGCTCATTCCGACAAGCCGCATATTGCGGTGCGCTCCAGCGCTGGAATCAGACTCGATCACATTTGCACGTAGCCCAAGTGACGAATGTAGTTTGAGCATTCTGCGGGGCTGAACCGGATGGCTTTAAGGGATTTTCATAGGGCTATAGCGACCGCCGGCGAGGGAACCCCGGCCGCCCGTACCGCCTACGCTTCCAGGGAGCTGCCTTCCCTACTGTGCCGACATACAACCGCTTCGGTTGTTATTCAATTTGACTAGTCCTCTATTTAAGGATTAACTCTGCTTCGGCTAGGCTGCCAGCACATTTTGTGTCCGCATGTCCGGCTAGGGAGAGTATTCATGAAGAGCATCGCACTTTCCGCAGCCCTTTTATTTTCCGCCATCATGCCGCTTTCGACGGCTGTCGCGGCACCGGCCCCGGTCGCGGCGAGTCAGTCCATGGTCGAATATCTCGGTTCGTTCGAGTACGGTGGAGATACCTATGACGTGTTTCTCGTTACCGATCTCGGCGGCGGTTGGTATTAATTCGGTCTGCTAGTCTTCGAACGAGTTGACACGGAGACCCGCTGGATGGGCCTCCGTGTCGACCGTTTGCGCTACTGGCAGATCATAAATCTATCGGCACACGATTAGGCTGCTTACCAGTGTATCAGGAGGATTTGTATGTTTACGCGATCAAGTTTCGCATCCGCGGCGATGGCGTGCCTGGCGGTCTGCTCGACCTTGGCGGTGCCGTCGTCTTCCGTCGCTGCGCAGGGTCGGGTGGCAAGCGACGTGGCCGGCACGTGGGCCGGATCGTTCGCGGCGACGGAGTGGACCTTCGAATTCAAGCGCGAAGGCAATAGTTGGTCCGGACGATACATGTCGGCGAAGAAGAAGAAGTGGGAGCCCATGCAATCGCTGGCCGTTTCGGAGCGGGCCGTCCGGTTCAGCATAGATGCGAAACCTCCGGTAACCTTCAATTTGAAGATCGATCCAACCAACAAGATCCTGGCCGGCGATGTTAACGTGTTTGGCCGGAATCTGCCCTTTTCAGCGGCACGGAGGTCGTGACCTGGTGCTTCTTTCGCGAAAGACGATCGTCTCGGCAGTCCTGGTCTCGCTGACGACTCCAGGTCTCGCCGGAAGTTCGACCGGTATGGCGAGAACGGAATCGACTTTCGGATATGTGGAAGTGAGCGCGGTTGATACCAAAACCGCGATCGATGAAGGCCAGGCCGCGCAAGCCGCGGCGCGCGATGTCCTGGCACTCCCTGATGCGCGCTTCGGCATTGCCGATCTGGGCGGCAACAACACTCAGTGGGTCAATCTGGCGGCCGACGGCAAGCCCGTCTATACGTGGGTGTTCAGTAAGAAAGCCGGCGACCGGAAGCCGGTCCCGCCGAGTTATGTGCTGCGCCATGAGATCGGGCACGACCTTTTCATCCGCTACCTCGCCCCCAGCTCGATGGGTGATCAATATGGCGGGGACGCTCCCGATTGGCTGGACGAGATGGCCGCCGTGGCCTTCGAAGGGGCCGCGCTGACGACAAGCCGGCGTCGCGACGCGGCGCGCTATGCCCGGGAAGCGACGCTTATACCCGTAGGGCGGTTCCTGACGATGACGCATCCCGAATTTGCATCGAGGCCGCCGCCCGATTCATCCAGGCAGACTGTCCGAATCCGACTCGCCTCCAGCGAAGATACGCCGCGATTCTACGCGATGAGCCGTGCCTTCTACGACTTCTTGGTCGACCGGACCAAGTCCACCTCGATCGTCGCCGAACTGGCGGCCGCTTTTCGCAAGGGCGAGCGACTCGATCGATGGATCCTCTCCCGAACCGGACAGGGAGGCCGGACAGGCGACCTCGGGGCGTTGAACGCCGAGTTCCTCGCCTGGATCGCGTCGGACCGACGTTATGAGGCCTCCGGAGCGAAAGGCGAGGACGTTGTGAATTCCCTCAATGCAGCCGGGGCGGGACGGGCTCGATGAGCCTCTGCCAAACGGGAGATCGGCATATCCTGGAGAAAAAGGTTGAGACTTAAGGGAGGGTTGTTCGCCGCGCTTCTGGCAGGGACGGCTTCGACCGCCCTGCAGGCGCAGGCGACGGTGGAGCCTGCCGCGCCCGCCCAGCCTGCGTCCGGTCAGGGGCTTCCCGCTTCGGCTCCGGGGGCGACCGCTCCGGCTCCTCCCGAGCCTGGCGAGGTCGAGGCGCCGCCGGAGATCGACTTCATGGGCGCCGATGGCCAACCCCTGCCGCCGGAGCTTCAGCGGCAGCTGGAGGAGCAGATTAGAAACAACCCTCTTCCACCGGTGAAGCGAGACCCTCCGCCGGCCGCGGGCCCGGACTTGCCGACCGGCGCCGGAGGCAGTGATATCCTCGTTACCGGGCAGCGGCCGCGCGGATCGGTGATCGGCGACATACCGCCGGAGCGGACGCTCAACCCGCTCGACATCAGAGCCTATGGAGCGACCGATATACAGGAGCTCATCCAAACCCTGGGGCCGCAGGTGAGCAGCAATCGCGGACGGGACGATAGCGACCCGGTCGTGCTGCTTAACGGAAAGCGCGTGTCGAGCTTCGCCGAGATCGCCAAGTTTCCGACCGAAGCGATCGAACGGATGGAGATATTTCCCGAGGAACTGTCGCTCAAATACGGATATCGCGCCGACCAGAAGGTGGTGAACGTGGTGACCCTCGAGAGGTTCAGCTCGCGCGTCGGCCAGTTTACCTATGCCGTACCGACGGAAGGCGGACGCGACACGGCGCGCATCGACGCCAATTATCTGGTTATAAGGGGCGACACGCGGTTCAACTTCGACGCGGATTACGCCCGGTCGGGATCCCTGCTGGAAAGCGAACGGATTGTGCGGCAGGCTCCGGGAGCGCCGGACCTCGGGCGGTTCCGGACCTTGCTGCCGGCGACCGAGCGCCTCGTACTCGGCGGGACGGTGAGCGGCAATGTGCTGGGCGATGTGGCGTCGACTCTGAACGGCCGCTTCGAGTCGAACAAGAGCGAGAGCCTCCTGGGGCCCGGCCGCGCCGGCGCGCTGACGCGCGACACGAATATGCGAGTCAGCCATTTGGGAACCGCGCTCAACGGCGCGGCAGGCAAGTGGCTATGGTCCTTCACCGGTAATTACGACCGGATCAAAACCGATACCTTCACCGATACCAACCACGTCCTCGGAACACGGGACGAGGCGCGATCGGTGAACTCTCTCGCCGATGTCGAGCTGGTCTTGAGCGGCGCGGTGCTGAACCTGCCGCCCGGCCCCCTGTTGATGAGCGTGCGCGGCGGAGCCGAGATGCGCGACTTCAGCAGCCGATCGTTGCGCGGCGGAGTGGAGCAGAAAGCGGAGCTTTCCCGCGACAGGGGCGCGATACAAGCCAATTTCGACTTGCCCATCGCGAGCCGGCGCAGGAAAGTATTGGATCGGCTCGGCGATCTTTCGGCCAACGCGAATTTCGAGATCGAGGAGCTTTCCGATCTCGGCACTCTGCGGACGTTCGGCTACGGCTTCAACTGGTCGCCGATCAAGCAGTTCAACCTCATCGCATCCGTCACGGACGAAGACGGCGCCCCGACGGTTGAGCAGCTCGGAGGGCCGCTCGTCGTCACACCCAACGTCCGCACCTACGACTTCACCCGGCGCGAGGTCGTCGACATCACGCGAGTCTTCGGCGGCAATTCGGGCCTACGTCCCGACGACCGACACGTCGTCAGGCTCGGAGTCAACGCCAGGCCCTTTTCGAAAGCCGACTTCAACCTCAGTTTCGATTATATCAAGACTCGGATCGACGATCCGATCGCTGCCTTTCCCATCGCCACCCCCGAGATCGAGGCTGCGTTTCCGGAGCGGTTTACGCGCGACGTCGACGGCCGGCTCCTGCGCATCGACAGCAGGCCGCTCAATTTCAGGCGGTCTCACCAGGAGCAATTGCGCTCGGGTTTCAATTTCACGCGATTACTGGGGGCGACGCCTCCGGGAATGCAAAACGCCAACATTCGCTTCATAGGAGGAGGCGAGGGCAATCTGAAGGGCGCGCTTCCGCCTGGGGCGAGGATCATCAGGCCCGAGGCTGGAAGCGCGGCGGCGAAGCGCGTCGAAAATATGACGAGCCGGTTGATCTTAGGCTTCTATCACACTTGGCATTGGAAGGACGAGATCCTCGTTCGCGAAGGCATACCCGTGCTCGACCTCCTGAACGGATCCGCGACCGGCGCCCGGGGCGGAAGGCCCCGGCACGAGCTCGAATTGCAGGCCGGCGCCTTTAAGGGCGGCCTCGGCGCGCGCGTGACGGTCAACTGGCAGAGCGGGACCAAGGTGCGCGGTCTGCCAGCCGGCTCGGGCGGCACCGCCGCGGACCTGAGCTTCTCCGCTCATTCGACCGTGAACATCAACCTGTTCGCGAATCCGGCCGACCGCTTCGGAGGCGCCGAGGCTCCCAATTGGCTCAAGGGAACCAGGGTCAGCATCGGCATCAACAATCTGTTGAACAGCCGTCCGGAGGTTGAAGACGAAGCGGGGTCGACGCCGCTCAGTTATCAGCCGGCTTTTCTCGATCCTCTCGGCCGCTTCGTGAGCTTCAGCTTTCGGAAGATTTTCTGAGCATCGGGCGTAAAGGCGGAATCGTCATGCCGGACTTGATCCGGCATCCATGAACGCGGAGGTTCGAAATCTCGCACGTCCGTTTTCATGGATCCTGACTTTCGTCAGGATGACGAATAGCGGCGATCAACCCTCCAGCTCCTTCCCCGCGAACGGGTCCCTCAGCCCCACCCCGATGCTCGCCCGCGCCGCCTCGGCTTCGGAGCTCGTCACCGGATAGGCGCAATAATCGGCGGCGTAGAAGGCGCTGGGGCGGTGGTTGCCGGAGAGGCCCAGGCCTCCGAAGGGCGCGTTGCTCGGGGCGCCGTTGGTCGGCTTGTTCCAGTTTATGACTCCGGCCCGGATATTGGCCCAGAAGCGGTCGTAAAGCTCCGGGCTTCCGCCGACGAGGGAGGCGGCGAGGCCGTAGCGGGTGGCATTGGCCTCGACCAGAGCGGCGTCGAAATCGGCGACCCGGATCACCTGGAGGACCGGTCCGAACAGCTCGGCGTCCGGCCGCTCGGCGACGTCGGTGACGTCGATGATCGCCGGAGTGAGGAACGGCTTGTCCGCGACCGGCCGGTCGAGCCGCCTGATCGCCCGGCCGCCCTTGATCATCAGGTCGAGAAAAGCCTCCTGGAGCTGGTCGGCGGACTGATTGTCGATCACCGGCCCCATGAACGGAGCGGGCGCGGCGTGGGGGTGATCGACGATGATCCGCTCGGCGAGCTTGACGATCTCGGCGAGGAGCGGCTCGTGAGCGCCCTCCTGGACGATCAGACGCCGGGCGCCCGTGCAGCGCTGGCCCGAGCTCATGAAGGCGGACTGGACCGCGATCACCGCAGCCGCCGGCACGTCCTTCGCGTCCCAGACGACGAGCGGGTTGTTGCCGCCCATTTCGAGCGCGAGTATCTTGTGCGGAGCGTCTGCGAACTGGCGATGGAGGGCGAGGCCGGCCCGGGCCGAGCCGGTGAAGAGAAGGCCGTCAATCCCCTTGCTCGCCGCAAGCGCCTTGCCGGTTTCGACACCGCCCTGGACGCAGCGTATGACGTCCTCGGGAACTCCGGCCTCGTGATAGAGCCGGACCAGCATCTCGCCCACCGCCGGGGTCTTCTCCGAAGGCTTGAACACCACCGCATTGCCGGCGAGCAGGGCCGGGACGATATGGCCGTTGGGAAGATGGGCCGGGAAATTATACGGCCCGAGCACGGCGAGGACTCCGTGCGGCTTGTGGCGGACCGCGACCCGGGCGCCGAGCGCCCCCTCCATCCGCCGCTGCGAAGTACGCTCCGAATAGGCGCTGACCGAGATGTCGACCTTGTTGACGACCGCGTCGACTTCCGTCGCCGTCTCCCAGAGCGGCTTTCCGGTCTCCCGGGCGATGAGATCGGCGAGAGCATCCTTATGGCCGCGGACGACGTTGGCGAAGCGGCGCAGGGTCTCGATCCGGACCGCCAGCGGCCTTGCCGCCCAGCCCGCCCAGGCGGCGCGGGCGCGGGCGACCTCGGCCTCGACGTCGCCGATTTCGCCCGTCCACAGATGCGCCCCGGTGGCCGGTTCGATCGAGCTCAAGGTCCCCATGGCGGCTGACCCACCATTTTTGGCTGCGGCGGTCAAGCGCTCGCCCGCATCGCCTCGCCCATCCGCCGGATGGCTCCGATCTTCTCATCGAAAAGCGTCCAGTCGTCCGTCTCGTCGATTCGGCTCCAGATCGCTTCGACCTCGTCGATATGCATCGAGCAGGGGGCCTCGTCGGACCAATAAGCGTGGTCGAGCGCGCGCTCGGCCGTGTCGTAACGTGGCACGATCCGGCGAAAACCGGCGAAAGCGTCACTTTCGTACACATTGTCGGCGGGGGAGGGGCCCCGCCGCCGCCCGCCGCGCCAGTCGAAGAAGAAGCGGTCGATAGTCACCGTCTTCGCCGCCAGCGCCGTCTCCAGTGCGGCGAGGAGCCCGGAATCGCTTTCCCGGCCGGCGTGCCGGATCCCGAGCCGTCCCAGGATCGCCTCGACCAGCCGCCTCTGGAAATCGGGCGCGAAGGAGTCGAGCGACGGGTTCAGAACCTCCGCTTCGGCGATGCTCCGGAGCGACATTGCGAGCTGGAGCACGTCCCAGTGGATCGCCTCGGGCTGGCGGCCGAACGAATAGAGGCCGGAATGGTCGAAATAAGCGGCGGTGAAATGCCCGTCCCAATAAGGCGTGAACCGCCATGGTCCGTAATCGAAGCTTTGCGCCGTGATCGCGATATTGTCGCTGTTGAGCACCCCGTGGACGAAGCCCGTAGCGATATAGGAGGCGGCGAGCCGCGCGGCCTCCCGCGCGACATGGGCAAGAAGGCGCGCCGCGGAATCCTCCCCGCCGCCTTCGTCGCCATAATGTTGGCGAAGGCAATAATCGGTGAGCTTCGTCAGATTCTCCGTCTCCTGGAAATAGGCCAGGCGCTGGAATGTGCCGATCCGGATATGGCTGTGCTGGAGCCGCACCAGCACGGCGGAGCGAGTCGGCGAGGGCTCGTCGTTCCGCTCCAGGGCCTCGCCGGTCTCGATCAGCGAGAAGCTTTTCGAAGTCTCCACTCCGAGCGCCTCGAGCATCTCGGTCGCAAGCACTTCGCGAACGCCGCCCTTCAGGGTCAGCCGGCCGTCGCCGAAGCGGCTGTAGGGAGTCCGTCCCGAGCCCTTGGTGCCGAGATCGAGAAGCCGTCCATCCGAGTCCCTGAGCTGGGCGAAGAGGAAGCCCCGGCCGTCGCCTATGTCCGGATTGTAAGTCCGGAACTGGTGGCCGTGATAACGAAGCGCGAGCGGTTCGGGGAGGTTGTCCGGCAAGGGCTCGAAGCGGCCGAAGTGGCGAAGCCATTCCTCGTCCGTCAATTTCGCGAGTCCGACGGCGGACGCCCACCGGTCGTTGCGGAAGCGAAGGATCGTCTTCGGAAAGCCGGCCGGTTCGACCGGATCGTAAAAGGCGTCGCCGAGCTCGAGGATCGCGGGAGTCATCGACGTCAAACCCTGCCCCTCGCGCGCGGTTCCAGGGAGCGCTTAACCACAGCTTAGCAATTTCGCTTCATCCTGCCGGGACTGGACAGGAGAGCGACATGCAATTTTTCCGCACGATTCTGCGCGACCGCAGGGGCGGGACCGCGATCGAATATGCCCTGGTCGCCACGCTGATCGCGGTGGCCGCCATCGCCGCCTTCAACAATCTCGGCAGGCAGGCCGACTCCAACCTCGGCAATGTCGGTGCCGCGATGAAGGTCGCCTAAGCGAATTCAGCTAAGGCTTGCCGCAGCGGCGCATCGCCGCAATATGCCGCCGACAGGGGAGGGGGCATGGCGGGTTGGTCCGATGGCTGGTGGACGTCGAGCGACGGGCTCCGGCTCCATTACCGCGACTATGCCGGAAGCGCGGACCGCCCGCTTATCTTGTGCATACCCGGATTGACCCGCAACGCGCGCGACTTCGAAGGCGTTGCCGACCGGCTGAAGGGCGAGCGGCGGCTGATCTGCGTCGAGCTTCGGGGCCGGGGCCGGAGCGACTATGCCGAAGACGCGGCGACCTATGTCCCGCCGACCTATTGGCAGGATCTGGAGGCGTTGATCGCCGCACTGGAGCTGAAGCGCTTCGTCCTGTTCGGGACTTCGCTCGGCGGGCTGATCACCATGCTTCTCGCGCTGGCCGGAAAGGACAGGATCGCCGGCGCATTGCTCAACGATATCGGGCCGGAGCTCGAGCGGGACGGGCTCGAGCATATCCGTTCCTATGTCGGCCGCTCGCAAAGCTGGCCGACCTGGCTCCACGCCGCGCGCTTCCTCGGCGAGGCGCAGGGTGATCGCTATCCGAACTGGGACATCGGCCAATGGCTCGTCCACGCCAAGAGGCTGTGCAGGCTTTCGCGAGGCGGCCGGATCGTGTTCGATTACGACATGCGCATCGCCGAGCCCTTCCGCCAGCCGGGCGGCGACTCCGGCTTCGACCTCTGGACGGCGTTCGCGGCCTTGAAGGGAGTGCCCTCGCTGGTGGTCCGCGGCGGGATTTCGGACCTGCTAAGCCGAGCGACGGTGGACCGGATGCTGGCGGAGAATCCTGATATGGAAGCGGTGACGGTGCCCAATGTCGGCCACGCCCCGACGCTCGAGGAGCCGGAGGCGGCGGCGGGAATCGACAGGCTGCTGGCTCGGGTGACGGCGGGCTGACCCAGGATGACGAAGCGACCGAGTTGATTTCTTAGTCTTTCTGCCCCATATGCCCCTCAGCGAAGCGTCATTGCAGCGTGAACGCCCCCCAGGAAACCCATGAAGATGTTACTTTCATGGGGACCCAAGGTGGCCGGCTCCGTTTCGTCATTACCCAAGGTTTCCCTTTTCACGCGGGTCACCAGAACCCGCCGCGTTTCCGCGCGCCTTTCAGGCTGAGCGGGGGCGTCGCTCAATTTAGTGAGTCATCATGTCTTTTGAAAATCTCGGGCTTTCGCAGCCCGTCCTCCAGGCGCTCGCCCTGAAGGAATATTCGACCTCGACCCCGATCCAGGAGAAGGCGATCCCGATCCTGCTCAAGGGCAAGGACCTGCTCGGAATCGCTCAGACCGGCACCGGCAAGACCGCGGCCTTCATGCTTCCGTCGATCGAACGGCTGATCGCGAGCGGCAAGCGGCCCCAGCGCGGCACCTGCCGCATGCTGGTGCTCGCCCCGACCCGCGAGCTTGCCTCGCAGATTGCCGAGAGCGCCCGCGCTTATGGCCGCTTCAGCCACATCAGCGTCGCCACCGTCTTCGGCGGAACCTCGATCAACAAGAACCGGCAGGACCTGTCGCGGGGAGTCGACGTGCTTGTCGCAACCCCGGGCCGGCTCCTCGACCTGGTCGAGCAGCGCTGGCTCGACCTGAGGCAGGTCGAGATCCTCGTTCTCGACGAGGCCGACCAGATGCTCGATCTCGGCTTCATCCACGATCTGAAGAAGATCGTCCGCTTCCTCCCCGAAAAGCGGCAGAGCCTGTTCTTCTCGGCGACGATGCCGAAGACGATTCGCGATCTTGCGGACAAATTCCTGACCAGCCCGGAGCAGGTTGCGGTCACGCCCGTGGCGTCGACGGTCGAGCGGGTCGAGCAGTACGTCACCTTCGTCAACCAGGCCGAGAAGCCGGCTTTGCTGACCATGATGCTTCGAGTCGGCTTCGCGGCCTCGTCTCCCGGCAAGAAGGGGGGCTCGATGGATCGGGTCCTGATCTTCAGCCGGACCAAGCATGGCGCCGACCGGATCGTGAAGCAGCTCGCCCAGACCGGGATCCCGGCCAACGCCATCCACGGCAACAAGAGCCAGCCGCAGCGCGAGCGGGCTTTGGCCGAGTTCAAGGACGGCAAGGTCAAGATCCTGATCGCGACCGACATCGCCGCGCGCGGGATCGACGTTTCGGGAGTCAGCCACGTCATCAACTTCGATCTGCCCAACGTCTCCGAGCAATATGTCCACCGCATCGGCCGGACCGCGCGCGCCGGAGCGGCGGGCGTTGCGATCGCTTATTGCGCCGAGGACGAGCGGCCGTATTTGAAGGGTATCGAGCGCCTCACAAAGCAGGTTCTCACTCCGGTGCCGCTGCCTGAGGGCTTCAACGCCGAGGCGGCCCGAATCAAGGCCGCTCGCGCCAATTCGCCGATCCAGATCGTCGAGCGCCCCGAGCGCGAGGAGCGGCATGGCCGCGGCCGTCCGGCCAAGCGCTTCAGCGCCCGTCCGGCCCGGCCCCAGGGCGAAAACCGCGGCGGCGGACGCCGCCGCCACGCTTCGCGCTAGACGTCATTGCGAGGAGCGAAGCGACGAAGCAATTCAGCGGGCCCCGAGGCCGCACTGAATTGCTTCGCTTCGCTCGCAATGACGAGTCTCCTTTATCGATTCCCGCTTTCGCGGGAATGACGGGTGGGGGTAGAGCGGGCTCGTGCCCTTTCTCCTCCCACTGCTCCTCGCCGCCCAGGCGACGCCCGAGATCGTCGTCACCGGGCGGGGCCTCGCCCCGGCCGCCGGCGAGGAGGTGTTCGACTCGATCGTCATCGACCGCGATCGCCTCACCGGCTCCGCCTCGGGGCGGCTCGAGGACGTGCTTCGCGACGTGCCCGGCTTCCAGCTCTTCCGCCGCTCCGACTCCCGCTCCGCCAACCCGACGAGCCAGGGCGCCACTCTTCGCGCGCTCGGCGGCAATGCGTCGAGCCGGGTGCTGCTTCTGCTCGACGGCGTTCCGCAGACCGACCCCTTCGGAGGCTGGGTGAGCTGGCCGGCTTTTCATCCCGAACGGCTCGGCGAGGCGCGAGTGACGCGAGGCGGCGGCAGCGGCGCGCAGGGCCCTGGGGCGCTTGCCGGCACGATCGAGCTTGCCGGCGCCACCCCGGCGGAGCTGAGCGGGGTTCGGGGACGCCTCGCTTACGGCAGCCGCGACGGCCTCGACGCCTTTGCCGGGCTCGGCCTTCCTCTGGGCGGCGGCTTCGTCGCCGTCTCGGGCGCCTGGCAGCGCGGCGACGGGTTCATCCCGATCGTCGATAAGCAGCGCGGCCCGGCCGACCGGCCTTCTCCCTACGAGCAGGCGAGCCTGGCGGTGCGCGCCGTCGCGCCCTTTCCCGGTGGCGCGGAGCTGCAGGCGAGCGGGCTGGTATTTTCCGACGCCCGCGAGCGAGGGACCGCATTTTCCGACATTCGTACCAAGGGCGCCGACGCATCTCTTCGCCTGGTCGGGCGGCGGTGGAGCGCGCTGGGTTACGTCCAGATCCGGGACTTCTACAACAGCTTCGCCAGCGTCGATCCGGCGCGGACGGCGGCGAACCGGGCCTCCGAGCAATTCAGTGTTCCGTCCACGGGCCTCGGCGCCCGGGTGGAGGCGCGGCCCAGGCTGAGTTCGAGGACCGAGCTTCGGATCGGTAGCGACTGGCGGCTGACGGAAGGCGAGACTCGCGAGCGTTACGCCTTTGTCGCCGGAGCGGGCACTCGCGGCCGGGTGGCGGGCGGCCGGACCCGAACGCTGGGCGGCTTCGCCGAGGCCGCGTGGACGGCGCAGTCCCTAACTCTGACGGCGGGCGGGCGGATCGACCGCTGGACGATCTCGAACGGGCGGCTGGACGAGCGCGTGCTCGCGACCCGCGCGGTACTGACCGACACGGCATTTCGCGACCGTTCGGGCTGGGAGCCGACCGGGCGGGCAGGAATCGCCTGGCGCGCCGGGCAGGGCGTGACACTGAGAAGCGCCGCCTATCTCGGCTGGCGGCTTCCGACTTTGAACGAGCTCTACCGGCCGTTCCGTGTGGGAGCCGACTCGACGGCCGCCAATTCCGAGCTCGCGCCGGAGCGCCTGCGCGGGATCGAGGCGGGACTGGACTGGCGCCCGGCGCCCCGCGCTCGGATCGGATTCACCGCTTTCTCCAACCGGCTCGAAGGCGCGATCGCCAACGTGACTTTGGGGCGGGGGCCGGGCGCTTTCCCGGGGGTCGGCTTCGTCGGCGCCGGGGGCGATTATCGGCGGCGCGCCAATCTGGATTCGATCGAGGCGCGGGGCATCGAGCTCGATGGGCGCTATTCGGCCGGAGCCTGGACCCTTTCGGGCGGCTGGTCCTGGGTCGACGCTCGGGTGAAGGCGAGCGGGCAGGCGCTGGCGCTGGACGGACTCAGGCCCGCCCAGACTCCGCGGCACAGCCTTTCCTCCACCCTGGGTTGGACGGCGGACGGCGCCCGAGCCTCCGTCACTGCGCGCTATGGCGGGGGCCAATATGAGGACGATCTCAACCGCCAGCTTCTGCCGCGTGCCTTCACCCTGGATGCCGCTTCCCTATTCCCGATCGGGCGCAGGCTTGCGATCGAGGTTCGGGCGGAGAATGTTACCGATGCCCGGATTCTCGCGGCGGTTAGCGGCGCCGGGATCGAGGAACGGGCGACTCCGCGCAGTTTCTGGATCGGGCTTCGCTTCGGCGCCTTGCGGTGAGTGGCTCGGCGGTATAAGTTGCGTGTTGAAACCTAAAAGGGAGTCTGGGCATGATCGTCTACGGAGCATCGCTGTCGCCGTTCGTTCGCAAGGTGCTGGCTTATGGCGCTGAGAAAGGGCTTGAGCTCGAGCACAAGCCGGTCGGCATCGGCTCCGACGAACCGGGATTCGTCGCCGCCAGCCCGTTCCGAAAGATGCCGGCTTTTAGCGACGGCGACTTCGGTATCTCCGACTCGTCCGCTATCATCCACTATCTCGAAGCGAAATATCCCGAGCCGGCCTTGATCCCCGCCGATCCCGAGACCCGGGCTCGGACGATCTGGTTCGACGAGTTCGCCGACACCATCCTGTGCGCCTGCGGAGCCAAGATGTTCTTCAACCGGATCGTCGCCCCCCGCTTCCTCGGCCGGCCAGGCGACCTCGAGACGGCCGACAAGGCCGAGAAGGAGGAGCTTCCTCCGATCCTCGATTACCTCGAGCGGGTGATTCCCGAGAACGGCTGGCTGGTTGGGGAGGGCATCACCCTCGCCGACATCGCCGTCGCGACCGCCTTCGCCAATTTCCGGCACCTTGGAATGACGATCGACCCCGAGCGCTATCCGAGGGTAGAGGCCTTCGCGGAGCGGATGCTGGCTCGGCCGAGCTTCGCCGGCTGGGTCGAACGCGAGGCGGCATTTCTGGAGAAGACGGCGGCTTGAGGGGACAGGCAGCATGGCGGATTATCTCGCGACGGTGGAATGGCGCTCCGACGACGGCTTTCGCGAAGGGCGTTACAGCCGTGCCCATAGCTGGAGCTTCGACGGGGGCGCCGTCGTTCCGGCATCGGCCTCGCCGCACGTCGTCCGCCCGCCGATGTCGGACCCGGCGGGGGTAGATCCCGAGGAAGCGCTGGTCGCCTCGGTTTCGTCCTGCCACATGCTCTGGTTCCTCCACCTCGCACGCGATGCCGGGCTCGACGTCGCCGCCTATCGCGACGAGGCGCTCGGCACGTTGGGCAAGGACGAACGGGGCCGGACGGCCATGATCCGGGTCGTGCTTCGCCCGGAAATCGCCTTCGCCGGCGACGCGCCTGGCGCCCAGGCCCTGGCGCGGCTCCACGATGAGGCGCACGATCGCTGCTTCATCGCCAACTCGCTTCGTACCGAGATCGTCGTGGAGTGAATTGGGGAGCGGCTTGCCGGGCGCCCGGATATCTTTAGTCGAAGGAAGAACCCGCAACGAAAGCCATGCCGATGCGCCTCCTCGCCGCCTTTCTGATCCTCGCCGCCGGCCTCGCCCCCGCCGCCGCCCAGCCGCCCGCCGGCGCGTCCGCCCCGATCATCGAGGCGATGCGCCGCGATTTCCCGCTCGACCATCGGGCGATCGCCGCCGCCCTCGCCGGCAAGCCCCCGGCGGAGGCTCGGCGGCTGGCTTATGCGGGCATCGACCGCTTCCTGCGCAGCCGAAGGGAGTCGATCCTCGCCGCGCCCGGCGAGTCGCTGGCCGCGATCGAGGCTCGGCAGGGGGCGATGCTTCGAGCCCTGGGAAGGCAGGATTCCCGGCTCTGCGCCACCGTCGGCGACCGCGGTTTCTTCAGCCGGGAAGCCCTGGTCGGCGCCGAGCCCGTCGGGCTTGCCGATTACGGCCTTGCCCTTGTGGAAGCCGCCGCGGCGGGGTTCCGGGCGCCCGCGGCACCGGCGGCGACGAAAGAGGATATTGAAAGCTGGCTGGCCGCGGTCGAGAAGGTCGAGCCGGAAGTGCCGGTCCGCGCCATGCTCTTCGACCACGCCCGCCGCGCCGTCGCGAGCCCCGATCATCTCTGCCGAGGCGTCGCCGCTATGCACGAGGCCGTCGCGACTCTGCCGCCCGGCCCCCGCGAACGTGTGGCGCGCACATTGCTGGCCTCGGTGATCGCCGCCGGCCAGTAGCGCAGGGCCGCGGGCCGTTCACCGGCACGGCTGAACCCCAAACGAAATGGAGGCCGGCATTGCTGCCGGCCTCCACTGTCCCCAGGTCCGTTCGTCTCACCCGAAAGCGAAGCTCGCTTTCCCAGGGAGGTTCCGGCCGAGGCCTTGCGGCCCCGGTCGGTCCCTCAGGTTCCTTCGCAGGAATATCGCTATTCCGGTTCCAGTTCCTGCGGGTTCCGCGCCCTGCCTTGCGGCCGGCTTCGGTTCCCTGGCGGGTTCCTTCCTTCGGAAGCCTTGCGGCTTCGAAATCCGGTTCCCTGTCGGACATCCGGGAAGCGAAGCTTCCTGGTCGTCCTTTCGCGGTTCCTTCCGCCCGGGGGCTTCGGGTTCCGCCGGACCCTCGAGGGAAAGTGGGTTCGGCTTTGGCTTGCGCCGCTGCCTCGCGCTTCTTCCTTCCGGTTGCCCGGACCTGGCTTCCTTCAGCTTCCGTCCGAAGACTTAGCCGCTCTCCGCCTGGCCGTGTCTGGGAGCGTCTGTCCGTTTCCGGAAGGCCGCTCCCTGCCACAGGAAGGATAATGGCACTCGATTCCGAGTCGCGCCAAGCGCCGAATCCGGGACTCGACCTGTGGATAACGGGGATATCGGGGATAAACCTGGATTAAAGTCGGAGGGGCGGTCGAGGACGAGCGCTTGCCAGTCGCCGCGCCTGCAGCCATGAACCCGCCATGCGCCGCAAAGCCCGTACCGCCTCCAAGCCCGAGAACCGCCCGCGCTTCTGGGGCCGGCACGCTGTCTGTGCCGCCCTTGCCAATCCCGATCGCGAAATCGTCCGGATCTGGGCGACGCGCGAGGCGGCCGCGGAGGTCGATCTGCCGAAGGACGTGCCGTTCACCTTCGCCGACTCGGCCGATCTCGGCCGCCTCGTGCCGAAGGACGCGCCGCATCAGGGGCTGATCGCCGAGGTCGAGCGGCTCGACGATCTGCTGCTCGCCGACATCCTCCAGGATTCTCCGGAGCGGCGGCCGCTGCTCGTCCTCGACCAGGTCACCGATCCGCACAATGTCGGAGCGATCCTTCGCTCGGCGGCGGCCTTCGACGCTCTCGCTCTGGTCACCCAGGACCGGCACGCTCCGCCCGAATCGGGCGCCCTGGCCAAAGCGGCGAGCGGAGCCCTTGAGACATTGCCCTGGGTTCGGGTGGTCAATCTGGCGCGGGGACTTGATGAGATGGCGGAAGCGGGCTTCTGGCGGATCGGCCTTGCGGGAGAGGCCGAAACGACACTTGCCGAAGCGGTCGGCCCGGCCCGGGTGGCACTGGTGCTGGGCGCCGAAGGGGAAGGGATGCGCCAGAACACCGAGGCGCATTGCGACGCTCTGGCGCGGCTCCCGATCGGTGGGCGGATGGAGAGCCTCAACGTTTCCAACGCCGCCGCGGTCGCGCTATATGCGGTGGCGACACATCGCGGATAATCTTGCCGGGGGGTAATATCATGTCGTTCATTCGCATGGCGTTCGTGGCCGCGGCCGCGTTCACGCTTTCATCCTGCATCCTCAGCCCGGGCAAGTTCGTCTCGACCCTTCACATCGCCAAGGACCGGAGCTTCACCTTCACCTATTCCGGCGAGGTCATCCTGCTCGATCCCGCCGCCGCCATGCAGCAGGGGATGGAGGAGGGCCTGGCCGGCATGAGCGAAGAGGGGACGACGGGCGAGGACAAGCCCGCCGCGTCGGCGGCGCCCGCCGAGCCGGTGGCCGAATCGGCACAGTCCGTCGCCGAGGCCAAGGCGGTCGCCGAGGCGCTCTCCAGGGAGGTCGGCTACCGCTCGGTCGAATATCTCGGAAAAAACAAGTTCCGGGTCGATTATTCGATGACCGGCAAGCTAGACCGGAGCTTCGTCTACCCGATCAACATCGACGCCAAGTCGGTCATTCCCTGGATCGCGGTCGAGGTCCGCAAGGATCGGACCGCGCGATTCCAGGCGATCGCGTTCGGCAGTCAGGACATGGACATGGGCAATAACGCCAAGCCCGATTCCGGGCCCAAGGAGCGCGACGGCATTTTCACGTTCACCACCGACGCCGAGCTGGTCATGCAGAATAACGAGGAGGGAATGGCGCCGGGGCCAGGCAAGAAGGTGGTGTGGAAGGTGACCCCGGCCAGCAAGACGGTGCCGACGGCGGTGGTCCGGTTCTCGAATTGATCTGCCTCCCCACCGCTTCGCGGCAGGGAGCTATGGGTCAATAAGGATCTTCCGGAGCGATCTGTACCCTCAGCCCGTCATATTCCGGCCCGAACTTGATCTGGCAGGAGAGGCGGCTGCTCTCGACCCGGTGATCGGTGGTGTCGAGCAGGTCGTCCTCGTCGACGCCCACCGGCGGCAAGGCGGGGAGCCATTCCGGATCGACATGGACGTGGCAGGTGGCGCAGCTGCAGCAGCCGCCGCACAGAGCGAGCAATTCGTCGAAGCCGGAGTCGCGGATGATCTCCATGACGCTCCAGCCGTCCTTGCCCTCGATGGTCTTTTCCGCTCCCTCGCGGTCGATGATGGTCAGCTTCGCCATGGCTCGGCGATATGCTAGGCGAAGCCCACGAAAACAAGGGAGCAATTGTGGGGATCGCCGCCGAAGACTTGCGGAATTCGCTGGACGCGCTCGCCGCGCGCGAGCCGAGGATCGCCGCGGCCCTGGCCGCCGCCGGCTATCCGGAGCCCCGGATCAGCGAGCCCGGCTACCAGACCCTGCTTCGAGCCATCGTCGGCCAGCAGGTGTCGGTCGCCTCCGCGGCGAGCCTGTGGGCGAAGCTCACCGCGGCGGTCGGCGATCCGCCCGATCCGGAAACCCTGCTCGCCGCATCGGACGAGACTTTGCGGAGCGCCGGCCTGTCGCGGCAGAAGGCCTCCTACGCCCGAAGCCTCGCGGAGGAGGTGGTTTCGGGACGGCTCGATTTCGCCACGTTGCCCGCGGACGACGACGAGGCGATCGCCGAGCTGGTTCGGGTGAAGGGGATCGGGCGGTGGACCGCGGAAGTCTATCTGCTCTTCGCGGAGGGCCGGACGGACGTCTGGCCGGCGGGCGACCTCGCCGTCCAGATCGAGACCGGGCGGATCATGGGTCTCGACGGCAAGCCCTGCGAAAAGCACGTCCGAGAGCTCGCCGAAGCCTGGCGCCCGCACCGCGGCGCCTTCGCCATCTTCGCCTGGCACCACAGGCGTAATTCGGTTGCTCCGGTCTGAGACATCTCGAACCGGCTACGGAACATCCGCATCGTCGGCGCGTCTATACGAGTGATCCGCGGGCCAAAACAGGGGCCGGGAGCTCAGTAGGAGTTAAGCCTAATGATCAATCTCATCATCGCTCTCATCATCGGGGGCATTATCGGCTGGCTGGCCAGCATCGTCATGCGCACCAATGCTCAGCAGGGCATCATTCTCAACATCGTCGTCGGAATTATCGGGTCGCTGCTCGGCAGCTTCCTGCTCGGGCCCTTGCTGGGCGCGGACGGCAACATCATGAGCGGCAGCTTCAACGCGATAACCCTTCTCGCCGCGTTCATCGGCGCTCTGATCCTTCTCGCCATCGTCAACCTCTTCCGCCGGGGCAGCGTCCGCTAAAAGCGGCCTGAACGGCTAGAGAAAGAAGACCCGCGGGAGCGATCCCGCGGGTCTTTTCGTTTGGCGGGCAAGAGGCCGCTCGGCGTCATGCTGAACTTGCCAAGATTCAGAGTCCAACCGACTCGCGGAGAACTGAACCCTGTATCAAGTTCAGGGCGACGGTTCGACGAGAGGCGCCGCGTCTACGCCCTCGGCGCCTACAGCGGCTTTTCGTAGATCCGGTAGATCCGGTTGACGTCGCTTTCGATCGCCTGGGCGATGGAGAGCATCGGTCCGTTATCCTCCAGGATCCAGCCGACTTCGGCCCGGCTGATCCCGTAATGGCGGGTGCCGGCGCGCCTTATCCGCTCGATCATCATGAAGGCGAGCTGGCTCGCGAGACGGGTCGAATGGAGGCGCTTGACCACGCCCATCAGAGGCACCCGCCCGCCCGCCGGGCGCATCCGCTTAAGCCTCCAGAGCAATTTCGCCCATCCGAAGGGGAAGAGGCTTCCGCCGAGGTCGCGGATGAACTGGTTGATGTCGGGAAGCGCCATCATGAAGGCGACCGGCTCTCCGTCATATTCGGCGACGAGGATCATGTCCTCGAGCACGATCGGCTTCAGCTTGCGGCCGGCATAGGCGATCTCGGCCTCGGTCAGGGGAACGAAGCCCCAATTGTCGGACCAGGCGTCGTTGAGGATCCCGAGCAGAAGGGCGGCTTCCGATTCGAACCTCTTCTTGACGGTCCGGCGGATCCGGATCCGGGGGTTCTTCTCGCCGGCCTGGACGATCCGCTCGACGATCGGCGGGAAGGGGGCGGTGACCTCGAGATCGTAGGTGAAGAGGTCCTTGGCCTTGACGTAGCCGGCCACCTCGACCCAGGATTCATATTCGGCCTTGTTGTGGCCCATCATCACCATCGGCGGATGGTCGTGGCCCTTGATGAGCAGGCCGGGCTCGTCCCAGATGGAAAGGCTGAACGGGCCCATGGAGCGGATCATGTCGCGGCCCCGAAGCCACGATTCGGCGCGGTGGATCAGTTCGGCCGCCACCTCGGCGTCGGTGGCCTCGAACATGCCCCACTGGCCGATTCCGGGCCCCATATGCTCGAGCACGAGCCTGTCGACCTGGGCTGATATACGCCCGACCGGCTGGCCGTCGCGCTCGGCCAGGAAGAAGCGGGCCTCGGCATGGTCGAACCAGGGGTTGGTTCGCGAGTCGATGAGGCCGTGGACCTCGGTCTTGAGCGGCGGGACCCAGTTCGGATCGCCTTCGTTGAGGGTATAAGCGACGTCGACGAAGGCCTTGCGGTCGGCGGCGTCCTCGACTGGGCGGATCGTGACGGTCATCGGACGAACCTAGCGAAGCGGACTTGTTGACGATAGTGGTGTGCCGCACGGGGAGGTGAAGCTTGGCGGGACGGCTGGTCTTTTACGGCGCCGGCGGAATGGGCCGGGAGATGGTGCAGGCGGCCCGGCTCGACCCGAGGCCCAAGGCCTTCCTCGCCGACTCGCCGATCGAACCCTATCCCGGCGTCGATCCGATCGCCTTCGACGAGCTGGCACCTGAAGACGATATCTGCGTCTCGGTCGGCGATCCGGCGCTTCGCCGGCGGCTGGCCGAACGCTGTGCGGGCGCCCGCTTCGCTACATTGATCGCACCGACGGCGATCGTCGACCCGACCGCCGAGCTGGGCGAGGGGGCGGCGATCTGCGACTTCGCGATGGTAAATTCGCTCGCCCGGATCGGCCGCCACTTCCAGGCCAATTATTACAGCCACGTCTCCCACGATTGCGTGATCGGCGATTATGTCACCTTCAGCCCGCGTACCTCGTGCCTGGGCACCGTCCATGTCGGCGACGGCGTCTTCATCGGCGCCGGGGCCGTGATCCGCAACGGCTCGGCCGGCCGGCCGCTCGTCATCGGCCAAGGCGCGGTGATCGGAATGGGCTCGGTGGTGATCGCCGACGTTCCGGCGGGCGCGCGGGTGATCGGCAATCCGGCGAGAAGCGCGGCCTGAACTTGCCGGAACCGGCGGGTACCTTGTCGCCGGGCGACAGGCCGAAGCAGGCCCGAAGCAAAACATTCGGTTAAGTCCTTCTCACTCGGCTCAGACGATTGCTTCTCGACCCGCGGCGGGCCGCGTAGCGATCGGCGAGAGATAGGAAGCGTTACGACTCCCGGCGTTCGGCGCGGTCGCCGGGTCGAAGAAAATTGGCCCGGAACGCCAGTAAAAGAGGATTGCGGCGGCTGCCTTGCCCGTGAAGGATGAGGCTTCGTGGATCGTGGGGGCCTTTCGACAATGTTGCTGGACGCCGCTTTGTTGCTGGTGATGGCGTCCGCGCCCGCCGACGAGTCGATCGTGGTCACCGCATCGCGGACCGGGACGGCGCCCGCGGGGGCGTTGAGCGTCGTCGACGGCGCTCAGATCGAGCGGATGCAGCCGTCCTCGCTGCTTGAGGTGCTGGACGAGGTAGCCGGGGTTCGCGCTTTCTCGACCGGCGGGGCGGGAGGCCGCAGCTTCCTCTCGATCCGGGGCGGCGAGCCCAATTTCACACTGGTGCTTCTCGATGGGATCAAGCTCAACGACCCGACCAACAGCCGCGGCGGCGGCTTCGACTTCTTCATGGTCGATCCGGCCCTGGTCGAGCGGATCGAGGTGGCCCGGGACTCGGTTTCCGCGGTCCACGGCTCCGACGCCTTGTCCGGGGCGGTCAACATCCGGCTTCGAGCCCCGGCGGCTGGAGCTCGAAGGCTGACGGTCCGAGCCCAGGCCGGGAGCGAGGGCGATTCGGGCCTGGGCGCCGGCGTCGAGGCGGGCTGGCGGGACGGCGGCTTTCTGGCGGCGGGAAGCTGGTACGACAGCGGCGGACTGACCGCCGGATCGAGCCTCGAGCGCCGGCAGGGTCTGGCGCAGCTTCGCCACCGGGCGGGCGGCTACGAGGCTCGGCTGCTGGGCCTTTACGGCCGCTCCCTCCGATCGGCCTTTCCCGAGGATAGCGGCGGGCCAAGTCTCGCCGTCAACCGTGAGCGGGAGCGGGGGAATGCCGAGCTCATGGCGGCCGGCCTCTCCCTTCGTCGGATGGAAAGCGCCGCGATCCGGCCCAATCTCAGCTTGTCCTGGTCGCGGCAGGAGGACCGAAGCGTCACTCCGGCCATCGCTCCCGGAGTGCTTCAGGGGACTCCGGCGATTACCGCCGACAGCCGTTTCTCCCGCTTCGAAGCGATCGCGGACGTGGCGGTGGGGCGGGGGCCGCTGGTCGCCGTCGCCGGCGCGGCCTGGCTTCGCGAATCGGGCCGAAGCGACGGGACGATCGATTTCGGCTTCCCGCTGCCGGTTCGCTTCGATCTGGTGCGGACCACGCGCAGCGCCTTCGCCGAAGCGAGCCTTCGCCCGGGCGGCGGCTTCGGCTTCAACCTGGCGGCGCGCTATGACGACGTCGCGGGCGGCCGGCGGAGATGGACCGGGCGCGCCGCCGCCTCGTGGCAGCCGTTGCCCGGCGGCCCGACCCTGTTCGCCCGGGCGGGGGAGGGGTATAAGCTGCCCAGCTTCTACGCCCTGGCGCACCCCCTGATCGGCAATCCGGCCCTCCGCCCGGAGCGCAGCCGGAATCTCGAAGCGGGGGTCGAACTGACCGGGCGCTCGGGGGCGTTCGTCAGGCTGGCGCTGTTCGACAATCGCTTCCGCGACCTCATCGATTTCGATCCGGCGACCTTCACGACCGTCAATCGCGACCGGGTCCGGGCCCGGGGGGGCGAGCTGGAAGGTCGGTGGCGGCCGACCGGGCCGCTGAGCCTGGCCGGCGCTCTGAGTTTGCTCGACCTCGATTCCCCGACTCCGCTAAGGGGCAGGCCGCGCTGGCAGGGCTCGATTCGAGCGGCGTGGCAGGTGTCGGACCCGGTCGAGCTGAACGCGGCTGTGCGCTTCAACTCGGATTTTTTCGACAGCTCGATCCCGACCGGCCTGGTCCGGGCGGACGGTCATGGCGAGGCGGATCTCGGTGTCCGGTGGCGGCTGTCCGAACAATTTACTCTGGCGGCGGCGCTGAGGAACGTGACCGGCGAGCGTTACGAGGATGCCGTGGGCTTCCCGTCGCCCGGGCGGGTAGCCCGGGTGACGGTGGCGGCGGGTTTCTAAATCCTCCCGGAGTTGGCCGGGAAGGAATTCTTACGTCCGCTTCCGCCTCAGCTTGCCGAGGTCGAACCAGGTCGGCGGGCGCTCGCCCATGGCCTTGAGCGGGGCTCCCTTCGGGCTGGTCGGCCCGTCCATGACCGTGCAGGCGGGGAGCTTGGCCGGGTCGAGCCCGGAGACGAGGTTCCAGGTCTTTGCCGGATCGGGCTGGGTCGGCTTCCAGTCCGTATAATTCTGGCTGACGATCGGAGCGTCAGGCGGGGCTACCGGAAAGCCGGAGAAATAGAAGCTCTGCGGCTGCATCTTCCCGTTCACCGGAGCGAAGGCGTAGCCGAAGAGGATCCAGCCCTTCGCGGTCCCGTCCGGGCTGGCGCCGATTTGCATGACCTTGCCCGCCGTCGGGCTTTGCGGATTGCCGTCGATCCAGAAGCTGTAGCCCTGGGCGCCGTTGCCGAGCCGGGCGCTGTCGCCCTTGGCCCAGGGCAGATGCTTGATGAAGTCGCGGCGCGGCGGGTGGTTGAGCGGCGAGAACAGGCAGACGGGCGGCATCCCCTTGGGCCTGTCCTGCTTATAGGTGAGGAAGTAAGCGGTGTCGCCAAGCGAGATGAAGGCGCAGGTGAAGTCGTTAGGAGTGAAGGGGAAGATGGGCAGGCATCTTTTGTCGTAATATTCCATCATCGCGCCTTCGCCGCTCTTCCCGCGCCAAGTGGAATCGTAATAGCTGGCGCCCGACGAGGCCCGGTATGTGGTCCCGGCCGGCGGCGCTCCGTTGTAGGGCGGCGGGTTGGTCTCATAGCCGGCGGAGACGACGTACATCGTCCAGGGCGATTGCCAATATGGCGGGTAGCTCGGATCCGCCGGCCGGCCGGGCTGGCCGGCATAGCTGCAGTCGGGCGACTGGCAGGGGCTGGCGTCGGGCGGATTGTGGACTCCGTAGGTGGCGTAGACGTTGTTGCCGTAGGCTGCGGCGCCGTTCGAATCGGCCGCCGCGCCGTTGCCCACCGCGCCGTCGCCCGCCGCGTCCCCGCCTTCGCAGCCCGCAAGCGCCGCGGCCAGCGCCAGAAGTGAAATCCGAGTCCGTGCCAGATGCATTTCGAGCCTCCCCTGCTGAAAGGGGCAAGCATAACGCCGCGACTGATCAGCGGAACCGTCTTTGGCTTCGAAACGGACCTAAATGCACGGGCGGCGGGCTTCACGTTCCGCCGGCTTGGGTTATGATGGGTCCTCAAAACGGCGGGGGGCTCAAATGATCCGGTTGCAGGCGACTCCTCCGAACAACGTGGACGATGCTGTCGCGATGCTTCAGGCTGCGGCCGGAATCGAGTTCGGCACTTTGCCGCCCTATCTCTACGCCAAATTCTCGATCTTGCCGGGGACCAACGCGCCAGCGTCGGAGCGGCTGACGGACGTGATCAACCAGGAGATGATCCACCTCTGCCTGGTCTGCAACATCATCAATGCCCTCGGCGGCAGCCCCGAGCTCAAGCCGCCTTCCTATCCCTGCACCCTTGGCGATGTCGGCCCGCCCGGCGGCGATCCGCTGATGATCCGGCTGCTTCCGTTCGATCCCTCGGCGATGGCGCAGGGCATGGCGATCGAGGAGCCGGAAGAGGTGCCGCCCTTCCCGATGCTTAAGTCCATGGCCCAGGGGGGCGGGGCGATGACGATCGGCCAATATTACGCACTGGTCGACGCCTTCCTCGCGACTCTTCCGGCGAGCGCATGGACGGCCGGCCGCAATCAGATCAGCGACGCCCAGTTCTTCCCGGGCCAGCTATTCCCTGTCGGCAATTATTCCGATGCCCACGAAGCGATCTCCCAGATCGTTTCGGAAGGCGAGGGGGCCAAGGACGATCCGCTCGATTTCCAGAACGAGCTCGCCCATTATTACCGCTTCGGGGAAATCTTCCACGACAAGGTGCTGACCAAGATGGCGGAGGATCCGGGCTACCGATGGGGCCCGAATGCCCTCGGCGTGGACTGGAGCTCCGCCTATCCGGCGATAGCCGATCCCGGCCAGCACGATTTCTCCCGGGATTCGGCCGCGGCCCAGGCCGCGCAGGATTCCTGCAACACAGCCTATAGCGGAATGGTCGACGCCCTCCAGCGGGCTGTGAACGGGGAGACCGGCCAGCTCGGAGCGGCGGTCAGGAAGATGTTCGAGCTTCGAATGGCGGCGGTGGCGGCTCTCCAGGTCCCGCTGGCGGACGGCAAGAGCGTCGCCGGCCCAAGCTTCGTCTACACCTCCGGCTCGGGAGCCTGCTGATGAGCGTCCTCGACACGCCCCGCCTCTACTTCACCGGCCAGATGGTCTGGGATCCGATCGTCACCAACAATTACGGGCCGGATCCGACCCAGAAGCCGCCCTTCCCGGGCTTCTACGACGAGGCTGCGTGCATTCCGCTTCCGCCCGGCGATTCCGTCGCGAACTTTCGCAGGCGCGCGATCGAGTTCGTCGATCCGGCCAACTGGAACCCGCACGGCACCCACCGCTCCAACTTCCTCGCCCGGATCAGCGGAGCCGATACCGGGAGCGGCCTCGACCGTTCCGACCCGGTCGTCGGAACGCCCGCCGACTTCCTTGGAATGCTGGTCGATGCCGAACCCTACGGGACGTTCAGCTCGCAGCTCTTCTTCGATGAGATGCAGTTCGGCATCGACGGCGGCTACCGGATCACCTGTCCGCGCACCTTCCGGGTGATGTCCCGCTACGTCTACTTCAACCGCAACAGCCACAATACGGTGAAAGCCGGAATCGCCTCGGTGATCTGGCAGACCTCCTTCCCCAAGGATTGCGGGCTCCGGCTCGACGCGCACGATTCACCGGCGCTTCAGGCTTTGGCCTCGGCTCTGGAGGACGAGGACGTGGCCGGCCTCACCGTTCGCTGGAACACCTATCGCACCATTTATTATGACGATCCCGAGATCGTCACCAATTCGGGCGGCCAGCTTTCGATCGACGCCCAGGCGCTGGTCGCCAAGCTCAACATCCCGGACAGCTTCCAGCCCAATCCGGCGCGAAGCCTGATGATCGGAGTGGTCGGCCTCTGGCGTAAGGGAGAGCCGGCGTGCGAGCCCGGCGACCGGGCGCTGCTCGCCCAGGGTACGCCGTTCAAGCAGCCGGTCGGAACCGCCTTCGCCCGGGTCACCGGCGGAGCGCTCGTGGTGGACTTCGGAAACAGCGTCCGCGAGATCGATGCCGAGGTCAGCAAGCAGCCTCTCGGAACGCTCTCGGTCTGCGCCATGTCGGCGGACGGATCGACCGTCGTCGAGGAGCTGGGTTCCATTCCCTATCCGCAATATGATCGCGACTCCTATCTTTCCACGTCCGGTCTCGTCACCCTGCCGCTCGATCCCTCGCAGTGCGACATCGCCGTCTCTTCGCCGCTCCGGATCGGCTCTGGCTCCGATATCTATCTGGTGGAGCCGGTTGTCGCGCCCTCGAACCGGCTTCTTCGCCCGGCGGTGATGACCCAGCAGAATATCTATATGGACGAGGGCGATTCCCCGGTCTCGACCGGCGTTCAGATACTCGACACGGGCTACGCGACCACTTCGGGAATAGAGGTCAACCGCTACAGCTTCGACGATTCCAGCGGAGACGTTGCTCCGGTCGACAGCGCCCTCACGGATTCGAACGGAATCGCCTGGTTCGACATCGCCGCCGCTTCGGGGGGGGCGGTCCACTGCTATCTTTTCACGGTCGGGGCCGATGCCGCCCAGCCCGCGACCCTGGATCCGCAGACTACGTCCTACGTCTACGTCCGAACCCTTCCGTCCGACGCCGAGATCGCAGCGATGGAGCCGACCTGGGAGAACGTCTTCAACAACGTGCTCGCCAAGTGGAACGCGATGGCGCCCTGCATGGACAATTGGCTTTGGCTGAACGATCCGGCCCAGGTCCATGCCTATGGCGGGATCCTGAAGAAGCTGACCGCTGCCGGAGCATTCGAAACCTATCGCTACATGCCGGTGGTGCGCGACATGACCCCGGGCGAGCGGACCTTGCTCTATGCCTTTCTCGACGCTCCGCTCGATCCGGACTCGAAGCCGTTCCGGGCGGCGCTGGCGGAGGCGGCGCCTAGGCTTCCGGAGAGTACCCGGCTGAGCCGGGCGATGCGCGCATAGGACAACTGCCCCTCTCCCGCGAAAGCGGGAGAGGCAAAAGCCCCACGGCGATTCCCCTTTCGCTCAAACTGCTCTAGCAACGGCCCATGCCCTGGCCCCCCGTCTCATGAATCTTCGTCACATCGAGATTTTCCACGCCGTCTACGTCAACGGGTCGGTCAGCGCCGCCGCGCGGGCCCTCAACGTGTCGCAGCCTTCGGTATCGAAGATGCTCCGCCATGCCGAATCGCTTCTCGGCTTCCAGCTCTTCCAGCGGACCAGCGGCGGCCTCGTCCCGACCGAGGACGCCCATGTCCTCTTCACCGACGCGAGGGAGATTCAGGACCGGGTCCACGCCCTTCGCGAGGCGGGGCGGCATCTGAGGCGAGGCGAGGGGGGAATGCTCCGGATCTCGGCACTTCCGTCGCTTGCGCTTCAGGCGATTCCGGTGGCGGTGTCGCGATTCCGGCGAACCCACGAGAAAGTGAAGTTCGATCTCCAGACCGTCCACCACGACGATTTGCTCCGCAAGCTGTACGAGCGGGAAACCGACGTCGCGATCGCGTTCCAGGTTCCGCCCGCGGCGCCGATCGGCGACCGCTGGCTGGGCAAGGGTGAGCTGGTCGTCCTCTACCAGGAGCAGGACATGCCCGACGCTCCTTCCCGGGTCGAGCTCGGGCAGCTGAGCGGGAAGCCCTTCATCAGTCTCGCCGCGAGCGGACCGATCGGCCAGCTCTTCACCCAGGAGCTTGACCGGCTCGACCTGGAGCTCGACGAAATCGTCTCGGCCCGAACCTTTTACATCGCCTCGGCGCTGGTCCGTCAGGGCGTCGGAATGACTGTGGTCGACAGCTTCACCGCCCAGGCGTCGCTCGCGCCGGGCCTTTCGGTCCGGCCGCTCGAGCCGGCGCTCACCTTCGACATCCACGCAATGTACCTGACCAACCGGCCGCCCAACGCTCTGGCGACGGACTTCCTCAAGACTCTTGCTCGAACTCTCGAGTCGCCATAACGGGAGATTATGGCGAGCGGCGCACTCGCTATGCGGGCGCGCGGACCGGGCGGCGATATTCACGCTTCATGATCCCCGGGCCCTTTCTCCTCTATCTCGGCCATTGCGCGGACGCGATGAGCCTCAAGACGTCGCGCGGCCTGGCGACGTTCCGCCGCGAGGATTGCGTAGGCGAGTTTCGCCACGACGGTTGCCCGCTCACCCTGGGCCTGCCGCGCCTCGATATGGCCGGAGGCGCCGGGGCGGGCGCCCGGACCCTGGTGCTCGGAATCGCCGGCGCCGGCGGAAGGCTCGGCGGCGATCTCGTCGAGGATGCCGCTTTGGCCCTGGAAGCCGGGCTCAACGTCGCGGCCGGGCTCCACCAGCGTCTTAGCGACCAGCCGGCGCTTGTCGCTCTCGCTCGGAAGCGCGGGCTGAGGTTGTTCGACGTCCGCGAGGCGCCGGCGGATCTCGCGGTCGGCAACGGCTATCCGCGGCCCGGCCATCGCCTCCTCACCGTCGGCACCGATTGCTCTGTCGGCAAGATGTATGCCTCGCTGGCCTTGACCGCCGGGCTTTGCAGGCGCGGGCTCGCCGCCGATTTCAGGGCGACGGGCCAGACCGGGATCATGATCGCCGGGGAAGGAGTACCGGTCGACGCCGTGGTCGCCGATTTCATCTCCGGTGCGATCGAGCAGCTCGCTCCAGCCCGCCACGACGGGGGCTGGGACGTGATCGAAGGGCAGGGCTCGCTCTTCCATCCCTCCTTCGCGGGAGTGTCGATGGGCCTGCTCCACGGCGCCCAGCCCGAGGCGCTCGTGCTCTGCCACCGGCCCGGCCGCGAACATATGCGCGGACTTCCCGGACGGCCTCTTCCCGATCTGGCCGAATGCCTCGACCGCAATCTGGAGGCCGCGAGGGTGACCAGCCCGGACGTCCGGGCCGCCGGCATCTGCCTCAACACATCCGGTCTGGAGCCGGTCGAGGCGCGGCGCCTGTGCGACCGGATCTCGGACCGGCTGGATCTGCCCACGACCGATCCGATCGCCTTCGGGGTCGGATCAATAATCGAGCTCCTGTGCCTCGTTCACTCCACGCCCAGCACGATCGCTTCGCGCTGAGCCGGCCGTTCCGGATCGCGCGCGGCGTCAAGACGGCCGCCGACGTGATCCGTGTGACCTTGGCTGAAGAGGGCGTCGTCGGCCGCGGCGAAGGCGTGCCCTATGCGCGCTACGGCGAGAGCGTCGAGACCTCGCTTGCCGCGATCGAGGGCGTCAGGGCGGCGGTGGAAGCGGGCGCCGGACGGGATGCGCTTCAGTCGCTCCTTCCCCCCGGCGCGGCTCGCAACGCCATGGATTGCGCCTTGTGGGACCTCGAGGCGCGGCGGTCGGGCGTGGACGTCGCCGCTTTGGCGGGGGTGCCCGCGCCGGGGCCTCTGGTCAGCGCACTCACTCTCGGAATCGATTCGCCCTCGGCGATGGCCGAGCTCGCGTCGCGCCACTCCGATGCGCCGCTCCTCAAGGTCAAGGTGGACGCCGAGGATCCGGCCGGACGGATCCGCGCGGTCCGGGCCGCGGCGCCTCGGGCCGCGCTCATCGTCGATCCGAACGAAAGCTGGGACCAGCGGTTGCTCGAGGAGATGCAGCCCGTCCTCCTCGAAGCGGAGGTCGATCTGATCGAGCAGCCCGTGCCCGCCGATTCGGACGGATGGTTGGCGGGGTTCGCTCCGGCGATTCCGATCTGCGCCGACGAAGCGGTCCATGTCAGGGACGATCTCGATCGGATCGCGCTTTGCTACCAGGCGGTCAACGTCAAGCTGGACAAGGCCGGCGGGCTGACCGCCGGGCTCGACCTTGCCCGCGCCGCCCGGGCCCGGGGGCTCCTCCTGATGACGGGCTGCATGGTCAGCTCCTCGCTGTCGATCGCCCCCGCCCTCCACGTCGCCGCTTTGTCCGACTTCGTCGACCTTGACGGCGCTCTGTGGCTCCGGGAAGACAGGGCGGGAGGCGTCAGGGACGAAGGCGGCCTGCTCGTCCCGCCCGATCGAGGCTTCTGGGGAAATTCATGAGGATGCGGCGGATATTTCTTCTGCTCGGTGCCGCGGGGACCGGCATCGGCGCGGCGCCGGCGCGGGTCCCGGCGGACCTGCTGATCCGGGGCGGCACCCTTTATACCGGCTCCGACGCGCCCTTCATCGGCGACGTCGCCGTCGCCGGGGACCGAATCCTTGCGGTCGGCCGGCGGTATCGGGGCGCTGCGAAGAGGGTCATCGACGCCCGGGGCCTTATCGTCGCGCCCGGCTTCATCGATCCGCACACCCATATGGGCGAAGACCTCGCCTCCGAAGATCCGCGCACCCGCCTGATCCCGGCCTTCCTGATGCAGGGGGTCACCACCGCCTTCATCGGCAATGACGGGGCGGGCGCGCTCGACGTCGCCAAGGTGCTTGGCTCCGCCGCCACCCGTCCCGTGGGGATCAATTACGCAGCTTATGTCGGGCTCGGATCCGTCCGCCGGCAGGTGCTCGGCGCGGCCAACCGGGCGCCGGGCGAAGCCGAGCTGAGGCGGATGCGGAGCCTGGTCGCGGGCGCCATGTGCCAGGGCGCTATGGGGCTCTCGACGGGCCTTTTCTACGCGCCCCAAAGCTTCGCGAAGACCGGCGAGGTGGTCGCGCTGGCTCGAGAGGCCGGGCGGCGCGGCGGCATTTACGACAGCCACCTGCGCGACGAGTCGAGCTACACGATCGGTCTCGCGGCGGCGGTCGACGAGGCTATCGCGATTGGCCGCGAGGGCCGGCTTCCGGTCCACATCTCGCACATCAAGGCGCTGGGAGTGGACGTCCAGGGCCAGGCTCCCGCCATCGTCGCCAAGGTCGAGGCCGCCCGGCGCTCGGGCCAGGCCGTCACCGCGGATCAATATCCCTGGTCCGCCTCGGGGACGAGCCTCGCCGCGGCGCTCGTCCCGCTCTGGGCGCAGGACGGAGGCCGCGACCGGCTGCTCGAGCGGCTGGACGATCCGCGCCTTCGCTCCGGAATGGCCGAGAATCTGCGTCGGCGCGGAGGACCGGCGGCTCTGCTGATCACCGAAGGCGCGAGGAGCGGCAGCACCCTCGCCGACATCGCGAGGGCCCGGGGCGAGGATAACGTCGCCGCTGCGGTCGAGGTGATCCGGGAGGGCGATCCGGCGGTCGCCTCGTTCAACCAGATCGAGCCGGACATAAAGGCGTTCATGCGCCGGCCCTGGGTGATGACGGGGTCCGACGCTTCGACCGGTCATCCGCGCACCTACGGCAGTTTCGCTCGAAAATATGCAAATTATGTCGATTCCGAACCTGTCCTGAACTTGCGCCAATTTATCGAGCGAAGCTCGACACTTGCCGCCGATACCTTCAAGCTGAAGGGGCGCGGCCGGCTGAAAGGGGGCGCCTTCGCCGACATCGTCATATTCGACCCCCGCCGCTACTCGGCGCGAGCCACCTATGCCCAACCCACCCTGCTCGCGGCGGGAGTCCGAACCGTGCTGGTCAACGGCGTCCCGGCGGTCGACGACGGAGCGCTCACCGGCAAGGCCGCCGGCCGAGCTTTGCCGCACCGCCCGCCCGCGGGAACCTGCCCGTGAAGGCCGATCCAGGAGACTATGTCGAGTATTATCAACGAGATGGTTATGCGATCGTCCGCGGCCTCTTCTCGCTGGACGAGGTTCGTGAAATCGGCGCCGCGGTCGATGAAGTTCATTCGGAAGCGCTTCGGCACGGCCGAAGCTTTCGTCACGGCAACCTCTTCTACAATGTCGCGGCCGACACCGGCGGCGTGCCGGAAGTGCGGATGGTCCAGTGGCCCTCCTACCACCGGCCGGCGCTCAACGCGGTCCGCTTCGACCTCCGCATCGCGGAGCTGCTGGAGCTCCTGCTCGGCGCCGATCTGAAACAGATCATCAACCAGATCCACTGGAAGGAGCCCGGCGGCAAAAGCGAGTTCGCCTGGCACCAGGATTCGCAATTCCGCGAACCGGCCCACGCCTATCGCAATCTCGGCCGTTCCTACGTTCAGACCGGCCTTGCGATCGACCCGCAAACCCCGCGAGCCGGCTGCATGCGCTTCATCCCGGGAAGCCAATTGAACGGCGATCTGAAGCTGGACACCCCCCGTGAGGTGCTTGGAGTCGCCATGGACGACGAAGTCCTGGGTTCGGCCGGGCTCGATCCCGGGGACGCCGTCGAAGTCGTCCTCGATCCGGGAGACCTGGCCCTGTGGAGCCCGTTCCTGGTGCACGGCTCGGGCGTCAACAGGTCGCACCACCGGCGGCGGCTCTACGTGAACGGCTATGTACGGGCCGAGGATTGCGATCGGGGCGAATGGGCGTTCGGGCGCGGCGCGCCGGTGCCTTTCGGGCCGGAGCCCGCGCTGGTCCACTACGAGGCCCTGCGCGAACGGAGCGAGCCGCATTACGTCTAATCGTAGAAGCGAATTTTGCCGAGCTCCAGCCAGGTGCCGCCGCCCGGTTCGCCTTCCAGTCGAAACAGAAGGGCGCGGAGGCGGGCGGGATTCAGGCGCGCCCCGGCCAGCGGACTTTCGAAGGCGCTGAACGGTATCCGAATCTCGCGCGGGGTCTCGCCGGCTTCGAACGAGGCCCGGAACCAGCTACGCGGGTGGATGGCGTAGCTGTTGAGAAGCAGAGCGTAATCGCCGGTCCCGCGCGCCTCGAATGCGATTCCGGAAAAGCCGCTCGCGTCGGCGAGCTGGACCGAGCCCCGGGTCAGCGGGAGGTGAAGCTCGGCGAAAGGCTTCGGCGCCGCGCCCATCCCCGCCGTCAGGAACAGCCTCCCGCCCGGCAGCGACGTGAGATCGAGATGGCTGTGGTCCGTTCCCGGATCGGTGCCCTCCACCGGCAGGGTGTCGAGATCGGTCCGGCCGGCGGGGCCGGCACCGCTATGGATCGGGCCGGTCATACGGTGCGCCGGCAGCGGCGAAGGGCGGTCGTCGGCGAGTTGCCGCGCCATGCGGTCGAGCGGCATCTCGCGCCCGCCGACGAAGACCCGCCGGACGTCGTGGAGATGGGCGATGTCCTCGTCCGGCCTGCCTCCGGTCAAGACCAGGTCGGCGCGCTGGCCGGGCGCGATCCTGCCATGATCGCTCCCCTGGCGGAGTATCCCGGCGCTGACGCTGGTCGCTGCGGCCAGGGCTTCGGCGGGCGTGAAGCCCAGTTTCGCCAGCCAGCCGATCTCCCGAACAGTGGAGGAGCCGTGATAGACTCCGCCTATCCCCGCGTCGGTGCCGACTCCGATTCGGATTCCGGCCGCCTTCAGCCGTCGGACATTTTCCCGCATGATCGTCCAGCGCGGAGATTCCGGAGGCGGGGCAAATGTCCGTGCTTCCTCGCGCACCCGCTCCTGCGGCCGCAGCCTGCGCCATTCCGCGGGGTGAAACTCGCGCCCCTCCTGCGGCTCGTAGACGACCAGGGTCGGAACGTAGGCGGTGCGGTTCGCCTTCATCAGCGCGATCAGCGCGTCGTCGACCAGCGCGTCGCCGATGCCGTGACCGAGCGCATCCACGCCAGCCGCCGCGGCGATCCTGGCGCCCTCCAGGGTGACCGTGTGGGTGATGACCGGGATTCCGGCCGAGTGCGCATTCTGGACGATCGCGGCGAGGGTCGGCTCGCTCATGGCGTTGATGCTGGGCGAGCGGCCGTAGCGCCAGCCGTCCGCGAAGACCTTGATGACTCCCGGCCGGTAGGACAGCGCCCGGATCATGGCTTGGCGGGCGGCGCGCGGAGTCGAGGCTTCGAGGGTGAAGGATCTGCCCCAGCCATATTCGGTGCCGTGGCCGCCCGGCACTCCGAGCCGGACGGCGAGCTGCAGGTGCGGCGCCGGGATTCGTCCGGGCGCGGTCATCTCGCGTATCGGTGCAAGCATCTCCGCCGACACCGAAAACTCGTTCACCGCGGTCACGCCGTTGACGAGATAGGCGGCATAAGCCTTGGGAAGATCGTCCGGTGCGTCGAAACCCGGCGCCCGCATGTGGGTGTGGAGATCGTGGAGGCCCGGGATCAGAGTCAGGCCGCGAGCGTCTACGATGCGACTGCCCTTGGGTGCGCGCTGGTCCGGGCCGACGGCGACGATCCGGTCGCCGCGGACGAGCACGTTTCCGACCGTGGCGGGGGCTCCGGTCCCGTCGAAGATCCGGGCGCCCCTGATGAAGGTCGAGCGCTCCTGCGCGGCCGCCGCCGCCGCCGCCAAGGCGAGGAGGATCGCGAGGCAGAGCCGCCAGGCCTTCATCGGCGCCTCTCTTTCAGAGTCTTTTCGAGAAAATCGTCCGCGGCCCGAAAGCTTTCCAGCCAGTTCGAATGGAGTTGGAAGCTGTGGCGCTCGTTGGGGAAGACAAGCTCGCGATAGGGAACGCGGCGGGCGGCGAGTTCCCGGGCCAGGATCACCGACTGCGAGAAATCGACATTCCTGTCGTCGTCGCCGTGGATCAGGAGTACCGGCGAGCGCCAGCGCTCGATCGCTCCGAGCGGGGAGGAGTTCCACTGGAGCTGCCGAGCCGCCGCCTGGGCCTCCGGCGAGAGGCTGTTGGGCACCGGACGGAGCATCGAATGGACTCCGTGGAAATCCACCCCGGCGGCGAACAGGTCGCTGTCGCGTGCGAGACCGAGCGCGACCAGATAGCCGCCCCAGCTTCCGCCCCAAATCCCGATCCGGGCTGGATCGACGTCGCGGCGGGCCTCGAACCAGCGGCCGGCGGCGAGTATGTCGCGATATTCGGAAGCGCCGCCCCGGGCGAGATCCGGCGCGTCGCGAAAGGCGTTGCCGTAGCCGGTGCCGCTTCGATAATTGACCGCGAGGACATGATAGCCCCGGGCCGCCAGATGCTGGTTGAAAACATAGGCGTTGGAATAATAGCCCGACGGGTGGAAGCCGAGCAGCATCTGCCGGCGCGGCCCGCCATGGACGTAGACGATCGCCGGACGCTTCCCCGATCCACGCCCTCGGAACAGCTGGCCGTGGACCTCCACTCCGTCCGCCGCCCGGAACCGCACCGGCTCGGGAATGACGAAGCCCTGGGCGACTGGGGGCGGCTTGAGCGGCCGGAGTCCGCCCTCGGCGAGCGCTGGATGAGCCGGCCGCGAGACGTCGGTGGCGATCACGGCCAGGGCAGTTCCGCCGAGCGCCGGCGCGGATTCGATCCCGGTCCCGCTCGTGACCCGCTCGGGTGCTCCGCCGGACAAGGGCCGCCGCCAGATGTGGCGCCGGTCGAGGTCGCCCGAATTGCCGGCATAGACGAGCGACCGGCCGTCGGCGCCGAGCATGAACATCTCGACCTCGAAGGCCCCGGGCGTCAGGTCCTTGGGCGCACCGCCTTTCTCCGAATCGAGCGCATAGGGGTGGAGCCAGCCGCTGCGTTCCCAGGGGAAGACGAGATGGCCGTCCTTGCTCCAGAAAAGGTCCCGGCCGCGCGTTTCGTAATAGCGCGCGCCGGGCCCCGGCGGGGCGGCCCAAAGCTCGCGGGCCGCGCCGCCGACTGCATCGACAATCCGGATCGACCAATAAGGGCCGCTGTCCTTCGCCGCTCCGGCCGGGGCGTCGAGATGGCGGATATATGCGATCCGTCGACCTTCGGGAGAGAAGACCGGCTCGACCGAGAAGCCGAGGCCCGGGTCGAGGAAGCGGATCCGGGGCGAAGCGGGGTCGAGAAGGGCGACGAAGCTGTAGTCGCCGCGATGGCTGACGAAGAGGAGGCGGGTGCCGTCGGGCGACCATTGCAGCCGCCTGACCTCGCCTCCGGCCGAAGCCAGCTTGCGGGCCTCGCCGCCGCGCTGCCAGAGCCATATCTCTCCGCGGCGAGTGAAGGCGAGCCGAGTTCCGTCGGGCGAGAAGGTGGGCGAGTGGCCGGCGCCGACCCGGATCGGCTCGCCCCCGGCCGTCGCCGCGACGAATATCCGCTGCGCCGGCGGCTCGGCAAGCGAGGCGGCATTGGGAAGCGCGGAATCCCGGGTTTCAGGGTCGCCGCCGCGAACGTAAGCAAGCTGCGAGCCGTCGGAGCTCAGCGCAAGATCGTAGAAAAGCTGTCCGTCGTCCCCGGTGAAGCCGGTCAGCCTCCGGGCGGCCTGGCCGCGCTCGGCGAACCAGATGTTGCGGATACCGGCCGCGCTTTCGACCCAGGCGAAGCGCGGAGCGTCGCGCGCGCCGACCAGCTCGCTCGCGACCGGAAGGGCCATAGCGGCTTCGAGCGAGTCGCGCTGTGGGGGGGCGGAGGCCGAGACCGGACCGAGCAAGAGCCCGGCCGCCCAGAGCCCAAGAAGACACCGTCTCAACAAATTCATCCGCCCCCTTGTGAAGCCCCCATCCGCCCCCGACAAGCGCGACGGCCCTTGCCATGCGCGAGGGTTATGGCCGCTGGAACCCTCTGAATGAGAGGCCGGGCATTGCTACGCGGGGCTTTGGCCCTAGGGTCGCGGCCATGAAAAGGCGGTTGCTGACCTTTCGGGCACTGGCCCTCTGCCTGGCGCTGGCCGCCGCGCCTTCCGCAGCGGCCGACCAGACGAGCGACCTGCAACGGCGAGTCGAAGCCAGGCTTGCGGAAGCGGGGCCCGGCACCCGCTTCGGGCTCGTCGTCGCGGCGCAGGACGGCCGGGAAATCGTCGCCGTGGCTCCGGAGCAGCGGTTCATCCCGGCGTCCAACACCAAGATGTTCACCACGGCCGCGGCTTATGCCGCGCTTGCCGAAGTCGACGAGCCGGATTCAGAAGGCGGCGCGGCGGTTCGGCTCGAGGCGGGCAGGGGGGCCGTGCCCGACGTCGTCCTCGAAGGGCGAGGCGATGCCCGGCTGTCGAGCAGGGCCGACTGCGTCCACAATTGCCTCGCTGCGCTCGCCGACGCGGTCGCGGCGAGGACTCGGATCGTCGACGACGTGATCGGCGACGACAGCCTGTTCCCCGACCAGCGCTGGAGCCCGGGGATGAGCTGGAACAACATCCCCACCCGCTCAGGCACCGCAACGTCGGCGCTCAGCCTCGACGACAACGAGATTCACATGCGTGTCTTCCCCACAGCTCCGGGCCGGCCGCCGAGGCTCGACCTGCCGCCTTATTACGAGGTCGACAACCGGGCGGTGACCGTCGCCGCGGGGCCGGCCGCTTTGGAATTCGACCGCCTTCCGGGGACCCGGCTGGTCCGACTGACCGGGACGATCGCGGCGGGCGCCGAGCCTGAGCTGCTTCGCTTGGGCATAGACGATCCGGCGCATTATTCGGCCTGGCGGTTCAAGGCGTTGCTCGCGGAAAGGGGGGTGAAGGTCATCGGAGACATCGCCGTTCGCCATCGCCCATTGAGGCCCGCCGACGATCCGGCGGTGAGGGCCGGCGCTCCGCCCGCTCGCCCGCCTCGCTCCGAGCCGCTCGCCAGCCTGACTCCGCCGCCTCTGGCCGCCGACATCACGCTGACCAACAAGGTCAGTCAGAATCTGCACGCCGAGCTACTGCTCCGCCGGGTCGGGCGCCGCGAGGGGACGGGCTCGATCGCCGACGGGCTTGCGTCGGTCCGGGCGATGCTCGATCGCGCGGGCGTGCCGCGTGCCGGCTACGATTTCTCGGACGGATCGGGCATGTCGACCTACAATCGGGTCGCTCCGCGGGCGATGATCGCCTTCCTGCGCTGGGCGGCCGGCCAGCCCTGGGGCGCGGCGTGGCGGGACTCGCTGCCGGTCGGCGGGATCGACGGGACTCTTGCCAGGCGCTTCAAGGGCACCGTGCTCGAGAATCGCCTCTTCGCCAAGACCGGCACCCTCAACGCCAGCTCGGCGCTGTCGGGCTATCTGATCGCCAGGAGCGGCCGGACCCTGCTTTTCTCGGCTTATGCGAACGACATTCCGGAGGGCGGGCGGGCGACCGAAGCGATGGACGCCGCCTTGCTGCTGATCGCCGAGGCGAACTGACCCCTCTCCCCTCCAGGGAGAGGGTTTTTAGCGCCACGCCGCGACCACCGCGTCGCCGGTTGCCCGGCGAAGCTCGGCTATGCCGGTTTCCCGGTGCCTCGTCGGGTGGACTCGGTTGGTGAGCAGGGTCCAGGCCAGGCCTCGGTCGAAATCGACCCATAGGCCGGTGCCGGTGAAGCCGGTGTGGCCGATGGTCGCGGCGGAGCAGGAGTCTCCGCCGTGCCAGCCGTCGAATCGGCTTTCCCAGCCGCAGGTCCGGTCGGCATGGACCCGGGTCCGGATCGAGTGGAGCAGCTCCGGCGAGGCGCCGCTGCCGTCGAGCAGGCCCTGAGCGAAATCCAGCACTCCGGCGACCGTGCCGAACAGCCCGGCATGACCGGCCGCTCCGCCCAGGGCCGCGGCATTCTCGTCATGGACCTCGCCTCGAAGCGTTCGGCCGCGCCAGGTGCAGGCTTCGGTCGCAACGGCGGGGCCAGGCGGGGGGCCGAAGCTCAGCCCTTCGGGCAGCGGCCAATCGGACAGCTTCGCGCCGGTGATCCGCTCGACCGCGATTCCGAGCAGGATGAAGTTGATGTCCGAATAGACTGGCGGGCCGCGGCGCCATTCGCGCTGAAGAACGAAGGCGCGGAGCCGGGCGTGATCGTTGCCATAGGTGTAGATGGGCTCGACCGCAGGCAGGAAGGTGCGGTGGGCGAGGCAGTCCCGGAAGGTCAGCCGCCGCTCGGGCGCGCCCTCGACGTCATATTGGCGGAGGTCGGGGATGGCGTCAGTCAGCGGCCGGTCGAGGTCGAGCCGGCCCTGTTCCGCCAGCCGAAGGATCATTGTCGTTGTGGCGACGATCTTGGTGAGCGAGGCGAGATCGAACCAATGCGCCTCGGTGAGCGGCTCGGGCTCGGGCAGGAGGGCCGCCATTCCGGCGACCTTGACGAAGCGGCGGCCGTCGGCGGCGGCGATTCCGAGAGCGGCTCCGGGAATTCGCCCGTCCGCGACCGCGGCGGCGGCCGGCTCGAAGGCGGAGCCGGTCATCGGTCGTCCTGCCTCGGCCGGATCCGGGCGAGCATTGGGAGGAACGGGATCGCGGCCAGGCTGAGCGTTCCGGAGAGGATGAAGAAGAGATCGAAGCCGTTCAGCCCGGAATCGTCCATCTGCTCGACGATCGCCCCTCCAGCGCCGGAGAGCAATCGCGGGAGCAGGAAAGCGAAGCCCGACAGGAAGGCATATTGGGCGCCGGGGAAACGGGGGTTCACCAGCACGGAGAGATAGACGACGAAGATTGTTCCGGCCATTCCGTTGCCGAACTGGTCCGCGGCGGTGGCGAGATAGAGCGTCCAGACGTCGACCGGCCGGTGGGCGAGCCAGACGAAGCCGAAATTGCCGATCGCCGCGAAGACGGCGCCGATCGCCAGTGCGATGCCCATTCGCCAGTAGATCACCATCAATCCGCCCAGCCCGACCCCGACGATGCTCGAGACCAGCGCGACGAGGCTGTCGGCATAGCCGATCTGATCGAGTGAATAGCCGAGACTCTTGATCATCGGCTTCGACAGGTTGAGCGCGAGGACGTCGCCCATCCGGTAAATGGAGACGAAGGCCATCACCACCAGGGCGCCGAAGCCGTAGCGCCAGAAGAAATCGACATAGGGCCCGATCGCGGCCGAGCTTCGGATCGCGCTTTCGGGCGGCGCCTTGCGGATACGGGGGAGGGCGGCCGCCATGATCAGGAAGGGGACCATGCAGACCGCCAGGACGTAAGGGGTGACGTTGGTCTTGCTGTCGATCCCGGCGTCGCCGGCCGCGCCGAGGATGAGCCAGCCGGCCCCGGCGGTCACGGCCAGAGCGGCGAGCAGGATAGCCGCGCCGGCGGCAAGCCCCGCCGCCAGGGCCGCCCATCGCGAGCCGCTTCCGCCCGGATCGCGAGGCAAAGCCGCGAGTATGGGAAGCGGAACGAAGGCGGCGGCGGCGATCAGCAGGTAGGAGGTGGCCCAGCCCGCCTCGATCCCGAGGCCGGCGAGCCAGGGGGCGGCCTTGCCCGTCGGATCGGCGACGAGCAGGGCTCCGCTTCCGGCCGCGACCAAAGCGGTGCGATAGCCCCACAGATTGGCGGCGGCGATCGGCCCCAGCGCGTCCAGGGTCGGCGCGAGCTCGATCCGCCAGGCGTCGGCCGCGACCTCGAGCGTGGTCGTCCAGAAGGCGAGAAGCACCGCGAACGGGGCGGTCACCGCGAGGTTCTCGTCGGACGAGGTCAGGGCCATCGCCACCATCGAGCTGAAGATTCCGAGCTGGGAGAGCATGATCCAGCCGCGCCTCTTGCCCCAGAAGCGGGCGAAGCCGGGAACGTCGTAGCGATCGAGGAGCGGCGCCCAGAGGAACTTGAAAGTGGGCAGAAGCTGCACCCAGGCGAAGAAGCCGATCACCGCCAGCACCACTCCGTGCGACTGAAGCCTCAGAGCGAGCACGGTCGAGAACATGTAGAAGGGCAGTCCGGCGGAGAAGCCGAGCAGGACGTAGAGTGCGACACGGCCCAGGCCCGACGGACGGCGGGAGGGGGGGCTGAGGGCTCGGCTTCGGTCATTCGCCCGCGAAGCTCCACCGCCGCGCCGAAACAGTCAATGTCGCGTTCGTAACGCCTCTCCCGCGCAAAGCTGGAGAGATAGCAAGACGAGGTTGCCTCCGCGCCACGGTGCCTTGGCAATCGGGCTGTGAGGATGGCGAGAGGTTATGGATGGGCGAAGAGAAACTATGCCGGGGCGGGCCGGTGTTGCTACTTAATGGACGCTATTCGCGCAGCAAATGCGGGTTTCAGGGGGATTTCACATGTTTCGTCGCAATTCGCTGAAAACGTTCCTGTTTTCCGGAGCCGCCTTTGCTGCCCTGGCGACCGCGGGTCCCGCCGCCGCGCAGACCGACCCGGCCGAGGACCCGACGCCGGCTGAAAACAGCCAGGCGCTGGAGACCGGCCCGATTCCGGAGCCGGAGAACCGGCAGGACATCATCGTCACCGGCACGCGCGTCATCCGCGACGGTTTCCAGGCGCCGACGCCGCTCACCGTCCTCACTCGGGACGATATCGACAACACCTCTCCGACCAACAACATCGCCGACTTCGTCAACCAGTTGCCGCAGCTGGCCGGTTCGACCAAACCTGCCAACTCGCGCCTCAACATCTCGAACGGCTCCGCCGGCATCAACGCGCTGAACCTGCGCAACCTGGGCGAAGGCCGCACGCTGATCCTGATCGACGGCCGCCGCTCGGTCGGTTCGACGATCTTCGGCTGGGTCGACATCAACAACATCCCGCAGGCCCTGGTCGATCGAGTCGAGGTCGTCACCGGCGGCGCCTCGTCCGCTTACGGTTCGGACGCGGTCGCGGGCGTGATCAACTTCGTGCTGAACAAGAAGTATGAGGGCTTGCGCATCGAAGGCGACATGGGTGTCACGACCGTCGGCGACAATTTCAACTATTCGGGCAGCGTCGCCGGCGGCACCGCCTTCGCGGGCGGGCGCGGCCATGTCATCTTCAGCGCCGAGATCGCGCATCAGGACGGCATCTTCTCGGTCGATCCGGAGGATCGCCCATGGAACCATCGGGGCTATCTGGCCTTCGCGAATCCGAATTACGTGGCGGGCAACGGCCTGCCGGCATTCATCACGTTCCGGCGAGGGGCCGGCCAGACGAACCAGGCGCCTGGCGGCTTCATCACCGGCTCGGCGGGCACCGTCCCGAACGTGCTGCGCGGTCGCTATTTCGGCCAGAACGGAGCGGTCATCCCGTTCCAATATGGCGGCTTCAACTCGCCGAGGCTGGGTCTCGCCGCCGCACCGACCCGCACCGTCGGCGGCGATTTCCGGCTGAACGATTCGGGTCGCCGCATCGGCCTTACCCCCCGGGACGACCGTTACGGATTTTTCGGCCGATTGAGCTTCGAAGTCGCGGACGGCGTCGAGCTGTTCGCCGAGGGTTCGTACAACCACCAGGAAGTCTTATTCAATGCCGGGCCCAACCTGGGCTCCTTCACTTTGAACACGACGGGTTGCACCGCCAACCCCGTACCGCTCACCTGCAACGCCTTTGCGCTGCAGACTCTCGGTGCGGCGCAGCTTGTCGGTGTCACCAGCATCAACGTCACCTCCACCGGGGCCGACTTGCCGTTCCGGGTCATCAACAACCAGCGCGAGGTGCAGCGCTACGTGGTGGGAGCGGAGGGCTCTTTCGAAGCGTTCGACAAGCCAGCGCGATGGGATGTCTATGCCCAATATAGCCGTTCCGATCTTCGCGAGCAGCTTCGCAACATCCAGAACCTGACCGCCTTGGCGAACGCCACCGCCGTCGCCTTCGCACCGGCGGGCAATGCCGGCAATTATCCGACCGGCTCGATCCAGTGCCTGGTCAATCTCGACGCCAATCCCAACAATAACGACCCGAACTGCGTGCCGCTCAACCGGCTGGGCATCGGAGTCGCCAATCCGGCGGCGATCGATTACGCGCTGGGTGACCCGTTCCGTAAACAGGTGCTGGAGCAGTCCGTCGCCGGGGCGAACCTGTCCTTGACGCCGTTCGCCACCTGGGCCGGCGATGTGAGCGTCGCTGTGGGCGCCGAATATCGCGAAGAAAAGATCCGCGGCAGCGTTCCCGCCGAGTTCCAGCCGATTTTCAACGCGAACGGCACGACGACCAACCGGTTTTCGGTCGGCAACTATCTGCCCTTCACCGGCAAGTACAATGTCAAGGAAGCCTATCTCGAGACCGTGGTTCCGCTGGGTTTCGGGCTCGAGTTCAACGGCGCGGTGCGTGCGACCGAATATTCGAACTCGGGCTATGTCACCACTTGGAAGCTGGGCGCGACCTGGCAGCCGATCGACGACATAAGGTTCCGGGTGACTCGCTCGCGCGACATTCGCGCTCCCAACCTCAATGAGCTTTTCCAGGCAGGTACGGCCAACAGCGACTCCGTGCGCAATCCCAGGTTCACGCCGGACCTGGTGAACGGTCCTCAATTCTTCGGCTATTCGGGACTGAACACCGGCAATCCCGACCTCAAACCGGAAAAGGCCGATTCCTGGAATGTCGGCGCAGTGCTCTCCCCGCGCTTCCTGCCCGGGTTCACTGCATCCGTCGATTATTTCCGGATCGACCTCGAAGACGCGATCGACTCGATCAGTGCCCAGGAAACCGTCAACCGCTGCAACGAGGGCCGTCAGGAATATTGCGACGCCATCACCAACGATCCCATTCGATCGCAGCCGAACAACCCCTATCTGCTGATCCGTACCCAGCCGTTCAACTTCGTGAGCCACCTGGTGCGCGGCGTGGACTTCGACGTCGCCTATCGCAAGCGTTTCACCGAGGGCAGCCTCCTTCTGAAGGCTGTGGCAACGCGCTACATCGAGAACCTCCGCGACACCGGCATCCCAGGCACCGTTCCGGTCAACACGGTGGGCGCGAATGGCGGTCAGGGCAGCACGCCCAACTGGATCTATCGTTTCAGCACCACCTTCGACACTCCGACCTACTCGATCACCGGCGTGGCGCGGGGCGTGAGCAAGGGCAAGTATCTCGCGAGCGCCATTGAGTGCCAGACCGCCTGCCCCGTCTCGACGTCGCAATTCCCGACCTACGACAACAACCGAATCAAGGGGGCCCTCTACTTCGACCTCAACGCGACGATGAAGTTCAGCGCGCTCGGCGACGGCGACGGCGAGTTCTTCCTCAACGTCACCAACGTGCTGAACGCCACCCCGATATTGCTTCCCGAAACCGGACTCGCCGCGAACAGCACCTATTCCGACCTGCTCGGACGCGCCTTCCGGGCCGGGATCCGGCTTCGACTGCGGTAGGATGGATCATTTCCCGCTGCGGGGCGGCGTGGTTCATTGCGAGGACGTGCCGCTGCCGCTGATCGCCCGCGAGGTCGGGACTCCGGTCTACGTCTATTCGACCGCGACCATGTTGAGGCAGATCCGGATATTGAAAGCGGCTCTGGCGCCGCTCGGCGATCCGCTCATCGCCTTCGCGGTCAAGGCCAATCCCAACCCAGCGGTGCTCGAGACTCTGGCCGCCGAAGAGCTCGGCGCCGACGTCGTCTCGGGCGGCGAATATCGGCGCGCGCTCGCCGCCGGGATCGCGCCCGGCAAGATCGTCTTTTCCGGAGTCGGCAAGACCGAGGCCGAAATGGCGCTGGCGCTCGAAGGGGAGCTTTGCCAGTTCAACCTCGAATCGGTCCCGGAGGCCGAGATGCTGTCCGATGTCGCGCTCGCTTCGGGCATCGAGGCGGACGTAGCGCTTCGGGTCAACCCGGACGTCGATTCGGGCTCGCACGTCAAGATCTCGACCGGCGCCGCCCACAACAAGTTCGGGGTGGCGATCGGCGAGGCGGTTGCCGCCTGCGCCCGGATCCGGGAGTTGCCGGGGCTCCGGCTTGCCGGGGTCGCCGTCCATATCGGAAGCCAGCTTACAAGCCTCGCCCCGCTCGAGGCCGCATTCGAGAGGCTGGGCGCTCTTATCCAGGAGCTTCGGGCGGAAGGGCATGAGATCCGCACCGCCGATCTCGGCGGCGGGCTCGGGCTGGTCTACGACCCCGAAGCGCCCGCGCCGCCCACTCCGGCCGATTACGGAGCGATGGTCGAGCGGGTCACTCGTGGATGGGAGACACGGCTGATCTTCGAGCCGGGGCGGCTCCTGGTCGGGGATTCAGGCGTTCTCCTGACCAGGGTGATCCGAATCAAGCCCGGCCCGCTTTCGCCTTTCGTCATCGTCGACGCGGCGATGAACGATCTGATGCGGCCGAGCCTGTACGACGCCTGGCACGCCGCCGACGCGGTGGCCCCGAACGGCGAGACCATGGTCGCCGACATCGTCGGCCCGGTCTGCGAGACCGGCGACACCTTCGCCCGCGACCGGCGAATGGACCGGGTGAGCGCAGGCGACCTGATGATCCTTCGAACCTGCGGCGCCTATGCCGCCACCATGGCAAGCACCTATAATTCCCGCCCGCTGGCGCCCGAGGTGCTGGTCAATGGCGGCGAGTGGGCCGTGGTGCGGGAGCGGCCGGCGGCGGAGGACATGCTCCGCGGCTACGAGGCCCCGCATTGGCTTCGCCGGGGAGAGGAAGGTTCGGGGCATCCTTGAGCCCCTTGAGGATCGAAGGTTTTCCGCCCTTTGCGGCTCACTGTCGATAGGCTCACCCAGGGGGATTTGCGGGCGCAGCTGAGGTGACGATGCCATGATCGAGCTTCGGCGCGCGCGCGATGACGCGCGATGAGCATCAGGCTGAAATTGCCGCTGGAGGTGAAGTCGCGTGCCGCGTCATCGAATGACGATCCGTCGACGTCCGATTGCGCCCCATTGCGGACGTTCCCGATAGCTGCCACTTTCGAAGCGCTGGAATTGGTCGCCTGTAGTGGCTGGGCCTTGGCAACAAGGGGCGCAATATGTCTTTGACGGCATCCGTGTGGATGGCTTTTTTTTCGGTGTCGGCCGCTCCCATGCCATCCGCTGGCGTGCGAGCCGAGGCTGTTTCTCCGTCCCAATGTCCATCCGTGGCGACGCTCGCCTCGACTGCCAAGCGCAGTGATCCGCCTCCTCCCGGCATAGAATTGCTGAATGGCGTAACCACCGGGATGTCGAGGAAAGTAGTCCGCCGCATAAACCCTTGGCTGACCGCCAGTCAGCCATCTCGAAGCGTGGAGTTGGTGGAGGGAGTCAAGCTAAGAGCGAATGTCAACTTTTGGGGCAAGCCGGAGTTGTCGGTGTCGGTAGAGATGAACGGCAATTCCAAGCTCGACAAGGTTATCGTTGGCCTGAGCCGACGTTATGGAAGACCGCTTACGATGCGTGGCCCCGCAGCTGTTCACCTGAAATGGTGCGATGGCCCGCGCCGGATTGTCCTGGTCGGCAAATCCGACGACTTCTGGGTCACTGTCGCAGGCCGGGACTTCTAAGAGCCTGACCGAAAAAGAAGTTGGGTGATATCAGCGAGTTGTGATTCAGCCGGTGTTGCGACACATCGACGGAGGATCACATGTGGACCGATACCACCCGCAAGCCTTTTGCCCGAAGCGGGTTGCGCTTGCCAAGCGATTTGACGGAGGCGGAATGGGCGGTTTTGGAACCGCTGTTTCCGGCTCGCTCGCATCGGGGCCGGCCCCCTTTGTGGAGTTATCGCGAGATCGTTGAAGCCCTGCTCTATCTGCTACGCGGCGGCCTGCCGTGGCGGATGCTTCCGCCCGGCCTGTTCCCGCCGATGACGACCGTGCAGCATTATTTCTACCTCTGGCGCGATACCGGCCTGTGGGCGTCGATCAATCACACGCTGCTCATGGCCGCGCGGGAAGCGGCGGGGCGCGAGGCATCGCCCAGCGCGGGGGTGATTGACAGCCAAAGCGTCAAGACCACCGAGATCGGCGGGCCACGGGGTTACGACGCCGGCAAGAAGATCAAGGGCAGGAAGCGCCACATCGTCACCGATACCCAGGGCCTCCTCGTCGCTGCCGTCGACCACGCCGCCGATGTGCTGATCTTGAGCTTCTCGAGCAGCGAGTCGGAAGCCGCCGCCGCATCACTCCGCAAATATTGGCGAGTTTTTCCAACCTGGTTGCGCAAAAGCTTAGCGCCGAGCCCACGGTTCGAAAGGCGTATGTCGACCTCTTGGTGGACAGGGTCGAAGTCGGCAAAGAGCAGGTTCGGATCACCGGCAGAAAGGAAGTTTTTGCCGTGATGACAAGCGCTTCCCCATTTTTGCCCGGGGTGCCCAAAGCTGAACGGGAATGGCGCGCCCGGCAGGATTCGAACCTGCGGCCCCAAGCTTAGAAGGCTCGTGCTCTATCCAACTGAGCTACGGGCGCGCGACCTGGGCCGTGTAGCGCGCTTTCGCGGCTAACGGAACGGCGCTAACGTCGCGGCCCTGGACGGGGGCGAGGTGAGGGCGGTCGAGGCGATGCTGGCGGTGATGGCGAGCCAGTTCGCGCTCAAGGTCTCATGGGATGTGCTGCTGACGCCGGTCAATTATGCAATCGTCGCCTTCTTCGAACGGCGGGAAGGGGTCGACGCCTACGATAGCGGCACCGATTTCACCCCCTTCCGGGCGCAAGTCTGAATCGGTGAGCGGCTTCCAGCAGACCAAAATCTTCCTCGGCGAGCTGCTCGGCCTCCCCAAGGACGCGCTTCACATCTATGTCGGCCTCGCGATCTTCCTCGCCGTCGCGGCCCTGCTCCGCCGCCCGCTCGGAAGCTGGGTGCCGATAGCCGCGGTCGTCGCCGCGGCCTTGCTCGGGGAGGCCTGGGACCTGATCGAAACCCGCGCCGCCGGAGCGACGGCCCATTTGGACCGCAACCGGCACGACGTCTGGAACACCTGCTTCTGGCCGGCCATTCTCTTCCTGCTCGCCCGCTACACGAAACTGCTCGGCCGCCGTGCCTGAAGTTCGTCCGGTTGAGCTCCGCGCCGTCGAAGACCGGGCAGATCGACTGGTCGCAAACGGGGCGATCGGCGCAGACTTAGGGGCGCATGGCCTCAGCCCACAGCCTCGAGCAGCCCTTCGAACAGGCGCCTTCCGTCGATTCGGCCATGGGCGGGCTCGATCATCCGTTCGGGGTGCGGCATCATTCCAAGCACGTTGCCGGCCTCGCTGACGATCCCGGCTATGTCGCGGGCCGAGCCGTTGCAATGGCCGGCATAGCGGAAGGCGATCCGGCCCTCGCCTTCGAGCCGGTCGAGCGTGTCGGGATCGGCCTGGTAATTGCCGTCGTGATGGCCGACCGGGATCAGGATTTCCTCGCCCGCCTCGTAGCGGCCGGTGAAGGCGGTCTCGCTATTCTCCACCTTGAGCGCAACGTCGCGGCAGACGAAGTGGAGATCGGAATTGCGCATCAATGCGCCGGGAAGCAGGCCGGCCTCGGTCAGGATCTGGAAGCCGTTGCAGATTCCGATCACCGCGACTCCGCGCCCGGCGGCCTCGGTCACGGCCCGCATGACCGGCGAACGCGCGGCCATGGCTCCGGAGCGGAGATAGTCGCCGTAGGAAAAGCCGCCGGGGATGGCGATGAGGTCGAGCCCGTCGGGCAGGCCGGTCTCGCGGTGCCACACCATCGTCGGCTTCTCGCCGGTCACCTGCTCGAGCGCGACGGCCATGTCGCGGTCGCAATTGGAGCCCGGGAAGACGATGACCGCGCTCTTCACGCCGCTTCCCCCTCCGCCGCCTCGCGCTCGATCCGGAAATTCTCGATGACTGTGTTGGCGAGCAGTTTGCGGCACATCGCCTCCACCTCCTCGTCGCCGACGGTCTCGGCGAGGTCGAGCTCGATCAGCTTGCCGGCGCGGACGTCGTTGATCCCGGCGAAGCCGAGCCCTTCGAGCGCGTTGTGGATGGCCTTGCCCTGGGGATCGAGCACGCCCTTCTTCAAGGTAATATAGACGCGGGTCTTCATGGCCCGCCCTATGATACAAGTTCAGGGTCAGGGAAAGGCCCCACGCTTGTGACCGTCCCTCGCAAGCCCTATCTTGCCTCCATGTCAGATCCTTCCGAAATCGCACTCACTCCCGCCGCGGCGGCCCGGGTCGCCGCGATCGCCGAGCGGCAGGGCAAGCCGGCGATCCTTCGTCTCAGCGTCGAAGGCGGCGGTTGCGCCGGTTTCAGCTATCGCTTCGGACTCGCCGACGAGGTCGAGGCGGAGGATCTGGTGGCGGGCGAGGGCGGAGTCACTCTGGTCGTCGACCCGATGACCCACGATCTGGTGAAGGGCGGAGCGGTGGATTACGTCGAATCGCTCGGCGGCGCCGCCTTCCAGGTGAGGAACCCGAATGCGGCCTCGGGCTGCGGTTGCGGGTCGAGCTTTTCGGTCTAGCGTCGTCCCAGCGAAGGCTGGGACCCCAGCGGGTGAAGAACGCCGCGCTTTTCACCCGCCGGGATACCAGCCTTCGCTGGCATGACAGGATCGCCGCCGCTAAGCCGCCTCCCCATGAAGATCGTCACCTACAATCTCAACGGCGTTCGGGCGCGGCTGCCCCGGCTGGTCGAATATCTGCGGGAGGAGAAGCCCGACGCGCTCTGCCTGCAGGAGATCAAATGCGCCGACGAGGCCTTTCCGATCGAGGACATACGGGAGGCGGGCTATGACGGGGTCTGGCACGGCCAGAAGGGCTTCAACGGGGTCGCCATCCTGACCCCGGCCGACGCCGGTCCGCCACGGCTTCGGCGGACGGGGCTGCCGGGCGATCCGGACGACACCCACAGCCGCTACATCGAAGCCGAGGTCGGCGGGGTGGTGATCGGATCGATCTATCTGCCCAACGGCAATCCGGTCGGAACCGACAAATTCGCCTACAAGCTCGCCTGGATGGAGCGGCTGCGCGAACATTCGCAAGGCCTGCTGGCGGAGGAGCGGCCCGTCGTACTGGCGGGCGACTGGAACGTCATCCCGACCGACAGCCATGACGACGTCTACTCGGTCCGGGCCATGCGGCATGATGCACTGATGCAGCCGGAGAGCCGCGCCGCCTTCCGCCGGATCCTCAATTCCGGCTGGACGGATGCGATCCGCGCCCGCCATCCGGACGGCGCCGTCTACACCTTCTGGGACTATATGGCGGGCGCCTGGCAGCGCGATGCGGGCTTCCGGATCGACCATCTCCTGCTCTCGCCCCAGGCCGCCGACCGCCTGCTCGACGCCGGCGTGGACAAGAGCCATCGCGGCCGCGAAAAGGCGAGCGATCATGCGCCGACCTGGGTGCTGCTCGAAGATCAGGAGTAAGCCGATGCCGCCACTGACCCGCCGCCATTTTCTAGGCTCGGCCGGCGCGATTGCCGCGCTTCAGCTTCTTCCCGGCTGCGCCGCGCGTCGAGCGGCTGCGAGCACCGGTTCGATCGACGCCTTGCTCGCCCGGATGGCCGAGGAGATCCTCGCCGAATATCCGGAGAATGCGACCACTCTCGGACTCGACAAGGGCGCCCAAGCGGGGCTGAAATCGCGGCTCACCGACCATTCGCTTCACGGCCGGGCTCGACAGGCGGGCGCGGCCGCCGACCGGCTGCGGCGGCTCCAGGCCGTGGACCGGACCGGTCTCGACCCCACGGACCGGATCCATCTCGGAGTGGCCGAGACCGCGCACCGCCTCGCCGTGGAGGGCTTCCGCTTTCCATATGGCGACGTCGTCACCCTCAACCAGAATGTTTCCTACCGCAACGCGCCCTATGTCGTCGCTCAGAATACCGGCGCCTTCGTCGAGGTGCCGGACTTCCTCGACAGCAGCCACATCGTCGCCGATGCCGCAGACGCCGAGGCCTATCTGGCCCGGCTCGAGGGCTATGCCGGAGCTCTGGACGGCGAGACGGAGCGGCTGGCCCACGACCGAGGGATCGGCGTGGTCGCACCCGATTTCCTTCTCGACAAGACCCTGAAGCAGATGAAAAGCGCCCGGGCCCAGCCCTTGGGGGAATGGGGCGTGGTGACGTCTCTGGCTCGGCGGGCGACCGCGATTCCGGGCGATTGGCGGAGCCGGGCGCTAAACCTTGCTCGCGACAAGGTCGCACCGGCGATGGACCGGCAGATTGCCGAGCTGACCCGCCACCGCGCCCGCGCCGATAGCCGCGCAGGCGTGTGGAAGCTGCCCGCCGGCGAGGATTATTACGCCTGGGCCTTGCGGGCGGCGACGACGAGCAGCCTGACTCCGGCCGAGGTCCATCAAATGGGTCTCGACCAGCTCGCTGAGCTTCAGGGACGGATGGAGCCGCTTCTTCGAGCGCAGGGGCTGACCCGGGGCACGGTCGGCGAACGGATGACCGCCTTGGGTAAGGACCCGAAGCAACTCTTCCCGAACACCGACGCCGGGCGCGCCCGGATCCTCGAATATGTGAACGAGCGAACCGCCGATATCCGAACCCGGCTGCCGCGCGCCTTCGGGACCCTGGTGAAGGGCAATCTGATCATCAAGCGGGTTCCGCAAGAGATCGAGGCGGGGGCACCCGGCGGCTATGCGGCGGCCGGAACGATCGACGGCTCGGTGCCGGGCAATTATTATATCAACCTTCGCGACACCTCGATGTGGCCGCGCTTCAGCCTCGCCACCCTGACCTATCACGAGGGCATTCCGGGCCATATCTGGCAGGGCGAATATACCTACAAATTGCCGCTTCTCCGCTCGCTGCTCGCCTTCAACGCCTATTCGGAAGGCTGGGCGCTCTACGCCGAGCAGCTCGCCGACGAGCTCGGAGCCTATGAAGGCGATCCGCTGGGCGAGCTCGGCTACCTCCAGTCCCTCTCCTTCCGGGCCTGCCGCCTGGTCGTCGATTCCGGCCTCCACGCCCAGCGCTGGACCCGCTCGAAGGCGATCGATTGGTTCGCCTCCACCAACGGCTCCACCGTCGAGGAAGTGCAGGGCGAGGTCGACCGCTATTGCGCCTGGCCCGGCCAGGCCTGCGGCTACAAGGTCGGCCATTCGGAGATAAACCACCTGCGCGATAAGGCGAAGGCGGCTCTGGGCGAGCGCTTCGACCTGCGCACCTTCGACGACGCACTGGTGCTCGGCGGCAACGTCCCCCTGACTTTGCTGGAGACGGTGATCGACCGCTACATCGCCGAGGCAAAGGCGTAGGCTATCGAATTTCGACAGGTCGGCGTGCTCACCAATCCCTCTCCCCCTTGGGGAGAGGGGGACAGAAGCCACGATGCTGAAGATCGATACAGCCTGCCGGCTTCCAGAATGTTCTTGACATGTTCTCATTCTTATCCCATATCGACACCCTGCCCGAGTCGGCTCGATCAACCGGCGGAGGCGGGAATCGGCTGAGGGGCTTGCCCCGAGGTCGGCGGCCGGCGCGAAGTCATCCGGGTACGTATGAGCTCGCGTCACCTGAAGAGTCGTGACTGCG
>JBBSIZ010000003.1:0-127985 GCA_038257735.1 Sphingomonadales bacterium | reverse complement strand
TGCAAGCCGGGCTCGATCAAGCCGCACACCGACTTCTCGGCCGAGGTCTATGTCCTCTCGAAGGACGAAGGCGGCCGTCATACGCCGTTCTTCGCCAACTACCGTCCGCAATTCTACTTCCGCACGACCGACGTGACGGGTGAGGTGGTCTTGCCGGAGGGTACCGAGATGGTCATGCCGGGTGACAACGTGAACCTGGGCGTCAAGCTCATCGCCCCGATCGCGATGGACCAGGGCTTGCGCTTCGCCATTCGCGAAGGCGGCAGGACCGTCGGCGCGGGGGTTGTCGCGACGATCACGAAGTAGTAGAGGCACTCGAAGCCGCCCGGATCGGGAAGATTCGGGCGGTTCGCATTTTTGAGTAGCGTCGCCCCAGCGAAGGCTGGGGCCCCGGCGGGTGAAAGGCTCCGAGCCTGTTCTCGCCGGGATCCCAGCCTTCGCTGGGATGACGGTTTCGGGTTCAGGTTTGCCCCTCGGGGCCGGCTCTTTGGCATCGGTATAGGTATGGAAACGCAGAACATCCGCATTCGCCTGAAGGCTTTCGACCATCGTGTCCTCGATCAGGCCACGGGCGACATCGCCGACACGGCTCGCCGCACGGGTGCTCTGATCCGCGGTCCCATTCCGCTGCCGACTCGCATCGAGAAGTTCACCGTCAACCGCTCGCCCCATGTCGACAAGAAGTCGCGCGAGCAGTTCGAGGTGAGGACCTACAAAAGGCTGCTCGACATCGTGCAGCCGACGCCGCAGACGGTCGATGCTTTGATGAAGCTCGATCTGGCCGCCGGCGTGGATGTGGAAATCAAACTGGCCTAAGGGCTGGTGCGCGTCGTCCCGGCGATGGCCGGGACCCCTGGGAGTGAAGGGCTCTGAGCCTTAGAACCGCTGGGACCCCGGCCTTCGCCGGGGTGCCGTGAGGGGCTCCGGCCTCTCCGACAAGGGTGATACCGCGGGAGCCTGGCTCCCGGTCCGCGTCCCCGCCGTTTCGCCCCTCGGGGTGGAGCTCTAGCCCAGGCGGGGCACGCATCGTTTTCGGGCTGGCAAGCCCCCCGGGCTGTCCGGGGGGCCTCTGTATAAGGAGCATGGTCATGCGCACTGGCGTGATCGCGAAGAAAATGGGGATGACCCGCTTGTTCCAGGAGGACGGCCGCCATGTGCCGGTCACCGTCCTGGCGCTCGAGAATGTTCAGGTGGTCGCCCGCAAGGAAGCGGGGCGCGACGGCTATACCGCCGTCCAGCTCGGCGCGGGCACGGCCAAGGTCAAGAACGTCGCCAAGCCGCAGCGCGGCCATTTCGGCAAGGCCGAGGTGGAGCCGAAGGCGCGGGTCGCCGAGTTCGTGGTGGCCGAGGATGCGTTGCTCGACGTGGGCGCTGAGATCACCGCCGACCATTTCGTCGCCGGCCAGTATGTCGACATCCAGGGCACGACCCAGGGCAAGGGCTTCCAGGGCGGAATGAAGCGCTGGGGCTTCGGCGGAATGCGCGCCACCCACGGCGTCTCCATCTCCCACCGCGCTCTCGGCTCCACCGGCCAGCGCCAGGATCCGGGCAGGGTCTTCAAGAACAAGAAGATGGCCGGTCACATGGGCGCGAAGAACCGTACCCAGCAAAATCTCGAAATCGTCCGCACCGACCTGGAGCGCGGCCTTCTCTTCGTCAAGGGCTCGGTGCCCGGACACAAAGGCGGCTGGCTGCTGGTCAAGGATTCGGTCAAGATAGAGCGCCCGGAAGGCGCTCCCTATCCCGCCGGAATCCGAGCGATCGCCCACACGATCGAGCATGAGGAGGCTCCGGCCGGAATGGTCGAGACCGCCGCCACCCACGAATTGCCGCCGCTGCCCGGCGCCGAGGAAGTTGCCGCCGGCGTCGCCGAGTCGGACGCCCAGGCGGACATCCAGGCGGACAACGGCGCTGCCGACGAGAGCAAGGAAAGCTAAGCCATGAAGGTCAAGGTTCAGACCCTGGACGGCGGAAAGCCGGGCAAGGACATCGAGCTCTCCGACGAGGTGTTCGACGTCGAGCCGCGCGCCGACATTCTCCACCGAGTCGTCACCTGGCAGCTCGAGAAGCGGCGCGGCACCGCCCGCGGTGCCCGCGAGCGCTCAGACGTCGCCCGCACCGGCAAGAAATACGGCCGTCAGAAGGGCGGCGGCACCGCCCGTCACGGCGACCGCCGCGCTCCGATCTTCATCGGCGGCGGCAAGGCTCACGGTCCTCGGGTCCGCGATTTCGACCCGTCGCTGAACAAGAAGGTCCGGGCGCTCGGGCTCAAGATGGCGCTTTCGTCGAAGGCGCGCGACGGACGGCTGGTCGTGGTCGAGAGTCTCGACCTTGCCGAAGCCAAGACCAAGGCGCTCAAGGAGCGGCTCGCCGGTTTCGATCTCGGCCGCAACGCCCTCGTCATCGACGGCGACGCTCTGAACGTCGGCTTCGCTTTGGCGGCCGGCAACCTTCGCGAGATCGACCTTCTGCCGGCGATCGGAGCGAACGTCTACGACATCCTCAACCATGACACGCTGGTGCTGACCCGCGCCGCAGTCGAGACGCTGGAGGCCAGGTTCAATGGCTAAAGCCGCCAAGAAACAGGGCCCGATCGACATCAACCATTACGATGTCGTCCTCGCGCCCATCATCACCGAGAAGTCGACCATGCTCTCCGAGCATAACGCCGTCGTCTTCAAGGTCTCGAACGACGCCACCAAGCCGCAGATCAAGGCGGCGGTGGAGGCTTTGTTCAAGGTCGACGTGACGGGCGTGAACACGCTCAATCAGAAGGGCAAGACCAAGCGCTGGAAGGGTCGCCCCTACACGCGCTCGGACGTCAAGAAGGCGATCGTAACGCTGGCCGAAGGCCAGTCCATCGACGTCACAACCGGTATTTGAGGCTAGGGCAAGATGGCACTCAAGACATATAATCCGACGACCTCGTCGCAGCGCGGCCTGATCCTCGTCGACAAGTCTTCGCTTTGGAAGGGCAAGCCCCTCAAGGCGCTGACCGAAGGCAAGAACAAGACCGGCGGCCGCAACAACAAGGGCCATGTGACGTCGCGCGGAATCGCCGGCGGTCACAAGCAGCGCTACCGCTATATCGACTTCAAGCGTCGCAAGTGGGACATGCCGGCCACCGTCGAGCGGCTGGAATACGATCCCAACCGCACCGCCTTCATCGCCCTGGTGAAATATGAGGACGGCGAGCTCACCTACATCATCGCGCCGCAGCGCCTCGCCCCGGGCGACACCGTCGTCGCCGGCCGCAAGGTCGACGTGAAGCCGGGCAATGCGATGGAGCTGGGCCAGATGCCGGTCGGCACGATCGTCCACAACGTGGAGATGAAGCCGGGCAAGGGCGCCCAGCTGGCCCGTTCCGCCGGCACTTACGTCCAGGTTGTCGGGCGCGACCGCGGAATGGTCATGGTCAGGCTCAATTCAGGCGAGCAGCGCTATATCCGCTCGGACTGCATGGCCACCGTCGGAGCCGTCTCGAACCCGGATAACCAGAACCAGAATTTCGGCAAGGCGGGCCGGACCCGCTGGAAGGGTCGTCGCCCGCTGACCCGCGGCGTCGCCAAGAACCCGGTCGACCACCCGCATGGCGGCGGCGAAGGCCGCACTTCGGGCGGTCGTCACCCGGTCACCCCCTGGGGCAAGCCGACCAAGGGCGCTCGTACCCGCAACAACAAGTCGACGGACAGGATGATCATCCGGTCCCGCCACGCGAAGAAGAAGAGGTAATCATGGCCCGCTCCGTCTGGAAAGGTCCGTTCGTCGAGCTGTCGCTGCTGAAGAAGGCAGAGACCGCGCAGGAGGGCAATAACCGTGCGCCGATCAAGACCTGGTCGCGCCGCTCGACGATCCTGCCGCAGTTCGTCGGCCTCACCTTCAACGTCTATAACGGCCGGAAATTCATCCCCGTGTCCGTCAATGAGGATATGGTGGGAATGAAGCTCGGCGAGTTCGCTCCGACGCGCTACTTCCCCGGCCACGCGGCCGACAAGAAGGGCAAGAGGTAAGCCATGGGCAAGCAGGCATCCCCCCGCCGGGTCGCGGACAACGAGGCGCTGGCGGTCAACACTCAGATTCGCGGCTCGGCGCAGAAGTTGAACCTGGTCGCGGCCCTGATCCGCGGCAAGAAGGCGGAAGACGCGTTGAACATCCTCTCCTTCTCACCGAAGGCGATGGCCGTCGACGTCCGCAAGGTGCTCGCCTCGGCGATCGCCAATGCGGAGAACAACCACAATCTCGACGTCGACGCTCTCGTCGTCGCCGAGGCCTCGGTCGGCAAGTCGATCTCGATGAAGCGCTTCACGCCCCGCGCCCGCGGCCGTGCCAGCCGAATCGTCAAACCGTTCAGCCGCGTACGCATCGTCGTCCGCGAGCAGCAGGAAGCTTAAAGCATGGGCCAGAAATCCAATCCGATCGGTATGCGGCTGCAGATCAACCGCACCTGGGACAGCCGCTGGTATGCCGAAGGCGGCGATTACAGCCGGTTGCTGCTCGAGGATCTCAAGATCCGCAACTTCATCATGAAGACCCTGCCGCAGGCAGCCATCTCCAAGGTGGTGATCGAACGTCCGGCCAAGCTCTGCCGTGTCTCCATCTATGCCGCCCGTCCGGGCGTGATCATCGGTAAGAAGGGCTCCGACATCGAGAAGCTGCGCAAGCAGCTGGGAGCGATGACCTCCAGCGACGTGTCGCTGAACATCGTCGAGATTCGCAAGCCCGAGATCGACGCGAGGCTCGTCGCGCAGGGCATCGCCGACCAGCTTGAGCGCCGGATCGCGTTTCGCCGCGCGATGAAGCGCGCCGTGCAATCGTCCATGCGCCTTGGTGCCGAGGGGATTCGCGTCGTCTGCGGCGGCCGCCTCGGCGGCGCCGAGATCGCGCGCACCGAGGGTTATCGCGAAGGCCGGGTGCCGCTGCACACGCTTCGCGCCCACCTCGATTATGCCGAGGCGACCGCGCACACCTCTTACGGGGTCTGCGGCGTCAAGGTGTGGATCTTCAAGGGTGAGATTCTTGGTCACGATCCGATGTCGCAGGATCGGCTGATGATGGAAGCGCAGACCTCCGGCGTGCGTCCCGCGCGCGACGATCGCCGCTAAGGACTTATAGAAATGCTGCAACCCAAACGCACCAAGTTCCGCAAGGCCTTCAAGGGCCGGATCCACGGCGACGCCAAGGGCGGCACCGCCCTGAACTTCGGCGCCTACGGCCTGAAGGCGATGGAGCCGGAGCGGATCACCGCCCGCCAGATCGAGGCGGCCCGCCGCGCCATCACCCGCCATATCAAGCGCCAGGGGCGTTTGTGGATCCGGATCTTCCCGGACGTCCCCGTTTCGTCGAAGCCCGCCGAGGTCCGCATGGGCAAGGGCAAGGGCTCGCCGGAATTCTGGGTCGCAAGGGTGAAGCCCGGCCGCATCCTGTTCGAGCTGGACGGAGTTCCCGGCCACCTCGCCAAGGTCGCTTTCGAGCGCGCCGCCGAGAAGCTGCCGATCCGTACCAAGGTTATTGCCCGCCTGGGCGAGAGCCTGATCGAGGACGCCTAAGATGGTTAACAAGATAGATGATTTGAAAACCCGCACCGACGACCAGCTCAGCGAGCAGCTGGGCGAGCTGAAGCGCGAGCAGTTCAACCTGCGCTTCCAGGCCGCCACCAACCAGCTCGAGAAGCCGGCCCGGATACGCGACGTGCGCCGCACGATCGCCCAGATCAAGACGCTGCAGTCGGAGCGCGCCAGTGCCGCTTCGGCTAAGGCATAAGGAGTAGACGAATGCCTAAGCGCGTTCTCACCGGCATCATCGTGTCGGACAAGACGGACAAAACCGTGGTCGTGAATGTCGAGCGGCGGGTGAAGCACCCGCTCTACGGCAAGATCATCAAGCGGTCGAAAAAGTATCACGCCCATGACGAGGGCAACGAGTTCAAGCAGGGCGAGACCGTCCGGATCGAGGAGACCCGGCCGATCTCGAAGCTGAAGACCTGGAAGGTGATCGATCGCGTGGATACCCACGCGACGCCCGAAAAGGCCGACGTGGCGTAGCCTTCACCCCTCCCCTTCAGGGGAAGGGCCGGGGGTAGGGAATGTAATTGGAACGGGGTGGGTCGAGACAGGCCCCACCCCAACCCCTCCCCTGAAGGGGAGGGGCTAAAGAAAGAGGAATTGGATCGATGATCCAGATGCAGTCCAACCTTGAGGTCGCCGATAATAGCGGTGCCAAGCGCGTCCAGTGCATCAAGGTGCTCGGCGGGTCGAAGCGCCGCTTCGCGGGGGTCGGCGACATCATCGTCGTCTCCGTCAAGGAGGCGGCACCGCGCGGCCGAGTGAAGAAGGGCGACGTCCATAAGGCCGTCATCGTCCGCACCGCCAAGGACATTCATCGTCCGGACGGTTCGACGATCCGCTTCGATTCGAACGCGGCCGTCCTGGTCAACAACAATGCCGAGCCGATCGGCACCCGTATCTTCGGTCCGGTGGTGCGCGAGCTGCGCGCCAGGAAGCACATGAAGATCATCAGCCTGGCGCCGGAGGTCCTGTAACCGTGGCTATGAAGATCAAGAAAGGCGACCGAGTCGTGGTCCTGTCCGGAAAGGACAAGGGCAAGCATGGCGAGGTCACTAGATCGATGCCCAAGGAGGGCAAGGTGATCGTCGCCGGCGTCAACGTCGCCGCCCGCCACCGCAAGGCCTCCCAGACCAACCCGCAGGGCGGGATCGAGCGCCGCGAGGCGCCGCTCCATGCTTCCAAGGTGGCTTTGGAGGATCCCAAAACCGGCAAGGCGACGCGGGTTCGATTCGAGGAGCGCGACGGCAAGAAGGTCCGAGTCGCCGTGAAGTCCGGGGAGTTGATCAATGGCTGAAGCCAAATATACGCCGCGCCTTCGCGCGGATTATGACGAGCGCATCGTTCCGGCGATGATCGAGAAGTTCGGTTACAAGAATCGGCTCGAGGTCCCGAGGCTCGACAAGATCGTCCTGAACATGGGCGTCGGCGAGGCGACCCAGGACAAGAAGAAGGTCGAGACCGCCGCCGCCGAGATGGAGCTGATCGCGGGCCAGAAGCCGGTGATCACCAAGGCCAAGACGTCGATCGCGCAGTTCAAGCTGCGCGAGGGCATGCCGATCGGAGTGAAGGTCACTCTTCGCCGCGAGCGCATGTACGAGTTTGTCGACCGCCTGGTCACGATCGCGCTCCCGCGCGTTCGCGACTTTCGCGGCCTGAACCCGAAATCGTTCGACGGCCGCGGCAATTACGCGATGGGTCTCAAGGAGCAGATCGTGTTCCCGGAGATCAACTATGACCGCATCGACAAGGTGCGCGGCATGGACGTCATCGTCGCCACCACCGCGAAAACGGACGAGGAGGCGCGCGAGCTGCTGCGCCTCTTCAACTTCCCGTTCCCGCAGGAAGAAGAGCAGCAAAAGGCGGCATAACAATCACCGTCACCCCGCGAACAAGTCCGGGGTGACGATCTAGACGAGAGAAGAAGAGAGCTTAAGTCCATGGCGAAACTGAGTTCCATCAACAAGAACGAGCGTCGCAAGAAGCTCGTGAAGAAATATGCGGGCCGCTATTCGAAGCTCAAGGCGATCGCCGAGGACAAGTCCCTCGACGATACCGAGCGCCTGATCGCGCGCCTCAAGATGGCGGAGATTCCGCGCAACGGTAACCCGACCCGGGTCCGCAACCGCTGCGGCCTGACCGGCCGTCCCCGCGCGAACTATCGTAAATTCGGCCTGTCGAGGATCATGATCCGCGAACTGGGCAATAAGGGCCTGATCCCAGGCCTCACCAAGTCGAGCTGGTAGGGTATAGATATGCCATTGACCGATCCCCTGGGTGATATGCTCACCCGAATCCGCAACGGCCAGCAGGCGCGCAAGGACAGCGTGACGTCGCCTGCGTCCAAACTGCGCGTGCGAGTGCTTGAGGTGCTCCAGCGCGAAGGCTATATCCGCGGCTATCGCGAGGAAGCGCTGGGCCAGCATCCCGGCCTTCGAATCGAGCTGAAATATTTCGAGGGCCAGCCCGCGATCCAGCACGTCTCCCGGGTCTCGAAGCCCGGCCGCCGGGTCTATTCCGGCGCCCAGGAGCTGCCGCGGGTCCGCAACGGCCTCGGCATCACGATCGTCTCGACGCCTCGTGGCGTTCTCTCCGACGCGGAAGCGCGGGAGCAGAATGTCGGCGGCGAGGTCCTGGCGGAGGTATTCTGATGAGCCGCATTGGAAAAGTACCGGTCCCGCTCCCGTCGGGAGTTACCGCGACCACCGAAGGCCAGATCCTGTCCGTGAAGGGGCCCAAGGGCATTCTCACCATGCCGATGCTGGACGACATCAGCTACGGCATCGAGGACGGCCGGATCGTCGTCAAGCCGGCCAACGAGACCAAGCGGGCGCGCTCCTTCTGGGGCATGCACCGTACCCTCGTTCAGAACCTTGTGACCGGGGTGAGCGAAGGCTTCACCAAGGTGCTCGAGATCACCGGCGTCGGCTATCGCGCCGCCGCCCAGGGCCGCAATCTCAGGCTGCAGCTCGGCTACAGCCACGACGTCAACGTCCCGGTTCCGGAGGGCCTCGAGGTCAAGACCCCGGATCCGACCACGGTCGAGATTTCGGGCAACGATCGCCAGAAGGTCGGCCAGCTCGCCGCAGAGATCCGCCAGTGGCGCAAGCCGGAGCCCTATAAGGGCAAGGGCATCAAGTATCGCGGCGAATATATCTTCCGCAAAGAAGGCAAGAAGAAGTAGCCATGGCGAAACTCACCCTCTTCGAACGGCGCCGTCAGCGCGTCCGCACGTCGCTCCGCAAGCGCGCGGGCACCCGCGCGCGGCTGTCCATCCACCGCTCCGGGCGCCACATCTACGCCCAGATCATCGACGACGCCGAAGGCCGCACCGTCGCTTCCGCCTCGACTCTCGAGAAGGAGGCGCGCGGCTCGACCGGAGCCACCGTCTCGGGCGCTCAGGAGGTCGGCAAGCGTGTCGCCGAGCGCGCCAAGGCGGCGGGCGTCACCCGCGTGGTCTTCGACCGCGGCGGTTTCCTGTTTCACGGCCGAGTGAAAGCGCTGGCCGATGCCGCCCGCGAAGGCGGATTGGAGTTCTAAATGGCTGACGAGAACAATATCGAAGGCACCGAGGTCCAGCCGGGCGCCGTTGCGACGGCTCCCGAGGCCGCTCCGGTCCCGACCGAGGCTGCTCCGGCCCCGGCCGAGGCCGCTCCCGCCGTCGAAACCCGCACCGAGGGTCGCGGCCCGCGCGGCGGCGGCGGCGGCGGTCGCGGCGGCGGCGGTCGTGGCGGCGGCGGCGGACGTGGCGGCAACGATCGCGGCGGCCGTGGCCGGCGCGACGAGCGCGGCGGACGCGGCGGCAATCGCGACGACGACGGCGGCGAGGAGCTGATCGAAAAGCTCGTCCACATCAACCGCGTTTCCAAGACCGTGAAGGGCGGCAAGCGCTTCGGCTTCGCGGCCCTGGTCGTGGTCGGCGACGGCAAGGGCCGCTCCGGCTTCGGCCACGGCAAGGCCCGCGAGGTGCCCGAGGCGATTTCCAAGGCGACGGCCGCGGCGAAGAAGGCCATGGTCCGGGTGCCGCTTCGCGAGGGCCGGACCCTTCACCATGACGGCCTAGGCCATTTCGGCGCCGGGCGGGTCTATGTCCGATCGGCCCCGGCCGGAACCGGAATCATCGCCGGCGGCCCGATGCGCGCCGTGTTCGAGAGCCTTGGGGTCGCCGACGTGGTGACCAAGTCGATCGGCACGTCCAATCCCTACAACATGGTCCGGGCGACCTTCGAGGCCTTGAAAGAGCAGACCAGCCCCAAAGCGGTGGCCCAGCGCCGCGGTCGCAAGGTCACCGACCTGATGGCGCGCCGCGAAGGCCTGACCGGCGCCGAGGCGTCGGCCGAGGCCGAGATGGTGACGGAGTGATATGATGGCCACGATCAAGCTGACGCAGACCGGATCTCCGATCCGCCGCACGCCCGACCAGCGCAGGACGCTTATCGGGCTGGGCCTGAACAAGATGCATCGCACCGTGGAGCTGACCGACACCCCCGAGGTGCGCGGAATGATCCGCAAGGTGCAGCATATGGTGACGGTGGGAGAGTGATCCTCTAGCCCCGCCCCTTCAGGGGAGGGGCTTTAAAGAGCGCGACCAAAGCGAAAGCGAGTGCAACGACATGAAACTCAACGATCTCAGAGACAATAAGGGCGCCCGCAAGTCGCGGGTCCGGGTCGGCCGCGGAATCGGTTCCGGCCTCGGCAAGACCGCCGGCCGTGGCCAGAAGGGCGCCAAGTCGCGCTCGGGCGTTTCGGTGTTCGGCTTCGAGGGCGGCCAGATGCCGCTCCACATGAGGCTGCCGAAGCGCGGCTTCAACAATATCTTCGCCAAGGATTATGCCGAGGTGAACGTGGGCATGGTCCAGAAGGCGCTCGACGCCGGAACGCTCCCGGCCGACGGAACGATCGACCAGGCCGCGCTCCGTGCCGCCGGCCTGTCGCGCGGCGGCAAGGACGGCATCAGGCTGCTCGGCAAGGGCAGCCTCACCGCGAAGCTCGCCTTCCGGGTCGCCGGAGCTTCCGCCGGCGCCCGCAAGGCGGTCGAGGATGCCGGCGGCTCGATCGACCTGATCGAGGTCGTCCCAGCTTCCGAAAAGGCCGCCGCGAAGAAGAACAGCGTCAAGAAGCGGAGCAACGCATAATCCCGTCATTGCGAGCGGAGCGAAGCAATCCAGCGGCTCAGGCAGCCAAGCTGAATTGCTTCGTCGCTTCGCTCCTCGCAATGACGGTTCAGAATCCTATATGAACCCGAGCTTCTAAGGGATCGAACCAACATGGCATCCGCAGCCGAACAGATGGCTTCCAATCTCAGCCTGGCCAGCTTCGCCAAGGCCACGGACCTCAAGAAGCGGCTCTGGTTCACCCTCGGGGCGCTCATCATCTTCCGGCTGCTGAGCTTCATTCCGCTGCCCGGAATCGATCCGCGAGCGCTTTCCAACCTGTTCGACACCACCCGCGGCGGGGTGCTCGATTTCTTCAACATGTTCTCGGGCGGCAGCCTAGAGCGGATGAGCCTGATCGCGCTCGGCGTCATGCCCTACATCACCGCCTCGATCGTCGTTCAGCTCGCCACCTCGATGTCGCCGGCGCTGGCCGCCCTCAAGAAGGAGGGCGAGAGCGGGCGAAAGAAGATCAACCAATATACGCGCTACGGCACCGTTTTCCTGTGCGCCATCCAGGGCTATTTCATCGCGGTCGGGCTCGAGGGCTGGGGCCAGGGAGGCAGCGGCTCGGCCGTGCTCGATCCGGGCATGATGTTCCGGATCACCACCGTCGTCTCGCTGATCGGCGGCACCATGTTCCTGATGTGGCTGGGCGAGCAGATCACGGCCCGCGGAATCGGCAACGGAGTCTCGCTGATCATCATGGCCGGAATCGTGGCCCAGCTGCCGACGACCCTCGCCCAGGTGTTCGAGAGCGGCCGCACCGGAACCCTGTCGCCGCTGATCATCGTCGGAGTGATCGTGGCGGCGGCGCTCCTCATCCTGTTCATCTGCTTCATGGAGCGGGCGCAGCGCCGGGTGCTGATCCAATATCCCAAGCGCCAGACCGCCCGCGGCCAGATGCAGGCGGAAAAGTCGCATCTCCCGCTCAAGATCAACACTGCGGGCGTGATTCCGCCGATCTTCGCCTCGTCGCTTCTCCTGATGCCGCTCACCATCGCCCAGTTCGCCGGCAACCGGGCGGCGGGCGAGAGCACCTGGGGCGACATATTGATCACCGTCACCACCGCCCTCCAGCACGGCGCGCCGCTCTACATGGCGCTCTATGCGGCGGGGATCATCTTCTTCTGCTTCTTCTACACGGCGGTGGTGTTCAACCCCGAGGAGACGGCGGAGAATTTGAAGCGCTACGGGGGCTTCGTCCCAGGAATCCGCCCGGGCAAGCGCACCGAGGAATATCTCGATTACGTCCTCACCCGGATCACCGTCGTCGGCGCCGCCTATCTGACTCTCATCTGCCTCGTTCCGGAATTCTTCATCGCCCGCGCCGGCATTCCCTTCTATCTTGGAGGCACGTCGCTGCTCATCGTCGTCAACGTGACGATGGATACGGTGACCCAGATCCAGAGCCACCTCATCGCCCACCAATATGGCGACCTCATCAAAAAGGCGAAGCTGAAGGGCGGGCGCGGGCGATGATGTCGGCGTTCGCGGCGAGCGCTCGCTCGTGAACATCATCCTCCTCGGACCTCCGGGCGCGGGGAAGGGCACCCAGGCCGGCCGACTGATAGCCGAGCGGGGGCTGGTCCAGCTCTCGACCGGCGACATGCTTCGAGAGGCGATCAAGGGCGGAAGCCCGATCGGACTTCGGACAAAGGCGATCATGGAAGCGGGCGAGCTCGTCCCCGACGAGGTGGTGAACGAGCTGATCGCCAACCGGCTCGACCTGCCGGAGCTTTATTCGGGATCGGGCTTCATCTTCGATGGCTATCCGCGCACCGAGGCCCAGGCCGTCTCGCTCGACGCACTGCTCGCGACTCGCGGGATGAAGCTCGATCACGTCATCGAGCTCCTGGTCGACGCCGACGCCCTCGTCGACCGGATCACCGGCCGCTTCTCCTGCGCCAAATGCGGCGAAGGGTATCACGATCGCTATAAATTGCCGAAGATCGCCACTTTATGCGACGTTTGCGGCTCGGATCAGTTCAAGCGCCGCCCCGACGACAATGAGGAGACGGTGAGAACCCGCCTCGCCGAATATCGCGCCAAGACCGCGCCCATCCTCCCTTATTACGAGACCCGCGACCTCGTCCGCCGGGTCGACGGAATGGCCGACATCGAGCATGTCGAACGGGCGATCGAAAATATTTTGGACGGCGTCTAGCCTCGCCGCTTCAACTCGAGCGGTCCCTTACATGCCGGCGAAGGCCGGTATCCGTGTTTTCGCCGGTTCTATGGAGAACTCAAGACGGGCCCCAGCCTTCGATGGGCGGACCGTGGCGTGAGCAACGCCGCGCTGAATTCGCTCGGCCCGATCGCATTGGCTCGACGCAGAAATGCCGGGACTGTTTCTTAGCCAACCCCTCTCGCGACAAGCCTGTCGCTCATTTATTCCGTAGCGTTCGAAGGCCGAGCGCCGATTGGGGCGACCTGTTCTGCATCATTTCGATCACGAGCATGACTGTGGCGAGCGCCGACCGAGCACGTTGATAGTCAGGACAGTTGAGCAATGCGATCGAACCGAGGCTGGTCCCGGTTCACGCCGAAAGCGACTTGAACTTCCATTCCTAGATGATAGCATCCTAATATTCATAGGGGGGCTTATGTTAAATCGAATCATATTGCTTGTAATCGCGAGCCTTAGCTTGGCGGCTTGCGGGGCAAAAGCCGAGGACTGCTCAGGCGTGAGCGCGAAAGACACTGCGATTACGGTGATCAAGGAGCAGATAGAAAAGTCCGTTATGGAGAGAGTTAAGGGCGAAAATGGAGAACGCCGTGTCAGCAAGTCAAAGGTGCGCGCCACGATCGGTCAGCTCGCCTTGTCATTCGAGGACATCCGAACCACCAAGAGCGACCCTAACAGCACGAAGCGATTCTGCACAGGACGCTTGAAGATTGCCCTCCCAGACGCGGTGTTGAGCGATGCGGAAACAGCCCGTGAGAAGGGTGGAATGGATACCATCAACAATCTTGCTGATCGGCAGGATGTGGAGCGGAATGCGAATTCCTTCACATCCGACGTCGATTTCAATGTGCAGCCGACCGACGACGGGGAAAAGGTCTACGCGGAAATCGAAGACGGCGAGGCCACTTTCACGTTTTTCGGCGAGGTTCTGGCGTCGCATCTCCTGCGGTCGGAAATCGAGTCCGCCCAGATGGCAGCAGAGCAGGCCGCGGCGGAGCAGCGCCGCGCGGAGGAAGCCGCTTTGGCGGAGCAACAGGCGGCCGAAAACAATCAGAAATCCGCGCAACTCATGCAGGTGCAGGCGGAGAACAAATTGGCCAGTCAGTCGATCAACGCCGTTTGGAGTCAGATTTCGGACGACACCAGAAAGAATCTCGCCGACATACAGCAAGCTTGGAAACTAAAGAAAAATGCCGATTGTGTTATAGAAGCGGGAGCGACATCGACGGACGCGACTCTTCGGGAGGCAGCCCGCTTGGCTTGCGATAGCCGACAGGTTAATCAGCGAGCTAATTATTTGAGGCAATATGTCGGCATGTGAAAGGACTGGGCGCTAGCCCGAGCACTGCTGACGGCGGTGGCCCAGCCTGGGGAGTGTTCGTATTGCGTCAGGTGAAGGACGGGACTCAGGGCGATGCTCGGCGGGGGTTGCGGCCCGGTCCCGGTTTTCGCCGGGATGACGACTATTTCCCGAGCACCCCCATCGCGCCGGTCACCATCGCCTCGATCCCGGTCGCGATCACCGTCTCGGCCTCCGGCGCCCAGAACGGGCTGTGGAGCGAGGGGAGCTTCGAGGTGTCGCCGCCGGAGGCGTCCCATTTGGCCTGGGGGACTCCGCCGACCCAGAAGATCAGGCTCTCGATATTCCTGTCGGCGAGATGGTAGCGGCCGAAATCCTCGCCGACCATCGGCGGCGGCACCGTCCGGACCCGCTCCGCCCCGAAGCGTTGCCGGAACAGAGCGGCGGTGTCGGCGCTCAATTTCTCCGTATTGATCGCGGCCGGGGTGAACTCGCCCTCGCGGATCGTCACCACGGGCATCTTGTCCTCCGGCATCCCGGCCGCGATCGCCTCGCCGCGCGCGATCCGCCGGATTCCGTCGAGCAATGCCTGCCGGGTCTTCTGGTTGTAGCTTCGGACGGTCAGGAGCAGGGTCGCCTGGTCCGAGATGATGTTGTGCTTGGTCCCGCCTTGGAAGCTTCCCACCGTCACCACCGCCGCGTCCTGAGGATCGAGCTCGCGGCTGACCAGAGTCTGCAGGGTGCCGACGATCCGGCTGGCGAGCACGATCGGGTCGCGCGTGTTCTGGGGCACCGCGCCGTGGCCGCCGACGCCCTTCACGGCGATGTCGACGCTGTCGACATTGGCGAAGGCCGGGCCGACGGTGATCCCGATCACGCCCGCCGGAAGCGAGGCGCTGTCGTGCCAGGCCAAAGCATGGGTCGGCTTGGGAAAGCGGGTGAACAGGCCGTCGTCGAGCATCGCCTTGGCGCCCTCGCCGGTCTCCTCGGCCGGCTGGAGGATCATCACCAGGGTGCCCGACCATTGCCCCTTCGTCGCCGCCATCCGCCTGGCGGTGCCGACCCAGCCGGCCATATGGGTGTCGTGCCCGCAGGCGTGCATGACTCCGCTCTCGGTGCCGGAGACGCTGGTCGCCTTGACCTTGCTCGCGAAGGGCAGACCGGTCTGCTCGACCACCGGCAAAGCGTCCATGTCGGCGCGCATCAAAAGCACCGGGCCGGGGCCGTTCTTCATAAACGCCACAACCCCGGTCTTGCCGATTCCGGTGGTGACCTCGAAGCCCAGCTTCTTCGCTTCCGCGGCAAGCCTCGCCGAGGTCTTCACTTCCTGCATCGACAGCTCGGGATTGGCGTGGAGTTCGCGATAGAGTGTCATCAGCGCCGGCAGATCCTGCTTCACCTGGTCGGCGAGCGGATCGGCGGCGGCCGGAGCGGCGAAAGCGAGGAGCGGCAGCAGGAGCAGGCGTTTCATCACATCATTCCTTGGGCACGAGCTCGAGTATGTCGAGCATGGATTCGAAGGCCGGATTGGGGAAAGCGAGTCGCCAGCGGCGCTCGCCGATCCGCTCGAGCAGGCCGATCATATCGCGCTGCCGGTCGTGGCCGTAGCGAAGGACTCCGCGCTCGTCGCCGAGCTGGAGCGTGCCGAGGAAGACGAGCCGCCGGTCGCCGTCGGGGAACAGCCGCCCCACCGGCCGCTGCGAGCCGGTCAGCTTGACGAAGTCCATCGCTCCCGCCCCGGCCGAGATCCGGCAGTCGAAAAAAGGGTAGGCGACATAATCGAGAAGCCCTTCGCTCTTGGCGCCGACCTTCACGACCCGGCAGCGATAGTCCCCGGCCGGCGGTGCGGCTGCGCGAAGCGCCGCGTCTGGTTCGAGCAGGATTCCTTCCCCTGCGATTTCCGCCATATGGCCGCCGGCCCGAGCCTGTGTGACCGCCCGGACCCAGGCCGTCCGCCATTTGCGCGCCCGATCGAGGTCATGGTCGGTCGCGATCGTCCGCCAGCCCGCCGCGACCGGCGCAGGCACCGCCGCCGCCGGCCCGGCCTCGCCGCCCGCGCAGGCGGCGAGCGGGAGCGGGGCGAGCAGTAGGGACAGGAGGCGCTTCATCGGCCGATCATAGGGGCCCTTCGCCCGCAGGATCAATGGACGGAAGCCGGCATATATCCACCCAGCGCTCGCCCACCAGCTCGAACAGCCGCTCCGGGCTCACCTCGACCGAGCTGTTTAGCGAGCCCGCCGCCGGATAGACGAGGTCGAATGACTTCAGCGAGACGTCGCAATATACTGGGAGCTTCGTCGCCAGGCCGAACGGGCAGACCCCGCCGACCGGATGGCCGGTCAGGGCCAGCGTCTCTTCCGGTCCGAGCATCCGAGGTCTCGCCCCCAGCTCGGCCTTGCTCTTCATATTGTCGAGCCGCGCATCGCCGCGCGCGACGAGCAGGAAGACGGCGCCGCCCACCCGAACCGCCAGGGTCTTTGCGATCCGCCCCGGCTCGACTCCGAGCGCTCGGGCCGCCGCCTCGACCGTCGCCGTGCTCTCCGCTACCTCGATCAGCGGCAGCTCCGGCGCATGGTCGGCGAGCCAGGCGCGGACGGATTCCAGGCTCATCGCCTCAGTCCCCGATCAGGTGCAGTGCGAGGCTGCGCCGGTGCGGTCGCCGGCGGTGCTCGAACAGATAGATGCCCTGCCAGGTGCCGAGGGCGAGCCGGCCGTTCAGGAGCGGAACGGAGAGCTGGACCTGGGTCAGGATGGTGCGCAGGTGGGCCGGCATGTCGTCCGGGCCCTCGTCGCTATGTGCGTAGGCGGAAGGGTCCTCCGGGGCGAGACGGGCGACCCAGGCTTCGATGTCGGCGCGAGCGTCGGGGGAGGCATTCTCCTGGATGAGCAGGGAGGCGGAGGTGTGGCGCAGGAAGATGGTGAGCAGGCCCTCGGTCATGCCTTGAGCGCAAGTCCAGGACGCGACCTCGCGGGTGATTTCGAGCAGCCCCTGGCGGGCGGTGTGGAATTCGAGGGTCCCGGTGGCCTGACGCATGAGCCGCGCTTAGCCGGGGCGGGAAGAGTCGGCCACCCACATCCTCTCCCGCTTTCCGCGGGAGAGGGGGGACCCAAGCCGGAGGCTTGGGGGGTGAGGGTCTTTTCTGACTCCGGTGTACAGACCGTCACCTCCCACCGCTTCGCGGCGGGCCCCTCCTCTCCCGTGAAGGACGGGAGAGGGGTTTCATCTCCCACTGCGTTTGCCCTATCCAGCGATCAACCAGAGGAGATCCGCCATCGCCGACGACAAGCCAGGCTCCAACCTGATGTGGGGCGGCCGCTTCGCCGGCGGGCCGGCGGCCCTGATGCGCGAGATCAACGCTTCGATCGGCTTCGACAAGAGGCTGTGGCGCGAGGACATCGCCGCCTCTCTCGCCCATGTCGCGATGCTCGAGACCCAGGGGATCATCCCGGAAGCCGACGCCTCCGCAATCGCCGAGGGGCTCGAGCGGATCGAGGACGAATATGCCCGAATGGGCGTTTACGAGGATCCGGCGCTCGAGGACATCCACATGCATGTCGAGGCGCGGCTGGCCGAATTGATCGGGCCCACCGCCGGGAGGCTCCATACCGCCCGCTCGCGCAACGACCAGGTCGCCACCGACTTCCGGCTCTGGGTCCGGGGCGCGGTGGACGATATTGAAGCCGGGCTCGCCGCCTTTCAGCGCGTGCTGGCCGCCCGAGCGGGTGAGCATTCGGAGACGGTCATGCCCGGCTTCACCCACCTCCAGTCGGCCCAGCCCGTCACTCTCGGCCACCATTTCATGGCCTATTACGAGATGCTGGAGCGCGACCGCTCGCGCTTCGCCGCGGCCCGCGAGCGGCTCAACGAATGCCCGCTCGGCGCCGCGGCGCTCGCCGGAACCGGCTTCCCGATCGACCGCGACGCCACCGCCGCCGCCTTGGGCTTCGACCGGCCCTGCGCCAACTCTCTCGACGCCGTCTCGGACCGCGACTTCGCGCTCGATTATTTGATGGCCGCCACCCAATGCGCGCTCCACCTTTCGCGTCTCGCAGAGGAACTGATCATCTGGGCGAGCCAGCCCTTCGGCTTCGCGATCCTGCCCGATTCTTTCAGCACCGGCTCCTCGATCATGCCGCAGAAGCGCAACCCCGACGCGGCCGAGCTGGTTCGGGGTCATTCGGGGCGAATCGCCGGGGCGATGGTCGCACTCGTCATGACGATGAAGGGCCTCCCTCTGGCCTATTCCAAGGACATGCAGGACGACAAGCCGCCGGTCTTCGAGGCGCACGATTTGCTCCTCCTCTCGCTCCAGGCGCTGGCGGGGATGGTCGAATCGACCCGGTTCGATTCCGGGCGAATGCGCGCCGCCGCCGAAGCCGGCTTCGCCACCGCCACCGACCTCGCCGACTGGCTGGTGCGGGAGGCGGGAGTGCCGTTTCGCGAGGCTCACCATATCGTCGGTCGGGCGGTGCAGGCGGCGGAGGAGGCGGGGGTGGGGCTGGGCGAGCTCGAGCCGGAGGCGCTGAAGGCGGTCGATTCCCGGATCGACGAGCGGGTCTATTCCGTCCTCACCGTCGACGCCTCGGTCCGGAGCCGGACCAGCTACGGCGGCAGCGCGCCGGAGCGGGTGAGGGAGCAGGTCAAGAAAGCGAAGAAGGCCTTGGAGCCATAAACCCCAAATCCCTCTCCCTGCAGGGGAGAGGGGCTTGTCAGAAGGGCACCAGCTTCGACAGGGTCTGTCCGCTCGGCATCAGCAGATATTGGGTCGCCTTGGTCCGGATGAAGTCCGGGAGGTCCGTCGCGACCCCTCCCCCGGCCGGCCCCTTCGGGATCCGGAACGCCCGGGTCGCCCCGGGCACCGCCCGGTTGCCGGTCAGTGCGTCCTGGTCGCGCCCGTGGGCGGGGAAGGAGTCGCTGAAATTGTTGCGCTGGCCCCAAGCGGCGAGGCGCATGAACTGCTCGCGGATCGACGCGCAGACGAAGATTCCCAATATGCCGCGGTCGACTCCGTCGTCCTTGTCGCCGTTGAGCTCGGTCCCATAGGGCATTCCGCGCCGGATGATCTGGGGAACTCCGGTCGTCGCCGCCATTCCCGAAAGCTCCTGGTCGCGCGGGTTCATCACCCGGACGTGCGAGGAGACCGGGCAGGCCATGCCCTGCAAATCCTCGCCGAACGCGAAGCCTTCCTCGCATCGGCCCGGATCGGGCGAATCGGGCGAGAGGCAGAGCGGGGTGCCGTCGCGCCAGCGGCCCATGATCTTGGCCGCGAGAAGCTCGCGAGCCTCGGCCGGGGGCAGATTCGGGAAGAGCGGCGGCGCCTTCCGGGTCAGGAAGCGCTCGAAGACGGCGACGTCCTGGTAGATCCAGCGGAAGACCAGATAGGAGGAATTGCGAAGCACGGAGGCGGCGGGATCGCGGGCCGGGGCGCAGGGGAAATGATCGTCATAATGGCCGATCACGACCGAGCGGGGATCGACCGGCCGCTCGGGGCCCGGCGCCCCGTCCCAGGCGATCTTGCTGCTCGAAAGGCCGTCGACATAGCCGAAATGGACCCTCGCCCCCTTGCCGGCCGGCCCTGAGCCGAGGAATGCCCCGTCGAGCCGCCCGCCGGACGCCCGCGGGATCTTCTCGCGGACGCCGGCCGCCGCCGCTTCCTCGAGGATCTCGGCGGTCGCCGATTCGAGCTGAGCCTCGCCGACCGCGTGGAGATGGACGAAGCAGCTTACCTCGTCGCCGCGAAACTGGCCTTCCCACCATCCGGAAGGACCGCTCGCTCCGACATCGCCGATCCGCTCTGCGTCGGGCGGGGACCGGAATGCGCTCTCGAGCTTGCAATAGGTTTCCGGCGCAAGCAGCTGCGCCATCGCCCCGGAAGCGAAGCTGATATTGGCGACCCAGCCGTGCGCGGTCGTCGGCTGGTTGGTTCCGAACAGGATGAGCGGCCTGATCTCGTTGACGAACCGCCGAAGCGACGCGGCGTCGGGGGCCGAGAAGATGAGGTGCCGGACCAGCCGGTAGCCGGCGATGTTGCCGAGCACCATTCCCTGGATATCGCCGGTGTCGACGCTCATGGCCTGGTTCCGCTCCTTCACTTCCCTCTCCCCGCCGGGGAGAGGGATTAGCGATCATGTCACTCTTGCGGCGCAGGACCCCCCGCAGCAGCGGTCAGTGCGGCCGCGGCAGCGCTGAGAGCCGCCGCCGCGGCATGGAGCGCCGCGGCATGAGCGCCGCCTGCCGTCGGGGCCGGCGCCGCCGGTGCGTCACCCCCCGCCGGCTTCTCGCCGCCGCCGCTTCCCGCCAGCGATTCCTCGATCTCGCGCACCGTTTTCGGGAAATAGGTGAAAAGCCAGCCCTGCTCCTCGCGGCCGTCCTCGGAGCGGCCGAGCGCCTTCACGTTGAGATGCTTGGAAGCTTCGAAGAAGCTGTCCTGGTCGTTAAGCTCGTCCCAGGGCGGCGCTCCCTCGGCAAGCTCGAAGATCGGCTTGAAGACGTGGGGCAGCTCGCGCCGGAAGAATTCCGTATATTCCTCGGGATCGCCGTCGAACTCGGTGATCACCTGCAGGAACCGGTCGTGGATGACCAGCACGCGCGCGAAGTGGACCATCCTGGACTTGCGAAGCGCCTTGTCGATCTCGGGCTGGATATGGTCGGCGAACATTTCCTTCAGCTTCTGAAGCTTCGCCTGCGATTCCGGGTCCTGCTTCAGGGGCACGGTCATATTCAAGGCGGTGATCATTGGACGCTCCTTCTCTCGCCGAACGGAGGGCCCGGGCGCTCTCTACGCCCGGACCGCGCTGGCTTTGGATTTCGCCGGTGCCTTTCGGCGCGGCACCCGGCCACGCCCCCACGGCAGGCCAAATCCCACCGGCATGGTGTGAAGTCAATACGGGGTCAGCGCTCCGCCTTGCGCGCCCGGTTCGCCGCGATCCTCAGCCTGAGCGCGTTGAGGCGGATGAAGCCCGCCGCGTCGCGCTGGCTGTAGCTGGACGAGCCTTCCTCGAAGGTGACGAGATCCTGGTCGTAGAGGGCGAGCTCGCTCTCCCGGCCGATCACCGTCGAATTGCCCTTGTATAGCTTGATCCGAACGGTGCCGGTGACATGCTCCTGGCTCTTGTCGATCAAAGCCTGGAGCATCTCGCGCTCGGGCGAGAACCAGAAGCCGTTGTAGATGAGGCTGGCGTAGCGGGGCATGATCTCGTCCTTGAGATGCGCCGCCGCGCCGTCGAGCGTGATCGATTCGATACCGCGATGGGCGGCGAGCAGGATGGTGCCGCCGGGAGTCTCGTAGACCCCGCGCGACTTCATTCCCACGAAGCGGTTCTCGACCAGATCGAGCCGGCCGATGCCGTTGTCGTGGCCGAGTTGGTTGAGTCGGGTCAGCAACTCGGCCGGGGACAAGGCCTCTCCGTCGATCGAGACGGGATCGCCCGATTCGAAGCCGATCTCGATCACCGTCGCCTTGTCCGGCGCATCTTCGGGCGAGATGGTGCGCTGATGGACATATTCGGGCGCTTCGACGGACGGGTCCTCGAGCACCTTTCCCTCGGACGAGGAGTGGAGGAGGTTGGCGTCGATCGAGAAGGGCGATTCGCCGCGCCTGTCCCTGCTGATCGGGATCTGATGTTTCTCGGCGAAGTCGATCAGCTGCTCGCGGCTCGCATAATCCCATTCCCGCCACGGCGCGATCACCCTGATGTCGGGCTCCAGCGCATAATAACCGAGCTCGAAACGAACCTGATCGTTCCCCTTGCCGGTGGCGCCGTGGCAAACCGCGTCGGCGCCGACGGCTCGGGCGATCTCGATCTGGCGCTTGGCGATGAGCGGCCGGGCGATCGAGGTGCCGAGCAGATATTGGCCCTCATAGACCGTGTTGGCCCGGAACATCGGGAAGACGTAGTCGGCCACGAACTCTTCGCGCAGATCCTCGATGAAGATGTTCTCAGGCCTGATCCCGAGCAGCTCCGCCTTGGCCCGCGCCGGCTCGACCTCCTCGCCCTGGCCGAGATCGGCGGTGAAGGTGACGACCTCGGCGCGATATTCGGTCTGAAGCCATTTGAGGATGATCGAGGTGTCGAGCCCGCCCGAATAAGCGAGCACGACCTTCCTGGGGGCGGGGAGGTTCATGAGGGTTCCTGTGAAAGCTTGCCGAAGCGGTTTGCCATTATGCCCGGTTGGACGCCGTCCTTCAGAGCCACGAACAAGGTGTCGTCGCCGGAGATGGTGCCCGCGACTTCGTCGAGCCTGGCCTGGTCGAGCGCGAGGCCGACGAGATGGGCGGAGCCGGGCGGGGTTCGAATGACGAGCAGGTTTCCGGCCGCTTCGATCGACAGGACCCATTCCGCGAAGATTCGCTGGAGGCGGGCGGCCGCCCAGTCATTGTCGCCGATCTGGCCTGGAAGCGCGTAGCTGAGCGCTCCGCCGCGCTTCACCTTGACCGCGCCCATCTGGTCGAGGTCGCGCGACACAGTCGCCTGGGTGACCGGGAATCCGATCGCCCCCAGCCGAGCAGTCACCTCCTCCTGGCTTCCGAGCGGCTCGGAGCCGATGAGGTCGGCGATCGCCTTCTGCCGGCGAAGGCGGGCGTCGGTCATGGCGTCGTCGCCCCAGCGAAGGCTGGGGCCCCCGGGGGCGAAGAACGCAGGTGCCTTTCACCCGCTGGGATGACGACAGCGCTCACGGCCTCACCCCCATCAGCCAGGCCAGGGCGCCGCGCGCCGTGTGCATCCGGTTTTCGGCCTGGAGCCAGACCGCGCTTGCCGGGCCGTCGATCACTCCGGCGCTCACCTCCTCGCCGCGGCGGGCGGGGAGGCAATGGAGGAAGCGTGCGTCCGGGCAGCGCGCCATCAGCGCTTCGTCGACCCGGTAGGATTCGAACGCTTCGGCCCGAGCCTCCATCTCCTCGTCCTGACCCATCGAGACCCAGACGTCGGTATAGACGATGTCGGCGCCCTCGACCGCTTCCGCCGGGTCGTCAAGCCGGGTCACATGCTCATGCGCCTCCTCGAGCGCATAGCCGTCCGGGCTTGCGATCCGAAGCTCCACCCCGAGCAGCGAGCAGGCTTCGGCGAGGGAGCGGCAGACATTGTTGTCGCCGTCGCCGACATAGGCGATCCGGGCACCGTCGAGCCGGCCGAGTAGCTGCCTGACCGTCAGCAGGTCCGCCAGCGCCTGAAGTGGATGAGCGCGGTCGGAGAGCATGTTGAGCAAGGGCTTTTCCGTCGCCGCGGCCATCGCCTCGAGATCTTCATGATCCATCACCCGGGCCGCGATCACCGAATGGTAGCAGGCGAGCGTCCGGGCCACGTCCTCCGGACTCTCGCGCGTGCCGAGGCCGACCTCGTCCTTCTGGATGTAGACCGGATGGCCGCCGAGCTGGACGACGGCGATCTCCATCGAGTTGCGGGTGCGGGCCGAGGGCTTCTGGAACAGCAAGGCCACGCCCCTGCCGGCAAGCGGCAGGGCGAGGTCGGGAAGCTCGGACAGAGCGAGGATCTCGTCCAGGCCCTGGCGGCCGAGACCGGCGACGGTGAGGAGATTGGTCACCAGCTCTTCTCGCTCTTGACCATGGTCCCGATTCCTTCGTCGGTGAGAAGCTCGATCAGCAACGCGTGCGGAACCCGGCCGTCGATGATGTGCGCGGTGCCGACCCCGGCGTCCACCGCGTCGGCGCAGGCGCGCAGCTTCGGGATCATCCCCGCGCTGACGCTGTCATGCTCGATCCGCCCGCGAAGCTCGGCCGAGGTCAGGCGGGGCACCAGGCTGGCCTCGTCGTTCACGTCCTCCAAAAGCCCCGGCGCCGCGGTCAGATAGACGATCTTCTCGGCCTTCATCGCCACCGCGATCGCCCGCGCCGCTTCGTCGGCGTTGACGTTGAAGGGCTGGCCGGTCTCGTCGGCGCCGATCGTCGAGACCACCGGGCTGAGCCCCTCGTCGAGCAGTCGCTCGAGCACCGACGCCCGGACCCGGCTGACGTCGCCGACAAAGCCCAATGCCGGGTCGCGCGGAGTGACGGTGAGAAGCCCCGCATCCTCGCCCGACACGCCGACCGCGACCGGCTCCTCGAGAGCCTCGCGGTTGATCGTTGCGACGAGGTCGCGGTTGATCTTTCCGACCAGCACCATCCGGACGATCTCGAGAGTCTCGGAGTCGGTCACCCTCAGGCCGTCCCGAAACTCCGGCTCCTTGCCGACCCGCCGCATCATCTTGTCCACCTGCGGCCCGCCGCCATGGACGAGGACGCAGCGAACCCCGACGCTTCTCAGCAGGAGCACGTCCTGCGCCAGCGCCCGGTCGAGCGCCTCGTCGATCGCCGCCCCGCCCAGCTTCACGACCACCGAGCGGCCGTGGAAGCGCTGGATGTAGGGCAGGGCCTGGACGAGGATGGAGGCGGTCTCGGTGGGGGACCTCATGACGTCCTCGAATTCTCTTTGATGTAGCCGGGGCCGAGGTCGATGCCGATCACCTGCGCCCGGCCCGAGCCGAGTCCGAGGGCGACCTCGATCTCGATCCGCTCGCCTTTCATGTGGGCCGCGACCGCTTCCGCATCATGGTCGGCGTTGGTACCCCCCGTCGACACGATCGTCCCGCCATAAGCGACGATCGCCTTTTCCGACTCGAAGGCGATCCCGGCCGACCCCGCGGCCGCCAGCAGCCGGCCCCAATAAGGGTCGCCGCCATACCAGCTGCACTTGACGAGATTGTTCTCGGCGATCCGCTTGGCGGCGATCCGGGCCTCGGCGTCGGAGGCGGCGCCGGTGACGGTGAGAGCCACCATCTTGGTCATCCCTTCGGCGTCGCGGGCCATTTGCAGCGTCAGCTCTTCGCAGGCTTTGTGGACCGCGTCGGCGAACTCGCCCATGTCCGGCCGGCCCCGCCGGGCCGAGGCGAGAAGGATCGCGGTGTCGTTGGTCGAGGTGGCGCCGTCGACATTGAGGGTGTTGAAGGTCCGATCCGATGCGTCGCGAAGGATCTTCGTCATCTCCTCCGCCGAGACGTCCGCGTCGGTGGTCAGGAAGGCGAGCATCGTAGCCATGTCGGGAGCGATCATCCCGCAGCCCTTGGCCATTCCGCCCACAGTGAAGGTCGAGCCCTTCACCAGCGCTTCCTTGGCCTGGTGGTCGGTGGTCAGGATACCGCGCGCCGCGTCATTCGCCCCGCCGGCGGACAGCTTCTTCGCGAGCTTCGGAGTGCCGGCCAGGATGATCTCCATCGGCAGGGGCGTTCCGATGATCCCGGTCGAGCAGACCAGGACGTCCCGGGCCGAAATGTCGAGCGCCTCGGCCGCCGCCGCCGCCATCGCCTCGGCATCGGCGAGCCCGGCGGCGCCGGTCCCGGCATTGGCATTGCCGGAATTTACGATGATCGCGGCGGCCCGGCCGCCATTCCCGGCGAGCAAGCGGCGGGAGAGGACCACCGGAGGCGCGACGAACCTGTTGCGGGTGAACACAGCCGCCGCCGCGACCGGCTGGCGGTCCTCGGTGGCGACCAGGGCCATGTCGAAGCGCCGGCGCTTGATCCCGGCATGGCAGCCGGCCGCGACGAAGCCCAAAGCGGCGGTGACGCTCATGGAAACACTCCGGCTACGGGCAGGCCGGCCGTTTCTTCCAGGCCGAGCATGAGGTTGGCGCATTGGATCATCTGTCCGGCCGCGCCTTTGACGAGATTGTCGAGTGCCGCGATGGCCAGCACCCGGCCGGTGCGCTCGTCGTAGCGGGCGGTGAGGTGGACGGCGTTGGAGCCCAGGGTCCATTTCGTCGCCGGGGGGCGTTCGGAAACGTGGATGAAGGGCTCGCCGGCATAGGCTTCGCGAAGCGCGGCGAGCGGGTCGCAGGGGCCCTTGGCGACGGCGTGGCAGGTGGCGAGGATGCCCCGGTTCATAGGCGCGAGATGGGGGGTGAAAAGCAGGCTGCCGCCCAGCGCCATCTCCATTTCGGCGGTATGGCGGTGGGTGAGAAGGCCGTAGGCGGAGAGGCTTTCGTCGACGCTGTTGAAATGACTTTCCTCCTTCAGCGCCTTGCCGGCCCCGCTGACCCCGGACGCAGCATCGACGACAAGGCTGCCGGGCTCGACCAGGTCCATGAGCGGCTTGCACGCCAGGATCGCCGCGGTGGCGTAGCATCCGGCGGCGGCCACCGTCGTCGAACCGGCGATGGACCGGCGGTGAAGCTCGGGGATACCGTAGACGAACCGGCCGATAAGCTCTGCGGCGCCATGCGGCTCCCGGTACCAGAGCCGGTAATCTTCGGCGCTCTCCAGGCGGAAATCGGCCCCGAGATCGACGAAGGGGATGGAGCGGGCGACGATTTCGCGGGCGATGCCCTGCGAATGGCCGTGGGGGAGGGCGGCGAAGACGAGATCGACGCCCTCGTCAAGCGCATCCTCTGCATAAATATTCACTGGCATGTCGGGATAAGCGAGCGCGAGGTGAGGGTGGATTTCGGCCGTCATCTCCCCGGCCCGGCTGCTTCCGAACAGCTTCGCCGGGCTCAGCTGGGGATGCTGGGCGCAGAGCCTCAACAGCTCCGCGCCGACAAAGCCCGAAGCTCCAAGGATGGCGACGCGAATCATGGGAGGGAGCAATGCGCCCTAATGCATAATTATGCAATAACTTCCGATTTATGCATCGGTCTTCGCGACGGGCTCCGACGGGTCGTCCTTGAACAGGTCGATCCTGGGCCGATGGCTGTGCCGCTTGCGTTGGCGCTGCCGGCGCTTCCATGGACGAAGGACGATGAGGGCGGTGGCGACGACGGCGATGACCAGGCAGACGATCAGGATGGTCAAGCCGTCGTTGATCATGTCCTGCATCGTTTCGCCTCCCCAGCGGCAACCTAGATCAAAGCGTCCGGTCGTGCCAACCCCCCGCCTTCACCGGGAGATAACGGCTCGACCTGCTGGCCGTGACCGCCGACAAGCTCGGCCCGATTTTGTGGCGGTTCATGGCGACCAGGCGGTTCGAGCCCGACGATTTCCGGGCCTTCCTGGAGCTTTTGCCGCGCCAGGCGGGCGGCGTGCCGCTGCGCCACGCCGTGGAGCCGAGGCACGAAAGCTTCCGCGACCCCGCCTTCGTGGCGATGGTGCGGGCGGCCGGGGCGGCGATCATCTTCGCCGATTCCGACGAATTTTCCTGTATCCCGGACCTGTCGGGCGGCTTCGTTTACGCCCGGCTTCATCGCAGCCGGGAGGGGGTGGCGACGGGCTATGGGCCGGCCGAGCTCGACCGGCGGACTGAGGTTGGCGAAGGCCTGGTCGCGGGGCGAGAGCCCGGAAGGCTTCGCCTATGCCGCCGAGCCGCCGAAGCCGCGGGCGGGGGAGACCTACATCTTCTTCACGTCCGGGGCGAAGCAGCGCAATCCGGCGGCGGCGGAAGCGCTGATCGGGCGGCTCGCCCGATCCTCCCCGCGAGATCCGGGAGAAATCAGGGGATTCCGAACGTCCGTCCTGCCTCCGTCGTCACGAACCTTTCCGCCGCGATCCCGCGCGCCTTTCGAGCCGCCGCCAGGCGCCGGAGCGGATCGTTCACGCTCTCGAAGGTGAGCTGGAAGGTGCCCCAGTGCACAGCAAGCGCCGTTTTCGCCTTCAGCGTCTCCAGGATCCGCACCGCCTCGTCCGGGTCGACATGGTTGGACTGCATGACGTCGCGCGGCTCGTAGGCGCCGATGGGCAGGATGGCGAGCCGGATCGGGCCGCGGCGCGCGGCCTCGGCGGCCCAGCTGCCGTCGCCATAGCCGGTGTCGCCGGCGAAGAAGATGTTGCCGCCGGGCAGTTGGATTGTGAAGGCGGACCAGAGCGCCCGGTTGCGGTCGGCGCCCCAGCGCGAACTCCAATGGTGGTTGCGCTCCACCCGGACGTCGATCTCGCCGCACGGAGATTCCGGAGGGCAGAGCGGGGTGGCCGAATAGCCGCCGCCCCAGTCGAGGGCGATCGAGCCGATGCCTTCGCCCTTGAGGATCGTGTCGTTGCCGAGGCTGGTGACGATTGTGGGACGATCCCGCTCCCACAGACGCTTCAGGGTCGGAAGGTCCAGATGGTCGTAATGATTGTGGCTGACGAGGACGAGATCGATTTTCGGGAGGTCCTCGAAGCGGATTCCGGGCGCCCGGACCCGCCTGGGGCCGGCGAAGGAGAAAGGCGAGGCCCGTTCCGACCAGATCGGGTCGGTGAGGATGTTGAGTCCGGCGGTCTGGACCAGCACGGTTGCGTGGCCGATCCAGGTGACGAGCATCTTCGTGCCCTCGACCCGGCGCGGCGGAACGGTCGGAGCGACCGGCACCCGCTCCGGCCATTGCGCGCGCTCGTTGGAGCCGATGAAGCGGTTAAGGAAGCGGGCCGGGCCGCCATGGGGGCCGGCGCTCGCAGGGCCCGGATTGAAGAAGCGCTCGCCGTCGAAATGGCCGGACGTGGGGCCTTCATAATAGATTCGATCGAGAAAAGGCGGGATCAGCGACGGCGCGAGGCACAGTCCGACCACGAGGAAGAGGAGGAGGGTGCCGAGGCGGCGGAGCCAGGTTCGCATCGCGGTTTCCTAGGGTGCGCCGGGGCCGGGGCCAATCAGTTCGGGTCGATTCCGAACTTGCCGGCGGCCAGCCTCTCGACATGCTCGGCATGATAGAAGTCGAAGTGGAGGATCGCACTGCCCGGCGCGGAATCGCCGCAATCCAGCGCGTAGCGCTCCGTAATGGTGCCGTAGGGACCTACTCCCCCACTGCTTCGCGAGCCGATCAGGGGCCTCGAACCGTTCGCGCAGCGGAGGCGGCCCATATAGGCTCGAGCCCCTTCGGGGCCGCCCACCCGGACTGGATTCTCCAGGGCGCCGAGCGAGTGCGACGCGGCGGCCTCGGCGATCCGATCGGCCTCCGCCATCGGATCGAGCGGCTCCGCCTGCCCGAGCATCTGGTCCGGGCTGGAGGTGCGGGCGCCGAGCTTCTGTGCGGCGGCTGGAGCGGCCAGCAAGGCGGTTGCGGCGAGGAGCGGGACGATATGCATAAGCTGCCGCTAAGGTGTTCCAGGGAAAAAGGAAACCGTCATTGCGAGCGAAGCGAAGCAATCCAGCGCTGTGGGCGTGGCCGGCGCGCGAACTGGATTGCCGCGTCGCTGCGCTCCTCGCAATGACGGGTCGGGACGGCGTCTATTCCAGCTCGAACGATACCGACAGGCTGATCGCGACGCTCTGCTCGCCCGGGTCGACGGACGTGGAATCGGCCATTTCGCCGCGCGCCGACTGCCGCATCATCACCACCGGCGGCGCGTAATTGGCGCCCGCTTCGCTGATCGCGAGGATCCGGACGACCCTTTTGCCGAGCGCTTCGGCGTAGAGCTGGGCCCGGGCCCGGGCATTGGCGAGCGCCTGGGTGCGCGCTTCGTCGAGCGCGGCTTCGGGCTTGTCGATGGAAAGCATCGGCCCGTTGATCTGGTTGGCGCCCTGGGCGACGAGGGTATCGAGGATCCGGCCGGTATCGGCGATGTCGCGGAAGCGGACCGAAACTTCGTTGCTGGCGCGATAGCCGACGATCTGCGGATTGCCGCCCTGGGCGTCGTGCCGGTAATCGGGCTGGAGGTTGATCGAACTGGTCTGGATGTCCCGATCGGCGATCCCGGCGCGCTTCAGGGCGGCGCGGACGGAGCTCATCCGGGTGGCGTTCTGGGCGAGCGCGGCGGTGGCGGTGGTAGCGACCGTGACGACTCCGGCTGTGATCCGGGCGATGTCCGGCACCCGTGTCACCTCGCCGGTGGCGACGATGTCGAGGCGGGTGCCGTCGCGTAGGATCCCGGCGGAGGCGGGCTGTGGCTGCGCCGCCGCAGGCGCGAGCGGCAGGGCCGGTGCGGCGAGTGCGACGGCGAGGATGAGGTTACGCATTCAAGTTACTCCGGTATGTTTCGCTTCCGGTTCTTTCAACGCCGAAGGGCCTGCACCGTTGCTGAACATTCGCCTGGGATGACGTTTTGAGCAATTGAGTTGACTTGCAGGACTTTAGCTGGGAGTTGAGGCCGCGATGACGACCCGCCCGACCCGCATTGGCTTCGCTCGCGCACTTCCGGCGCCGGCCGTTGCGCACGCCTGGCATTGGCGGTGGGACATATCCTCCGCCGCGGCGCGCGACCATCGATGGTGAAACGGACTCTCTAAGCGTCCCAACTCCCCAGCAGAGGCCCGCCCCAACCGGCGGGCCTTTTCTTTTGCGCTCCAGTTCTCAGGAAAAATCCATGTCCACCCAGCCGAAATATGTCCTTCCCACGTCCGAGGCCTCCGCCTCCGACCGGGCGCTCGCCCGTCTCTATACCGGCGAATCGCTCGCCGAAGCCGAAGCGGAGGTGCTGTTCGCCGAGCTGGTCGCCGGCAGGCTGCCCGAGCCCGCCATCGCCGCGATGCTGATCGCGCTCCGCCTCAAGGGCGAGACGGCCGAAGAGCTGACGGGCGCCGCCCGGGCGCTTCGAGCCGCCGACTCGGATTTCCCGAGGCCCGATTATTTGTTCGCCGACAGTTGCGGCACCGGCGGCGACGGCTCCGCCTCGATCAACGTCTCGACCGCGGTCGCCTTCGCCGCCGCCGCCGCGGGCCTCCCGATCGCCAAGCACGGCAACCGCTCGGTCACCTCGCGCTGCGGATCGGCCGACGTGCTGGAGCAGCTCGGGGCCAAGCTCGACGTGAGCGCCGCTCAGTCCCGCCGGGCCCTGGACGAGACCGGGATATGTTTCCTGTTCGCCCCGCTCTACCATCCGGGCCTTCGCCATGCCGGGCCGGTTCGGCGGATGCTCAAGGTCCGGACCATCATGAACATGCTCGGCCCCTGCCTGAACCCGGCTGAGCCGCGGGTGCAATTGCTTGGAGTCGCCGATCCGGCCCTGCTGGAGCCGGTGGCGAAGACTTTGGCCGCTTTGGGCGTGTCCCGCGCGCTGGTGGTCCACGGCTCCGGGCTCGACGAGATCGCCCTCCACGGCGAAACCCGGGCGGTTCGGCTGGAGGGCGGAGCGCTTTCGCCGGTCACGATCCGCCCGGAGGATGCCGGGCTGGAGCGGCGGCCGGTTCAGGTGCTCCGGGGCGGCGGCCCGGAGGAGAATGCCGAGCGCCTGAAGGCGCTCCTCATGGGCTACGGCCTCGCCGCCGAGACCGAGGTGGTGGCGCTCAACACCGGCGCCCTGCTGATGACCGCCGGACTGGCGCCGGACCTGCGCGGCGGCGTCGAAATGGCGCTTCAGGCGCTCGCCTCCGGCGACGCCTATCGCCGACTTACCCTGTTCATCGAGGCGACCAATGACTGAGACGAGCGGAATCCTCGCCGAGATCGTCGCGAGGAAACGGGTCGACGTGGCGGCGCGCCTCGGTGGCTTCGGCCTCGATTCCGCGGAGCCGACCCGGCGAAGCCTAAAGACGGCGCTGGCTCGGCCCGGAGCGCGCTTCATCATGGAGGTGAAGCGCGGCTCGCCGTCGGGCGGGGCAATTCGTCCGAAGGCCGACGCCGGAGCGCTGGCCCGGGCCTATCGGGGTGCGGCGGACGCGATCAGCGTGCTCACCGACGCCCCCTATTTCGGCGGGTCGCTGGAAGATCTGCGGGCTGTTCGGAGCGAATTCCCCGGCCCGATCCTGGCCAAGGACTTCATCGTCGATCCGAGGCAGGTGGCCGAAGCTCGGCTCCACGGCGCCGACGCCGTGCTCGTCATCCTGGCGGTGCTCGCCGACGAGGAGGCGGCGGCTGTGATGGCGGCGGCCCGGCGGCTCGGGATGGACGTACTGGTCGAGACCCACACCGCCGAGGAAGTCGGCCGGGCGGTGAGGCTCGGCGCCGACATCATCGGAATCAACAACCGCAACCTCGATACGCTGGAGATCGACCTGGCGACGACCGAAAGGCTGGCCGCCCTGGTTCCGGCCGGAACTCCCGTGGTCGCCGAATCCGGGATATCGAGCCGGGCGGACGTCGAGCGGCTGGCGCCCTTCGCCGACGCCTTCCTGGTCGGCTCGGCGCTGATGCGCGCGGACGATCCCGGCGAGGCGGCTCGGGCGCTCGCCTTCGGGCGGGTGAAGGTGTGCGGAATAACCGACGGCCATGATGCGGCGATGGCAGCGGACCATGGAGCGGCCTATGCGGGCGTGGTCATGGTTCCGAACACGCCTCGGGCCGTCACGGCCGCGCAGGCGGAGGGGATTGCCGAGGCATCGCCGATCCCGCTCGTCGGAGTCTATCGCAACGAGAAGCCGATGCAGGTCGCCTATGGCGCCCGCGCCCTCGGCCTTCGGGCGGTGCAGCTCCATGGCGAGGAGGACGCGCTCTACCTCCGGGCGCTTCGAAGCCTTCTTCCCGGCGAGACGGAGATCTGGGCGGCGGCGGCGGTCGGCCGGGAGGTGGCTCGGCCTCGGCCGGGCGCGGACCGGACCTTGTTCGACAGCCAGGTGGGCGGCCGCTCGGGCGGCACCGGGATCGCCTTCGACTGGTCGCGGATCGAAGCTCGGGCCGATCTCGGCCGCTCGGTGCTCGCCGGCGGCCTCAGGCCTTCCAACGCCCGAGCCGCCGCCCGGGTGGGCGCCTTCGCCCTCGACGTCGGCTCGGGGGTCGAGATGGCGCCCGGCCGCAAGGATTCCGGCCGGCTCTACGCCTTCTTCGAGGCGCTTCGGCCATCGGCGCGCGGGGATTCGACGTGAGGCTGAGCGGACGATTCGGCGATTATGGCGGCGCCTATGTGCCGGAGATCCTCGTGCCCGCGGTCGAGCAGCTCGAGGCCGCCTTCCTCGATTCCTCGGAAGACCCCGGTTTCCGGGCCGAGCTTGACGCGCTGCTCTCCAAATATGCGGGGCGGCCGACTCCGCTCACCCGCTGCCGCAACCTCGGCTCGGAGTGCACGAGAATCTATCTGAAGCGCGAGGATCTGCTCCACGGCGGCGCCCACAAGACCAACCAGGTGCTCGGCCAGGCTCTGCTCGCCCGGCGAATGGGCAAGAGCCGGCTGATCGCCGAGACCGGCGCCGGCCAGCACGGAGTCGCAACCGCCCTCGCCGGCGCGCTGTTCGGGCTGAAGACCCGGATCTACATGGGCGCCCGCGACGTCGAGCGGCAGAAGCTCAACGTCTTCCGCATGGAGCTGATGGGCGCCGAAGTGGTGCCGGTCGAGAGCGGCGGCCGGACTCTCAAGGACGCGATTAACGAGGCTCTGAGGGACTGGGCGGCGAGCTTCGAGGACACCCATTACCTGCTCGGAACCGTCGCCGGGCCTCACCCCTTCCCGCTGATGGTCCGCGAATTTCAGCGGGTGATCGGCAAGGAGGCCCGGGAGCAGATACTTGAGGAGGAGGGCCGGCTTCCCGACGCCTGCATCGCGGCGGTCGGCGGAGGATCCAACGCGATCGGTCTGTTCGCGGACTTCGTCGCCGACGAGGGCGTCCGGCTGATCGGAGTCGAGGCGGCCGGGCGCGGGCTCGACGGCAAGGAGCATGGCGCGACCCTTTTGCGCGGGCGCCCCGGTATCCTCCACGGCGCCGAGACCTATGTCCTTCAGGACGAGGACGGGCAGATAGACGAGAGCTGGTCGGTCTCGGCCGGGCTCGACTATCCGGCGGTGGGGCCGGAGCATGCTTATCTCAAGGACAGCGGCCGGGCCGAATATGTCGGGGTGACGGACCAGGAGGCGCTCGCCGCTTTCGCCCTTCTGGCCCGCTCGGAGGGGATCATCTGCGCGTTCGAATCCGCCCATGCGCTGGCTCATGCGCTGAAGATGGCGGAAAGCGCGACGGAGGAGACACTATTGGTGGTCAATCTTTCCGGCCGCGGCGACAAGGACATGGAGCAGGCCCGCAAGCTGCTCGGAGCGGTGCGATGACCCGCTATCCGGCGATGTTCGAGCGGCTTGGGGAGCGAAACGAGGGGGCTTTCGGAGCCTTCGTCATGCTCGGCGACCCCGATCCGGCGGCCGGCGCTTCGATCCTCGACGCCCTGGTCGAGGGCGGGGCGGACATGATCGAGGTCGGGATTCCCTTCTCCGATCCCGTCGCCGACGGACCGGTCATCCAGGCGGCGGCGGTTCGGGCGCTGGCCGCCGGCACCCGCACGGCCGACTGCTTCCGGCTTCTCGGCGAATTCAGGGCCCGCCATCCGGAAGTCCCGGTCGGGATCCTCACTTACGCCAATCTGGTGATTGCGCGGGGCCGGGAGGCTTTCTACGGCGCCTCGGCGGAAGCGGGCGTCGACAGCGTCCTCGTCGCCGACGTCCCTTTGATCGAGGCCGATCCCTTCCTCGCCGCCGCCCGCGCCGCCGGCGTGGCGCCGGTGTTGATCGCCGCGCCCAACACGCCGCCGGAGAGGCTGGCGCTGATCGCCGCGCAAGGGGAGGGCTATACCTATTGCGTTGCCCGGGCCGGGGTGACGGGCGCCGATTCCGAGGTGCGCTTCGCGGTGGAGGCGATCGCCACGCTTCGGGCGGCGGGAGCGCCGCCGCCGGTGCTCGGCTTCGGGATATCGGAACCCGGGCATGTGCGCCTTGCCCTGGAAGCGGGGGCGGCCGGGGTGATTTCAGGCTCGGCCATAGTCGAGCGGATCGCGCGCGGCGAGGACGTTCGCGGCTTCGTCGCCGGGATGAAGGCGGCCTCCCGTCATCCCGGCGAGTGAAAGGCGCTTGCGGTCTTCATCCGCCGGGGCCCCAGCCTTCGCTGGGACAACGATCCGGTCCTACCGCCGCCGGTTGATCAGCCGATAGATGAAGAGGATGATGATCGCGCCGATGGTGGCGGCGATGAAGCCGGCGCCGCTATTGCCGCGGTCCCAGCCGAGCTGATGGCTGACGAAGCCGGCGAGCAGGGCCCCGCCCACTCCGAGCAGGATGGTGACGATGCAGCCACCGGGATCGCGCCCCGGCATGATGAGCTTCGCAAGCCCGCCCGCCAGCGCTCCGATCAGGATCCACCCGAAGAAGCCATAATCCGCCATCAGGTTCATCAATTGCCCTCCTTACCCTAGCTTGCTCGTTCGCGGCTGTACCGCTTTCGAGTGGCCAGACATCAACAAAAAATGTAGAGGCCGGTTCCGCCGTGTCGGGGGCGCACGGCAGATTAGACTTGAGGCAAGTGCTATATTCGGCTAACACAGTCGCCGAAGCGGCTGTCCGCCCGTCCGGTGTGGGGAAAGATGAGAGCTATGAACTTCGAATCGCGCAAATGGCGTAGTGGTTCCGTCGATGGCGAGGTGATCGTCGTCGACGACGAGACCGCCGCTCGCCGCCGCCGCCGCAACATCATCCTCGCCGCGGTCGCTCTCGTGCTCCTGGCCATCGCCCTGTTCTTTCTGTTCGGCCGCGGGGGCGAAGAAAAAAAGGGCGCGGCGGCGGGCGCCGGCAAGGCCGGCGCCGCCGAGGCGCCCGCGGTCAGCGTCATCGTTCCCGGCCGTCAGGAAGTCGCCCGCAATATTGCGGCGACGGGCACTCTGGCGGCCCGCCGCGACATGCCGGTGGGCGTCGCGGGCGAAGGCGGAATGATCGCCCGGGTCCTGGTCGAGCCGGGCCAGTGGGTCCGCGCCGGCCAGACGCTCGCGGTCATCGAGCGGTCGGTCCAGTCGCAGGAAGCGCAGCAGCTGGCCGCGAGCATCGAGGTGGCCCGCGCCGACGCCCGGCTCGCGCAGCAGGAGCTCGATCGCGCCCAGGCGCTGGTTTCGCGCGGCTTCGTTTCCAAGGCCGACGTCGAGCGCCGGATCGCCGCCCGCGACGGAGCGAATGCGCGAGTGCGGGTCGCCCAGGCCCAGCTCGGGGCGACCCGCGCCCGGATCGGGCGGCTGGACGTTCGAGCCCCGGCCGCCGGTCTCGTCCTGGATCGCAACGTCGAGCCCGGCCAGATCGTGAGCAGTGGCTCCGGAGCGCTCTTCCGAATTGCCCAGGGAGGTCAGATGGAATTGCTCGCCCGCCTTCCGCAGACGGATCTCTCAACGCTCTCCGTGGGCGTGCCCGTCACCGTCACTCCGGTCGGCTCGGAGCAAAGCTACCAGGGCTCGGTCTGGCAGATCTCGCCGATCATCGATCCGCAGACCCGCCAGGGAGAGGCGCGAATCTCGATCCCGTACAATCGCGAGCTCAGGCCCGGCGGATTCGCGTCCGCGTCGATCAAGGCAGGGGCGACGGTCGCGCCGCTGCTGCCCGAATCCGCGGTCCTCACGGACGATTCCGGCACCTATGTGCTGATCGTGACCCCGAACAACACGGTCCAGCGCCGTCCCGTCCGGATCGGCACGGTGACCGACAAGGGCGTCGTGATCGCGGAGGGCCTGAACGGCAGCGAGCGGGTCGTGCAGTCGGCGGGCGCGTTCCTCAACCCGGGCGAGAAGGTGCGTCCGCAGCGTGCGGTCAGCCGCTAGGCCACTGGCCGATTTGGAGTCGATGAACCATGCGTAACATCTCGGCCTGGTCGATCCGGAACCCGGTGATCCCGCTCGTCCTGTTCACCTTCCTGCTCGCAATGGGTGTGCTGGCGTTCATGCGGATGGACGTGAATCTGAACCCGGACGTCAGCGTTCCAGGAGCGAGCGTCTCGATCAGCCAGCCCGGGGCGGCTCCGCCCGAGCTGGAGATCCAGATCACCCGGCGGGTCGAGGCGGCGGTCCGCGGGATCGAGGGCGTCACCGAGATCAATTCGTTCATCCGCGAAGGCAACAGCAACACCCGGATCGAGTTCGAGATCGGCACTCCGATCGACCGCGCCGTCACCGACGTGCGCGACGCCGTCGCGCGAATCCGAGGCGACCTTCCGGACGGAATCCTCGAGCCTCAGGTCCAGCGCGAGGAAAATGACGATTATCCGGTCGTCTACATGTCCGCCGAGAGCACGGCGATGACGGTCGAGCAGCTCTCCTGGTTCATCGACGACACGATCAACCGGCGTTTGATGGGCGTCGAGGGCGTCTCGATCGTCAGCCGCACCGGCGGAGTCAGCCGCGAGATCCGGGTCGAGCTCGACCCCGTCAGAATGCAGTCGCAGGGAATCAGCGCGTCCCAGGTCAACCAGCAGCTTCGCGCGATCAACGTCAACGCCGCCGGCGGACGCGCCGAGATCGCCGGGTCCGAGCAATCGGTCCGGGTCCTCGGAAGCGCGCTCACCGCCCATGCTCTGGGCGAGACCCAGCTTTCGATCGGCGGCGGCCGAACCCTCCGGCTCAATTCGATCGCGAGCGTAAGAGACCAGTGGGCCGAGCAGACCAGCTACGGAATCCAGAACGGCCGCCAGGTCGTCAGCTTCATGGTCCAGAAGGCCAAGGGCTATTCCGACGTCAGCGTCTATAACGACGTGACGAAGCAGTTGAAGGAGCTCGAGGCGGAGGATCCGCGGGTCGGCTACACCCTGCTCTTCACGCCGGTTCAATATATCGAAGGCCAGTATACGAGCTCGATGTGGGCGCTGGTCGAGGGCGCCTTCCTCGCCGTCGTCGTCGTGCTCCTGTTCCTTCGCGACTGGCGCGCCACCCTGATCTCCGCCATCGCCATCCCGCTTTCGGCGATCCCGGCTTTCTGGTTCATGGACATGCTGGGCTTCACGCTCAACATGGTGACCCTGCTTTCGCTGAGCCTCGTCGCCGGCGTTCTGGTCGACGACGCGATCGTCGAGATCGAGAATATCGTCCGGCATATGAGAATGGGCAAATCGGCCTATCAGGCCTCGATCGACGCGGCCGACGAGATCGGGCTTCCGGTGGTCGCGACCACCTTCTCGATCGTCGCGGTTTTCCTGCCGGTGGCGATGATGGGCGGGATCATCGGCCAATATTTCATCAGCTTCGGGCTCACGATCGTCATCACCGTGCTGATCAGCCTTGCCGTCGCGCGCCTGATCACGCCGATGTTCGCGGCCTATTTCCTCAAGGCGCACGGCCCGGCCAAACATGGCGAAGGCTGGCTGATGGACAAGTATATCAGCCTTCTGCGCTGGACGTTGCGCAACCGGTGGAAATCCGTCGGGGTCGGCTTCCTCTGCTTCCTGGCGCAGATCGGCATCTTCATGATGCTGCCGTCGGCTTTCCAGCCGGAAACCGATGAGGACACGGTACAGGTCGCGATCGAGATGCCGCCGGGATCGACGCTCGACCAGACCAGGACCGTCGCCGACCGGGCGGCGACCCTCGTTCGCAGCCAGGGGGACGTCGAATCCGCCTTCGCCTCGGTCCGGGCCGGAGCTTCGACCATCTACGTGTCGCTGAAGGACCGCGGCGAAGGCCGCGAGCGGACCAGCACGGATTTCGAGCGCCAGGTCGGGCCTCTCCTCCAAGGCATTCCGGATGCGCGAGTCACCTTCCGCGCCCAGAACAGCATCGGCGGCCGCCCGATCGCGATCCTGCTTTCCAGCTCCGATCCGGCCAAGCTCCAACAGGCTTCGCTCAAGCTCGTCGAGGAGATGCGCAAGCACCCGGAGCTGGTCGCTCCGCGAATCGCCGGCGACATGAGGCGCCCCGAGATCACGATCACGCCGCGGCTCAACCTGATGGCCGACATGGGAGTCACCACCGCGGCGATGAGCCAGGCGATCCGAACCGCCACCCAGGGCGAGATCGACCAGGCCAGCGCCCGATTCTCGCTCTCCGACCGGCAGGTGCCGATCCGGGTGGCGCTCCAGGAAGATTCGCGCCGCAACCTCTCGACCATCGAGAACATGCCGGTGCCGACCACGACCGGGGGCTCGGTGCCTCTCAAGGTCATCGCGTCGATCAGCTTCGGAGCCGGTCCGGCGCAGATCCAGCGCTTCAACCAGGAACGCCGGATCCTCGTCGGAGCGGATCTCGTTCCGGGCGTGGTCGACAAGGAAGCGATCATCGAATCGCTGCCCATCCTCAAGAACCTGCCCGAAGGCGTCGAGCGCGCCCGCTCCGGCCAGCAGCGGGAGGAGGCGAAGCTCATGTCCGAGTTCATGGGCGCCCTCATCTCAGGCACCTTCCTCGTCTTTGCGGTACTGGTCCTGCTCTACAAGCGCCTGATGGCGCCGCTCGTGAACATGGGCTCGCTTCTGCTCGCGCCGCTGGGCGGATTCATAGCCTTGTGGGTGACCGGCCATGCCGTGTCGATGCCGGTGCTGATCGGAATCCTGATGCTGTTCGGGATCGTCGCCAAGAATTCGATCCTGCTTCTCGATTTCACCATCGTCGAGATGTCCAAGGGCGTTCCCAAGGAAGAGGCGATCATCGATTCGGGCCATAAGCGCGCCCAGCCGATCGTCATGACGACGATGGCGATGGTGGCCGGCATGGTTCCGACGGCGCTGTCGCTGCAGGGAGATGCCAGCTGGCGCGCGCCGATGGCGGTGGTGGTGATCGGCGGCCTTCTGCTCTCGACGCTCCTGACCCTGGTTCTCGTGCCGGCTTCGTTCAGCCTCGCCGACAGCTTCGAAAAGTGGCTGGCGCCGAAGGTCGGACGGCTCATCACCTATAAGGGGCCCAAGGATCGTGGCCCCGCGCCGGCGGAGCTGCCCGCGGAGTGATCTGGGGCGCATGCGCCGATGCATGGTGTTGCCCAGGTCGTCATGCCGGACTTGATCCGGCATCCATGAACAGGGAATTCGGCGAAAGCTCTCCACGGTTTGTGTTCAGGGATTCCGGCCTTCGCCGGAATGACGGGGAAGGACGGGGGGCGGCGTCCGGCCCCGCTTTCGCGGGGGTGAACTAAAGTGGCGGCCCGGCTATTGAGAAGCCTATGAGCCCCTTCGAACCCGCCGGTCCCAAAGGATTCGCGCCCACCGCGCAGAGCCTGCGCGGAATGCGGATCATCGCCACCGGGATGCTGGTCGCGATGGCGGCGGTCTTCATCGGCGCCAACGCCTATGACGAGGCGTATCCGTGGCTGGGCTTCGTAAAGGCTTTTGCTGAAGCGGCCATGGTCGGCGGCCTCGCCGACTGGTTCGCGGTCACGGCCCTGTTTCGCCACCCGCTCGGTCTTCCCATTCCCCATACCGCGATCATCCCGCGCAACAAGGACCGGATCGGGGCGACTCTCGCTTCCTTCCTCCGCGACAATTTCCTCATTCCAAGGGTCGTGGCCCGACGGATGCGCAATGTCGACCTCGCCGGAGCGATCGGCCGATTCCTCGCCAACCCGCCCCCCGAGGGGCGGCTTCGGCAGGGCGGCTCGCGGCTGATCGCGGACTTGCTGGAAGCGCTGGACCAGGAGCGGCTCGGCGGAATGGTCAAGTCCGCGGTCGCCTCGCGGATGAGAACGCTCGAAGTGTCGCCGCTGATCGGCCAGACGCTCGAGGCGGCGATCACCGAGGAACGGCATATTCCGATACTCGACGGAATCGTCACCTGGGCGGGCCGCACCCTCGACGCAAACGAGGATCTGATCCGGAAGATGGTGCGCGACCGCGCCGGGATGATCATGCGCCTCGCCGGGCTCGACGAGAAGCTGGCCGACGGGATCGTCGACGGGCTGAGGCGGCTCACCATCGACATGGCGATCGACCCCGCCCACCCGCTCCGGGCCAAGGCGGAAGAAGCGCTCGCCGCCATCGCCTGGGACATGCGCTTCGACCCGGAGACGCAGGCCAAAGTCGAGGAATGGAAGAACGAGATCATCGCCAACAAGGCGGTCACCGACTGGCTCGACGGCCTTTGGGAGAGCAGCCGCGCCGCCTTGCTCCGAGCCGCCCGCGATCCGGAAGCGGCGATGGCGGGCCGCTTCGGCGAGGCGCTCAGGCAATTGGGCGAGACTCTCCAGCAGGACGGCCGGCTCAACAAGGCGATCAACCAGTTCGCCCGCCGGATGGCGGTCGGCACCGCGGCGACCTATGGCGGCGGAATCGTCACTTTGGTCTCGGAGACGGTGCGAAGCTGGGACGCTCGGACGGTGACCGGGCGGCTTGAGAATGCGGTCGGGCGCGACCTTCAGTACATCCGGATCAACGGCACTTTGGTGGGCGGGCTGGTCGGGCTGATCATCCACACGGCCGAGGTGTTCGGTTAGGTCCTTCGCGCCAGCGGAGGCTGGGGCCCCAGGGGGTGAAAGACACGGTGTTCTTCACCCGCCGGGGTCCCAGCCTTCGCTGGGACGACGTGCACTCAGCCGTCGCTGACCCGTTCCACGTCCGCCCCTACCGCCTGCAGCTTCTCCTCCAGCCGTTCGTAGCCGCGGTCGAGGTGGTAGACCCGGTGGACTTGGGTTTCGCCTTTCGCGGCCAGCCCGGCGAGTACGAGGCTCATCGAGGCTCGCAGGTCCGTCGCCATGACTTCGGCGCCGACCAGATGGTCGACTCCGCGGACCACCGCCGAGCGGCCGCGCACCTCTATCTCCGCGCCCATGCGGTTGAGTTCGGGCACGTGCATGTAGCGATTCTCGAAGATTGTCTCGGTGAGCAGGCTGGTGCCTTGGGCCAGGGTCAGCATCGCCATGAACTGGGCTTGCATGTCCGTCGGAAAGGCGGGGTAGGGGGCGGTGGAGATGGACAGGGGCTTGAGCGCTCCGTTGGCGCTGACCCGGACTCCGTCGGCCGTGTCCTCGACGATCAGGCCGGAATCGCCGAGGCCGCTCAGGATCGACGGCATCGTCTCCTTACGAGCTCCGACCAGCTCGAGCGAGCCCCCGGTGATCCCGGCCGCGCAGGCATAGCTGCCCGCCTCGATCCGGTCCGCCATCACCGCATAGGTGGCCCCGTGAAGCCGGTCCTTGCCTCGAATCGTGAGGGTGTCGGTTTTGAGCCCCTCGATGTCGGCGCCCATGGCGATCAGGCATTTGGCGAGGTCGGTGATCTCGGGCTCGCGCGCCGCATTTTCGATCACCGTCTCGCCCTTCGCCAGGACCGCCGCCATCAGCGCATTCTCGGTGGCTCCGACCGAGACGAAGGGGAAGGTGATCGTTCCACCCTGGAGGCCGCCCTTGGGCGCCTTGGCCCGGACGTAGCCGGCCGCGACCTCGATCTCCGCGCCGAGCGCTTCCAGCGCCTTGAGGTGAAGGTCGACGGGGCGCATCCCGATCGCGCAGCCGCCGGGCAGCGACACCGTCGCCTCGCCGGCCCGGGCGACGAGCGGTCCGAGGACGAGGATCGAAGCGCGCATCTTGCGGACGATGTCGTAGGGCGCGACGGTCGAGGCGAGGTTGGAAGCTCGAAGGGTCATCACCCGGCCGAACTCGTCCGGGCGGGAGCCCTCGACGGTGATCGAGACCCCGAGCTCGTTGAGGAGGTGGCCGAAGCTGTCGACGTCGGCGAGGCGCGGCAGGTTGCGAAGGGTCAGCGGCTCGTCGGTGAGCAGGGCGCAGGGGAGGAGCGTCAGAGCCGCGTTCTTTGCTCCGGAAATGGGGATCCGGCCCTCGAGGCGCTTGCCGCCGCGGATGATGATGCGGTCCATGGGGGGGGTCTTAAGACTTTCGCGGGGGGGTGCAAGGGACGGGCTATGCCTTCTCCAGCGTGCATTGTAGCGGGTGCTGGTTCTGCCTCGCATAATCGATGACCTGGGTGACCTTGGTCTCGGCGACCTCGTAGCTGAACACCCCGCACACCCCGACCCCGCGCTGGTGGACGGCGAGCATGACCCGGGTCGCGTCCTCGATGTCCAGCTTGAAGAACGTCTGCAGGACCTGAACGACGAACTCCATGGGCGTATAGTCGTCGTTGAGCATCAGCACCTTGTAGGGCGAAGGCGTCTTGGTGCGGGTTCGGGTGCGAGTCGCGACTCCCAGGCCCGGGTCGTCGACGTCCCCGCCCTTGCGCTCGTCGGCGCCCGTGATTTCATCCCTCATCGTCATCATGCCCTAGATATGGCACGCGGCCATCTTGCGGCAAGAGATTCGCTTCGCCGTCGCGCTAAAGCGCTACCGCCCGCCGCGGTTCCCAAACGCAAAAAGGGCGGCCCCCGCGGGGGCCGCCCTTACCGCACCAGCTGGCGCCGCGGCTTGATTAGTAAGCGGCGGCGGCCTTTACGCGCTCGGCGGCGACCGAGTAGCGGCTGGCGAGAGGCTCGGCGACATCGCCGGCGAGCTTGATCATCGTCTCGGAGAGCTTGCTGCCCTCGGAGACGAGGCCGTCGAACTGGCTGCGGGCGAAATCGCTCTGCAGACGGAAGAAGTCCGTGGCCGACTTCACCTCGGTGAAGCTCTTCAAGGCCGCGGAGGCGTCCTCGAAGCTCTTGCGGCTATATTCGGCGACTTCCTGACCGACGGTCTCGAGGCCCTTGGCGACGATCTTGGTGGAGGCGACCATCGCCTCGACATTGCCCTTGCCGAGCTCGGTCATTTCCTCGGCCATGCGGGTGCTGCGCTCCATCTGGGTGCGGGCGCGCTCGTTGACGTCGCCGAAGACGGCCTGGAGGCGGTCGGCGACCTGAACGGTCTCTTTCTTCATGATTCGGGTTCCTTCGTTCTGGATACGGGTCGTGTTCGCGGTAGCGGCGGTCGCGGTCGCGGTCGCGGCGCGCTTGGCCGGCCGGCCGGCCTTGCGGGCCGGCTTAGCGGCGCGGGCCGGCTTGGCGGCCTTGACGGAGCGGGTCTTGCGGGCCGGAGCCTTGCGGGCCGAAGCGCCGGTGGCGGCGTCGATGACCTTGGCGGCGGCCTTCGCCGGAGCGGCGGCGGCCTTGGCGGCGGCGGCCGGAGCCTCGGCCTTGTCGGTCACCGCCGGAGTGGCGGCTTTCGCGATCGCGGCCGAAGCTTTCGCCGCGGCGTCGGCCGCGGCGGCGGTCGGATTCTGGTTCTGCTGGTCGGCCATTGAATGTTCCTTCAACTCTATGCTGCGATGCAACATAGGCGAGTCGGGCGAAGGTTTCAAGGATTTTTTGTGCGCTGCAACAAACCAGCCCGGAAGGTCAGTTGTTCGCCTGCCTTGCGACGGCCTGGCCGAGGTGGAATTCGATAAGCTCCCCGAACCTTTGCCGCCCGAAACCCAGTCCGGTGGCGCGCTGCGAAATGATACAGGGTTTGGAATTTCCCTCGACGATGCAGGGGCCGTCCGGGGTGAGGGCGACGTCCCAGGCTATGCAGGTATAGCGCGCCAGAGTTGCATGCGCCGCCTTCGCCATGGCCACGGCAGCGACCCAGTCGGGAAGCAGCCTGCCCTCGACCGCCGCGCCGGTGAGCGGATGGGCGAGCCACTGCCTTGCGCGCTTGCCGGATATCGCCTTTCCCAGCCGTCCGGTCGCGAAGTCGATCGGCGCGATCAGTCCGCCCGCCGAGATATTGTCGACGATCACGTCTCTGCCCGCCGCCATCCGGAAATAGGCCGTGACCAACTCGCTCTCGCCCGCTTCGTTGATGCAGGTCGTCAACCTCGCGGTCGGCAAGGCGCTCGGCGCCAGATCCCGAAGTGCGGGATGACTGCATATTCTGTCCTGGATCAGGAGCGCGCCCCGCCGCGCGCTCAGATGGTCGAGCAGAGCCTCGAAACTGAAAGGTCGGGCCTGTCCCCGCAGGTGGAATCGGCCCCCGTCGAACGTCGCCAAGCGCACGCCCTTGCCACCTCGGCCGAAGACCGGCTTTATGATGAGGTCGCCCCGCGGCTCATCCTCGGCCCGTTGAACGTCTCCCTCCCATATTGTCGCCCGCCAGACCGGCGCGGGTAGCGCCCGTTCCGCGCAATGCTTCTGAAAAAGGGACTTGTCGTTGAGCGGGCAGGCCGGGCGCCATCCCGCCGGGTTGATCAGCCGCATCACCGACGCAAGCTCGAAACGCCGCATATATTGCGATCCGGCCCCCATCATCAGCCCGAACAGCGACACTTCCAGCGGATCGACGAAATTGTGCGCGCTATAGACGACGGTGCGGGCCATCCAATGCAGCGACCGCCGATCCATGATCCCCACCTGCAATGTGCGGAACGGCAGCCAGACAATCATCCCGGCACGAAGGGCGGTGTCCCAGATCAACGCGGCGCGCGACCGCCGGTCACGGATCCAGCGATAATGTTCCGCGAGAAAATCCGGTGCCTTCGCGGGTTGCCCATGCGGCACGATGCGGATGTCGGTGCGGCGGCGATGAAAACGGGCGGGCATGCCGATCGAACAGAAGCCCCGCCTTCCGGTTCCTTTCGGGACCCGCGCGGCTTTGCTATCGCGCTTTGACATAGCTTCCGGGCGCGTCCTCGATCGCTTTCAGCTTGCCCTTGCCGGGCACCCGCGCGCCTTTCGCCGGCACTTTCCTTTCCGACAGCGCTCCGATCCATTTCGCCCAGTCGGGCCACCAGCTGCCCTTATGCTCGGTCGCGCCGGCGACGAATTCGTCGAGGCTCGCCGGCTTTCCCTCGTTGGTCCAATATTGGTATTTTTGGGCCTCGGGCGGATTGACGACGCCCGCGATATGGCCGGAGCCGGCGAGGACGAAGCGCATCGGGCCCTGGAAATAATGGGTGATCTTCCAGACGCTGGCGGCGGGGGCGATATGGTCCTCGCGGCCGGCCTGGACGTAGGCGGGGGTCCTGACCTTGTGGATCTCGATCGGGGTTCCGTCGACGACGAGGGCGCCGGCCTGGACCAGCTTGTTGTCGCGATAAAAGTCCTTGAGATAGGCCTGGTGCCACTTGGAGGGCAGGTTGGTGGTGTCCGAATTCCAGTGGAGCAAGTCGAACGGGACGTAATCCTCGCCCATCAGATAATTGTTGGTGACGTAGTTCCAGATCAGGTCGCGGCCCCTCAGCATGTTGAAGGTGGCGGCCATGTAGCGGCCATCGAGGAAACCCTTGTCGGCGGAGACCTGGTCGATGAGCTGAAGGGTCTCGTCGGCGACGAATAGGTTGAGATCGCCGGCCTCGGAGAAATCGATCTGGGCGGTGAAGAAGGTGGCGCTCGCGACCTTGTCCGCCTCGCCGCGCGCTTCGAGCAAGGCCAGGGTGGCGGCGAGCGTCGTCCCGGCGACGCAATAGCCGATGGCGTGGACGCTTTCGACTCCGAGAAGCCCGCGCACCGTATCGATCGCGTCGACTTGGCCGCGTAGGACGTAATCGTCGAGCGTGGTTTCGGCTAGGCTCTCGTCGGCCGACTTCCAGGAGACGACGAAGACGGTCAGCCCCTGCTCGACGGCCCAGCGGATAAAGCTCTTCTTCGGATTCAGGTCGAGGATGTAGAAGCGGTTGATCCACGGCGGGAAGACGATCAGCGGGGTCTCGTGAACCTCGTCCGTCGTCGGGCTGTACTGGATGAGTTCGTAGAGCGGGGTGCGCTTGACGACCTTGCCCGGAGTGACGGCGATGTTGCGGCCGACTTCGAACGCCTCGGGGTCGGTATGGGTGAGCTGGCCCTTCGAGACGTCGTCGAGCATATGCTCGAGTCCCTTCAGCAGGCTTTCGCCCTTAGTTTCCATCGCCCGCTCGAGGACGAGCGGGTTAGTGGCGGCGAAGTTGGAGGGGGACATTGCATCGACGAAATTCCTGGTGACGAACCGAAGCTTCTCGCGCTGCCTCGGATCCACGCCCTCGAGCGAATCGACCGAGCCGAGCAGGCGCTCGGAAACGAGAAGATAGGATTGGCGGATCATGTCGAAGAGCGGGTTGTCCCGCCACTGGGCGGCGGCGAAGCGCTTGTCCCTGTCGGCTTTCTCGCTGAGCTCGGTCGCCGGCGCTTCGCCGCCGAGCGCGCGCTGCCAGATGGCGAGGCCTTGGGTCCAAAGGTCCGTCTGCTGCCGGGCGATCTTCGCGGGATCGGCGAACATGTCGAGCCAGGGCAGCTGGGGAGTCCTGGGCTCTGCCGATGCCTGGGCGTTATCGGCGGCCTCGCCCATGGCTTTCGCCACATGCTCGAGCATCATCTGCTGGGCGCGCCCCATCACCCAGGTCCATTGCTGCATCTCCTCGAGCGTGGGCAGCGGCGGGGCCTCGTGGGTCCTGGTGTCCTGATCGGCCATCATCGTCTCCTGTCGCGGCGCTATCTAGGGAATGGACGGCGGCGGGGAAAGGTTCGCCCGCGAACGTCATCCGGGATCTGACCCGATATATTTGAGTTCCAGCGGTCCAATTCTCGAGCCTTCGTGTTCATGGATTCCGGCCTTCGCCGGGATGACGGGGTGGAGATCGACGTTCGCCCCGCCCCTCCTCCGCTTCGGAAGTTTCATTGTTTCGGCTTTCCCGGGGTGGGAAAAATCCGGTGTGGCCGCGGCGCGGAAGGCCGAAATAGCTGTCGCGAAGGGAGCAGCAGCGGCCGAGATCGGTCTCGTCCGCCGTCCGCTTCCGAGCGGCCATCACCGCTTCCTCCTCCTCGGTGAGGGTGCGCTGATAATGTTTGTCGCCGAGCTTGCCGTCCTCTTCGCCGTCAAACCCTTCCGGGGGCGGGAAGTAAGTCCACCAGATTCCATCCTCGCTCCAGACCTCGGGGTTGTCGTCCTCTTCCTCCTTCTCGATCCGTCCGCCTTCCACCGTCGCGGCGGGAGGGAACGGGTCCGGAGCCGGAACGCCCTGTTCGAGCGCTTCCATGCAAGGCTCCCAATTGTCGCATACGGTCCGGCTCTCCTCGGGGAACTGGAGGAGTGGCTCGGTCTTGCCGAGCAGGTAGATGAGCAGCCGGTTGTCGAAGACCCGCTCCTGGCCGACCAGCTCGCCGCGATAATAATGGCTCTTGAGAGTTCCCTCGACGGCGCGCTCGTAGGCGATCGAGCGAAGCCTGCGGGCGCCGAACATGTGGGCGGCCTCGCAGGCCCGGTCGAAATCGCGGGCGTCGGCCCGGCGGCGGACCCGGTTGATCGCCTGCTCGCTGACCCCGACCCTGGCGGCGGCCTCGCGGACTATTCCGCAATCGGCGAGGGCCTCGACATATTGACGCTGCTTTTCGGGTGTGAGGCCGTCGTGGCGAAGCCTGAGCGGCACCGGATCGAAGGCGAGCCTGTCGTCCGACTCCACGGCCTGGAGATTGGAGGGCCGGAGATTGGAGGGCCGGAGATTGGGGGGCTGGAGATTGAAAGGCGGGGCGACATCTTCGGACGCCGTCCCGGGCGGATGCGCAAGGCGCGAATCACTCTGGTCCATCCCTACTATAGAACATAAAAAGAACAAATAGGAGAACGGTTTTTTCTATGCCTAAGATTCCTACGTTAAATCAAATGCTTGAAGCATAGGATCTGTCGGACTTTCGATTGTAGACGAATATTTCGGGTCGGGCGGCGATTTTCGAGGACTAAAAGGTGTCAGCGCCTGTGATCCTCCTGCAAGCCGAACCTGAAAGACCCGGGTACCTGAGGCGAGCAACCCCTTCGCTTCCGGAACTTTCACGATAGCGCGCCGCTTATTTCGGCGAGGGAGCACGATCCGAGGGACGGGCCGCGGGCCGCGGGCCGTGAGCCTGGGTCAGGACATAGTGGATGGAAGCACCTACGTCATGGTGAAGAAGCTTCACGTCCAGGAAGCCCTTGGCACGGACACCCCGATCCCGGACGAGAAGTGAAGGTAGGCGCCCGGATGGACGGAGATACGATCGATATCGGAATTCAGATGGCCGTGTCGGCGGGGCTGGTCCTGCTGATGACGGTCATTCACGGCCTCGGCCTGTTCGGGATAGCCAAGGTCCTTCGGCTCAACAAGGAGCGCCTCGAGGAGCACGATCTCGACTTCAAGGCGTTGCTTCTGATGGGCGCCGTCGGAATGTCGATCTTCGCTCTGCACATCTTCGAAATCTGGGTCTTCGCGGCTTTCTACATGGCGGTGGATGCACTCCATTCGATGGAAGACGCCCTCTTTTATTCCGCCTCGGCCTACGCGACCCTCGGCCGCCCGACCGATTTCTTCCCGGAGGATTGGCGCCTGATCGGAGCGCTCGAGGCGCTGGTCGGCTTCGTCCTGATCGGCTGGTCGACGGCGTTCATCGTCACGACGATGAACCGGCTGAGACGTTCGGGCTGACTCGAGCGGGGCGGAGCGGGGCAGGGGGAACGGACCGGAACCCCGCCGCCGCGAAGCACGTTTGCCTTGAATGCAGGACAGGACGGAAGGGCAGATCGCGACCGAGCCGGTCGGGCTGATCACCGCCAAGGTGGACGGTTTCGTCGACGGCTTCTTCTACCAGCTTCCGAACATCCTCGCCGGAGCGGCCCTGCTCGTCGCGGCCTGGCTTCTCGGCCGGCTGGCGGCGCGAGTGACCCGGAAGGTCGCCGAGCGCCGGGGCCGCCCCGATCTCGGCACCCTGCTCGGCTCGCTGGTCAAGGGCATGCTGATCGTCGTCGCCATCCTGATGACCGCCGCGATCGTCTTCCCGAGCGTCAAGCCCGCGGACATCCTCGCCACGCTCGGAATCGGGTCGGTCGCGATCGGCTTCGCCTTTCGAGACATCCTCCAGAATCTGCTGGCCGGGCTGCTCCTGCTCATCCGCCGTCCGTTCCGGCGCGGCGACCAGATCGTGATCAAGGATTATGAGGGAACGGTCGAGCATATCGAAAGCCGGGCGACCTACATCAAGACCTATGACGGGCGCCGGGTCATCATCCCCAACGCCGACATCTACACCTCGCCGGTGATGGTCAACACGGCCTATGAAACACGGCGCGCGGAATATGATGTCGGCATAGGCTATGGCGACGATCCCGCCTCCACCGCGAAGACGTTCGCCGAGGCCATGCGCGGAGTCGACGGAGTCCTCAGCGACCCGCCTCCGGAGTGCCTGCCCTGGGAGCTCGACGGTTCGAGCGTGAACCTGAAGGCGCGCTGGTGGACCCGGTCCGCCCGCGCCGACCAGGTCCTCGTCCGGGCCCGGGTCATCCTCGCAATCTTCGAGGCCGCGAAGTCGCGCGGAATCGACCTCCCGTTCCCGACCCAAATCGTCCTCTTCCACGACCAGACCGAGGAGACGGACGGCGACCGCGCCCGCCAGCGCGAAGGCTGGCCGGCCGGGGAGGATCCGCCGCGGCCTCGATCCGAGTCAGCGGAAGAACCTTCCCACCCGCCGGGGAGCGGGAGTTAAAGGGGACGAACGTCTTACGCGCCCTGCTCGCCAAGGCACGTGGTGTGCCACTCTACGAACTTGCCAGGCAGCGAAGGCAAAGACGGCTTTTCGGCGCTTTCGAAGAGCAGCCACTTCCACGGTTCGGTGGAAACGATAAAGCGTTGCGGCTCCACCGCCCTGCCATCGGCGCGTTTTCCCCGAACCATGCCGCACATGACCGTCTCGCCGTCGACCGGCTGGCCGACGAAAACCCGGCTGACCAGCTCGGCATCCTCTCCGAGGCCGAGCTTCTGTCGGGCGCGAGCCTCGGCTGCCTGCTCGACCTGCAATGTGGAGACGCCTTTCTCCGCGCATCCCACGAGCATGGCGGCCGCGGCGATGAAGGCCGCCGCCGCTCGTGGCGCAGCCCTCCCTCGACCGGGTTGCCGAGGCTCGGCGGCTCTGATCCAGTTCATGGCGATCTCCTGAAAGGTGACAAAATCGTCCCGCATCTTCCTGCAAGGGGAACGTGTCCGGTCGCCAATTTGGTTCCGCGATTCGATCGCTTCGACGGCCGGGACGCCGGAATGGGACAACAAATGTAATCCCTCCGCCTCTTGCCGATGAGAAGGGCCCCTCCTGCGCACAAATTCGCCGTCTCCGCGAGGAGGCCGGCCGTGACGGACCCGGCCGCGACAGGCGCCGCTAACGTCACCCCGAATTCGGAATTAGAGTCGAAGTTCGACTCTCTTGGATCCTCCCCGGCATCCGCCGGGGGGGGGGGCGGCGGCCTGCGGCCGGCGTTGCAAGCCTCGGCTGGTTATCGGCGGCTTTTGGGCTAAGGGGAAATCGCAATAGGCGCGGAGGCTGTTCGAAGTGGGAATTGCAGAGTGGCGGGCGGCGCCGCGAAGGCTAGCCGGCCTGCTTCGAACCGCGTGGCCTCGGCGAGGGCTGGTCGCCGAAGCCTGTCTCGGCCTGCTTGCCGCGGAAGCGAGGATGAGGCTTCTTCCACTGAAGAATCAGGGGATGCGGGACATGGCCCGGTCGGCCGATCCTTTTCTCGCCGAGGCACTCGCGGGCGCAAGCGAGGCGGATCGGCGGGCGGCGCTCGACGTCGGTTGGGCGGTGACAAGAGCCGCTGCCTATCTGCCGTTGCCGGCGCGGTGCCTGGCGCAGGCGCTCGCCGCTCGCGCGATGCTTCGCCGGCGGGGGATCGCAAGCCTAATGCGGGTCGGCGTGGCGCGCCCGGATTCGGTTTCACTGGAAGCGCATGCCTGGCTGGAAGCGGCGGGGGTCGAGGTGACCGGCTACCCGGTGCCGCCGCGGCTTCGCGAGATCGGCTATTTGCTCAGCGACGGGGCAAGGCGCCTTTAGGCTTCCCGTCGCCCGGCGCTCGCCTCGACGGCACGCCGAAGGAAGTCGCCGTTCGAGAGGGCACGAAGCAATTCGTGCCGGTAGAGCCGGGTCGTTTCGGGCTCGTGCCAGCCGGCGGAAGGCCAATGCTCGATCGCCTCTCGGAGGCGCACAATGTCCAGAAGCCGCGCCGTTTCCCGGCATTCCGCGAACCTGGCGACCTCATCGCCCAGCTCCCGCTTCGGATCGGTGAAGCCCGAATGCCAGTCGGCGGCCTGGAGGCCGCGCGCCCGCTGCCGAAGCACCGCCGGCGGCAGCCGGTCGGCCATTGCCCGGCGGGCGAGGGAAGAGGGAATGCCGCCGAGCCGGAATTGCTCGTCGGGAACGGCCAGGCAGAATTCCACCAGCCTTCGGTCCGAGGTCGGATCGCGCTCGTCGATCCTCCAGCGGGCCAGCGTTCCTTTGGCATAATCCGCGAGATCGACCCGTTGCAGCGCGGCGAGGCGCTCGCCGCGAGTCTCGGTCCAGCGCCGGGTGGCCAGGGTTTCCCCGGGAGGGCCGAGCTCCGAACGCCGACCGGGGTTGACGAAGCTTTCCGCGCTCCCCTGCCGCGAGCCGCGATTGCGCGCGGCGATCGCTCTAATCACTCCCAAAGGACCGGCGCCTCCGACCGTCCAGGCCAGCGCCCCGGCCTCGTCGAGCAAGCCGGGCAACCCTCGGCCGCGAAGCCGCTCCCGAAGCGGCCGTGAAGCTTTGTAGCTGAGCGTGAGGTTGCCCGCCTGGCCGGTGAGCAGGACCGACAATCCGCGGCTCCGGGCAAGCTCGCAGATCGAGTCGCGCCAGACCTGGTTGCAAAGGTTGAGGATCGGCTGCTCGCAAAGCTCGAACACCCAGCCCAGAGCGTCGAGCGGCGAGCGGCCGCCGGTCCGGACCCGGACATGCTCCATATTGGAATAGAGCGCCGCGACCGCGGCGGCGAGCGGCCCTTCGTCGGGGAGCCGGCCCGGCGGGCCGTCCGCTTCGGCGCCTTCGCGCGGCACCGCCGTGAAGGCGACGACTTGCCTGCCTTCCGCCGCGAGCAAGCGGGCCGCCGTCGCAGCGACGGACCCGCTGTCGAGGCCGGCGCTGAGGTGGGCGGCGACGTTGCCCGCCGCTGGAAGACGGGTCCGGACGGCGCGGTCCAACTCGGCGCGCAAGGCTTCCTCATAATCGACGGCTCGGGACAGGCGAAGCGGCTCGGGGGCGGGGTTCCAGTGGCGCCGGCGGGTCTCACCGTCGGCGGTGACGATGACGCACTCGCCCTTGCCGACCCGGGAAATGCCTCGGAAGCAGGTCGAATTCGGATCGGGCGGGACGAGGTCGAGCGCTCGGGCCAGCAAATCCTCGTCGGCTTCGTAGGGGATATCCGGAAGCGCGTGCAGGCCTCGAGGCATCGACGCGAAGGCGAACAGCCGGCGGTCCCGGAAATAGCATAAGGGCCGGCCGCCCAGCCCGTCGCGGGCGAGCAGCCAGAGCCGGCGCCCGCGATCCCAGACGGCGAAGGCATAATCGCCGTAGAGGCGATCGAGGCAGGCTTCGCCCCAGCGCTCGAACGCCCGGAGCACCAATTCCGGATCGCCCGTGGAGCGAGCGAGGGAGGAGGGGAGGCCGAGCGCTTCCGCCAGATCCTGGCGATCGTCGAGCCGGGCGTCGGCGACCATGACGAAGCGCCCGCCGCCGCCGGTCAGCGGCCGGCAGTTCGATGAGTCCTCCGGAAAGAGGTGCATGACGCGGTGTCCGACGGCGACATCGTCCTCGGTCCAGCGTCCGGCGGCGTCCGGCCCATAGGGGCGAAGCGCGGCCAGCATCGGCTCGAGCAGCGCCCCGGCGGAGCGGCCGTTATTACACCAGAGGCCGGCGATGGCGCCCATGCGCTTCGTCTTCCTAGGCGACGCGCTCGACGATGCCTGCGGCGATCAACTTCGGAAGCACGGCTTCGATGTCCTTCCGCGCCACATCGGGGGCCACCCGGTAACGCGCGCAGGTGTCGGCGACCATCGCCTCGAGCGAAAGTCCGTCGCGAAGGCCATCGAGGAGGTGCCGCATCGCTCCGCGTAGGCCGAAATATTTCTCTGAGCCCATTGCCAGAACGACGGTCTCGTCCTCGACCGGAACCGACAGCGCTCCGTCGCTCAGCCGGTAGATCTCCTCGCACCCGATATTCACGCCGCCCCCTGCAAAAATGCCGATTGAGCGGGCCGCCTAGCACGCAGCCTTCGATAATGAAATCGCTCGCGAAAGGGCCGCAACCCGTCTTGACCCCGCTCGCGATGCAACCTAGCAGGAGCGGCATAACGAGGGGATTATCATGTATCAGGATAACAAGGTGGAACAGGCTTCCGAGATCGAATTCGAGCCGTCCGACCTCATCGAATATGGCGAAGCGCGTGAGCGGACCCAGGGTGGCGGCGGCCCGGCCGCCCAGCCGGATGGCGCGGTCTACAACTCCTGATCCGCCCGTCGCCGCCGGGCTGGCGGCGTTGAAACAAGTCTGGATTAGAGCGTGAACGGCCCTCCAGCGGTCGGTAATCCGGACTTCGGGATTCCGGACGGGGGCTGTCAGTGGACGATCTCGTCTTACGCCGACGCCAGGTCGGTTCTCGTCAACGCGGACGCCCGGGTTCCTGCGGATGTTCCGCCGCCGCTGTCCGGCGGCGGAGCGGCGACCGCGATCGTCGAGCGAGGCGCGCGTCTGCGAGGCCTCTGGATGTGGGGGTGCGACTCAGACCGCCGCCCGGTCCGCCACAAGGCCGGAGCGGCGGCGCTCGGGCCCGGATCACTTGAACTTATCACTCCCTATCTGAAGAGCCGTGCGGCCGACTTGCTTGATTCCGGACGGCAGGCGACCGAGATCGACCTCGTCGCCGGCTTCGCCCGGCCCCTGGTTCGTGACTCTCTGATGGAGCTGTTCGGAATCGCCCCCGCCGCGCGCGCCTCTCTCGACGCCCAAATCGGGGCGATGGCCGGGTTCATCCCGGGGGTCCGGACCCCCGGCACGGCACGTTATTTCGCCGTCGCCGCCACTGCGAAAGTCCTCGAAGAGGTTTGGCGAATGCCGCTTCCGCCGCTCGCAGCGGCCAGCCGGGTCCTTCACGGCGCCGTCAAGGCGGGCGAGCTTTCCCTCGACGAGGCGCTCGCCCAGGCGACCCTCCTCCTGTTCGGCAATTCCTACACCACGCTCGACGCGCTCGCCGGGCTCCTGGCCCGGCTGGCCGGGCGGCCGAGCCTGTGGCAGGCGGCGCGAAGCGGCTCCATCCCCGTCGCCGGGCTGGTCGAGGAAAGCCTTCGCCTCGGGCCGCCTACGCATCTGGTCCTCCTCCGCGATTCGGTCCGCGAGATCGTTTGCCCCGGCGGGGTCATCCCCGAGGGCGCCCGGATCGTCATTCCGCTCGAGCGCCTGAATCGCGACCCCGCCTGCTTCGAGCGCGCCGACGAATTCGAACCGGACCGTTCGGGGCCGCCGCACCTCGCCTTCGGCGCCGGGCGGCATATGTGCGTCGGCCTGCATTTGGCGCGCGCCGTCATTCGCATAGGAGTCGAGGCGCTGCTCCGCAGCCTCCCGGAATGGCCTGCCGAATCCCGGGTCAGCCAGGCGGCGGGCATATTGGGAGGCTCAAGCGTCGTCGGCCTCGCCCTGCGGGGCGAAGCGCTTTCCCAATGCTGACCCTGAACGGCCTGCGCATCGCGACGGGCGACGGCGACGAAGGCATGGAGCCGGAGGCCGACATAATGTGGCGGACCCACCGCGTCGATTTGCTGCCTTCCGAGCCGGGGGCCGGCGATCCTATCTCGATCGTGCGCGGCGTGCCGGCGGAGACCGGAGTCGCGACGGACCACATCTTCGGTTATGACGGCCGGGTCCGCTGCCGGTTCCGGATCGGACCCGAAGGCTCCGCGATATGCTGCCGGGCGATAGCCCAGGTCAGCGACCGCGATCTCTTCAGCCTTTTCGCGGAGCCGGTGATGCGAACCATCCTCGTCCGCCGCGGCCTGCTTTCCTTCCACGCAGCCGCCCTCGCCAGAAACGGTCGCTCGATCCTGATCATGGCGGACAAGGGAGCCGGGAAATCCACATTGTCCTGGGCCCTCCAGGCGCAGGGCTGGCAGCTCCTCGCCGACGATCTCGTCCGGGTCGATCCGGTCGAGGGGCGGTGGAGCGCCTTTCCCGGCCACCGCCAGACCAAGCTCACGCCCGCGGCAGCCCGGGCATTCGGCCATGCAGCCGACGAAATGCCGGTGCGCTTCGACGATCCGGGGCCCGCCGCTTCCGCGGCCCAGTTCGACAAGCGGGTCATCGATCCGGCGGATGCGCTCGAGGCGCCGATGGCGGCGGTTCCGCTGGCGGCGGCCTTCTTTCTCACGGCGCGGGATCCGCTGGCCACCGCGCTCCGCATGAAGCGACTGGCTCCCGCCGCCGCCGTCCGGCAATGGCTCGACCATGCCACCCCCGATCCGCTTCGGGCCGTCCCGGCCGTCCCTCCCTTGTTGCAACGGGCCGTCGGCGACCTGGCGACCGTCGTGCAAGCGCTCACTCTGACCCTGCCCGACCGTTTCGACCGGCTGGCCGATTCGGCCGCGGCCCTGGAGCCTTTCACCGCCGATCGGGAGGCGTCGGCTTGAGCGCCGCTCCGGAGCCCGACTCCGACCTCTCTCCGGTCGGCTCCCTGGCCCTGCTCTGGCCGGCGATTTCGGACGGCCTCGTAAGCCCCGAAGCGCGCTCGAGGCTCGAAGCCGCCGCCGCCCGTCTTGCTCCGATCGCCCGGATAGCGCTCGAGCTCCGCCTGGGCGAAGGCGAAGACGAGGTCGACCTTCATCAGCTCATCGGGCGAAATTCGGCAGACGCGGCGGTGCTGGAGCGCCATCTGTCGAAAAGCGGCAGCCCGCCGGCATCTGGGGACATCGCCCGGCGCTTCCTCGGCGCCTGGGCGGAGGATGCCGGGGGGGTCCGGACCGATCTCAACGGCGTCTTTCTGGAATGGGACGGTCCGGATTCGGGCTCGGACGATCCTCCGGCGATCTTCCTGCCGGTCGAAGGCCGGCATGACCGCGGGCCGGACTCGGCCGCTTGCCGGCGGCGGGTCGCCGGGCATATCGAGCGGCTGGGTCTTGCCGGACGCCATGTCGTCGAGCTCTTGAGCGCCTTGCCGGCGCATCTCTCGATAAGTTATATCGGCTTCATGCTGGGCCGCGGCGACTCGGTCCGGGTGAATTTGCGCGCAGTCCATCCGGACGAGCTGGCGGTCGCCCTCTCCGGCTTGGGCTGGCCGGGCGATACCGGCCGGGCCGCCGGCCATTTCGCAAGGCTGGCCAGCCTCACCGGCCGGGTCGCGGTCGCCCTGGATTTCACGCCGACCCTCCAGCCGACGATCGGATTCGAAGCCGCGCTTCCCGATTTCCCCGCTCGGGAGCCGCGCTGGCGGGAGCTGTTCGACCGGCTCTGCGCCGACGGGCTGTGCACGGAGGAAAAGCGGGAAGCGCTCTTACGCCTCGGAGCGCGGCTCTACCCGGAGGAGAAGGGGCAGGACTGGCCGGCTTCGTGGATCGTAGCCGCGATCGCGGCGCCGCCGGCATTCGTGCCCTGGTACGAACGGCGGCTCTCTCACGTTAAAGTGTCGATAGGGGCGGATGGCGAGGCCGGAGCCAAGGCCTATGTCTCGGCGCAACATCACTGGAGCCGGGGGAGCGCCGCCGCTGAGCCGCGGCCGGCTAAGGCCGGTTCCGGCCTCTCCGATGCGGCGCGGATCGAGGCCGCGGCCTGCCGTGCCGCCGGGTTCCTGCTGGCGGAGCGGGACCAGGACGATTTCTGGCGCGACTTCCGGCTGGCCAACGGCGCTTCCGACGAATGGGTGACCGCCTTCGTCGGCTATTCGCTGGTCGCGAGCAGCCTGCCATTGCCGGACGGGCTTGTCCCGCAGACGATCCGGGCGCTGCTAGGCCGGCAGCGGCCCGAGGGCGGCTGGGGCTATAACCGGATCAGCCCCGCCGACTCGGACAGCACGGCCTGGGCGCTGAAATTCCTTCGCGCCGCCGGCTATCAGGGTCCCGAGGTCGAGCGGGCCGAGGCCTTTCTTCGCTCCCATATTCTGCCCGGCGGCGGAGTCTCGACCTACGCCGCCTGCACTCGGATAAGCTTCGCCGACGCGACCGGGGCCGGGGACGATTCAGGCTGGCGGGGCAGCCATTTGTGCGTGGCGGCCAATGTCGCGGGCCTGATCGGGGAGCCTTTGGCCGGATTCCTACAAGCCAGCCAGGAACCCGAAGGCGCGTGGACGGCCTATTGGTGGCGCGACGACGTCTTCGCCACGGCCCTGGCGGTCGATGCCTTGGCGGGGGGTGAAGCGCGGTCGCGCGCGACGGTCTGGGCGATGAGACGGGCGGCATTGACGAGCGCTGCCTTCGATCGCGCCTGGCTGGTCCGAATATTGGCGCTGGGGGACGCCGCGGAGCGCGCTCGGGCTCGGACCTTGGCCGTGGCGCTGGCGTCCGGGCAATGGTGGGACGGCGGTTGGGATTCGAGCGCCGAGATGCTGTTCCCCGATCCGGCGGCGGCAAGCCGCGACCCGGCCGCGGCGGTGGTTCCGGACGATCGCCGCCTGTTCACGGCGGCTTCGGTGCTTCTGGCTTTTGCTTCGGCGCGCGGCATCGGCGCCGGTAAATGACCGCAGACCGCGGTTCCGGCGTCCAGCGCGCGATCGACTTCCTTTCCGGCTCCAAGTCGCGGGAAATGGTTCCGGACACTCTTCCGCCCCGGCCCGATTACCAGGCCCTGGCCCGGCTCGCGCTCGAACTCGGCCAGGATCTTTCGCCCGACGCCGTGCAGGAAGCCTTTCGGTTGATAATGCGCGCCCGGCTCGCCGCCGTCAGGGCCGGTTCGGCACAGGCGGAGTGAGCTCACCGCAAAAGCCAGGTGGACCCGACGGCGGAGTCGGTCAGGCTGATTACGGCAGGGAGGCGCGGTCTTAAGCAATCCGGCCCGGCAGCGTTCGATCCGAATTGCGAACTTTTGTGTGACTGCGACAAGGTTTTGCCGCAGACATTGCATCTCTGCATATTCGATGGGGGAATATCGAGATGGGCGCAGCGGGCGGCGCGACGATGAAATGTCCAACCTGTCATATGGACGTGGCGGCACAGCCGCGCTGCGAAATGTGCGGGTCCGCACTCCCGCCGATGACGGCGCCGCCGTCCGGGCAGGAGGGAGATCGGACGATCGACCCTCCACTCCCGAAGCCGGACGAGCCCGAACTTCAGGACGAGCAGGCGTTCGAGCCGGCGGAGGGCATGGATGAAGCGCCGCCCGTGCCGGAGCCCGATCCGGCCTGGATCGAGACTCCGCCGGACCGAGCCGAGGACGAGACCCCGGCCGAAGCGCCCTCGAGCGCTTTTGACGAGCCCGGCGCAGACGTCGAGCCCCCTCCGCCGGATGATCCTCGGCCGGACGAACCGCGCCGTCCCGACCCAAAGCCCCAACCCTTCGTGCACGGTAGCGACCCGAGCCGCCCTTCTGGCCCGGAGCCCACTCCCCGTCCGGCCCCTGTTCCTCCCCCGACCCCCGGTCCGCGGCCGGGCCCGGTCGGCCCGACGCCCAGTCCCGCGGCGGGTGCGAATGCGCTGCTTCGACGGCTGTTCCTCGACTTCCAGTTCGCGGGAAGAATGGCCCGCCCCGATTACTGGAAGATGTTCGCGATCCGGGCGGGCATCGTCCTGATATGCATCCTGTTGGCCGCCCAGGGGATGACAGGTGGCGAGACAGGCGGCGACATGGGCGGTTACCCGGGCGGCGACATGGGCGGTTACCCGGGCGAAGACATGGGCGATTACCAGGACGCCGGTACGGGTGAGGATGCCCTTCTGGGGTTGCTGGCGGGGCTGCTCGCCATCTGGGTCAGCATTTCGGGCATTGCCCAGGCGGCGCGACGCCTTCACGATACAGGCAGATCAGGGTGGTGGAACCTGATCTTGCTCATTCCCTATGTCGGCTTCATCGTGCTGCTGTTCCTGCTCGCGCAGGAGGGGAAGCCGGGGGACAATGAGTACGGACCGGTGCCCGATGCCGCGCCGGGCCCTTGGCCGGCCGGATGAGGAAGAGATAATTGCAAAAGGGCGGCACGGAATGACGAGCGGGATGAACCCCCGGCAGAAATGGGCGACACTGCAGAAAATCGACGCCGACTGTTGGGAACAAGTCGGCGCCACCGGTCATGGATGCCCGATCTGGCAGATCAAGGCCGACTGGCTCAGGGTCATGTTCAAGGGGGCTTATGTGTCGATCCGCGCCTGCGCGGGCGCCAACCTGGAGCCGATGCAGGCGATTTGCTTCGTCACCCCCGAGGGCGTTCACGAACTGCGCGTCTTTTCCCGGGTCCGCACGGGCGAGTTCTACGATTCCGCCTGGTTGTTCGGCCAGCCCGGCGATGCCGAGCGATTCGGCGACGTCGGTCACGCCCGGCGACGGCGTCTCGAAGTGCCCTTGTCGAACGGCGAGATGCCGACCGCGTCCGCCAACGCCATCTGGATGTTCGACCCGTCGGGTGCACTCGAAAGCCTGACCGAGGCGGACCGCGACATACGAATCTTCTGCGGCGCCATCGACGAGACGATCGACGTCAACGCGCATTTCCTGGACGTCCGCTACCAGGAGAGCGCCGGCGAACGGCAGATGCGCCTCGTACCCTGGCAGCGACTGCTGGTCTGGATGCTGCGCCTGCGCGAGATCGACAAGAGCGCCTATGGCAGGATCAACAAGCCGCTGCGCTCGTGGCTCGAAACGCGCGACATCGAGCAACGGCTCGCCATGCTGAGCGAGCAGGAAGTCGGCATGATGCAGCAGCAGGGCGTGCTTCCGCCCTACATTGCATGGCTAAGGCCCGACGAGGCGCCGCAGGTGGTCGAATCGATTCGACTCCAGCAGAGCATTGCGGGCCGAAAGGATGTCCTTATTCAATATGCCAATCTTATGCAGCTGCCCAACTTCTCGCCGGTTCCGGCGCTTCTGACGCGCATCGATCTCTCGCAGCTCGACATCTTCGACCTCCAGGCGTTCATGACCATCGGCGCCCTTCGCGAGCTTCACGGCTTCGTCGAAGTCGAGACCCAGCGACTGCTGGAACGCAGGCCCGATCTGCAGGCTGCGATGCAGAGCCCGCAAGGGGCCCGGGGACTGCAGGGCGACCCGGAGGTCGCAGCGCTCAACGCCCACCCGCGCGCCGTCGCGGAACAACAGGACGCGCAGGACCTGATGCTGCGCAAGGCGGGCAGCTACGGGCCGACTGCGCGCGAGCTCACTTTCGCCACCCAGGTCATGATGAACATTTCCACCCAGCAGCTTTCCGCGACCATGTTCATGGGTGGTGGCGCCGGGATGATGTTCGGGCTCGACGCCGCCAATCAATATATTGCGGCGGCACTGGCGGAGGGGCCGCCGTGGAAGATCTACCTGCCTTACATTTGCTGAACGGGGGACTGAATGGATTCGGCGCGACCCGAAATCGTCTGCACGGAAGATCTGGCGCCCTATTTCGGCTCGGTCCCGCAATCCTCCGAGCTACTCTATTATGCGGTGACCGGATTCGAGATACCCTCGCTTCCGGCGCTTCCGCCGGAGAGCGGCCAGACCCGCAACGAGCTTGTGCGCACCGTCCTCTACCGCTTCCGTTCCTACGTCTCCGAGCTTCATTCGGCGGGCCAGCGCCGCTCGATCGCTCTGCAATTCACCGCTTATCCGAAACAAGCCAGCTTCGGCGCGCGGGTGCGCTGTTATGTCCTGTGCCGGAGCGCGCAGCCGGACCGGAGTCTCGCCGAGACGGACGTCGCCGAATTCGCCCAGCAGGCGAACCGGACCTTTCCGCAGGAAGGCATCTTCGCTTATGGCGGCCCGCGCTGGCTTTCCCGCGAGGAGATCTCGCGAGCGATGCTCGCCCCCGAGGCCGAGGGGGACGAGGCCGAAGAACTCGATATCGTAGAGATTCGCAAGCATGAGGAATCGATGCCGATCGGGAGCCAGCCGTCGCTCCACTACGTCCCGCATCGCTTCTGGGCGGACCAGAGCCGGGATCCCTGGCTGTCCATGATCGAGACGCTCGCCCAGGCTCAGGTTCCGACCGCGATCCGGATCGAGCTCGAGCCGGTCCGGCTCTGCGCGGGCCAGGGCCTCGAGTTCATCGCCCTCGCCGGCCGGTGGTTCACCGTCATCAACGAGGATCTGAACCGGAAGGCCAGCCAGGGCGAGCAGGTGCGGACAGACGGCGTCGTCACCGAGGAGATGATGCGTCAGGAGATCGTCTCGACGGCCGCTTCGAACGCATCGACCATCTCCTACGTCAAGCGCGGACGGCACATCTACGAAAGACTGACGACCTTCAGCGACACGGCCTTCTGCATGCGGGTCACGCTGGCGGCGCAGGGACGGCTTGCGGACGCCATCACCGGAAGTGTTCGGGCGGCGCTGTCCACTCCGCCGGCCGACGATCCCGAGGCCGTCATCGGCTGGCTGCGCCCGGGCGTCGTCCGGCCGGATGTCGCGGAGCTTCCCGACGCCGTCGACGGCTTCCGCTTCCTCGCCCGGACTCGGTGGGGCCGCTCGCCGCGCAACACCGCCAACGACTATAAGATCGACTTGAGGGGCGTGGTCACTCCCGACGAGGCGGTGAGCCTCTTCCATGTGCCGATCTACGATCGGCCGGGGCAGACATCGGCGCTTAGCACGGCAGAGGCGCCGTTCGTCATCCCGCCGGAAACCCTGGCCGTCAAACCTGAAAAGCCCGAGCCTGCCGACCCGAATCTGGACGACGAGGAGAGAAAGAGAAGGAAGCGGAAGAAAAAGGGCGTGATGATCGGCTACATGTACCAGCGCGAGAAGCTGCTCGCTCCCGCCGGCGACGGCGACGAGGGCCACCCCTTCTTCGTCAGCATGAACGATCTGATGAAGCCGTCGCTGCTGGTCGGGGCGCCGGGAAGCGGCAAGACCAACCTCGCTTTCTCGATGCTGATCCAGCTTTGGCGCGACCAGAAGGTTCCATTCCTGGTGCTCGATCCGTCGACCGGCCAGGAGTTCCGAATGCTGATGCGCGATCCTTCGCTGGAGAAGGATCTGGTGGTCTACACGGTCGGCGATCCGGACGAATGCCCGCTGCAGTTCAACCCTTTCTCGGTTCCGCCCGGAGTGACCGTGCGCAACCATACGACCCGGATCCTGGCGGCCTTCCGCGCCGCCTTCACCATGTTCGATCCGGTGCCGGCGATTTACGAGGGCGCGCTGGAGCGCATCTACACCGACGCGAGATACACCGGAGGCGCGCCGGTGATGCGGATGGAGCAGAAGGGGGACCTCCACAGCCCCGCGCCCACTCTCGCCAGCCTGGCGGCCGCGATCCGCGACGAGGTCAACGAGAAAGCGGTCGGGCTTTACGAAGGATCGAAGGAGTCGATCGGCGTGATCCGGGGCGCGAGCACGATCCGGGTCAATGCGATCGGCAAGAAGATCGGCCACATCATAAACGTCGAAGGCAATAACGGTGAGTTCATGCAGCAGCTGCTGCGCCGGCCGGTGGTGATCGAGCTTGGCGGACTGGGCGATTCCTCGAACATCTCGCTGGTCATGGCCTTCCTTCTGACCCAGCTCGCCGGCCATATCGAATATGCCTTCCGGATCGACGCAGACCGCCAGAACATCATGTTCATCGAGGAGGCGCACCGACTGCTCGGCGGCGGCGAAGCGGAAGGGACCGAGGGTAAGAGCGCCGAGGACCTCAACCAGATGCTCGCCGAAGTCCGCAAGTTCGGCCAGGGTATCCTGGTTATGGACCAGCGGCCGAGCAGCCTCGTCGGCGGCGTTCTCGATAATGCCTATGTCAAGATCCTGACGCGCCTTTCCGACCGCCCGGGATTCGACCGGCTGAGCAGCGAACTCAACCTCAACGAAGCGCAGCAGCGCTACGCTCGAACGCGGCTCAAGACCGGCGACGCGATCCTTCTCGATCGCGATGCCGGCCAGCCGGTCCTGATGCGGTCCGAGGACGCCAAATCGAAGCTGGAAAAGGATCGATTCTCACCCGACGAGATGCGCTCGAGGATGCGCGAGAATGCGAAAGCGGCGGGCATGGTCCCGCCCGACGCCGCGCCCTATGTGGAACCCGGATTCGCGAATGAAAGCGAGCCTGGGGCGAAGGCCGATACGAACTCGAAGGAATGGATAGCGGCAACGATGAAGTCGGCGCTCGACGGGTTGCTGGATGAATATGCGAAGAACCCGCATGTTTACCACGCGATCAAGAACGCGATCACCGAGGCGAGCGATCCGAAGACCGCGGTCGCCGCCCTCGAGCCCGTCCTCGCCGATCAGCCCGAATCGTTCGACGCTTTCACCGACATGTTTTGGGACAAGCTGAAATGGGCCCTTGTCGGCCGTGTCGTCGAGGACCGTTTCCCGAAGGCCCTGCAGGAGGATGTCCGTGAGCAGCGAGCCGCGGCATCCGCGGCCACGCGCCCGCGCCGGCCCCGGAAAGTCGCCGCGCCGCCGGTGGCACCGCCGGCCAGTGCCGTCAGCCGGGCTCTGGAGCCGCGTCTGGAGCGATTCCGGGAAGCGCTCGAGCGGCTGGCGGCCGAGGGCAAATCCGTGCCGGAGGTGTGGTGGAACGTCCAGGACCGGATCGCCCAGGTGCCGCCCAAGCGGGAAAGCGCGGTGCGGATGGCCGGCAAGAAGCTGGAAACCCAACGCGCCGCGTTTGACGACAGCGTTCAGCGCCTTTGGGGCGAAGTGGTCGAGGCCATCGTCGACCTGATCGGGAGCGAGCCTCTCAGCGGGGAAACCGCCCGGCGGGTGGCGGAACGCGCCAGTCGCCGTCAGGCCCTGGACGCAAGCTAGCGGAGCAACGCGCAATGGCCAGCGAACCGCCTCCCGAAGCCGCTCCGCAGCCGGAGCCGGAGCCGATTCCGCCGATCATCGTGCCGCCGCCTCCGCCCCAGATCGAGCAGGCCAGTCTTTCCATGCCCCAGATGCCCATGCCGGGACAGTCTGGCGACGCGGGGCCGGAAGTGACGGCGCCGCCTCCGGAGCCGCCCGAGGACATGGCCGAGCCCTCGTTCGACAGACCGCCGGACCAGCCGGCGATGTCCGACGAGGGCAGAACCGGGCCCGACAATATGGATCCGATCGAGCCGATCGAGCCGATCGGGGCCCCGGACGGCGACGACGCATCCAACGCATATGAGCGGCAGGCCGAGATGCGGATGGATGATGACGCCCGCAGGCGCTCGGAGGATCTCGACCGCGAAGACGAGGACCGGCGTGAGCCGGAGTCCGAGGCGCCGCCAGAGCCAGAGCCAGAGCCAGAGCCAGAGCCAGAGCCCGAGCCCGAGATGGACTCGCCGGAACCGGCCGGCGACGATCCCGGGCAGGTCGCGCCGGAGGCGACGTCCGAGGCCGGCGATCAGCCGGCCGAAGAGGGATTCGACGAGGATATGGAGGCGCCGCCGGAAGGCGCTCTCGAAGGCGACGACTCTGAGCCCCCGCCCGAAGAAGGCCTCGACGAGGGCATGGAGACTTCGCCGGAGGGCGTTTCCGAAGCCGACGATGGCGAGCAGCAGCCAGAGGCCGGTGCGGAGGAGGGGACAGAGCAGGATTCCGCGGAGATGCCGCCCGAAGCCGCTCCCGTTGCCGACGAGGGGGGCGAGGATTTGCCCGAGACCGGAGAGGAAGGGGGCGAGGAAGAGGAAGCGGCGGAGCTGCCGCCTGGAGCCGATCCCGACGCCGGCGAAGGGGAGGATCTGCCCGAGATTGGAGAGGAGGAGGCCGAGGAGGAGGAGGAGGAAGCGGCGGAGCTGCCGCCCGGAGCCGACCCCGAGGCCGGCGAAGGGGAGAATGTTCTCGAGACCATGGGGGAGGAGGGCGCAGAAGCGGAAGAAGCGGCGGAACTGGCGCCGGAAGCCGATCCCGACGCCGACGTCGAAGAGGGGGAGGATATTCCCGAGAGCGGAGAGGAAGAGGGCGCCGAGGAGGAGGAAGCGGCGGAGCTGCCACCCGAGGCCGATCCCGACGCCGACGCCGAAGAGGGGGAGGATCTGCCCGAGACCGGAGAGGAAGAGGGCGCCGAGGAGGAGGTAGCGGCGGAGCTGCCACCCGAGGTCGATCCCGACGCCGACGTCGAAGAGGGGGAGGAGCTTCTCGAGACTGAAGAGGAGGAGGCGACCGAGGAGGAAGCCTCGGAAGTGCCGCCGGAAGTCGACTCCGAAGCCGACGAGGACGAGCAGCCGCCCGAGACCGCGGAGGCGGAAGCAGCGGAAGAAGAGGCGGCTCCGGCCGACGAGGAGGAACAGGCGGAAGAGACGGCGCAAGACCAGGCGGGGGCCGAGTCCCACGTGGAGGAAGATGTCGAGGCCGCCCAAGAGGCGGCGGAAGAAGAAGCGGCACTGGCCGAGGAAGAGCAGGAAGCGGAGGAGACGGCGCGCGCTGAGGAGGAGGCCGAGGTCCGGGAAGAGGACGATGCGGAAGCCCCCGAAGATACGGCCGAGGACCAGGAAGCCTCCGAGGGCCGGACGGAGGAGGAGGCTGCCGGGGAGGATCGCGCGGAGGCCGATGCCGAGGAGGCGCAAGCCGCGGAGGAAGAGGAAAATGCCCGCGAGTTGCAGGAATCGGAGGACCAGGCGGAAGCGACCGCCGCCGACGAGCGCGAAGAGGCTGAGTCGGCGGAACGGGACGAGGCCGCCAGGCAGGTAGAAGAGGATTCCGCGGAAGAAGCGGAAGAGGCTTTAACGCAGGCGGCCGAAAACGCCTCCCGGGAAGCGGAGGAGGCGGCGGATAAAGCGGCGGAGGAGGCGGTCGAGGAAGCCAGGGAAGCCGCGGAACAGGCGACCGAGCAAATCACCGAGGAAGCCAGGGAAGCCGCGGAACAGGCCGCTGACGAGGCTGCAGAAGACGCCAAGGCCGCGGCCGAACAGGCGGCGGAGGACGCCGCGGAGGAAGCCAGGGAAATCGCCGAGCAGGCGACCGAGCAAATCGCCGAGGAAGCCAGGGAGGCCGCGGAACAGGCCGCTGAGGAGGCCGTCGAAGACGCCGGGGCCGCGGCCGAACAGGCGGCGGAGGAGGTCAAGGAGGCCGCTGAACAGGCGACCGAGCAGGTTGCCGCGGAAGCTCAGGAGGCCGCCGAGGGAATGGCGCGGGAGGAGGCGGAACAGGCGGCCGAGCAGGTAGCGGAAGAGGCCGAAAGGGCGGCTGAAGAGTCGGCTGAAGAGGCGGCTGAAGAGGCGGCTGAAGAGGCGGCGAAGGAGGCGGAAGCGGCCGCCGAGGAGGCCGAACAAGCGGCTGAGGAAGCGGCTGAGGAAGCGGCCGAGAAGGCGGCTGAGGAAGCCGCCGAGGAGGCCGCCGAGGAGGCCGCGAGGGATGTCGAAAAAGAACGCGAACGGGAAGCCCGCGAAGCCGAGCTCAAGGCCGAAGAAGAGGCACGCCAAGTCGAGATCGAGGCGGCGGCGCAAGAGCGGGAGGAAGTGGAGCGCCGTCAAGCCGAGGAGTCCGACCAGCGGCGCGTCGAAGCGGCGGCCGAGCAGACGCGCGCGGAGGCCGAACAGGCCGAGCAGGCCCGGGCGGACGCCGTCGTTGAAAGGGAGGAGGATGAGGCCGCGCTGGACGCCGAGATCGAGGCACGGCCTGACTCGCCCGCCCCGGCCGAGACCCCGCCCCAGGAATCGTCCGACGCCTGGGAGACGAGCGAACCGCCGGGTTCGGCGGGCGAGCCGACCATGCCCGATGCCGCGGTTCCGGAATCCGGCTTGGCGGAGGGCCTGTCCTGGGAAAATGCCGCGGGCGCCGATGCGGTATCGGCCGCCGAGGGGCTGCTCAGGCCCGGACCGCCACCGCCGTCAACGCCGTCCGATCCGTACCCTGACAAGCCGGAGATCCCGCCGGGCGGCGGTCGGGGAAAATCCGGCTCGGCTTCGCCCGCCAATCCCCCGAGCACGCCGGCGGAGCAGGATGTGAAGCACCCCGCCGCACCGGAGCCGCCCCATACGGCCGACTTCCCGGAGACGGGTCCGGCCGACAACCAGCCAACGTCCCCGCCTCCCGAATATAAATATCCGAGCCAGGAAGCCGAAATCGCCGCTCGCGAGGCGGAGTTCGCCGAAAGATCGAAATTGCCGGCGGCCGAGCGGCTCGTCAGCGCCCTGGGGCGGACCTTCGACGTCGACGCCAGTGTCCTTTACCAAGCCGACCAAGGGTCCAGCGAGAGGCCGATCCGCGACAGGGACGGCTTTGCCGGCGAGGTAATCTGCAAGGATGTCCTGTTTCAGCAGACGGGCATCAACTGTGCCGCCTTCCAGAACCGCAGCAATAACGGCGCCGACGGGATCGCGATCGATCATGCAACGAAGACGATTTATCTCATCGAGGCGAAATGGTCCAAGAACGGCGTGATGCGGGCGCAACCGAACAGTGCATTGGTCGATGCCGGTACCCGGCTGCAAGACTGGAGTCCCACGGCTAGGGCAAAGCTCGACGCCTGGCAAAACCTCTATCCGAAAACGGTCGAGCTCGCGAGCCAGCTGGATGAGGCCATGGCCGACCCGGATTATGAGGTCGTGGGAATCCATATGAGGGCCGGCTTCAAGGAGAAGGGGAATCGCGACATCCAGCAAGTCAGAATCGAGCCCTGGCGCGTGAAGGGAAAGACGAAGAAATAGAACGCGACAAATCGGCATTGGCCGCTGCTCCGAGGGGCATCGGCCTTGGGCGTCCTCGATCCGATCATGTCGGGCAGGCATCGAACCCGCGACCCCGAAATTATCCGGCCACCGACTATCCGCTCGAAAGCGCGCAATAGCCTCGGCAGGACGCATCACCCGTTTGCATTCCCTTGATATGAAGCTGGACCCGAAAGGCATGCCTCGCGCCGGGGGTGTGGTGGCCGATATCCTGAAAAGCCTAAACTTTTTACCGCCGTGGTGACCCCAACGGGAGGGGGCGCTTTGCACATATGCAGTAGTGAAATCAGAGACTTACCTGCACCATGTTCATTGATTTAGACCTGTTTGTACTACTGTTTTGTACCAGCGTTGGCAAGCCGGCGTTGTGTTCGGGGCGATGAGGCCGGGACACAAACTGAGGTCCGCTTTGCGCTCGTATAGGGTCCTCCCCGTGAGCGAATATCATTGCACTCGAAGCTTTGGCTCGCAAACAGGCCTAGCCATTCGGCAGCTGGTAACCGATGGTCGACGTGGACGGCGCTACGTGGCACTTCACCAGGGGTTCAACGAAGTCACGAAGCTAGGGAGCGACGAGAATGCCGCTGGTCACACCACTCGCCAAGGGTTCGTCTCCAGAGGTCGAGGAGCTGGCACGCTTCTTCGATGAGACATTGGGATTCACGCCCAACAGCGTGCTGACGATGCAGCGCCGCCCAGCGATCGCGCTAGCCTTCATCAACCTCAACAAGGCCGTGATGGCGAATGAGGGCCGTCTCACATCGGAACAGAAGCGGCTGATCGGCCTGCTGGCCTCAAGCGTTGCGGGCTGTCGATATTGTGAAGCTCACACTGCACTGGCCGCTCAGAGGTACGGAGCCACTCAAGAGCGCCTCGACGCGATCTGGAACTATGCGAGCAGCTCTGTCTTCAGCGAGGCGGAGCGTGCCGCGTTCGATTTTGCGCTGGCGGCCGCGAGCGTGCCGAATGGCGTCACGGAACGCATCTCCGCCGAATTGATACGGCATTGGGACGAGGGTGAAATCGTGGAGATACTCGGCGTGGTCGCTTTGTTCGGGTTCTTAAACCGGTGGAACGACAGCATGGGGACGACCCTTGAGGATCAGGCGGTGGAGATGGGCGAGCGTCAGCTCGCTACCCGCGGCTGGACGGCCGGCAGGCACGGGTAAAGCTTCACTCGCCGTCGCCGGCGAAGCGTCCGCCGGTGTGGAGCGGCCGGAAGTCGAACCGTTCGGGCCGGTGAGAGCGGCCGGTGACGTCCAGCGTCATGCTCTCCTCGGTCGTGCGCCTGAAATCGAGCTTCGCCAAGATGATGGTCGGCTCGTCGTAGATGGGCTCCGCGACATATTTCCCGTCCGGTCCGACGATGGCGCTGCCGCCTCTCAGGACCCACTGGTCCGGGCCGCTCACCCGATCAGGGTGAGGCTCCAGCTCGGGCGGAAGCGAGGAGGTGCGCATCAGGGCGCCGGAGGCAAGCACGAAGCAGCGGTCCTCGAACGCATATTGGCGGCTCGCCACCTGGTGGAGGTCGTGCACGGTAGGCCGCACGGCGACGTGTAAATCCTCTCTGGATTCGTGCGGCGCCTGCCGTGCCAGCGGCCTGTCCCGCACGCTCAGTCTTTCTGTTCGCGCCGATCGAACACCTCGTAGTGCAGGGCGCGTTCGTCGAAGCGGGAGAGCATTGCACGGGCGGCGGCCGGCACGTGAGCCACCTCATGGTCCGCGCCCACGAAGGCTCTCACCGCGTCCATATCATCGAACCACATCATCGTTGCGAACTCGACTTCGTCTTCAAGGTCGCGGCGCATCATGTCGATGTGCCGGAAGCCCTCAATGTTCCTGGCCTCGATGCTTGGAATGACGGTCCCACGCAGCAGTTCTTCATATGCCGCCTGACTCTCCCTAGTCGTCCAGCCCCGCCAGAATCTGCAGATCATGGGTATTTCCTCGCGCTTGGGCATGGTCCCCAGTGATTGGCTGCGGTGGCTAGTATGCGCCTTTACCCCAGACCTTCCCGACGCGCGCGTCGCGGCCGCAGGTGAGGCGGTAGAAGCGGTATTTAACTGGGTTCTTCTTGTAATAATCCTGATGGTAATCCTCGGCCGGGTAGAAAGTCGCGCGCGGCAGCACCAGAGTCGAGATCTCGCCGGGGACTTGCTTTTGCGGCGCCAGCCTGGCGATCGCGGCCCGGACAATCTGCTGTTGGCGCGGATTGGCGACGAAGATCGCCGAGCGATATTGATAACCGCGGTCACAGAACTGGCCGCCCGTATCGACGGGATCGATCGTGCGCAGCAGCCGCTCTACGAGCGCAGCGTAGCTGACGCGCGCTGGATCATAGACCACACGCACCGATTCGATATGTCCGGTGTTGCCCGCCGACACCTGCTCATAGGTCGGATTGCGAACCTTGCCGCCGGTGTAGCCGGATGTCGTCGAGATCACGCCCGGCATCTTGTCGAAATCGGACTCGGTGCACCAGAAGCAGCCGCCGGCGAACACCGCCTCGGCGCGCTGGCCGGACTTTGGAGAGGCCGCATCGCCCCGAGGCGCTGCGGCCGAGCATGAACTCGCGGCCAACGCCAGGCCGATGCCGATCATGGTGGAGCGAACGGCTCCCGTGGTCATCATGCTCATGCCGCCAAAAACTCCATCGCCACGCCGTTCATGCACCAGCGCTGGCCGGTCGGCGGCGGCCCGTCGTCGAAAACATGGCCCAGATGCCCGCCGCAACGCCGGCAGTGGACTTCGGTGCGCGAGCCGAACAAGCCGGGATCGGGCTTGGTGCGGACCGCATTCTCAATCGGCGCGGTAAAGCTCGGCCAGCCGGTACCGCTCTCGAACTTGGTTTCCGAGGTATAAACGGGCAGCTGGCAGCCAGCGCAAAGATAGGAACCGCGACGTTTCTCCGCGTTGAGCGGGCTTGACTTGGAGCGTTCGGTTCCCGCTTCGCGGAGTACCTCATATTGCGCCGGTGTCAGGATCGCGCGCCATTCCTCGGGCGTTTTGACGACTTCGAAGGCTTCGCCGGGGGCCATGGCCGGCTGCCTCGAGCAGCCGCCAAGCGCGATCCCGCCGATCGCGGCGGCGGCGCTCGCCAGGAATGTTCGTTTTGTCACATGCATCTCCGAAGACCTTTGTCGTTCCAGGACGTACCATTTCGGTCTGACGCGGATTGAGGTTACACCCGCAAGCTGGGAGATTGACGTGACCGTGGCCGGCGGCGATTCGAAGGAGGAGAGCTGGGGCGATCTGCTCGCCGCGGCCCAGCGCGGCGATGGCGGTGCCTATCGCCGCTTCCTGATCGCGATCACGCCTTTCGTCCGTGCGCTCGTTCGGCGCCGCATTCGCGCTGACGACGCGGTCGAGGACGTGGTTCAGGAGACATTGCTCACGGTCCACCGCGTCCGTCACACCTACGAGCCGGGGCGTCCGGTGGAGCCGTGGCTGGCGGCCATCGCCGGTCGCCGGTCGATCGACGCGCTGCGCCGATCCTCGCGCACCGGCGCGCGCGAGGTGCATGATCCGGCGGCTTATGAAACCTTCGCCGAGCCTGCGGCGAACATCGGTGATGCGGGCGAGTCCGCGAGGGTGTTGGGGCCGCTGATGGGTGGGCTCCCGCCGCGACAGAAAGAAGCGCTGGAATTGACGAAGCTCAAGGAAATGTCGCTCGAAGAAGCCTCGGCGGCGTCAGGTCAGTCGGTGGCCTCGCTCAAGGTGAATGTTCACCGCGCCATCAAGCGGCTGCGCCTCGGGATCGGAAAGGATATGTTCGAATGACGGTTCGGCCGACCGACGCATTGATTGACGCGCTCAGCGCCGACGCCGCGCCGGTCGGACGGCTTGCCCCGCCGCTCGTTCGCGCTTCGGCGACGCTCGCGGGCCTGGCTTTGTTCGGTCTGTTCGCGATTCTGCTGCTTCCCAATTCCAACCCGCTCGCGATGCGCGGCGCGGGCGCCGAGATGCAGGCTGGGCTCGAATTGGCCGCGGCGCTGCTCACCGGAGCGCTTGCGGTCATCGCCGCCTTTCACGTCGCGATACCGGGCCGACCGCGCGGCTGGCTCGCAATTCCCTTGCCTGCGCTCGCCCTTTGGCTGGGATTGAGCGGCCTGGGTTGTTGGCGCGATCTGGTGCGGCGCGGCCCCTCCGGCTGGGATCTCGGGCATAGCATGGACTGCCTGGCCTTCATCGTCACCGCCAGCCTCGTGCTGGGGGCGCCGCTCGCCTGGCGGCTATCGCGGGCCGCGCCGATCGATCCGTTGCCGGTGGCGGCGCTCGGCGGCCTTGGCATCGCAGCCCTTTCCGCCTTCCTGCTCCAATTCTTCCATCCTTTCGCGGTGACGTTCGTCGATCTCGCCGTCCACATCGTCGCGGTGGGAATCGTCATGGCCTTGGCCGGCCTCCTGCGCCGCCCGATGCTTCGACCCGCGTAACCTTTGCCATGCTCCGGCGAACCGCTCGTGAGGAGATGCCCATGAGCCGGATTCGAAAGATCGCCACGTCAGCTATTTTCGCGCTCGCGGCTTGTGCGCCGGCCGGCGCCGCGGATTCAGACCATCCGGTCGTCGTCGAGCTGTTCCAAAGCCAGGGATGCTCGTCATGCCCGCCGGCGAACGCCAATCTGAACGCGATCGCAGGGCGTCCCGACGTCCTCGCGCTGAGCTTCGCCGTCACCTATTGGGACCGGCTCGGGTGGAAGGACACATTCGCCCATCCGCGCTTCACCGAACGCCAGTGGGATTATGCAAAAGCGGGCGGGCGAGGCAACGTTTCGACCCCGCAGATGATCGTGAATGGCCGTGGCGTGCTGATCGGCCACAGCCCCGATGAGGTCGCCGCATTCATCCGCCGGTTCGATCGCGGCTCTTCGGGACCGGCCGTCACCGTCGCCGCCGGCAAAGTCACGATCGGCCCCGCGAAGGCGCTCGGTCCAACGGCGGTTTGGCTCGTCCGTTACGATCCGAGGAGTCGAAACGTGCCGATCCGGGCCGGCGAGAATGGCGGGCGCACGCTCCCGCACAGGAATATCGTGCGCGCACTTGACCGACTCGGTCAGTGGACGGGCGCCCGGGCGTCGTTCGCCATTCCCGCATCGCCCGATCCCGCCTGGCGCAGCGCCGTGATCGTTCAACGGGGGCGCGGCGGCCCGATCATCGCCGCACGGAGGCTCTGACCATGATGAATACGAGCGCGCTCAAGCCCGGGTCACTGCTGCTGCTGCGGATCGGCACCGGGTTTTTGCTGATGCTGTGGGGCGGGCTTCGCCTGACTTCGCCGGGTGCCGGGCCGGGCCTCGCCGAGAAATATTATTCGGGCTTCATGGGAATGCAGCCGGTCCAGATCGCATTCGGCGCGGCCGAGGTGCTGGTCGGCTTGCTCGTCGTGATCGGATTATTCCGCCGTGTCGCCTACGCGCTTCAGGCACTGGTGCTCGTTCTCGGAGCAAGCATGCTCTGGCGATACCTACTCGATCCGATGGGGCTCTATCTGCTCGACCGTGAGACCAGCCAGATCCTGTTCTTTCCGTCGATCGCGGTCGCCGCGGCGAGCCTGGTGCTGCTCGCCTTCCGCGGCGAGGATCGCTGGTCGCTCGATGCAATGCTCGCCCGACGCCGCAAGGTCGTGGCTCGATGAAGGGGTCGGCCGGCCGGATCGGCCTTTTGCTTCTCATCGGCGCCGCCATTGCCGCATTCTTCCTGTTCGATCTCGGACGTTTCCTTACGCTGGATTATGTCAAAGTTCAGCAGGCGACGCTTGCCGACCTCCTCGTTCGCGAACCGGCGCTGGTGATCGGCGGCTTCTTTCTTGCCTATGTCGCGGTGACGGCATTCTCGTTGCCGGGTGCCGCGATCATGACGCTTGCGGCCGGCGCGATCTTCGGGCTCTGGCCAGGCACTTTGATCGTCTCCTTCGCCTCGGTGATCGGCGCGACCTTTGCCTTCCTGTCGGCGCGCTACCTACTGCGGGACTGGGTGAAGATGCGCTTCCCAAAGGCGGCGCGCTCGGTGGACTCGGGGGTCGAAAAGGACGGAAGCTTCTATCTGCTGACGCTGCGGCTGATCCCGGCCTTTCCGTTCTTCCTCGTCAACCTCGCGATGGGGCTGACGGCCATGCGAGTCCTTCCATATTTCCTCTTCAGCCAAATCGGCATGCTTCCCGGCACCCTCGTCTACGTGAACGCCGGCACGCGGCTCGGCGCGATCGAATCCACACGGGATATTCTATCACCCGCCTTGATCGGCTCATTCGTCCTTCTCGGCATCTTCCCGCTTTTCGCGAAATGGGCGGTCGTCTGGTGGAAACGGCGCAAGGTCTATCGGGGCTGGAAACGGCCGAAGCGATTCGACCGCAACCTCATCGTGATCGGCGCGGGCGCGGGCGGGCTGGTGACGAGCCTGATCGGTGTGACGGTTCGGGCGAAGGTGACGTTGATCGAGAAGGCGAAGATGGGCGGGGACTGCCTCAACACGGGCTGCGTCCCATCGAAGACGCTGATCCGCGCCGCCCGACTCGCGCACGAGATGCGCACGGCCGGCAACTATGGTCTGACGCCCGCCGATCCGCCGGTTTCGTTCGCCAGGGTCACGGAGCGGGTGCGCGAAGCGATCGGCATCATCGCACCCGCCGACAGCGCCGAGCGCTATGTCGGGCTCGGCGTCGACGTTCGCCGCGGCCACGCCACGATCGTCGATCCGTGGACGGTCGAGATCGACGGCGGCGACCGCCTGACCGCGCGCGCGATCGTGATCGCGGCGGGCGGCGAGCCGGCGGTTCCGCCGATTCCGGGACTGGCGGACAGCGGTTATCTGACGAGCGACACATTGTGGGACGTGCTCGGCGCGCGCGAGGCCGTTCCGGGACGGCTGGTCGTCATCGGCGGCGGGCCGATCGGCTGCGAACTGTCGCAGGCCTTCGCGCGGCTCGGAAGCAAGGTGGTTCAGGTCGAGGGAGGATCGCACATCCTGCCCAGGGAAGATGTCGAGGTCTCCGAATTCGTGGCGGACGCCATGCGCGGTGAAAACGTCGAATTGCGCCTCGATCACGAAGCGTTGCGGGTCGAGGGCATGGTAGTTGTCGCCCGCCACGCCGGGGAGGAAGTGCGCATCCCCTTCGACGAACTGGTCGTCGCCGTCGGCCGCAAGGCGCGGCTGGATGGCTATGGATTGGAAGCGCTCGGCATCGAAACGGGCAAGACGGTCGAGGTCGACGATTTCCTGCGCACGCGCTTCCCCAACATCTTCGCCGTCGGCGACGTCGCCGGGCCGTATCAATTCACCCACTTCGCCGCGCATCAGGCATGGTTCGCGGCGGTCAACGCGTTGTTCGGCCGGTTTCGCAAGTTCCGCGCGGATTACTCGGTATTGCCCTGGGTCACCTTCACGGATCCCGAGGTCGCGCATGTGGGACATAACGAAGCGAGCGCGAAGGAGGCGGGTGTGGCATATGAGGTCGTCCGCTACGACCTAGGCCATCTCGATCGCGCGGTGGCGGAAGGGGCGAATGCGGGCTTCGTGAAGCTGCTGGTTCAGCCTGGCCGGGACCGTATCCTGGGCGCCACGATCGTGGCGCACAACGCCGGAGAAACGATCGCCGAATTCGTGCTGGCGATGAAGCACGGCATCGGCCTGAACAAACTGCTCGGCACGATCAAGGCCTATCCGACAATGGCCGAGGCGAACAAATATGCCGCCGGCGAATGGAAGAAGGCGCACAAGCCCGAGCGCCTGCTCGGGCTGGCCCAGCGCTATCACGACTGGATGCGCGGATGATCGCCGCGCTGCTGATCGCCGCGGCATCGCCGCTATGGATCGGCCGATTCCAGGCGGATGGGACTCCGCCCGCGCCGTGGCGTATAATCCGGATCGATCGGAAGGTGCCGCCCACACGCTACCGAGTCGCGAGGATCGGTGGAGTAGCCGCGGTCGAAGCGACGGCGGTCCGGAGCATGGCGCTGCTTGCCCGACCGCTGGAAGTCGATCTCACCGAAATGCCTGTGCTTTGCTGGAAGTGGCGAATCGATGCCCCGGTCGCCAAAGCCGACATGCGCAGCAAGCGCGGCGACGATTATGCCGCGCGTGTCTATGTCGCGTTCGACATTGCCGACAGCGACTTGAGCGGCGGCACGAGGCTGAAGCTGCGCATCGCCCGCGGAATATTCGGCAAGGCCGTGCCGGACGCGGCGATCAACTATGTCTGGGACAATCGGAACCCCGTCGGAACCGCGCTGAAGAGCGCCTATACCGACCGCGCCCAGCTCATCGTCGCCGAAACGGGAGCGGCGCGCGCCGGCCGCTGGGTTGAGGAGCGGGCGGACGTTGCCGCGGATTTCAAACGCGCGTTCGGTGCCGTGTCGGGCCGGCCGACGCAGATCGCGATCGCGGCCGACACCGACAATACCGGATCGATCGCCCGCGCGGCCTTTGCCGACCTTCATTTCGTAGCGCGCGGACAACGCTGCGCCTTTTGAACGGGGGATCGAAATGCCGAGGTCCTTGCCCGGCGCGCGCGAACTCGGCCACGATCTGTCGCACGACCCCGTTCGAGAAGCCCTTCGACTGATGATGTGCGTCCGGCTCGCCGCAGCGAGCGGCCAACTCACCACCGGAGGCACGATTCGAGATCGCGGCCCATGCGCTCTCCGGATTGGTACAATCGAGAGCACGGTGTAACCTACTTATAAAAGCCTGGTGACCCCAACGGGAGGGGCACTGCGCGGAATCGTACCTTAAAACCAATGGCTTGTCCGCTAGCCTTTGATCCATCGTACTGCAGTACGTACTAGCGTTTTGTACCAGCAAGCACGCGGTGGGACAATCCGATCGCGTAAAGCCCGATGGTATGTGAAGCGAGTTTCGCCATCGGGCCGCCGCGGGTGCGCCTATCGGTGGATTTTCAGCTTCAATCGCGTCCAGCCCCTGGAGCGCGCCGGTTCGAAGCTGGAGTCGCGGCAGCGCATCCTAGGGGCCGGGCGCGGCAGCTAACCCGGCTGAAGGCGCGGAACCTACCTTGCCGCTACCCTTTCCGGCCCCTTAGCATGGCCGGGTGGGGAGAATCTTTGCGAAAAGCGCTCGAGAGCCTGTTCCGCTCGGTCGGCATCACCGCCCGCAGCTTCAATTCGGTCCAGGATGTGCTCGATTCGCCTCAGGCCGATGCGCCGGGCTGTATCGTCCTCGAGCCGTGGCGATGGCGATCTGACGGGCCGGTATCTGGAGCCGAAGCACGAGGGGCGGCTGGGTGGCCGTCGAAGTCTGCAGGGAGACCCCGACCAGGCCCAGCTGAGTGCCCGACCGGGTGGCCACGACCACGCCGACGCCCCGCCCCTCGGCGATGACGGTGCCGGCGTGCAGCATGTTGGTCCGGTCTCCAAGACCGGTGGAGACAGGGAGAGCCCCGACCTCGTCTTTCGAAACAGGACGAAACTCTCCACTGAGGCTCGACTGGTCGACAAGGAGGGCAGCGCTGGAAAGGAGCGGCAGGTCGGCCGAGTCCGCCATGCCGCTTTCGGCCTCGACAACGTCCCCGACAACCGACTCTCGAGCGTCGATCAGGCATCGGCTTTCATCACGGCCGCCCTTTGGCTGCGATTGGCGAAAGCGCAGCGATCATATCGTGCAGGACCATGCTCTCGAGCTCCGCTTTCAAATTGACCTCATAGTCCAGGGCCGCAGCGATGCGATCACGAACCGCCTGCCGGTTTTGCGACATCAGGATGATCGGAGCCTGAAGGGCGGCAACCATCGAGAGGATCAGGTTGAGGAAGATGAACGGATAACTGTCGAAGGCCATCCCATATTTGGCGACTGCCAGGGTATTGAAAACGACCCACCCTATCAGGAGGCCGATGAAGATCGGAATGAACGCCCACGACCCACCGAACCCGGCCACTCGGTCTGCTGATCGATCGCCGAACGTCAACCTCTCATCCACGGCCCGGTTGACGCTGCGCGTGACGTGCTGATGGCGGGCGATCGTCTCAATGACACGTCGCTCCCTCTTTGAAAGGGTGCTCAGGCCGCCATCCAGAAACAGAGCTTCCAGCTCGCCGGGGACGCGAACGTCGTACGGGGCGGTCCAATCCATCTTCAGCCGCTCGGTCACCGCCTGCGCAAACGGCTTCGACTTGGCATTGACGTAGAAGGCGCCGAGCGAGGCGCCGGCCCGTGAGAACGCCTCTGCGCAACCGGTGGCGATGCTGCTCTCGTTGGCGATGCCGACCACCAGCCCGCGCTTCCCGCTAAGGTCGACCAACTGGGTCATGCCGTCTAGGGCGGTGAAGCCCATGGTGGTATCGACGCTGAGGCCGCCCGCCATCGCGCAGAGGCTCGCGCCGTTGCCGAGGTGCGCTGCGATAGTCCGCCCGGCGACCGCTGCCGGGTCGAGCCGATCGAGGGTGCGTCCCGACTGCCCAATCCTTGGCGGCCTTGAGGGGAAGTCGTCATGAACATCCGGTTTCGGACCATTGTAACCGGCGGACCGCGGGCCTATATGCGCCGCGTGTCCCTGACGCGCTTCATCCGGTTCCTAACCATCCTTGCGCTGGCCCTGTCGCCGCTCGCCACGTTCGTCGCGGCTCCCGCGTCGGCGACGGCGCATCATTCCGCGATGGCCGCGGGCAGCCACCAGATGACCGGTCACGAGATGCCTGGTCACGACATGGCCGGCGATGCCTCGATGCCGGCGATGCAGCTTTGCAAGGACATGGGCAATAAGTCGATGGATCAGCCTTGCGGATCCGGCGACGGCGACTGCGTCAAAACCTGCGCCGCCGTCCCGGCAATCCCGGCCGTAGGCGGCCAGCTCGGGACACGGATCCTGAGCCATGGCCCGCAGCGGATACCGGCGCTGGTTTCGGTGCCGCACGGCCTAGTGCCCGAGGCTGCGACTCCCCCTCCCCGAGGTCTCCTGAAGATCTGAGACTTTTCTCGATTTTTCAGGAGTAGATTCGATGAAGACGATGTTTGCCGCGTTCGCGCTTGCGATCGCCCTCCCCGCAATTGCCCATGCTCAGGCAGCTCCCGCTCCCGCCCCCGCGCAGGAGAAGAAGATGGAGTGCTGCTGCGAGAAGATGGGCATGAAGATGGACTGCTGCGACAAGCACGGCAAAGCCGGTGCAGGTCAGGATGAGCATGCCGGCCACGATATGAGCCAGCATCAGCAGCACCAGAAGCCCCAGCAGTAACGATGAGGTGACGAGGCGGCGCTCCGGCTCCGCCTCCGATCCCGCTGGCGCACCGCGTGCGGCTTGAGGTCGCGCGCCTGTGAGGAAGATCATGAATCAGATTTCAGTAGACCGCCGGACTTTGCTCCGCGCCGGGGCGCTCGGCACACTGGGCCTGGGAATGCAGGGGTTGTTCCCTGCCTGGGCGCAGAGCGGCACGCCCGGGCTAGCGCCGACACTGCCGACACTTTCGGGCGAGAATATCGAGCTCGAGATCGGCATGAAGCCGTTCGCCGTCGGCGGCCGCACCGGCAAGGCGGTGATGATCAACGGCACCATTCCGGGCCCGCTGCTGCGGCTCCGCGAGGGCCAGAACGTCCGGATCGCGGTGAAGAACGGGCTGGACGAGGACACCTCGATCCACTGGCACGGCTTCATTCTGCCGTTTCAGATGGATGGCGTGCCGGGGGTGAGCTTCCCGGGCATCAAGGCGAAGTCGACCTTCGTCTATGAGTTCCCGGTCAAGCAGTCGGGCACCTATTGGTACCACAGCCACTCGGGGCTCCAGGAGCAGCTGGGGCATTATGGGCCGATCGTGATCGATCCCGCCGGCCCCGATCCGGTGGGCTACGACCGCGAGCATGTGATCGTCCTCTCGGATTGGACGTTCCGGCACCCGCACGAGCTCATCACCAAGCTCAAGAAGGAAGGCGGCTATTTCAACCGGCAGAAGATGACCCTCCTGGGTCGCCTCAGCGGCGATCCGGAGCAGCAGATGCCGGCCGCCGACCGGAAGATGTTCGCCAAGATGCGGATGGATCCGACCGACATTCTCGACGTGACGGCGGCGGCCTACACCTATCTGATCAACGGCCACGGCCCGGCCGAGAACTGGACCGGCCTGTTCAGGCCGGGAGAGCGGGTGCGGCTGCGGATCATCAATGCCGCGGCGATGACGATCTTCAATATCCGAATTCCGGGTTTGGACATGAAGGTGGTGAGCACCGACGGCCAGAACGTAGTGCCGGTAAGCGTCCACGAGCTCCAGATCGGCAATGCCGAGACCTACGACGTGATCGTCGAGCCGCAGGACCAAGCCTACACTTTCGTCGCCGAGGCGATGGACCGCTCGGGCATGGGCCGGGCCACCCTGGCGCCCCGGATGGGCATGAGCGCCGCGGTCCCGCCGCTCCGGCAGCGTCCGGTCCTGACGATGAAGGACATGGGCATGGGCGGCATGGACCACGGTTCCATGGGTCATGGGACGGGCGGCGGCGCAGCCGCGGGCGGCGCCATGGCTGGGATGGATCACGCCGGCCACTCGGCCTCGTCGGCTGGGGGCACGTCTTCGCCCGCCGCGATGGACATGAGCGGCATGAACATGCGCGACAAGTCGAAGGTGCCGCCGCACGTCAAGGTCGGCGTCGGCGTCGACTCCATCGCGATGGCGCCACTCGATCGCACCGGCGATCCTGGTCTCGGCCTCGATAATGTCGGTCACAAGGTACTGACCTACCGCGACCTCCAGGCGCTCACCCCAAGCACGGATACCCGACTCCCGGCGCGAACTGTCGAAATCCACCTCACTGGCAACATGGAGCGGTTCATGTGGTCGATTGACGGCGAGAAGTTCAGCGAGGATCCCGAGCCGATCCGCTTCGAGCGCAACGAGCGGGTGCGGGTAACGATGATCAATCACTCGATGATGACCCACCCGATGCACATTCACGGCCATTTCTTCGAGGTCGTGAACGGGCAGGAGGCGAAGCCGATCAAGCACACCGTGATGGTGCTGCCCGGGGCGAAGCTGAACTTCGACATGACCGCGGATGCGCCTGGCGACTGGGCATTTCACTGCCACCTGCTGCTCCACATGCACGCCGGGATGATGCGTGTCGTGACGGTCCGGCCCCTCGATGGAGACGCGGCATGAAGCGGTTGATCCCCTTTCTCCTCGTCACGGGCCTGGCGAGCCCGGCGCTGGCTCAGCATTCGGGCCACGGGACGCCGGCGCCGAGTCAGGCGCCTGCCTCGGCGCCGGCGGCGACATGCACCCCCGAGCACGCGGCGATGGGCCACTGCAAGCCGCCCGCTCCGGCTTCGGCGCCGGCCCAGGCTTGCTCGCCCGAGCACGCCGCAATGTGGCATTGCACCCTGCCGCCGACTGCGCCCGCGCCCGTGCCGGCGGCTGCAACCCCCGATCCGCATGCGGGCCATGCGATGGGGGAGGAGATGGCGGCTCCGCCAGTTGCGCCCCCGCCGCCCGGCGCGCTCTCGGATCCCGTCCATGCCGCCGACGCGGTCTTCGGCCGCGAATCGATGGCGGTGGCGCGGGAAGAACTTCGCCGTGAGCATGGCTCGATCGTCACAACCAAGGTGATGCTCGACCAGCTGGAGGCCCGGATCAGGAAGGGCCGCGACGGCTATCTGGTCGAGGGCGAGGCCTGGTATGGCGGCGATATCAACAAGCTATGGCTGAAGACCGAGATCGAGGGTGAGTTCGGCAGCAATCCCGAGCATGCCGAGATCCAGGCGCTCTGGAGCCGAGCCATCAACCCCTGGTGGAACCTGCAGGCGGGCATCCGCTACGACGTCCGGCCTGACCCGGAACGGGCGCACCTGGTGCTCGGGATCGAAGGGCTGGCGCCCTACTGGTTCGAGATCGATGCCGCGGCGTTCGTCTCACACAAGGGCGACGTCACCGCCCGCTTCGAGGCCGAGTACGACCAGCGGCTGACCCAGAAGCTGATCCTGCAGCCGCGGATCGAGTTCGACCTCGCCGCCCAGAATGTCCCGGAGCTCGGCATCGGCTCGGGCCTGTCCAGCGCGGAGGCCGGGCTTCGCCTCCGCTACGAGATCGTGCCGGAGTTCGCCCCCTATATCGGCGTCGCCTACGAGCGCGCCTTCGGGGGCACGGCCGACTTCCGCCGCGCCGCCGGCGATAAGGCAGGCGGCTTGAACTTCCTGGTGGGAGTGCGGGCATGGTTCTGACCCGCCTGGCAGCGTTCCTCGCCCTCTGGCTGGCCGCGTTTGCCCTAAGCGTGGCTCCTGCGGCTGCTCACAAGAAGGAAAGGCATGCTCCGCCGGCGACGGCCCAGCAGGGATCGGCTCCGGGAGCTACCGCCGCAACGGACGTGCCCATGGCCGGTCACGACATGAGCAACATGATGGAGAAGATGGAGGCTGACCGCAGGGAGATGTCGACCCTGGAGCGGTTCGGCGACTGGCTGGGCCGGCTGCATCCGATCGTCATCCACTTCCCGTTGGCCTTCTTCCCGGCGGCGCTTTTCACGGCGATCGTCGGCAGGAGGAGGCCCGCCTTTGCCGCGGCGGTCCAATTCCTGGTCGTGGCGGGCGGCATCATAGCTCCGATTGCGATGGGCCTCGGCTGGCTAACGGGCGGGCTGACCCTGACCGATACCGATCCGCTGCTCCGCGTCCATCGCTGGCTGGGGACGGCCATAGGCCTGGGCGGCTTCGCCTTGGCGGTCTGGGCCTGGAAGCGGCCTGAACAGGACCGGCGCCCGGGCATGATCTTGGCGCTGGCCGGGATCACGGCGGCGATCATCGTCCAGGGGTGGTTCGGCGGCGCGCTCGTCCACGGCATCGATCACATGGACTGGTGAATCTGGATTTGATTGAGTGAAGGCAAAGCGATGAAGACGAAATCGAAATTGGGATTGGGCGTAGCCCTGCTTGTGCTGGTCGCCGGCTGCGGAGCCGAGGCCCCCTCGGCTGACAATCGGGCGTTGGCGAACGAGCAGAACATAATGGACGATGGCATCATCGCGGATCCGGAGATCCCGAACGCGGCTGTCGAGGCGAATGGCACCGCCGCGGTGGAGCCCGAGGCCGAGCCGGCTGCGGTCAAGGTTGCGCCCGTGCCGCCGCCGGTTCAGAAGGCCCCGTCGAAGGCGAAGGCCGACGCGCCGAAGGCCAAGGCCGATGCCCCGAAGGCGGCTCCCGAGGCGGCGCCGAAGCCTGAGCCTTCTCCGCCGCCGAAAGCGGAGTGCTTGCCGGAGCACCGGGCGGCAGGTCACTGCTAATGTTCCAGTGAAGGGCGGCGCGGGGTCGGTGAGGCGGCCCCGGCTGCTCTGATGCGACACGGGCAGGAGCTTCAGGTTGGCGATATCGGCACCATTGCTGGCGAGACGAACCCATAAGTGGCTGGCACTCTTTGTCGGCCTCCAGGCGCTGATCTGGACGCTGACCGGCCTCTACATGACGGTGGTCCACATCGACATCATCCACGGCGACCACTTCATTCGCCACTCGGCCGCTCGCCCGATCGATCCGGGCAGGCTCGTCGACCCGCTGACGGCGGCGAGAACTCTGCCCGGCGCTGACGGCGTGCGCCTGCACTGGTTGCTCGGTCGGCCGACCTACATTGTCAGCACGAAGGGAGGAGCCTCGCTGGTCGACGCGATAACCGGAAATCGGTTGCCCCCGCCGAGCGAGGCGGATGTGCGCCGACTCGCCGATCACTGGTTCACTGGCGACGAGCGGCTGGTGAAGCTGTCGCTGATCGACAAGATACCCGGTGAGATCAGGGGCAGGAAGCCGCCTCTGTGGCGGGCGGACTTCGACGGCTGGAACAAGCCGACCCTGTATTTCTCGCCGGGGACCGGGGAGCTGGTGTCGCGCCGGCACGAGCTGTGGCGGGTGTTCGACTTCGTCTGGATGCTCCACATCATGGACTATGAGACCCGCGACAACGTCAACAATACGCTTCTGCGCGTCGCAACCTGGGTTGCGGTGGTGACGGCCCTCTCCGGCGCCTGGCTGCTCTTCTACAGCTTCCCGTCGCGGCGGCGCCGGAAAGCGCGGCCATGATCGTCTCGGCGCCCTTGCTTCGGCGGATTCACAAGTGGATCGGGCTCGTCCTGGGCCTCCAGTTCGTCATCTGGACGGTGAGCGGCGCAATGATGGCCGTCCTCGATATGGAGACGGTCGCCGGCGGCAAGGCCAAGGCTGCTGCGGCGGCGCCTCTACCTGCCGGGGGTGCGACGTGGCCCCGGGTAAGGTCCGCGTTGGGCGGCGAGGCCGTTACGGCCGTGACGGTCCGTCCATTGCTCGACCGCCATGTCCTGGAGGTTGCCACGCGGTCGGGCGTGAAGCTGTTCGATGCGGCCGATGGCCAGCCGATCGTGGTCGATGCCGCAATGGCTAGGTCAGTCGCCGAGCGCGGCTATTCAGGTTCCGCCGCAGTGGAGACGGTGGAACCCCTGAAAGAGCTCGAATTCGCCGTGCGCGAGCATTCGCTGCCCATCTGGCGGGTAAATTTCGCCGACGGGGCGAACAGCAGCTTCTACGTCTCGGGAAGGACCGGGCAACTGCTCGAGCGACGCAACGACACCTGGCGGACGTGGGACTTCTTCTGGATGCTCCACAATATGGACTATGTGAACCGCACCAGCTTCAACCACCCTCTGATCGTGATTCTCGCCTTCGGCATCATCTGGCTCGCGATCACGGGTGTCTGGCTGTTGTTCAGGACCAAGTGGAAACCGGATTTGCGCAGGCTGTTTCGACTTCGAGGGCGCAGAGGAGAGATGCCATGATGGACGAGCGGCGCTGGGAAGAGGACGTCATCGCGGCTGTTAAGCGGCGCGCGGTCCGACGAGGATGATGCCGGCGCCGATGAGGCAGGTTGCGGCGCCGATCAGGTCCCATCGATCGGGCCTCGCGCCTTCGACGATCCAGAGCCACAGGAGCGAGGCGGCGATATAGACGCCGCCATAGGCCGCGAAAGCGCGCCCGGCATGCTCGGCTTCGACCAGGGTGAGCAGGTAGGCGAACAGGATCAGAGCCGCGATCCCCGGCGCGAGCCACCATGGCGACTTGTCGAGCCGCAGCCATGCCCAGAAGGCGAAGCATCCGGCAATCTCCGCCAAGGCCGCTCCGATATAGGCGAGTGCAGTCATGGCAATTCCCGCTGGCGACCCCCTATGGCTCGGCTCAGGCACCTTGGAACGAGCTTCCCTTCCAGCTCGTCCACCTCACTCTGCTTCCTCAGCCGGTAGAGCAGGTCGCCAAGAGCACGAGGCGCGGTCGGGAAGCGGTCACCCAGCTCGGCGCGTGCGGCCCGCTCCAGATCGTCGCGAGAGACGCCCTCCGGGTGCCGCGCAAGAAAACGCTGACGATTTGGATGGTCCCGCCTCGGCTTCTCCCGTCAGGGGTCCCCTGCCAGCGGAGCGGAAGGCCGGATTTTTCGGCGGGAGGGCGCGGCGGTGGCTATAGTGGCCGGCATCAAGCCTTTGGCAGTCGAGGAGACCCGGATGTTCTACCTGGCGATTAAGGCCATCCTCTCGGGGATCATCATCGCAATCGTGTCCGAGGTAGCGAAGCGAAGCCCGGGCGCCGGCGCCCTGATCGCGTCGTTGCCGCTGGTATCGGTGCTGGGCATGATCTGGTTGTGGCGCGATACCGGCGACCCGGTGCGAATGGCAGCTCATGCCGAAGCGACCTTCTGGTTCGTCATCCCCTCGCTGCCGATGTTTCTCCTGATTCCGATCCTGATGCGGCAGGGCGTGTCGTTCTGGATTGCGCTGATTTCGGGCTGCGTGCTGACAGTGCTCCTTTATTCGGGCCTCGCTTTGGTGGGGTCGAGGTTGGGCCTGAAGCTGTGAAAATGAGAGCAGTAAACCAGGGGCTTGGTTCCGAAGTCGTCCGCTCGCCAATTGATGATCCCGCTGCTATGGGGCCCGTCGGAGGGAAGACGCTGACGATGACCGCGGCACTGAGCGCCACCTTACGTTGGATCTGCCGGGCCGCGATCGGGCTCTTGCTGACGCTTGCCGCCGCCACCCCTTCGTTTGCGGAAGTCGGGTGCTTCGAAGACGAGCTGAGGCATGGCCAGGAAGCTGCGGCGACCGCCCAAGACGGCGACGCCTCGGCGCCTGCCGAAGGCGGCGACGAACAGCGATCCGATCGGCCTGCGCACTGTCCCTTTAGTCACTGCCCACAGTGGGTTCCAGTGGCTCCGGCTTCGCGGGCAAGCCTGAATTACGGGTTCGCCGAACAGAATTACCCGCCGTTTGTCGCCCGCCGACATTCGCAATCCGCGCGGGACGGTCCGGAGCGTCCTCCGAGAGCCTGAGGCGACCTTCACGGCCGGTTCGGCCGTCAATGGCTGTCGTTTCAGGAATCCAGACATGATCATGAATATGAATGCCCGACGCGGCGGTCGGGCGGCGCCGGGAGCGCGGCCGGGAGGTCGCGTCAGTCTGCTCACGGGCCTTGCTGCGGCCCTTCTGGCGGCCACGACGGGAATTGCGCAGGTACCGCGCCCCGCTCCCTCCCCGGTGGCGGGTCCGATGCTGACGGTCGAGCGGGCGATCGAGCGCGCGCTCGGCTCCGCTCCGTCTCTGGGCGCCGGCGAGGCGGCGGTTGCCATGGCGCGTGCCGGGCGGGTCCAGGCAGGCGTGCGGCCGCCGGATACCGTCGAGGTGGAGGCGGAAAATTTCGCCGGCACGGGCAATTACAGCGTCCTCGAGCAGGCTGAGATCACCGGCACCTACTCTCGCTTGCTCGAACGCGGGGGTAAACGGGCCGCTCGGAGCGCCTTGGCGGATCGTGACATCGACGTAGCGCAGGCTGGCTTGGCTGTCCGGCGGGCCGAGATCGCCGTTGCGGTCGAACGCGCCTTTGCGGCGGCGCTCATTGCCGAGGCTAATGTCACGGCAGCGTCGGCCCAGCTCGAGATCGAGCGGGTGCTGGCGCAGGAGGCAGAGCGCCGGGTCAAAGCTTACAAGGACCCGCTGTTCGTCAGGACACGCTCTCAGGCCCGCGTCGCCGAGGCGGAGCTCGGACACGCAGCGGCGACGAGGCTCAGGGACGCGGCGCTTGAAGCCCTGGCGGTCTGGTGGGGCGGCCGCGGGGTGGATGTGGTGCTCGACGGCGGCGACTTCCTGCGTCCACAGCCTGTCGGCCGGCAAGCCGAAGAATTGGCCGGGGCCGATCTTGCTCTGGCCGAGGCTGAGATCGCCCGGGCCGACGCCGCGATCGCGCTGGAGCGGACGAGATCGACGCGCGATTACACATTGGGCGGGGGGCTCCGCTACCTGCGCCAAACCGACGACGTGGCGCTCCTGGCTCGAGTGACCATTCCGCTCACCAAGCCCCACCACAACCGCGGCAATGTGGATCGCGCGCTCGCTGAGCGGGAGCGGATTGCGCTTGATGCGGACGCGACCCGGTTCGTGCGGTCCCGGCAGGTGGCGACGTTGAGGCGGGAGGCGGAATCCGCCCGGCTGGAGGTGATGGGGATCGCCAACGAGGTCCTTCCGAAGCTCGATCTGGCTCTGGCGCAGGTGCGCGAGGGCTATAATCGCGGCGGCTTCAGCTTCGCCGACGTCCAGGACCAGGCGCGCGCGGTGTTTGAGGCCAGGCGACGGATGGTCGATGCGCTGGCCCGTCATCACAACGCCCGCGTCGAACTCGACCGCCTGACCGGACGGTTCGCTCGCCTCGTGCCTCAGGAGACCCGCCCATGAGACCGCTGTTCAAAATGGGCAGCCTTTGGGCTGCATCGATCATGCTTGCCCTGGGCGCGAACGCATGTGGGACGGAGCCTGCGGCGGTGGATGAGCACGGGGAGGAGAAGGCGGCCGAGGAGATCGAAAAGGGCCCGCACAACGGTCGAATGCTTCGCGAGGGCGATTTCGCGCTCGAACTCGCCATCTTCGAGGAAGGCCAGCCGCCGCAATTCAGGATCTGGGCGACGAACGGGAAGCAGGCCGTGGACCCGCGACAGGTTCAGGCCGTCGTCACCCTCCGCCGCCTCGGCGGGCGCGTCGACCGCTTCGCGTTCAAGCCGGAGGGCGATCATCTCGCCGGCCAGGGCATTGTCGTCGAGCCCCACAGCTTCGATGTCGAGATCGTCGCGCGATATCGCGGCCGGCGCTACCGCTGGGCCTATCAGAGCTACGAAGGCCGAACGACGCTGACGCCGCAGGCGGCGCGCGACGGCGGCATCCGGATCGAGCAGGCGGGGCCCGTCACCATCGGCGAGACCCGCGAGCTGATCGGCACGGTGGCGCTGGCTCCCGACGCTGTGGGCGAGGTGCGGGCTCGCTTCCGGGGTCCGGTGATCGGCCTCTACAAGCAGGTCGGCCAGAGCGTCCGGCGCGGCGAGCTTATCGCAAGGGTCGAGAGCAACGAGAGCCTTCAGGTCTACCCGATCTACGCGCCGATGAGCGGGGTAGTGTCGGAGCGGACCAATGTCGGGGATGTCGCGGGCGACCAGCCCATCTATAAGATCGTCAACCCAAGCGCGACGGTGATCCAGTTCCACGTCTTCCCGCGCGACGTGGAGGTCGTCCGGCCCGGCCAGACGGTGACCATCCAGACGCTCGACGGCCAGCCGGTGGCGAGCGGTCGGCTGTCGAACTTCCTGACGCAGGGCGAGGCGAGCAGCGGCACCGCTGTGATCCAGGCCGCCCTACCCAATCCGGCCGGAGTCTGGCGGCCGGGCATTTCGCTCAAGGGCCAAGTGCTCGTCGCCGGGCGGCAGGTGCCGCTGGCGGTGAGGACCAAGGCCCTCCAGCGCTTCCGGGACTTCACCGTCGTCTTCGCGGCCTACAACGGCACCTACGAGGTGCGGATGCTCGAGTTGGGTAAGCAGACGCCGGAATGGACCGAGGTGATCGGCGGCATCGAGCCGGGGACGCCTTATGTGACCGACGGAGCCTTCCTCATCCGAGCCGACGTCGAAAAGTCCGGCGCCAGCCACGATCATTGAGGAGCGGACCGTGCTTGCCAGGATAATCCACCTCTCGATCCGCCAGCGCTGGCTGGTGCTTGCGATCGTCGCGGCGCTGGCGGCGCTTGGCGCGTGGAGCTTCACGCGCCTGCCGATCGACGCGGTGCCCGACATCACCAACGTCCAGGTCCAGATCAACACCGAGGCACCGGGTTTCTCGCCGCTCGAGGCCGAGCAGCGGATCACCTATCTGATCGAGACGGCCGTCTCCGGCCTGCCGGACATCGAATATACGCGCTCGATCTCCCGCTACGGCCTGTCGCAGGTCACGGTCGTCTTCGAGGACGGTACCGACATCTATTTCGCGCGGCAGCTCGTCAACGAACGCCTCCAGGGCGTGAGAGGGCAATTGCCGGCCGGGGTCGAGCCCGAGATGGGGCCGACCGCCACCGGGCTGGGCGAGATCTTCATGTACACGGTCGAGACGAAGCGCGGGGCGCGCAAGCCCGACGGCACGCTCTGGAATGCCGCCGATCTTCGAACCCTTCAGGATTTCGTCATACGGCCGCAGCTTCGGACCGTCCCCGGCGTCACCGAGATCAACACCATCGGAGGCTATGAGCGGCAATATGAGGTTGCGCCCAACATGCAGCGCCTGGCGTCTCTGGGGCTGACCACCGGCGATCTCGTCCGCGCTCTTGAAGGCAATAACGCCAACGTCGGCGCCGGCTTCGCCGACCGGAATGGCGAGCAGGTGTTGATTCGAGTGCCCGGGCAGGCTGCGGGCATCACGGACCTCGCGCAGATCATCGTCGCAAATCGCGACGGCGTGCCGATTCGCGTGGCTGACGTCGCCGACGTGACTCAGTCGAGCGCGCTTCGGACCGGCGCCGCGACAGAAGACGGCCGCGAGATCGTGCTCGGGACCATCTTCATGCTGATCGGCGAGAACAGCCGGGAGGTTTCGACCGCTGTGCTCGAGCGATTGGAGCAGGTGTCCGAGACCCTGCCGCCGGGGGTCATTGCCCATCCGGTCTATAACCGCACGACCCTGGTCGAAAAGACGATCGGCACGGTTCAGGAGAATCTGCTCGAAGGCGCGCTGCTGGTCATCGCCGTCCTTTTCCTTCTCCTCGGCAACATCCGGGCGGCCCTGATCACCGCGGCGGTCATTCCGCTTTCGATGTTGCTGACCTTCACCGGAATGGCGGCCGGGAGGGTGTCGGCCAATCTGATGAGCCTCGGGGCGCTCGACTTCGGCCTGATCGTCGACGGCGCCGTCATCATCGTCGAGAATTGCCTGAGGCGGATGGGCGAAGCCCAGCACCGGCTGGGGCGGCTGCTCGACCGGGAGGAAAGGTTCGGGATCGTCTCGGACGCGTCAGCCGAAGTGATCCGGCCAAGCATCTTCGGAGTCGTCATTATCGCCGTCGTCTACCTGCCGATCCTCGCGCTGAGCGGGATCGAGGGGAAGATGTTCCATCCCATGGCGATCACGGTCGTCATCGCCTTGACCATGGCCCTGCTGCTGTCGCTGACCTTCGTCCCTGCGGCGATCGCAACCTTCGTCACCGGCAAGGTGGAGGAGAAGGAGAATCGCTTCATGCGCGGGGCGCGGAGGGTCTACGCGCCGATGCTCGACTGGTCGCTCCGCCATGGCCGGGTGGTGGTGCTCGGAGCGCTGGCGCTCGTCGCGCTCGCCGCTTTCGGAGCGAGCCGCCTCGGCTCCGAGTTCATCCCCCAGCTCGACGAAGGCGACATCACCCTTCACGCGCTCCGTATTCCCGGGACGAGCCTGACCCAGGCGGTCGACATGCAGATGACGCTCGAGCGGAGGCTGAGGCAGTTTCCGGAGGTCGAGCGGGTTTTCTCGAAGATCGGCACCGCCGACGTCGCCAACGACCCGATGCCGCCCTCGGTCGCGGATACTTATGTGATGCTCCGACCGCGCAACCGCTGGCCCGACCCGCGCAAGCCGCGCGACGTCCTCGTCGCCGAGATGAGCGAGGCGGTGGAAGCGGTTCCCGGCAACAATTACGAGTTCACCCAGCCGGTCCAGATGCGGATGAACGAGCTCATCTCCGGCGTCCGGTCCGACGTTGCGGTGAAGCTCTACGGCGAGGATCTCGACCGGCTGATGGAAGCCGGAGCGGCGATCGAGGACATCCTCGGCGGGGTCGCCGGCGCCGAGGATGTGAAGCTCGAGCAGGTGACTGGCCTGCCCGTCCTGTCGGTGACCCCGAGGCGCAACGCGCTCGCCGTCTACGGGGTCAACGTCGCCGACGTTCAGGAGGTCGTCTCGACGGCTTTGGCCGGACGAACCGCGGGCCAGATCATCGAAGGCGACCGGCGATTCAACGTGGTGGTCCGGCTGCCGGAAGTCATGCGCAACAATCTCGACACGCTCCGGGCGCTGCCGGTGCCGCGGCCCACGAGCGGCGCTGGCCCGGCCTATGTGCCTTTGGGCGAGTTGGCCGACGTCGAGCTGACCGTGGGTCCGAACCAGATCAGCCGCGAGCAGGGCAAGCGCCGTGCGGTGATCACGGCCAATGTGCGCGGCCGGGACCTCGGCTCCTTCATCGAAGAGGCTCGGTCGTCGATCGCCGCGGAGGTCGACCTGCCGGAAGGCTATTGGGTCGAATATGGGGGTACGTTCGAGCAGCTCGAGGCGGCGCGCGGACGGCTGGTTCTCGTCGTTCCGCTGGCGCTTCTGCTCATCTTCGGCCTTCTTTACATGCTGTTCGGATCGGTGCGCGACTCGCTGCTGGTTTTCTCCGGAGTGCCGCTGGCGCTGACCGGCGGGGTCGCGGCCCTGCTCCTAAGGGGGATGCCGCTGTCGATCACCGCCTTCGTCGGCTTCATCGCTTTGTCCGGCGTAGCGGTACTCAATGGCGTCGTCCTGCTGTCGTTCGTCCGTACTATGATCCAGCAAGGCCACTCGCTGGCCGAGTCGGTCCGGGAGGGCGCACTTGCCCGCTTGCGACCGGTGCTGATGACGGCGTTAGTGGCCAGCCTGGGCTTCGTCCCCATGGCGATCAACGTCGGGCCGGGATCGGAGGTCCAGCGTCCGCTCGCCACCGTGGTCATTGGCGGGGTGATTTCCTCGACGATGCTGACGCTGCTCGTCCTTCCGGTCCTCTACCGGATGGTCCACGGCGAGCACTTCCGGCTTCTATGGCGCCGCGGGCGGCACTCGCCAGTCCGTGGCCCGGCTTCCGAAGGAGCGGCAGGGTGAAGCCGCTCGAAACCGGCTGCCCCAGCGTAGCGCGAGGAGGACGACCATGGGCGCTGGTCACGACCATAGCGGCCACAGCCATGCGCCGGCCGATTTCGGCCGCGCCTTCCTGATCGGCGCGATCCTCAACATCGGTTTCGTCATCGTCGAGGCTGCGTACGGCTTTGCCGCCAACTCGATGGCCCTCCTCGCAGACGCGGGGCACAACCTCTCCGACGTTCTTGGTCTGCTGGTCGCCTGGGGCTCCGTGAGGCTGACGAAGCGTCCCCCGAGCGAGCGCTTCACCTACGGCCTACGCAAGTCCTCGGTGCTCGCCGCCTTGTTCAACGCGGTGTTCCTGCTCGTCGCCATCGGGGCGATCGCGGTCGAGGCAACCCGTCGCTTCTCCCATCCCCATCTGGTCGAGGGCGGGACGGTGATGGCGGTCGCCGCGATCGGCATCGTCATCAACGGCATCACCGCCTGGATGTTCGCCAGCGGCCGCAAGGGCGACATCAACTTTCGCGGCACCTAGTCTAAATGCACATGGCTGCCGACGCGGCGGTGTCGGCAGGCGTTGTTGTCGCGGGGCTGATCATCTGGCGGACCGGCTGGACTGGGTCGATCCGGCGGCGAGCATCATCATCGTCGCAGTGATCTTCGTGAGCACCTGGGGCTTGCTGCGCCAATCGCTCTCGCTGTCGCTTGACGCTGTCTCCTCCGGCATCGCCCTGCATTAATGCCTCTGCCCGCCTGAAAGCGGCGGCCGAGGCATGAGAACCTCGCTGTAACGGCCAGCGAACCATGGGTTTGACCGGATGGCGGGAGCTATGTCCAAGCTTCGGCTAAAGGCCCCGCGCCTGTGTTAAAGCGTCGAGAAAAGCATCGACCACGGCCGGGGCGTCCGCGGGGCCTCCTGATCCAGCTGCGCCTCGAGCTGCGCGAACCGTGCCCGCCATCGCGCCTGCTCCTGCGCCTGCCGAAGCTTCGCCTCGCCGGCGTTGGACGTGCCTAGCGAGAATTTTATTTCGCGTTTGCCGACCTTTGAGCGCAGCCTCTCCGGCACCGCCATGCGGAACCAGAGGTTTTTCGACTCCGGATGGGTGGCCGGCCCCGGCATTCGTAACCTCATTTGTACCAGCCCTTTGTACCAGCGGGCGGCTATGAAGCTACTGATTTCGGCCAACTTTCTGAAAGGCCTTAGCTTTTCGGCGCTTTGGTGACCCCAACGGGAATCGAACCCGTGTTTTCGCCGTGAAAGGGCGACGTCCTGGACCGCTAGACGATGGGGCCGCCGGCGGAAGCGCGGCACTTAAGTGGCCCGGCGCTTCCCGTCAACGCGGTCAATCGCACCAGGCCGCGTCCTCCAGGTGAAGCTCCGCCCCGACCCGTCCGTCCCATTCGTCCTTCTTCACCCGGCCCGCCACCCACAATTTGCGGTGCGGAGGCGCCGCCAGCATCGCCTCGCCGAGAGGGCTCGCCGCCATCCGGAAGGCGATCGCCTTGATCCGGCGGCCGTCGTCGCCGGCGACGATCAGCCGCAAATGGCCGTTGCCGACCACGTCCGCCTTGATCACCCGGACCGGCCCCGCCGCCACCCGCGGCGCTGGCCAGCCCGCGCCGTAGGGCCCGCCCGCCTCCAGGGCGTCGAACAGATCGGGGCAGACCCCGCCCGGAGCGAGCACCGCGTCGAGCAGCAAGGCTCGGTCGTCCCGGCTTCTCGCCACATCCGCCGCGAGCCGTTCGTCGAGGAAGTCGCAAAGCGCCTCGATCTTGCCGCGCTCGACGGTGAGCCCCGCCGCCATCGAATGGCCGCCGCCCGCGACGAGCAGGCCCAGATCCTTCGCCGCCATCACCGCCGCTCCGAGATCGACCCCGCCGATCGAGCGGCCCGACCCCTTGCCGAGCCCGTCCTCGCCCAATGCGATGACTATGGCGGGCCGGCCGAACCTCTCCTTGAGCCGTCCGGCGACGATCCCGATCACTCCGGGATGCCAGGACTCGCCCGCCGCGACGATGACGGAGCGGTTGCCCTGGCCCCCGCACAGGCCTTCAGCCGACTCGCGGACGATCGCCTCGATCGCCCGCCTTTCCTCGTTCAGCCGATCGAGCTCTGCCGCGATCGCCTCGGCCTCGGCGGGATCGCCGGTAGTGAGAAGCCTTACGCCCAGATCCGACTTGCCGACCCGCCCGCCGGCGTTGATCCGGGGGCCGAGCGCCCAGCCGAGATCGGCGCAGGTCGGCGCGCGGGTCAGCCGGGACGCGTCGATCAGGGCCGACAGGCCGACGTTGCGCCGCTGAGCCATCACCTTCAGGCCCTGGGTCACGAAGGCCCGGTTGAGCCCCCTCAGCTGGGCCACGTCGGCGACGGTGCCGAGCGCGACCAGGTCGAGAAGCTCGATCAGCTTCGGCTCCTCGCGGCGCTCGAAGAAGCCGCGGGATCGAAGCACCCGCAGGCAAGCCGCTCCAAGCAGGAAGCAGACTCCGACCGCGGCGAGATGGCCGTGCGCCGCCGCTTGCGGCCCCTCGTCGAGCCGGTTCGGGTTTACCAGGGCCAAAGCCGAGGGAAGCGCGCTCGCGCATTTGTGATGGTCGACGACGACGACGTCGACCCCCGCCTCCCGCGCCATCGCCAGAGCCTCGAAGGCCTGGGCTCCGCAATCGACGGTGACGATCAGCCGCGCGCCCTCCCGCGCCAGCCTGACGAGAGCCTCGCCGGAGGGGCCGTAGCCCTCCATCAGCCGGTCGGGAATGTAGGCGCGAGGATCGGAGCCGAGGCCGCGCAACAGCCGCACCAGCAACGCGGCGGAGGTCGCCCCGTCGACGTCGTAATCGCCGAACACGGTCACCTGCTCTTGCCCCTCTACCGCGTCGGCGAGCCGCTCGGCCGCCTTGTCCATGTCGCGGAAGAGCGAGGGATCGGGCATGAAGCCGCGCACTGTCGGGAGCCGGTGCGCCTCGATCTCCTCGCGGGCGACCCCCCGGGCCATCAGCAGCTGGTCGATCAGGTCGTCGGGCTGGAAGGCCTCGTCATGCCCGTCGGCCGCCGCGCCCCGCCAGCGCCAGGGCTGGCCGAGGATCGAGCGGGAAACGCCGCAGACATGAGCTTTGGTGAGCATTCTGGGGCCGTTGCTTAAACTATTGCGGTTCACGCGTGAATCGCTCTTCTGCTTCTATCCACATATGTTTTATCTGGCGGAATGACCGAAGACGCCGCGCATCGGCTGGAAGAGGAAGCATTGGCGCAGTCGATTCGGCTGAGCCCGATCGCCACCGTGCTCAGCAACCCCCGCCTCCCCGACAATCCGATCATTGCCGCCAACGCGGCCTTCTGCGCTCTGACCGGCTATGAGGAGAGGGAGATTGCCGGCCGCAATTGCCGCTTCCTCGCGGGGCCGGACACGGAGCCCTGGCTCACCGAGCGGATCCGCCAGTCGCTCCGCGATCTTTGTCCGTCGCTGACGGAGCTCCTCAACTACAAGAAGGACGGCACCGCCTTCCGCAACGCGGTCCTCATCGCGCCCTTGTTAGGGGCGGACGGCGAGGTCGCATGGTTCCTGGGATCGCAGGTGGAGGTCGATCCGGGCTCGGCCGCACCGCTCGCCCTTCGCCAGCAGCGCGCCGCCGGACTCGCCGCCACGCTCTCGTCCAGGCAACGCGAGGTTCTCCAGGAAATGGCTTCCGGCCAGCGCAACAAGCAGATCGCCTGGAGTCTCGGCCTGTCCGAAAAGACCGTGAAGATGCACCGCGCCCTCTTGCTCGACAAGCTCGGAGTGAAGACCACCGCCGATGCCATCAGACTGGCCGTGGAGGCGGGCCTTTAAATGCTCCCCACTGCTTGGCGGCAGGGAGGATGAGCATCGCTACCGCATTAGGTCCGTATGCGCTCCCGCTCGCCCGGCGCCTATTGGGCTGGAGCTCCCCCGCTTCCAAAAAGGTTACCCATGTCCAGATTCACCCCCTTCGCCGCCGCCTTCCTCGCCCTCGCCGCCGCCCCCGCCGCCCTCGCAGGCGGCATGGCGCCGATGGTCGGCGGCGCCGCAATGTATCCGTCGCGCAATATCGTCGAGAATGCCGTCCAGTCGAAGTCGCACACGACCCTTGTCGCCGCGGTCAAGGCGGCTGGCCTCGTCGACACGCTCTCCGGCGCCGGCCCCTTCACCGTCTTCGCTCCGACGAACGACGCCTTCTCGAAGCTTCCGGCCGGCACCGTAGAAACCCTGCTCAAGCCCGAGAACAAGCCGATGCTCCAGTCGGTCCTCACCTATCATGTCGTCCCGGGCCGGGTCAGCGCCGCCCAGCTCGTCGGCAAGATCAAGGCGGGCAAGGGCATGGCGAAGCTCGCCACCGTCCAGGGCGGCACCCTCACCGCCCGGCTCGTCCGCGGAAGGGTCGTCCTCACCGACGAGAAAGGCGGCCGGGCGACGGTCACCCAGGCCGACGTCTTCCAGTCCAACGGCGTCATCCACGTCACCGACGCCGTGTCGCTCCCGCGCTGACCCTGCGCGCGGGTGGGCCGCCTCCGCTCTCCCCCAAAGGGGCGGGGGCGGCCCAACACCGGAATCGCGCCGCCCGGGCGGTATCAGACCTTTAGCCGTTTCATGCTAAAGCGCGCGCCATGGCCAGCCCGACCGTCCAGCTCTTTTACAACCGCACCTCCGGCGGCCACTGCCAGCGCCGGCTCGCCGCACTTCGGGCCGGGTTCGAGGCGAAAGGCGCGAAGGTGCTCCTCTCCGAATGCGGCCCGGCCCATCCGATCGAGGTGGGAGCGGAGACCAGCCACGTCTGCGCGGTCGGCGGCGACGGCACCCTTCGCCACGTCGCGCTGGCGCTTGCGCGCTGCGGCCGCAGTCTGCCGCTCAGCGTCTATCCCGCCGGCACCGTCAATCTCGTTCACCGCGAGCGGCTCTTCCCGCTCGATCCGGCCAGCCACGCGCTTCGACTGCTCGCCGAGGATCGAGGCGCACTTCTCCATCCCGCAGCGCTCAACGACACCTTTTTTCTCGCCTGCGCCAGTGTCGGCCCGGACAGCCGGGCCGTCGCCGAGGTCTCGATCGCGCTAAAGCGCCGCATCGGCCGTCTCGCTTATGCCTGGGCCTTCGCCCGCCTCCTGTTCGACTGGCGGCGCTCGCCGATCCGGCTCGCCTGGGACGGTGGAGCGCTGAATTGCGAGGCCTTCTACGTCGCCAAGGGCCGCTATTTCGCCGGCCCGTGGAGCTTCGCGCCCGAAGCCGATATCGGCCGGCCGTTGCTCCACGTCGTCGTCCTCGCCCGCGCCCGGCGCCGCGACTTCGCCCGCTTCGCCTGGGCGCTCTGGCGCGGCAGGCGGGTCGACGAATTGCCCGGAGTGACGGCTTTTACCTGCACCGCGCTAGAGGCCGAAGCGGATCGCGCGCTCCCCATCCAGGCCGATGGCGACCTGGTCGGGACTCTTCCGGCGAGCATCAAGCTCCACGGCGAAGCGCTGAGCCTGTGCTGATATTGCCTCCCCATGCTGCGCATGGGGAGGCAAATCATCGAGCCCCCGGCTCCAGCCGATGCTCCCCCCTCACCCATCGCACCGTGCCGGTCGACGCCCGCATCACCACGCTCTCCGTCGTGATCGAGTCCCTGCGCCTCTTCACGCCTTCGAGCAGAGAGCCGTCGGTCACTCCGGTGGCGGCAAAGATGCAGTCGCCCCGCGCGAGGTCCTCCAGCTTGTAGATTCGGTCGAGGTCGGTCACCCCCCATTTGTCCGCCCGAGCCTTTTCGTCGTCGTTGCGGAAGATGAGCCGGCCCTGGAACTGGCCGCCGACGCAGCGCAGGGCCGCCGCCGCGAGCACCCCTTCCGGGGCCCCGCCCGAGCCCATATAGACGTCGATCGTCGTGTCGGGGTCGGTGACCGCGATCACGCCCGCGACGTCGCCGTCGGGGATGAGGACGATCCCGCAGCCCAGCCCCCGAAGCTCCGCGATCAGAGCCTCATGGCGCTCCCGGTCGAGTACGCAGACGATGATCTCGGACGGATCGACGCCCTTGGCCGCGGCGACCGAGCGGATATTCTCGGTCGGGCTCCGGTTGAGGTCGATCACCCCCTCCTCATAGCCCGGCCCGACCGCCAGTTTCTCCATATAGACGTCGGGCGCGTTCAGGAGGCCGCCTTCCTCTGCGATCGCGAGCACCGCGAGAGCATTCGGCCCGGCCTTGGCGGTGATCGTCGTCCCTTCGAGCGGATCGAGGGCGATGTCGATCTTCGGTCCGCTGCCCTGCGCCGCCCCGACCTTCTCGCCGATATAGAGCATCGGCGCCTCGTCGCGCTCGCCCTCGCCGATGACGACCGTTCCATCGATCTCGAGCGTGTTCAGGGCCGCGCGCATCGCCTCGACGGCTTCATGGTCGGCCGCCTTCTCGTCGCCGCGGCCGATCAGCTTCGACGCCGCGACCGCTGCCGCTTCGGTCACCCGGACCATCTCGAGGACGAGCACCCGGTCGAGAACGTGGCTTGCGCTCACCATAAAATCGCTCATCCTCCGATTGAATTCGAGCCGGGCGATACGAGAGCCCCCCGTCAAAGTCGAGCGCGGCAGCCCCTAAATCCTTCGCCGGATTTCCGGGGGAGAAATCTCGCGAGGAATCATTCGCGACAAACCTTCGTGATCGCGCTCGGCGTCTTCGTCCTGATGTTTAGTGGAGGCGCGGTCCTCGCCGGCGCCATTGCGAGCGGCAGCGCGCAAAATCTCATTGCCCATGGCGGAATCGGGCTACTCGCCGGAATATTCTCCGGCCAGGCCGCCGGATGGTTCTCCGACCGCTCGATGTTCAAGCCGGACCCGGCCGAGGCGAGCACACCGGCGACGGCGGAAGAAGCCGGGCCCGCATAAATCCTCCGCTGCATTCGCGCTCTGTCCGTCCAGAGCAGCCGCTTTCCATCCATTGCCAGACGAAGGCGATTAGTGCCAGGAACGTGCCAGGCATCAAGGAGAAATCCTATGCGCTGGATGCACCGGGGCCGGGACGGAGCCTAGCACGTTCTCGCCTGGCTGGATGGTTCGCGATGGAGGGAAGCTGCATGGATGGGCGGGAGCGAGTTCGGCATGCCCAGGGGGTGGATGAAGGCCTCGCAGCCGCACTGGAGATATTGAACGGCCTTGCCGCCGTCATGATCGAGCGCGAACGCGAAGCTGTGGGGAAGAAGGCCAATCACGCGCGGCGAGTGCGGATCAAGGCTTATGAGGTGGCGGCCAGGCGGATCGAAACCAGGCTGAAGCGCCAGCGGCGGCTGCTGGCAAGGCTGGAGACCCCCGAGGACGCGGAGCGGCAGGCGGAGGCGATCCGGGCGACCTTGAAGGCCCTGGCGCTCTGACATGGCAGACCGAGCGGACCGTAACGGATTTGGTGCCAGGCACGTGCCAGGCACTGAGGGAAAATCCAAGATCGGGGCCGATGCGTTCCCGCCACCGGCGCGACGTGACCGGCTTTTCCGACCGGTTGGAATAGGCGCCCAAAACGGCTCGACGGGGCACCTCAGATTACCGGGCTGATCCGCCCCGGAAACTGCTGGTCGCTCGCCAGGTAGGAGACCCGCTCGACGAAATCGCCGAGCCGCTCGCCCGGCTCCCGCTCGCGGGCGAAACGGGCGAGCAGGTCTTCCAATACGCTCAATATATCGGCCTCGCCGATATTCTCGCGAACCATCCGCGCAAGCCGTTCGCCGTGGAAGCCGCCGCCAAGATAGAGATTATACTTGCCGGGCGCCCGGCCGGTCAGTGCGATCTCGGCGACATAGGGGCGCGAGCAGCCGTTCGGGCAGCCGCTGATCCGGAAGGTGATCGGCTCATCGGTGAGCCCGTGCGCGGCGAGGATCGCTTCGATCCGGCCGAGGATGTCCGGCAGATAACGCTCGGCCTCGGCCATTGCGAGGCCGCATGTTGGGAGGGCGACGCAGGCGATGGAATTTCGGCGGATCGCGCTCTCCGGCGTCGCGCCGAGGCCGTGCTCGGCGAGCAGCGCCTCGATGGCGGGCCGGTCTTCCGCCGCAATGCCCGCGACGATCAGATTCTGGTTCGGGGTGACCCGGAAGGTGCCTCGATGGACCTGGGCGATCGCCCGCAGGCCGTCGAGCCAAAAGCGGCCGGACCGGTTGGCGAGGCGGCCGCTCTCGACATAGAGGGTGCAGTTGGAGCGGCCGCTCTTTGTCTCTCGCCAGCCGAATGCGTCGCCGTTGGAAACGAAATGGAACGGCCTCGCCGGCTCGAACGGAGCGCCGACGCGCGCCTCGATCTCCGCCTTGATCCAGCCCAGCCCCTTGTCGTCGATCGTATATTTGAAGCGGGCCCGGTTGCGCTCGGCGCGGTTGCCGAAATCGCGCTGGACCGACATCACCGCCCCGGTTGCGGCGACGAGCCGGTCCTTGGGAATATAGCCGATCACGTCGGCGAGCCGGGGGTAGGTGAGGGGCTCGTTCTCGGTGCGGCCCATTCCGCCGCCGATGGCGACGTTATAGCCTTCGAGCCCCTCCGGGCCCCTGATTGCGATGAAGCCGAGATCCTGGGTGTAGACGTCGATGTCGTTGGACGGCGGGACGACGAAGCCGATCTTGAACTTTCGGGGGAGATAGGTGGCTCCGTAGAAGGGCTCCACTTCGTCGGCGTCGGACGAGGCGACCTTCTCCTCGCCATACCATATTTCATGATAGGCGCGGGTCCTGGGCAGATATTCGTCGCTGACCGTTCCGGCCGCTTCGACGACCTCGCGGTGAAGCGCCGAATCCTCGGGATCCGCCGCGCACATGACGTTGCGCGAGACGTCGCCGCAGGCGGCCACGGTGTCCAGCAGAGCTTCGTGGAGGCCCTGGATCGCGGCCCGAACGTCCTCCTTGAGCACCCAGTGGAACTGGAAGGTCTGGCGGGTGGTGAGCCGAAGCTGCTCGCCGCCATGGGCTCGAGCGAGCTCGTCCAGCTTCAGCCATTGCTCCGGCGTGCACACTCCGCCGGGCAGCCGCACCCGGATCATGAAGCGATAGGCCGGCTCCAGCTTCTGGCGCCGCCTCTCGTCGCGCAGGTCGCGATCGTCCTGCTGGTACATTCCGTGGATCTTCATCAGCCTTGTGTCGTCGGTGGCGACGGCGCCGGTGATCCGGTCGAGAAGGCCGGTGGAGATGGTCCCGCGCAAATAGTCGCTGGACTTCTTCAGCCTCTCGTCCGCGCTCAGCCGGTCGAGCGGCTGGGAGAGGTCCTTGCTCCGGTCGATCAGGGTTTCGGAATCGGCCATGTCAGTAGACGTCCTTCTGGTAGCGTCGGCTGCGCTGAAGCTCGCGGACATATTCCTCGGCGCCCTCGCGCTGCAGGCGGCCCTCCTCGGCGACGATCGAGATCAGGGTCTCGTGAACATCGGGCGCCATCCGGGCCGCGTCGCCGCACAGGTAAAGATGGGCACCCTCCTCGAGCCAGGCGAAGAGATCGCCGGCGCGCTCGACCATTCGTTGCTGGACGTAGCATCTTCCGCTCGGGTCGCGGGAGAAGGCGACGTCCATCCGGCCGAGCAGGCCGTCCTTGAGCCAGGCCTGCCATTCGGTCTGGTAGAGGAAGTCGCTCCGGAAGTTGCGCTCGCCGAAGAACAGCCAGCTTCGACCCGTCGCGCGCCGGGCTTCGCGCTCCTGGAGGAAGGCGCGATAGGGGGCGATTCCGGTGCCGCAGCCGATCATGACGATCGCCTTGTCGTCCTCTGGAAGGCGGAATTGCTCGTTGGGCTGGATGTAGACTTGCAGGGTGTCGCCGACCTCGGAGCGGTCGGCGAGGTGGGCGGAAGCGACCCCGCTCCGGGCCTCGCCGTGGAGCCGGTAGCGGACCGGGGCGAGGGTGATATGGGCTTCGTCGGGCATGGCCGAGAGGCTGGACGATAAGGAATAGAGGCGCGGCTGGAGCGGCCTGAGCCCCGCCACGAATGTGGCGGAATCGACATTCTTCGCAGGGAATCGCCTCACGATGTCGACGATGTGGTGGGCTCGGAGCCAGGCTTGGCGGTCGGCCTTGCCTTCGTCCCCGCCGAGCCGGCGCAGCTCCGCCGAGCCCGTCACCGCGGCCCAATGGTCGAGGAATCGGGGCGGCGTTATCGCGATCTCGAAATGGCTTTCGAGGGCTTTGGCCAGGGTCGTCGGTTCGCCCTTCACGGTCAGCTCCGAATCGCCGGACAAGCCGGCGGCGTCGATCAGGGCGGCGACGACGGCCGGGTCGTTGCGAGCCACCACCCCGAGCGCGTCGCCCGGCTGGTAGGCCAGGCCGGAGCCGGCGATGTCGAATTCGACATGGCGGGTTTCCCTGGTCGAATCGCGACCGACGATGGTCAGATTGTCGATGATCCGGGCCTGGAAGGGGTTGCGCTTGTCGTGGGCGGGCGCGGACGGGGAGACGGGGTCGGCCGGGGCGGACACCTCGCAGCCCGCCCCGGCCTGGGCCGCAAGCAGGGCCAGCGCCTCGGCGCGCCAATGTGCCGCCGTCTCGTCATAATCGACGTCGCATTCGACCCGCTCGGCCAACCGGGCCGCTCCGAGCGCCTCGAAGCGCCGGTCGAGGCGCCGGCCGGCCTCGCAATAATGCTCGTAGGTGGAATCGCCGAGCGCGAGGACCGAATAGCGAAGCTCGGGCAGTTTGGACGCCTTCGGGCCCTCGACATATTCGAAGAAGTCGAGCGCCGGCTGGGGCGGGTCGCCCTCGCCATGGGTGCTGACGATGACGATCAGGTCCTGCTCCTCCCTAAGCCGGCGCGGCTTGTAGCGTGCCATGTCCTCGACCTGGGCGACGAGCCCCTGGTCGGCGGCGGCGGCGGCGAGGGCCTTGGCGAGCGCGGCGCAGTTGCCGGTCTCGCCGCCGTGAAGGACGGTGAGTGTGCGGACCGCCGCAGCGGCTCCGGCGGGAAGGGCGCCGTCGCCGGCCAGCCGGGCAATTCCGGCTTCGAGCCCGGCGAAATATCCGCTGATCCAGCGCGCCTGCTCGGGAGTGACCGAGCCGCTAAGGGCTTCGACCTGGCGGCGTTGCTCGCTGCTGAGCGTGTCGGCCGGGAAAGGATTCAGATGACCCATTCCGCTGCCCCCTCCTGATCGAGATCGGACTGCGCGATCTGCCGGCCGGGCCACGCTTCGGCGGCCGGCACGTCCACCGCGACGAGGACGTGGAGGCCGGCCCGGCTCATCAGGCCCGCCACCGCGCGGACCCGGCGGATATGCTCCGCCGAATCGGCTGGGCCGTCCGCGAGGTCGCTGTTGAGAGTCTCGCGGAGCGCGGCCTCGTCGAGGATGAAGCTCATCCGGCCGATCGCCTGAAGCCGCTGCTGCGCCCTGGCGGCGATCCCGGACCGCTCTTCGGGAGCGGTTTCGTTCAGCCAGATGATCCGGTCCGTTTCGCCACCGAAACGGTCGAGCGCCGTCCGGCGGGGGAAGCCGTCGATCATCCCGGCCGCCGCGGTGGAGTGGCTGAGCTTGTCGATGAGGATGAAGGCGCCGAGCTCGCGGCCGCGGGCATAGGGGAGCGCGGCGACCTCGCGGTCGAGCCTCAATTCGCAGCGGCCGATGTCGTTGAGCGCCAGCAGCCGGGCGTCGGCGTTACGGCCTGAGTCGATCTCGACGATATGCTCGACCCTGCTCACCGTCGCCGAGACGGTGCAGGCGCCGATCTTCAGCCAGTAGGAGCGGCCGGGCGCTAGCGGCTCGTCCGACATCCAGACGAGGTTGGCGACGAGGCCGTCGACGACCTGGGGCGGGGACGAGGCGGCGGCGATCACCTCGCCGCGCGAGCAATCGACTTCGTCGGCGAGGGTGAGGGTCACCGACTGGCCTTCGACCGCCCGGTCGAGGTCGCCGTCCAGGGTGACGATCCGCTCCACGTGAGAGCGCCGGCCCGAGGGCAGGATGACGATCTCGTCGCCGGGGCGGACGGTCCCGCCGGCGATCCGGCCGGCATAGCCGCGGAACCGGCTGTCGGGGCGGTTCACCCACTGGACCGCCATGTGAAAGGCGCCGGAATCGGGCCGGGCGGCGGCGATCGGGACGGTCTCGAGATGCTCGAGCAGGGCCGGTCCCTCGTACCAAGGCATGGCCGGGCTGCCCGACGCGATATTGTCGCCGGCCAGAGCGGCGATCGGGATTGCGGTGAAGGAGCCGATTCCGGTCTCGTCGGCGAAGGCGCGATAATCGGCGACGATCGCCTCGAACCGGTCCCGGCTGTAATCGACCATGTCCATCTTGTTGACGGCCAGGACGACGTGGCGGATCCCCAGCAGGTGGACGAGGTGGCTGTGCCGCCGGGTCTGGGTGAGCACGCCCTTGCCGGCGTCGATGAGGATGATCGCGAGGTCGGCGGTCGAGGCGCCGGTCACCATGTTGCGCGTATATTGCTCATGCCCCGGAGTGTCGGCGACGATGAATTTGCGCCTCTCGGTCGCGAAAAATCGATAGGCGACGTCGATGGTGATACCCTGCTCGCGCTCGGCGCTGAGGCCGTCGACGAGGAGGGCGAAATCGAGGGACTCGCCCTGGGTGCCGGACCTTCGGCTGTCCGCCTCGAGCGCGGCGATCTGGTCCTCGAACAGCATCTTGCTGTCGTAGAGGAGCCGCCCGAGCAGGGTCGACTTGCCGTCGTCGACCGAGCCGCAAGTGAGGAGGCGGAGGAGGGACTTTTCATTCGTCGCCCCAGCGCAGGCTGGGGTAACCTCGCTACCCGTCGCCCCAGCCTTCGGTGGGGCGACGAGCGAATTGTCTTCACCCACCGGGGCCCCAGCCTTCGTCGGGGCGACGTGCAAGAGACCATCCATCCTAGAAATAGCCTTCCTGCTTCTTGCGCTCCATGCTGGCGGCGCCGTCATGGTCGATGGCGCGGTTCTGGCGCTCTGAGGTGGTGGCGAGGAGCATTTCGCGGATGACCTGGGGCAGGGTCGTCGCCTCGCTCTCGACCGCTCCGGTCAGTGGGTAGCAGCCGAGCGTCCGGAACCGGACCGAGCGCTGCACCGGAACCTCGCCCTCGCGAAGCGGGAAGCGGTCGTCGTCGACCATCAGGATCATCCCGTCGCGCTCCACCGTGGGCCGCGGCGCCGCCAAATAGAGCGGGACGATCGGGATGTTCTCGGCCTGGATATATTGCCAGATGTCGAGCTCGGTCCAGTTGGAGAGCGGGAAGACCCGGATCGTCTCCCCCCTCGACTTGCGCGAATTGTAGAGCGACCAGAGCTCGGGCCTCTGGTTCTTCGGGTCCCAGCGGTGATGGGCGGAGCGGAAGCTGAAGATCCGCTCCTTGGCCCGGCTCTTATCCTCGTCGCGGCGGGCGCCGCCGAAGGCCGCGTCGAAGCCGTGGAGGTCGAGCGCCTGTCGAAGCCCTTCCGTCTTCCAAAGGTCGGTGTGGAGGCTGCCGTGATCGAACGGGTTGATACCGCGCCGCTCGGCCTCCGGGTTGCGGTGGACGATCAGCTCCACCCCCGCTTCCCGGGCGGTTCGGTCGCGAAGAGCGTACATGTCGCGGAACTTCCAGGTCGTGTCGACATGGAGAAGCGGGAAGGGCGGCGGGGCCGGGAAGAAGGCCTTGCGGGCGAGGTGGAGCATCACCGCGCTGTCCTTGCCCACCGAATAGAGCATGACCGGCCGCTCCACCTCGGCGACGACTTCGCGAAGGATGTGGATGCTCTCCGACTCGAGCTGCTCGAGATGGGTGAGGCCGCGCCCGGGGAAGGTGGCGGGGGCGTTCACGATTCCGTCTCCATGCGCCGGAAGGGAAGGACCGCCGCGCCCCGCGCCCGATCGCGGGCGACCTTGCCGATGACGACGAGGACCGGCGCTCCGGGCGGAAGCGAGGCGGCCAGATCCTTTATGGTCGCGATCGTTCCGCCGACATGCGCCTGCGTCGGCAGTGTGGCCGAGGCGATCGCCAGCGCCGGAGTATCGGGAGCGAGGCCGGCGGCGATGGCGGAGCGGGCGAGCTGGCCGAGAGTCGCTCGCGGCATGTAGACGATGGTGGTGGCGGCGGGATCGGCGATCGAGTTCCAGTCCAGGTCGTTCGGAAGCCGGCCGTCGGCGCCGTGGCCGGTGACGAACTGGATCCGCCGCGCTTCCCGCCGCTCGGTCAGCGAGAAGCCCAAAGCGGCCGCCGCGCCCTGGGCGGCCGAGATTCCGGGGACGATCGTCACTTCGATCCCCGCCGTCCGGCAGGCCTCGATCTCTTCGGTGGCCCGGCCGAAAACCAGTGGGTCGCCGCCCTTGAGGCGAACGACGTTCTCGCCGGCGAGGGCGAGCGCCACCATTTGGGCGTTGATGTCGGACTGGCGGCAGGAGGGTCCCCGGCCGGTCTTGCCGACCGCGACCCGCTTCGCCTCCCGGCGGGCAAGCTCGAGTATCTCCGGCCCGACGAGATCGTCGTAGAGGATGATCGTCGCCGACTGGAGCGCCCGAACCGCCTTCAGGGTCAGCAATTCGGGGTCGCCGGGGCCGGCGCCGACCAGGGCGACGCGGCCTTCGCGGCGGGGGCGGGGGTCGAACAGGGACTCGGTTCCGTCGGGTTCGCCGCCGGCCCAGGCGCGCTCGACGAAGCCCTCCCAGAAGGCTCGGCGGTCGCGGAAGCTCTTCACCCGCTGCTTGAGCCGAGGCCGAAGGGCCTGCGCCGCCTTCGCCCAGGCGGAGAGGCCGAGCGGAAGGACGGCCTCGATCCTGGCCCGGATCGACTGGCCCAGCATCGGCGCCGCTCCGCCCGTCGAGATTGCGAGGACGACCGGCGAGCGGTTGACGATGGTCCCGAACTGGACGTCGCACAGGTCGGTCTGGTCGATGACGTTGACAGCGGCGCCCGCGGCCCGGGCCGCGGCGACGAAGCGCAGGGCTTCGTCCCGGCTGCCCGGATCGGCGACGGCGAGGGCGGCGCCTTCGAGGTCGGCCGGAGTCCAGCCCCGAGGCAAAATGGTGAGTGCGGGGATCGCTTCGAACTTGCCTGCTGCCTCGCCGGCCAGGACCAGGACATCGGCTCCCGCGGCGGCGAGCAATTCGGCCTTCCACAAGGCGCCGTCCGAGCTGCCCGCGACGACCGCCTTCCGGCCCGCCAGGCGGTGGAAGAGCGGGAGGTTGGCGAGCGGAGCGATCCGGGCGGGCGTCGCCACCGGCTCTCGCCGCGGAGCCCGAAAGGCAGGGACGCGGGTCACGCCGCCTTGCTCCGAACCAGCCGGCCGTCCGGGCCGACATGGAGGCCGCATTCCCTGGCCTCGTCCGCTTCCCACCACCAGCGGCCGGAGCGTTCCGGATCGCCCGGAGCGACGGCGCGGGTGCAGGGCTCGCAGCCGATGGAGGGGAAGCCCTGGGCGTGGAGCGCGTTCACCGGAACTCGCTCGGCCGCGCAGAAATCGGCGACCCGATCGCGGGACCAGTCGAAGAGGGGCGCGAACTTGACCAGCGCACGCTCCGAATCCCAGGCGGCGAGCTCGACGGCCGCCCGCCCGGCGGATTGATCGGCCCTCAGCCCGGTCACCCAGGCGGCGGCGCCGGCCAGGGCCCGGCCCAGCGGCTCGATCTTGCGGACATGGCAGCAGCCTAGCCGGGCATCCTTCGATTCGAAAAGGCCGTTAATCCCCGAAGCGGCGACATAGGCGGCCAGGGCCGCCTGGTCCGGATGAAAGGAGCGGATCCGGATTCCGTAGCGCCGCTCCGTCTCCTCCCAGACCTTGTAGGTCGACGGGAAGAGGCGGCCGGTGTCGAGGGTCGACACTTCGATGTCGAGCCCGCGCGTGAAGATGAGATGGGCGAGGGCCTGGTCTTCGAGGCCGAAGCTGGTGGTGAAGACGATCCGTCCGTCGAGGCCGGCGCGAAGGCCCTCCAGCCGCTCGCCCGGATCGGCCGCCGCGGCTTGGGTGGAAAGGGAGGTGAACGCGTTCATGCCCGGCTCCCCGGCGCGGGGCGCGATCTCGACGGGAAGGCTGGCAGGCGGGTCACAATTAGAAAATCCTTCTAATCCACTTAAAAGGGGCGCAACGTGCCTCGCGCCCCGCATCATTTCATCTTCACTCTGAAAAGCCAAGTTATCCGCCAAAAAGCAAGCCCACAATGGCCGGGCGCAAAAGACGCTATTATTGCCGGGCCGCACCGGTTATTAGAAGAATATACTCAATTCCGGACGGGGATTAGATGGACGGCACCGACCTCAAGATTTTGGCCATCCTTCAGGAGGACGCCTCCGTGTCGGTCGGCGAGATTGCCGGCCGGGTCGGGCTTTCGCAGACGCCCTGCTGGCGCCGGATCCAGCGACTCGAGGAACGAGGCGTGATCCGCCGCCGGGTCGCGCTTCTCGATCCGCACTCGATCGGCCTCGGCCTCACCGTCTTCGTCGAGGTCGAGACCGGCGATCATTCGAAAGCCTGGCTCGACCGCTTCGCCGAGGCCGTGCTCGCAATGCCCGAGGTCATGGAGGTTCACCGGATGGCCGGCAACGTCGACTATCTGCTTCGAGTCGCGGTCGCCGACATGAGCGCCTATGACGATTTCTACCGCCGACTGATCGCGGAGCTCGAGATCAAGAACGTGACCTCGCGATTCGCGATGGAACTGGTCAAGGGCACCACCGCCTTTCCGCTCTCCGCCGAGACGGCGCAGAGGCGCGGGGCCAAGGCGAGCCGGGACCCGGGATAGAGGTGTCGACATCCTCGATGTCGGCTCGGCCGCAAAACCCCTCTCCCCCGGCGGGGAGAGGGTGGGGAGAGGGGGTTCGGCGTCTGCAACCATTTTCGGCCGCCTATCCCCCTCACCCCAACCCTCTCCCCGCAGGGGAGAGGGGGAAAGGGAGGCGCGGCCCGCTCCGGCCGATTGACAGGTTTATCGCGGTTCGGAATGAGGCGGTGAGCCGGTTGGAGCGTTCAAGACGAATGCCTCGTTATTATTTCAATGTGTCCTGCGACGGCTACGAATCCACCGATGTCGTCGGCGAATGCTGCCCGAACGACATCGCCGCGCTGAGCGGGGCGATGCGGGTGGCGAGCGCGGTGCTCCAGCAGAGGCTGCGCGCCGAGGAGCTTTCCAACGACGGCTGGGTCGAGGTGGAGGACGAAAGACACCGGCCCGTCCTGCGCCTGCCGCTGCGCGCGGCGGCTTATTAATTCTCCCTCCCCGCCGGGGAGAGGGGGCCGGCACAGCTTGGTTCGAACCGCCGCCACTTGATCGGCGGCATCGTTCGGCCCACATCCCGTGCATGCTGATCCAGACCGAAACGACCCCCAATCCTTCGACCCTGAAGTTCCTTCCCGGACGACAAGTGATGGAGGCCGGGACCCGAGATTTCGCGACGCCCGAGGATTCGGAAGTCTCGCCGCTGGCCGAGGCGATCTTTTCCACCGGCGAGGTGGAAGGCGTGTTCTTCGGCCGCGACTTCATCTCGGTCACCGCCGCTCCGGGAGTCGAGTGGCGCGAGCTGAAGCCGGAGATATTGAGCGTCCTGCTCGACCATTTCTCGAGCGACGCGCCCTTGTTCCGGGCGGCTTCGGCGGCCGGGATCGAAGTGGCTGGGATCGAAGTGGCTGGGGACGAGGATTATGGCGAGGATCCGGCCGATGCGGAGCTCGTCGCCGAAATTCGCGAGCTGATCGAGACCCGGGTCCGGCCGGCGGTCGCCCAGGACGGTGGCGATATCGTCTATCGGGGATTCCGCAAGGGGACCGTCTACCTCGCATTGCACGGCGCCTGCGCCGGCTGCCCCTCCTCGACGATGACCCTGAAGCACGGGATCGAGAGCCTGCTCAAACATTATGTGCCCGAGGTCGAGGCCGTCGAGGCGGTTTGACCTCGTTCGTCATTCCCGCGAAAGCGGGGAATGACGGGCATGCACCAATGATCCTCATCATCGACACCGCCACCGCCGCCTGCTCAGTCGCGCTCGTCGGCGGGGACATGCCGGCGGAGGAGCGCCACGAGCTGGTCGGCCGCGGCCATGCCGAACGGCTGGTGCCGATGGTCGAGGCGCTTCTGGCCGGCCGGAGGCCCGATTCGATACTCGTCGATTGCGGCCCGGGCAGCTTCACCGGAGTCCGGGTCGGCCTCGCCGCGGCGCACGGCCTGGCGATCGGCTGGGGCGTGCCCTTGTCCGGCTATTCCTCGATGGCGGCGGTTGCGGCGGCGGTGGGGACCGGAGCGGGGGCGGGGGGCGAGATCGCGGTTGCGCTCGAAGGCGGACACGGGCAGCTTTTCGTCCAGACTTTCGGCGAGGACGTGATGCGGCCGCTCGACACGCTCCGCTCGCTGCCGCCGGAGCAGGCGGCGGCAGCGGTCCATTCCCACCGGGTCGCGGGCTCCGGAGCCCCGGCCCTGGTCGCGGCGCGCGGATCGGGGGAGGCGATCGACGCGCTGCCGAGGGCTGCCGATGCCCTGTTGCTTCCCGCCGTCCTGCGTTCGCTGGCCCCCCGCCCGATCTACGGACGGCCCCCCGACGCGAAGCCGATGCGATGAACGGCGCGCTCGCGACGACCGAGGGCGGCGCCGCGGATTTGGCGGCGGTGATGCGGGTGATGGAGGACAGCTTCGACCCCGCTTTCGGCGAGGCCTGGACCGCTCCGCAATGCGCCGGGCTGCTACCGATGCCGGGTGTCTGGCTGTCGCTGGCGAGCCGGGACGATGAAGTGATCGGCTTCGCGCTCGGCCGAATCGTCCGCGAGGAAGCCGAATTGCTGTTGCTTGCGGTCCATCGCTCTTCGCAAGGCAAAGGCGTCGGCCAGTTGCTCCTGGACCGCTTCGCCGCGGATGCCGCCAGTAAAGGGGCCGAACAACTGCATCTCGAAGTGCGCGAAGGAAATCATGCGGTTAGGCTCTACAGCCGAAACGGCTACCGCGAGGTGGGCCGCCGCAGGAATTATTATAACGGCCGGGACGGCCAGCTTTTCGATGCCCTCACCCTCGCCAAGAACTCCCGGATATAAATTGAATCTGTATTCGGTTTAATTTCCTCTTGTAAAAAGCTCCAAAACGGACCATTCGCAGTCAAAGGGGCCAAGTCGCAACCATCCGTGGATAGAAAGTTTTGTAGGCGAAAGCATGGCTGAGAATAACGAACTCACTGAGACGCTAATCACCCTGACCGCGGACATCGTTTCGGCGCATGTCAGCAATAACAGCGTGGCGGTCAACGACCTGCCGCAGCTGATCACCAATGTGCATGATGCCCTCAGCGGGCTGGGCGACAAGGCCGAGGAAGCTCCGGTCCGTCCGGAGCCGGCGGTGTCGGTGCGCTCGTCGATCAAGCCCGACTATATCGTCTGCCTGGAGGACGGTAAGAAGCTGAAGATGCTGAAGCGGCATCTGATGACCCATTACCAGATGACCCCGGACGAATATCGTCAGAAGTGGGGGCTGAACAGCGATTATCCGATGGTCGCGCCGAACTATGCCGAGCAGCGCCGGATGCTGGCCAAGAAGATCGGCCTGGGCACCAAGCGCCGCCGGACCGGCAACAAGCCCGCCAGCAAATAGTGCGAAGGACGCCGGGGCTCCAGAAATGACGGGCCCCGGCGGCCTTTACCGCCGCTCCGATTAGGCTAAAGCGGTACGGCATGACCCGCAGGATCGACATCGAAGCGCTGTGCGCGGAGAAGGGGCTGCGCATCACCGAGCAGCGGCGGATCATCGCCCGAGTCCTTTCCGAAGCCGAAGACCATCCCGACGTCGAGGCGCTTCACGCCCGGGCGTCCGCGATCGATTCCGGAATCTCGATCGCCACCGTCTACCGCACGGTCCGCCTGTTCGAGGAGGCCGGGATCCTGGAGCGCCACGATTTCGGCGACGGCCGGGCCCGCTACGAGGCCGCCGATGCCACCCATCACGACCATCTGATCGACGTCGAGACCGGCAACGTCATCGAGTTCGTCGACGAGGAACTCGAAGCGCTGCAACGGCGAATCGCGGAAAAGCTCGGCTTCCGCCTCGTCGATCACAGGATGGAGCTTTACGGGGTGGCGATCGGCCGAAAGGAATAGCCCTTTGACCGAGGCGCGGAACCAACACCCTCTCCCCGCAGGGAGAGGGGATTAAATGGGCGCCTTCCGCCTCGCCCTTCGAGTCCTTTCTATCTTCGGCCTGCTCCTGGCCTGCCTGCCGCTCCATTATCTGTGGAGCCTGTATTATCTGTGGAGGCTGTCGGCCCGCCCTTCACCCTGGCCCCGGCTTTTCCTGGGCTGGGTGGCGCGGGCCGCGGGGATCCGGGTGCGGGTGGTCGGAATTCCGCTGGAACGAAACGTTCTCTTCCTGGCCAATCATCTGAGCTGGCTCGACATAATCGTCCTAGCGGGCGCCAGCGGGACCGCGTTCGTCTCCAAGGCGGAGGTGGCCGGGCTGCCGGTGGTCGGCTGGCTGGCCGGGCTCAACAATACCGTCTTCGTCGCCCGCTCGGAGCGCTCCGCCGTTCGAGGCCAGGCGGACTCGCTTCGAAGCGCGCTCGCCGGCGGCCGGCCGGTAGCGCTCTTCCCGGAAGGTACGACCGAGGGCGGGCCCGATATCCTGCCCTTCCGGGCGAGCCTCCTCGCCGCGCTCTACCCGCCGCTGCCTGGGGTCAGGGTCCAGCCGGTGGCTTTGGACTATGGAGCGGCGGCGCACGATCTCGCCTGGGTGGGAGACGAGCCGGGCCTCGACAATGTCCGAAAAGTGCTTGCCCGCCGGGGCACGGCCCCGGTGACTCTGCATTTCCTCGCCCCGGTCGATCCCGCCGACCGCGACCGCAAGGCGCTGGCGCGGGCGGCCCGGGACGAAATCATCGAGGCGCTGGAGCCCTTCCGGCGGCGGGGCGGATCGCCTATAGGCGCGCGGCGATGACAAGAGACGCTCCCAGGACCTTCCATATCAAGTCGTTCGGCTGCCAGATGAACGTCTATGATGGCGAGCGCATGGCCGGGCTGCTCGAGGAAGAGGGAATGGCCGCGGCCGGCTCGTCCGTCGAGGCCGACCTGGTCGTCCTCAACACCTGCCACATTCGCGAGAAGGCGGCGGAGAAGGTCTATTCGGAAATCGGCCGGCTGAAGCGCGAGGACGGCTCCAGGCCGATGATCGCGGTCGCCGGCTGCGTCGCCCAGGCCGAAGGCGCCGAAATCCCGCGCCGGGCACCGAACGTCGATATCGTCGTCGGCCCCCAGGCCTATCACCGCCTCCCCGAGCTGGTCGCCGAGGCGGGGCGGGGCGGGCGCGGGATCGACACCGACATGCCGCTCCTTTCCAAGTTCGCGGCGCTTCCGGCGCGGCGCCGGCCCGGACCCTCGGCCTTTTTGACCGTCCAGGAAGGCTGCGACAAATTCTGCACCTATTGCGTCGTCCCCTATACGAGGGGCGCCGAGGTCTCGCGGCCTTGGGGGGCGGTGATGGACGAGGCCCGGGGGCTGGTCGACGCCGGGGCCCGCGAGATCACCCTTCTCGGCCAGAACGTCAATGCGTGGGCAGGCGAGGACGATGCCGGGCGAGCGCAGGGGCTGGACGGACTGATCCGGGCGCTCGACCGCCTGCCGGGCCTCGAACGGATCCGCTATACGACCAGCCATCCCAACGACATGACCGAGGGCCTGATCCGGGCCCATGCCGAAATCGCGACCCTCATGCCCTTCCTTCACCTGCCGGTTCAGTCGGGAAGCGACCGGGTTCTGAAGGCGATGAACCGGAGCCACTGCGCCGCCAGCTATCTGGCGGTGATAGAGCGGGTCCGGTCGGTCCGCCCCGACATCGCGATTTCGGGCGATTTCATCGTCGGCTTCCCCGGAGAGACCGAGGCGGAATTCGAAGCGACCCTCGAAATCATCCGAGCGGTGAACTACGCCCAGGCTTACTCGTTCAAATATTCGCCGCGCCCGGGCACACCGGCTGCGGCCATGGAGGATCAACTGCCCCGATCGGCGATGGACGAAAGGCTGCAGCGGCTGCAGGCCTTGCTCAACACGCAGCAGCTGGAGTTCAACCGAGTCGCGGTGGGCCGGCGGACGGATGTGCTTCTTGAGCGGCCGGGCAAGAAGCCCGGACAGATGATCGGCAAGACGCGTTGGCTTCAGTCGGTCCATGTCGAAACCGGAGCCGGGATCGGGGACTTGATCGAGGTGGCGATACTTTCGGCGGGTCCGAATTCGCTGGCCGGAATCGTCGCTGGGGCAACGTCGTAATGCCTCCCAAGAAGACACCCGACTCCGACCCCGCCGCGCCGCGCGCCCGGCTCGAGCTCGAGTTCGAGCAGCCGCATCTGCTCGGGCCGTTGTTCGGAGAGTTCGACAGGAACCTCGTCGCCATCGAGGACCGGCTCGGAGTCCATATCGCCGCCCGCGGGGCCAAGGTTCAGATCGAGGGCGAGCCCGAAAGCGCCGCCCGGGCGCGCGACGTCCTGCTCGGCCTCTACAACCGGCTCGACGAGGGGCAGGATATCGACGCCGGAATGGTCGACGCGATCATCGCCATGTCCGGCCAGCCGACCCTGGACGGGATCATCACCCCCGACGTGGCCGAGCCGCCCAAGGTGATGATCCGGACCCGCAAGAAGACGATCGTCCCGCGCTCGAAGATGCAGGCCGTGTACATGGAGGCGCTCGGCCGCGACGAGATGATCTTCGCGCTTGGGCCGGCCGGCACCGGCAAGACCTATCTCGCCGTCGCCCAGGCGGTTCAGCAGCTGATCGGAGGCTCGGTCGACCGGCTGATCCTGTCGCGGCCGGCGGTCGAGGCCGGCGAGCGGCTCGGATTCCTTCCCGGCGACATGAAGGAGAAGGTCGATCCCTATCTCCGCCCCCTCTACGACGCGCTCTACGACATGCTTCCGGCCGAGCAGGTCGAGCGGCGGATCGCGTCCGGCGAGATCGAGATCGCTCCGATCGCCTTCATGCGCGGACGCACCCTGAACGACGCCTTCATCATCCTCGACGAGGCCCAGAATACGAGCCCGGCGCAGATGAAGATGTTCCTCACCCGATTCGGAATGCGCAGCCGGATGGTGATCTGCGGCGATCCGCTCCAGGTCGACCTTCCCGAGCCCGGCAAGTCGGGGCTCGCCGACGCGGTCGCCAAGGTCGAGGGCATTCCCAAGATCGCCACGATCCGCTTCGGCGTCGGAGACGTCGTGCGGCATCCTTTGGTCGGGAGGATCGTCGAGGCCTATGAGGGGAAGCAGGGGTGAACGGCCTCGTAGCGGCTCGTCGCCGGGGCGACGGGCGATGATCCTCGTCGAATCCGACATGTCCGGAGAGTGGGACAGTAGCACCGACTGGGCGCAGCTCGCCGAGGCGGCGGTCCGCGCCGCCGTGGCGCAGAGCGGCGTGTCCGGCCTGCTGGACAGCGGACTCACCGCCGAAGTTTCGGTGCGCTTCACCTCAGACGATGAGGTGAAGGGCCTCAATTCCAACTGGCGCGGCAAGGACAAGGCGACCAACGTCCTCTCCTTCCCGATGGTCGAGCCGAAGCAGCTGGACTCCATTGCCGCAGCCGAGGGCGGCGAGGCTCTTCTCGGCGATATCGTCCTGGCCCGCGGCGTCTGCGCCGGCGAAGCGGCGGACAAAGGCGTCGAGGTGAGCGCTCATGCAGCCCACCTCGTGGTCCACGGAATGCTTCATCTGCTCGGCTACGATCATGAGCGGGGGGACAGCGAGGCCGAGGCGATGGAAGAGGCCGAGCGGCGCGCTCTCGCGGCGATGGGGGTTTGCGATCCTGAAGAGATGCACCGCTGATGACTGACGAATCGAACGGCACGGGCGAGCGAAGCATCTGGCGCGGAATCCGCGCCATGCTGTTCGGCGACGAGGGCGAAGCCACCCTTCGCGAGGAGATCGCGGAGGCTATCGAGAGCCATGAGGGCGAGGCGCCGATCGTCGGGGACCTGTCTCCGATCGAGCGGCAGATGCTCCGCAACCTGCTCCACTTCGGCGAAAGCACGGTCGCCGACATCGCGGTGCCTCGAAGCGACATCATCGCGGTGCCGAGCACGATCACTTTCGAGCGGCTGGTCGCCGCCTTCGCCGACGCCGGTCACAGCCGGCTGCCGGTCTACGAGGAGAGCTTGGACAGCGTCGTCGGAATGGCCCATATCAAGGACGTCTTCACCGTCGAGGTGTCGGACGCCGAGCCGCCCGAGGACATTGCCGGGCTCCTTCGCAAGCCGCTCTACGTTCCGGAATCGATGGGCGTTCTCGACCTTCTCGCGCGGATGCGCGCCGAGCGGGTCCACCTCGCCATCGTCGTCGACGAGTTCGGCGGGACCGAGGGGCTCGTCACCATCGAGGACGTGGTCGAGGAGATTGTCGGCGAGATCGAGGACGAGCATGACGAGGAATCGCCCGGAATGCTGATTCCTCTCGATGACGGCATCTGGGACGCCGACGGGCGTGCCGAGCTGGAGGATGTCGCCGAGCAGATCGACGCCCGGCTGGGCACGGTCGAGGAGGATGTCGAAACTCTGGGCGGCCTCGCGACGGTGCTGGCGGGACATGTGCCGCGGGCCGGGGAGATCGTCGAGCATCCGTCGGGCTGGAGGCTCGAGGTGACGCAGAGCGATACAAGGCGGGTCACTCGGCTGAGGCTGCATGCGCCGGAAGAAGCGGCGCCTCCGGAATAGGGGATGCCGCAGGGGGAGCGAGAATGGCCTACGAACATATCCGGCTCGACCACAGCCCCGCTGCAGTCGCGACGATCAGCATCGCGCGCCCCGACCGGCTCAACGCTTTGTCCGGCCGGACTCTCGACGAGCTTCGGGAGGCGGTGGGGGAGAGCGTTCGTTCGGGCGCCCGCTGCCTGCTTCTGACCGGGGAGGGCAGGGGCTTTTCGAGCGGGGCGGACCTTGGCGGGGACGGCGGCCTGCCGGAGGATGCAGGCGCGGCCCTGGAGAGATATTACAACCCTCTGGTCGAGACGATCTTCGCTTTGCCGATCCCGGTCGTGGCCGCGGTGAACGGGGCCGCCGCCGGCGCCGGCTGCTCGCTCGCTCTGGCGGCGGATATCGTGATCGCGGCGCGCTCCGCCTACTTCCTCCAGGCTTTCGTCAATATCGGCCTCATCCCCGACGCGGGGGCGACCTGGCTACTGCCCCGGCTGGCCGGGAGGGCGCGGGCGATGGAGATGATGATGCTCGGCGAGCGCGTTCCGGCGGAGAAGGCGCTGGAATGGGGTCTGATCTCGCGGGTCGTAGACGACGAGGCGCTGGAGTCGGAAGCCATGGCGGTTGCGACCCGGCTGGCGCGGGGGCCGACGGTGGCGCTCGGGCTGATCCGCAAGCTGGCTCGGCAGGCCGGAGAACTGACTTTGAGCGAGGCTCTGGCGGCGGAGCGGGTCGCTCAGCGCGAAGCTGGGGAGACTGAGGATTTCAAGGGCGCGGTCATGGCGTTTCTCCAGAAGCGGCAGCCGCAATTCGAGGGGAAGTAATCCTCCCCATCGCAGATGGGGAGGTAGATTGCCTCGTATGCCGGGCAGGCTTAAAGCCCGGCAATGGCCACGACGATCGAAGAACTTGAAGCCCGCCGCCGGCGCGCCGAGGAGGGCGGCGGAGAAGCCCGGATTGCCGCGCAGCACAAGAAGGGTCGGCTGACCGCCCGCGAGCGGCTCACCGTCCTGCTCGACCGGGACAGCTTCGAAGAATATGACATGTTCGTCGAGCATAATTGCGCCGACTTCGGGATGGAGACCCAGAAATATCCCGGCGACGGGGTGGTCACCGGCTCCGGCACGATCAACGGCCGGCTGGTCTATGTCTTCGCCCAGGATTTCACCGTGTTCGGCGGGTCGCTGAGCGAGCGTCACGCGCAGAAGATCTGCAAGGTGATGGACATGGCGATGAAGGTCGGGGCGCCCGTCATCGGCCTCAACGACAGCGGCGGCGCCAGGATCCAGGAGGGCGTGGCGAGCCTCGCGGGCTATGCCGAGGTCTTCCAGAGGAATGTGCTTGCGAGCGGGGTGGTGCCGCAGGTCAGCCTGATCATGGGCCCGTGCGCCGGCGGAGCGGTCTATTCGCCGGCGATGACCGACTTCATCTTCATGGTGAAGGATAGCAGCTACATGTTCGTCACCGGCCCGGACGTGGTGAAGACGGTGACCAACGAAGTGGTGACCCAGGAGGAGCTTGGCGGCGCAATCACCCATACGACCAGATCGGGAGTCGCCGACGTCGCCTTCGAGAACGATATCGAAGCCCTGCTCGCGACCCGCGACTTCTTCGATTTCCTGCCCCTCTCCAACCGGCATGACGGGCCCGAGCGGCCGACCGCCGACCCCTGGGACCGAGCCGAGCCGAGCCTCGACACGCTCATCCCCGACAGCGCCGCCAAGCCCTACGACATGCACGAGCTGATCCGGAAGGTGCTGGACGAGAGGGACTTCTTCGAGATCCAGCCCAATCACGCGGCCAACATCATCATCGGCTTCGGACGGGTCGAGGGGCGAACCGTGGGGGTCGTCGCCAACCAGCCGATGGTGCTCGCGGGCGTGCTCGACATCGCTTCGTCCAAGAAGGCCGCGCGCTTCGTCCGCTTCTGCGACGCCTTCGACATCCCGATCCTGACCTTCGTCGACGTCCCAGGCTTCCTTCCCGGAATCGCCCAGGAGCATGGCGGGATCATCAAGAATGGCGCGAAACTGCTCTTCGCTTATGCCGAGGCGACGGTTCCCAAGATCACCGTCATCACCCGCAAGGCCTATGGCGGCGCCTATGACGTCATGGCGTCCAAGCATCTGCGCGGCGATCTCAATTACGCCTGGCCCACCGCGGAGATCGCGGTGATGGGCGCCAAGGGCGCGGTCGAGATCATCTTCCGGAAGGACATAGGCGACCCCGATAAGATCGCCGAGCGCACGAGCGACTATGAGACCCGCTTCGCGAACCCGTTCGTGGCGGCGAGCAAGGGCTTCATCGACGAGGTGATCATGCCGCATTCGACGCGAAGGAGGATCGCTTCAGGGCTAAGGAAGCTGAGGGACAAGCAGCTCGAGAATCCGTGGAAGAAGCATGACAACATCCCGCTGTAACGCTTGCGGAGCGTACGGTCGATCATTATAATCACATGTGAAGGAGTGCCCGGATGCAGACCGAGCGTGTGACCTTTCTGACCAGCCGTACCGGCAAGGCGGCCCTCGCAAGGCGAGCGGCCGCTCAGGGGGTATCCATGGGCGAGTATGTACGTCGCAGGGTCGAGGATGAGCCCGAGTTGACGGCGGAGCAGGAAGCGGAGCTGGCCGCGCTGGTCGCACAGGCGAACGAGGCCATTCCGAAGATGCGGGACTCGATGGATCGTATGCTGGAAACGCTCGACAAGACCCATCGCGAGACCGACGCCTTTCTGCGCGAAATGGGCGTTCGCTGATGAGCTTGCTGGCCGATGTCGGGTCCGCCTTGAAGAATGTCGTGCTGATGCAGGCAAATCTCGAACGCCTCGAGCGAGGCGCCGAGCGGCAGGACCGGGATATCGCGGGGTTGCGCGACGCGATGGCGCGGCTGAGCGAGCGATTGGTCCGGGTCGAGACGATCGTCGATGAGGCGCGCGCCAACGCCCGCAACCGCCCGACCATGCCGAAAGAGTGAGGCGAAGCAATGCTGATGGAAGGCCTGCTGCTCTCGTTACGGGCATCGCGAGTATGAGGGCATCGCCGTTCGCACAGCCGGCAAGGCTCATCCGCATCGTCGCGGGGGTGGTCATGGACGGGGCCGGCCAGACCCTGCTCGTCCGCAAGCGCGGCACCCAGGCCTTCATGCAACCAGGGGGGAAGCGGGACGAGGGGGAGCCCGACATTGCCGCGCTCAAACGAGAGATTGCCGAGGAGCTCGGTTGCGAGCTGGAGCCTGCCTCTTGCCGGCTCCTGGACCAATTCACCGCTCCGGCCGCCAACGAGCCGGGATGGGCCGTCGAGGCCGAAATCTTCGCCGTGACCCTGGCGGGCGAGGTGCGCCCATCGGCCGAGATGGTGGAGGCTGTCTGGATCGATCCGGATGTCGAGCCGTCCATCCAGATTGCGCCCCTCACTCGCCGACATGCGCTGCCGGCGACGCGCCTGCTGAAGCTGCAGAAGGTCGGCCCATGAACTCGCGCTACGACCAGCTGGAGCGGCTGCAGCGGCTTCGGGAGAGCGGGGCTCCTACCGACGGCGAACATTATGTGCGAGGGCCGGGCGGCTATGCCGTCGCCGGCGGCAAGTCGACGATGGAAACCTGCTGATGGGCCGGAGCGAGGATCTGCTGGTCGGGATGATCGGAGCGGCTTTGCTGGCGATGATCGCGTTGCGGATCCGGCGGGGATTGAGGGAGGGGCGCCTGCCGCTCTACCGCACCTATGTCCGCCGCGACGAGGCGGGGAGCAAGTTCGGGCTGCTGCTCGCGCTCCATGTCCTGAGCTTCGTCCTCGTGGCGGTCGTCGCGGCGGACCTTATCTTCCAGCTCGGACTGAAGGAATCGTTATGAAGCTCGGGCGGCTCAACCATGTCGGGGTGGCGACGCCCTCGATCGAGAAGAGCATCGCTTTCTATCGCGACGTGATGGGGGCGACGAAGGTCCACGAGGCATTCGACCTGCCCTCCCAGGGCGTGAAGGTTTGCTTCGTCGACACCCCAAATACCCAGATCGAGCTGATCGAGCCGCTGGGCGAGTCGAGCCCGATCCACGGCTTCCTGGCGAAGAACCCGGCGGGGGGGCAGCATCACCTCTGCTACGAGGTGCCGGACATTCACGAGGCCAGGGCCTGGTTCGAGGACAAGGGCGCGAAGGTGCTCGGCGAGCCGCGCATCGGGGCGCATGGGACGCTTATCTTCTTCGTGCATCCCAAGGACATGGGCGGGGTTCTGACGGAGATCATGGAGAGCCCGAAGAGCGCGCCGTAAGCAGATTTGGTATTCGCCTGCCGACAGGAGTAGACTGGCGGGAGGAGCGAGAAAGTGACGCAATGAGCAAGCCCAGCACGACCGTGCCTCTCGAAATCGCTGCTGGCGACCATGCCGACCTCGAAGAATGGGCACTTAACAGCGAGAGCAGTGTCAGCGATCTGCTGCAAGAAGCCCTGCAGCAATATCTGCGCTACGTCCGTGCCGATATCGCGGACCTGCGAGAGCGGATGAAAGGGCCCTTTTACCCCTTGGAGGAGGTTGAAGCCCGGCTCGCCGAGCGGCGCCGCCGTTACCGGTCTGAAGCGGCAGAGTAGTGCGCTTCAATCTTTCGGCCGAGGCCGAAGCGGATTTCGAACGGATCTATATCTTCAACATCGAGCGAAGCTTCGACTGGGCCGAGCGAGTCGAACGCCGCCTGCTCGCGCGGATCCAGGCCCTCACGCAGATGCCGTCGGTCGGGCGTCCCTACAGGGAAGAAGGGACCCGTCGCCTTTCGATTGCTGACATCCAGTATGTGATCGACTACCGGGTAATGCCCGGCGCAATTGAAATATTGCGCGTTCAAAGCAGCCGCGAAATCAGATGACCGACAAGCCCACCCGCTCCGACTGGAAGGCCGCCGCCTCGGAGGAGGTGAAAGGCAAGGACATCGTCTGGCACACGCCGGAGGGGATCGAGGTTCGGCCGCTCTATACAAGCGAGGACGCCGAAGGTCTGGACCCGGGCCTGCCGGGCTTCGCGCCCTATACGCGCGGACCCTATGCCTCGATGTATACAGGCCGGCCCTGGACGATCCGGCAATATGCCGGCTTCTCGACGGCGGAGGATTCCAACGCCTTCTACCGGCGCAACCTGGCGGCCGGGCAGAAGGGGCTCAGCGTCGCCTTCGATCTCGCCACCCACCGCGGCTACGACAGTGACCATCCCCGGGTGGCGGGCGTGGTCGGCAAGGCGGGGGTGGCGATCGACACTCTCGAGGACATGAAGATCCTGTTCGACGGGATACCGCTCGATACGATGTCGGTGTCGATGACGATGAACGGAGCGGTGCTTCCTATCATGGCCTTCTATATCGTCGCCGCGGAGGAGCAAGGCGTAGACCAGGCGCAGCTTTCGGGAACTATCCAGAACGACATATTAAAAGAATTCGCGGTCCGCAACACCTATATCTATCCGCCCGAGCCCTCAATGCGCATCGTCGCGGACATCATTGCTTACACTTCCGAGCACATGCCTCGGTTCAACTCGATTTCGATCAGCGGCTATCATATGCTCGAGGCCGGAGCGACGGCGGTGCAGGAGCTCGCCTTCACGCTCGCCGACGGCATGGAATATGTCCGGGTCGCTCGGGCCAAGGGCCTGGAAGTAGACGATTTTGCGCCCCGGCTGAGCTTCTTCTTCGGGATCGGAATGAACTTCTTCATGGAGATCGCCAAGCTCCGGGCGGCCCGGCTCCTGTGGTGGCGGATAATGAAAGGATTCGGCGCGAATCGCCAAAAATCGCTACTATTGCGCACACATTGCCAGACGTCGGGCGTCTCGCTCACCGAGCAGGACCCGTACAACAACATCGTCCGAACGACGATCGAGGCGATGGCGGCGGTCCTCGGCGGAACCCAGTCGCTGCACACCAACAGCTTCGACGAGGCGATCGCGCTTCCGACGGATTTCTCGGCCCGGATCGCCCGCAACACCCAGCTCATCCTCGCCGAGGAAAGCGGGATCACCAACGTCGCCGATCCGCTCGGCGGGTCCTGGTTCATCGAGAGCCTGACCAGCGAGCTCGCCGACAAGGCCTGGGCACTGATCGAAGAGGTCGAGGCGATGGGCGGAATGACGGCCGCCGTGGCCGAGGGGCTGCCCAAGAGGCGGATCGAGGAAGCGGCCGCGGCGCGGGCGGCGCGGGCCGACCGGGGCGAGGACGTGATCGTCGGGGTCAATCGTTACCGGCTGGAAAACGAGGCGCATCTCGACATCCTCCAGATCGACAACGACAAGGTCCGCACGGGTCAGGTGGCCAGGCTCGCCAAGGTGCGCTCGGAGCGCGACGAGGCGGCGACGAAGGCGGCGCTCGACGCGCTTCGCGAAGGGGCGAAAGGCGATTCCAATCTGCTGGCCCTCGCGGTCGAGGCGGCGCGCGCGCGCGCGACCCTGGGCGAGATCAGCCAGGCGCTGGAGGACGTTTTCGGCCGCTACGGCACGACCCCCGAGCCGGTGAAGGGCGTTTACGGCGGCGCTTATGAGGGCGACCCGCGCTGGGACCGCGCCGGCGAGGGCGTCGCCGCGGTCGAGCGGCGCCTTGGCCGCAAGCCTCGGATGCTGGTGGCGAAGATGGGCCAGGACGGTCACGACCGCGGCGCCAATCTCGTCGCATCGGCCTTCGCCGACCTCGGCTTCGAGGTGGTTCCGGGGCCGCTCTTCCAGACGCCCGAGGAGAGCGCCAGGCTCGCCGTGGAGAAGGACGTCGACCTGGTCGGCGCGTCCAGCCTCGCCGCCGGGCACAAGACTTTGGTGCCGGAGCTGATCGGGCATCTTCGCGACATGGGCCGGCCCGATATCAAGGTGGTGGTCGGCGGGGTCATCCCCGCCCAGGATTACGACATGCTGCGCGAGGCGGGGGTACAGGCGATCTTCGGCCCGGGCACCAACCTGGTTGACGCCGCAGGCGAAGTGCTCAAGCTCCTCGGCCACAACATGCCCCCGCTGGAGGAGGCCGCGGAATGAACGTCTGGCTTGCAGCTTTTTCTCTGGCCCCCAGGTGGCCGAGATTCGTCCTCTTCGCCGCGTTGATCGCTATCGCTGTCGGACGGGGGATCCAGAAGTCCGACGCGACCGCTGAGATCTACAATCTGGTCGGATTCGTTCCGCCCTATCTCGATATCGACAATCCGCTGTTTCGGCTTGCCTTCGCATTCGTGGCGCTCTGGATCGTGCTTGAGATCCTCTTGACGATTATGACGCGGGTCCGGATTCGCCGCGACAATGAGATCAGGAAAAAGAGATGATCCACTACGCTCGGCAGAGCGCCGGCTTTTGCTCGCCCGACGCGGTGGTGGAATGATCGAGGATGAGAGCCGCGTCGGTCCCAAGCCAAGCGCCGACGCTTCTTCCTTTCCCTTCCGATCCAGAATAGTCACCGCCGCTGCACTGGATTCCCGCTTTCGCGGGAATGACGGAAGAGGGTGAATGTTCTCTAAAATCCTGATCGCCAATCGCGGCGAGATCGCCTGCCGGGTCATCCGGACCGCTCGGAAGATGGGGATCGCCACCGTCGCGGTCTATTCGGACGCCGACGCCCGAGCCCCGCACGTGAGGCTGGCCGACCAGTCGGTCAGGCTCGGCCCGCCGCCGGCCAGCGAATCCTATCTCAACGCCGAATTGATCATCGACGCCTGCCGGGCGACCGGCGCCGAGGCCGTCCATCCCGGCTACGGCTTCCTCTCCGAGCGCGAGAGCTTCGCCCGGGCGCTGGAGGAGGCGCGGATCGCCTTCATCGGCCCTCCGCCGGGCGCGATCGCGGCGATGGGCGACAAGATCGAATCGAAGAAGCTTGCGCTCGAAGCGGGGGTGAGCGTCGTCCCCGGCTTCGTCGGCGAGATAAGCGATACCGAACATGCGGTGCGGATCTCCGGCGAGATCGGCTATCCGGTGATGATGAAGGCTTCGGCCGGCGGCGGCGGCAAGGGGATGAGGCTCGCTTACAGCGAGACGGACGTCCGCGAGGGCTTCGAGGCGACCAAGCGCGAGGGGCTCGCGAGCTTCGGCGACGACCGGGTGTTCATCGAGAAGTTCGTCGAGAATCCGCGCCATATCGAGATCCAGCTGATCGGCGACCAGGCCGGCAACCTCCTCTATCTCGGCGAGCGCGAATGCTCGGTCCAGCGGCGCCACCAGAAGGTGGTCGAGGAGGCGCCGTCGCCCTTCGTCACGCCCGAGATGCGAAAGGCGATGGGCGAGCAGGCCGTCGCACTGGCCCGCGCGGTGGGCTATTTCTCGGCCGGCACCGTCGAGTTCATCGCCGGAGCGGACCGAAGCTTCTACTTTCTTGAAATGAACACCCGGCTCCAGGTCGAGCATCCGGTGACCGAGGAGGTGACCGGCCTCGATCTCGTCGAGCTGATGATCCGGGTGGCCGCGGGCGAAGACCTGCCCTTCGGCCAGGCGGACGTGAAGCTGAACGGCTGGGCGATCGAGAGCCGGGTCTATGCCGAGGACCACTATCGCGGCTTCCTGCCCTCGACGGGGAGGCTGGTGCGGTATCGGGCGCCGGCAGTAAGCCCCTCCCCTTCAGGGGAGGGGTTGGGGTGGGGACTGTCTTCCGACACTGCGGCGTCTGCGACCTCCCCCACCCCCGGCCCCTCCTTTAAAGGGGAGGGGGGCAGAATCCGAGTCGACGACGGGGTCGAGGAGGGCGGCGAGGTCTCGATCTTCTACGATCCGATGATCGCAAAGCTGATCACCTGGGCTCCGACCCGCGAGGCGGCGATCGACCGGCAGGTCGAGGCGCTCGATTCCTTCGCGATCGAGGGGATCGCCCACAATGTCGACTTCCTCTCGGCGCTGATGCAGCATCCGCGCTTCCGGGAAGGGCGGCTGACCACGGGCTTCATCGCCGAGGAATATCCCGAAGGCTTCGAGGGCGCGCCCGCGGACAGCCTCCTGATCGAGGATCTGGCGGCGATCGGGGCGATGCTCGCGATGGAGACCGAGGCCCATGCAAGCTCGGTCAGCGGCCAGCTCGGCGCTCCGGTGGCTCCGCCGGCGGAGCGGGTGGTCCGGCTCGGCGAACGGAGCTTCAAGATAAGGCTCGACGGCTTCGAGGGCGGACTCCTCGCTTATCTGGACGAGGGCGAGGGGCGCGAGCTGATCGGGCGCTGGGAGCCGGGCCAGCGTCTGTTCAAGGGCGTGATCGACGGCCGAAGCCGGATCGTCCAGGTGGCGCGCCGGGGCCGGCAATGGCGGCTGACGACCCGCGGCGCCTCCCACCTCGTCGAGGTCCTGCCGGCCCATGTCGCCGAGCTCAGCCACTTCATGATCGAGAAGGTGCCGCCGGATCTTTCCAGGTTCCTGCTCTGCCCGATGCCGGGGTTGCTGACGGCGCTGAACGTCGGCGAAGGCGACAAGGTCGAGACCGGGCAGCCGCTCGCCGTGGTCGAGGCGATGAAGATGGAGAATATCCTGAGGGCCGAGAAAATCGGGATCGTGAAGTCGGTTTCGGCCAGGCCGGGCGACAGCCTGGCCGTGGACGCGGTGATTCTGGAGTTCGAATAGAGCATTTGCCCGTCCCGGCGCCGCGCCCTCACCCTGGCGGCCGGCTTCGCCGCCCGCCTGTCCCTCTCCCCTGCAGGGAGAGGGGCTGTCCGGCTCTTGTCAGACGAGCGCGGCGGGGGCTTCCGCTTCCGAGATCCCGGCTTTCGCCGGGATGACCGACCTACGGTGCTGCCACGGGCAGGCACAGCTCGAACCGGGCGCCCTTGTCGGCGGGGAGCGCCGCGATCGTCCCTCCGCAGGCGGCGAGAAGCGAGCGGGCGATGGAGAGGCCCAGGCCCGATCCGCCCTCGCCCCTGCGGCTGGTGTGGAAGGGATCGAAGATCCGCTCGCCATCCGCCTCGGCGATGCCTTGACCATCGTCGGCGACGACGATCCTAACCTTCGCCCGCTCGACCCGGCCGGCGATCGTCACCTCGCCGGCGCCGGCCTGGCGGCTGTTCTCGACCAGGGTTTCGAGCACGGCTTCGAGAAGCTCCGGCGGCGCGGCGACGGCCGGAAGTCCGGCCAGAAGCACCTCGACCTCGAAGCCGGAGCGGCGATGGGCGTCGGCGACCTTGAGGGCCGCTCCTTCGGGAGGGGTCGCCGAATCCTCGGGAGCGACCGCCATGTCGGCACGGGCGAGGTCGAGGAGCCGGCGAAGCAGATGCGACAGTCGGTCCGCGCCGGCGCCGGCATTGGAAAGGAAGCGCCGCCGCTCCTCCTCGCTCATCTCAGGATGCTCGGCGAGCAGTTCGAGCGCGCCCTTGATCCCGGCTATCGGGGTCTTCAGCTCGTGGCTGACCGCTGCGGCGAAATCCTTCAAATAGCGCGAGCGGCGCTCGATCCGGTCGGCCATCAGGGCGAAGTTGACGTAGAGGTTGCGGATCTCGACTGCGGCGGTCGGCGGCGGCCCGGGCACCGCGACGGCGCCCCGGGCGACGTTCCGGGTCGCCTCGCTCAGGGCCTCGATCGGCCGCGCGATTCCGCGCGAGAGCAGGCCGGCGAGCACCAGCAGCGTGAGGAAGATGAGGCCGACCCCGATCGCGATCTTGCCCCGGTCCTGATAGATTCCGAGGAACAGGCCGCGCGGGCTCCGGCTCAGCATGAGCAGCCCGACGATTTCGCCGCCGGCGACGACCGGGCGGACATAAGGGACCCGGATGTTCGACGCCCGGCTCAGCCATTCGAGCGCGTAGCGCGGCCGATAGTCGCCGCGCTCGCGAAGCGCGGTCCCGGTCCGCCCGGCCGCAGCGGCGGCGACCTCGGGAAGGTGCAGATAGGATCGGCCGACATCGCCCCGGCCGAGCAGGACTATGCCGTCCGAATCCATCAGCCGGATCGACGCAAGCGTCGTCCGGGCGGTGTCGATCACGACCGGCTTCAGGATCGAGGCGGCGCGGGCGGCGGCGGGGTCGGGAGGGCGGAGGGCGGGGCGGGCTTCCGGCTGGGGGGCGAGGACGGGCATCGAGCGAAGGTCTATGGTCGGGCGTTCGGGATCGAGTGGGCCCGGCGGCGGATCCGTATAGGGCTCCGGCCAGGCGGCGCGATAGGCGCCGGCGAGGACGGCGGCCTGGGCGATAAGCTCGGCCTCGGTCTGCTGGACCAGAGTGTTCTCGTAGACCCGGAGGAAAACGGCGCCGACCCCGGGCAGGGCCGCGACGAACAGCAAGGTGAGGAAGAGGAGGGTGCGAAGCCTGAGCGCCGGCCAGTGGCGCTTGGCATAATTTTTCAGCGGTCGGATCAAGCGGGGTCCCGGCTCAGGCTGGATGGACTATTCCCCCTTCGACCCCCTCTCCCCAGGGGGGAGAGGGTTGGGGTGAGGGGGCTCGGC
>JBBSIZ010000002.1:0-132696 GCA_038257735.1 Sphingomonadales bacterium | reverse complement strand
TGCGTCTCGGGAATATTGAGCGCGGTAAAATTATGCCAGTCGTCCTCGATCTCGGGCCCCTCGGCGACCGCGAAGCCAAGGTCTGCGAAAATCTCGGCCAGTTCGTCCATCACCTGGCTCACCGGATGGACCGAGCCGCGCGGGGCCTCGCGCGACGGCAGCGACAGGTCGACCCGCTCGGTCGCCAGCCGACGCTCAAGCTCCTCGCTCTCCAGTTGGTCTTTCTTCGCCGCGATCGCGCCGCTCACCGCTTCGCGCAGCGCGTGGATCTTCGGTCCGCGCTCCTGCCGTTCCTCGGGGCTGAGCGAGCCCATCGTCTTGAGCAAAGCCGTGACCTCGCCCGCCTTGCCCAGCGCGGCGACACGCAAGCCCTCGAGCGCGGAGGCGTCACCCGCCTCGGCAATGCGGCGGGTCCAGTCGGAACGAAGCATGTCGGGATCAGCGGTCATGAAGCGCCTTTGCCAACAGCGGCCGGCAAAAGCAAAGGCAAGGCTGGCCGGTTCACCCGCTGATGAACGGATAAGGCGAAATGGTCTTGCGCGATGTGTCGATCGCCAGCATCCGCCCGGCTGGCGGTGTGGCGCGGTCGCTGCAATCGATCCGCGGGCAGATGGCGCACGCCGGACCGACCGGGGTGACGGGCGGATTGGACAGGTCGATCCCCTCCGCACAGTGCAGCCGATGGGCATGCTTGAGCTCGCAGCCGAGCCCGATCGCCTGCAGCCCGGTGGTCAGCCCGGTCTTGATCGGTCGCTCGATCGTCCGCGATACGGTGAAATAACGCTGGCCGTCGGGGGTCTCGATGACCTGGGTCACCGCCTGGCCGGCGACCTGGAAGGCGGCGTGGAGGTTCCACCTCGGACAGGTCCCGCCGAACCGCGAGAAGGGGAAATTCTCGCCGGCGTAGCGCTTGGAGATATTGCCCGCCGGATCGACCCGCAGCATGAAGAACGGCACACCGCGTGCGCCCGCGCGGCCAAGCGTCGTCAGCCGGTGCGCGACCTGTTCGACATTGGCGCCATATTCGCCGCACAGCCGATCGATCGAATAACGATATTCCTCGGCGCTGGACAGGAAGCGGCCGTAGGGCATCATGATCGCCCCGGCGGCATAATTGGCCAGGCTCATGTGCAGCAATTCGCCGATTCCCCGGTCGGGCGGCGCGGCGTCAGCCACCATCTTGTCGATCACGTCGGCAAATTCGACCAATGCCAGCTGATAGGCCAAGGCGAAGGTGCGATTTTCCGCTCGCAGAAGCGACGAAATCTGAAACGTCCGCCGCTCGGGATCATAGGCCTGGCTCGAATTGCCCAGTTCGGCCTGAGCGACCACCCGCGCATTGATCCCCCAGGCCTCCTTCAGCCGGCGGCGCATCGGCTCGGCCATCGACAAGGGATCGCTCAGCGCCCCGCCAAGCGTCTCGGCGGCCGCCTCCAACGCGGGATAATGGTTGCGATGCTGCTGGATATAGTCGCGTACCCAATTTTCGGGGGTGACCATGGCGCGCGCGTCGCCGATCGTCGCCAGCGACGGGTTGCGGTCGATTTCCTTGAGCGCGGCATAGAGCCGGGCGATGGCATCGGCCACCGACGGGCTGTTATTGGCAAGCTCCGACAATTCGTAGCGCGGCACGCCGAGATCGCCGAGCAGCGAATCGGAAAAGATCTCGGCCAGTTCGTCCGGGCCGGTGCGGGTGCCCCCTCCGGCGGCGAAAGTGCGTACGTCGATCTCGTAGGTTTCTGCCAGCTTGAGCAGCAACGCCGCGGTCACGGGCCTTTGGTTGCGTTCGAGATGATTGAGATAGGACGGGCTGATCGCAAGGCTCGCCGCCATGTCGGTTTGTGACATGTCGCGGTCGCGGCGAAGGCGGCGCAGGCGCTGGCCAAGGAACAGTTTGGCGTTGCTCATCAAGAGTTTTTGTCAACTTCGCCCAGACTGCACAAGTCAATCTGTGACAATTAGACCCTATTCATCGGGACTCATCTGCGCCTTTGGGTGTTTGCTGCGCTGCGACACACAAGGGAATTGCGAGAAGGATCGCCCGTGACACATTTTGACCAATTGGTTCCTGCCCCGACCGGCCGCTTCGACGGCATCACCCGCGGCTATGGCGCCGCCGAGGTGGAAGCCCTGCGCGGATCGGTGGTGGTCGAGCAGACCCTCGCCCGCCGCGGCGCGAATCGGCTGTGGGAAATGCTGAAGCGCGATGAGCCGGTCCGGGCGCTGGGCGCGGTGACCGGCAACCAGGCGATGCAGCAGGTCCGCGCCGGGCTCGATGCCATCTATCTCTCTGGCTGGCAGGTGGCGGCCGACGCCAACACCGCCGGCGCGATGTACCCCGATCAGTCGCTCTATCCCGCCAATGCCGGGCCCGAGCTGGCGCGGCGGATCAACCGCACCCTGCAACGCGCCGACCAGATCGAGGTCTCGGAAGGCGGCGCCCAGCGCGACTGGTTCGTGCCGATCGTGGCCGATGCCGAGGCCGGCTTCGGCGGACCGCTGAACTGCTTCGAGATCATGAAGGCCTATATCGAGGCCGGCGCCGCCGCGGTCCATTTCGAGGATCAGCTCGCCTCCGAGAAGAAGTGCGGCCATCTCGGCGGCAAGGTCCTGATCCCAACCCAGGCCCATATCCGCAACCTCGTCTCCGCCCGCCTCGCCGCCGACGTCTGCGGAGTCCCCACCCTGGTCGTCGCCCGAACCGACGCCGAGAGCGCGAAGCTGATCACCTCCGACGTCGACGAACGCGATCGCGAATGGCTGACCGGAGAGCGAACCCCCGAAGGCTTCTTCCGCCTTCGGGAAGGGACCGGGGTCGACCATTGCATCAAGCGCGGCCTCGCCTTCGCTCCCTATGCCGATCTCCTCTGGTGGGAGACGAGCAACCCCAATCTCGACGACGCCAGGCGCTTCGCCGAGGCGATCCAGAGCGAATTTCCGGGCAAGATGATGGCCTATAATTGCTCGCCCAGCTTCAACTGGGAGTCGAAGCTGGACAAGGGCGTGATCGCCCGGTTCCAGAAGGAGCTCGGAGCGATGGGCTACAAGTTCCAGTTCGTCACCTTGGCCGGCTTCCACAGTCTCAACCATTCGATGTTCGAGCTCGCCGGCGCCTATCGCGAGCGCGGCATGGCGGCCTATTCGGAGCTCCAGCAGGCCGAATTCGCCTCGGAAAGCGCCGGTTACACCGCCACCCGCCACCAGCGCGAGGTCGGCACCGGCTATTTCGACCTGATCGCCCAGGCCGTCTCGGGGCGACGCCTCGACCACCGCGCTCGCCGAATCGACCGAGGCCGACCAGTTCATCACCGCCGTCGCGGCCGAATAAGGAGAGCCTTCATGACCAGGAGATTCTGGGTGATCGGGGGAGAATATGAAGGCCCCGACTTCCGCGCCCTGATCCCGGGCACGGAAACGATGGCCGGCCCGTATGACGACGAGCGCCGGGCGAAGACGGAGTGGACGAGGCTGAGCTGCAGCCCCGAGAGAAGCGGCTGCGCGACGGTACGCTATTCGATCGCGAGCGAGCGGCTTCACTGATCCATCCCCTCTCCCCTGCGGGGATTGGGTTTGGGTGTGGGGGTTCGGCGTCTCCGCAACAGACTCAGTACCCCCTCACCCCCGGCCCCTCTCCCCGCCGGGGAGAGGGGAGCAAAAAGAAAAGGCGCGGCAGGGTTTTCCCCGCCGCGCCTTTTCTTAAATCAGCCGAGTCGGGCTCAGGCGGTCGCCTGCGCCTCCTGCGGCAAAGCCCCACGCGCCTGGGCGATGATGCCCTTGAAGGCGTCGCCCTCGTGCATCGCGATGTCGGCCAGGACCTTGCGGTCGAGATCGACTCCGGCGAGCTTCAGGCCGTGCATGAACTGGCCGTAGGTCAGCCCTTCCTGGCGGACCGCGGCGTTGATGCGCTGGATCCAGAGCGCCCGGAAAGACCGCTTCTTCACCTTGCGGTCGCGATAGGCATATTGGCCGGCCTTCTCGACGGCCTGCTTGGCGATCCGGATCGTGTTCTTGCGGCGGCCGTAATAGCCCTTCGCCTGCTCCAGGATCCGTTTGTGACGAGCCTTGGTCGTCACGCCCCTTTTGACGCGTGCCATGTCTCAGTACCTCCTAGTTCAGGCCGTAGGGCGCCCAGAGCTTCACCCGGGCCGTATCGGCCTTGGCGAGAACTTCGGTGCCGCGGTTCTGGCGGATGTACTTGGCGTTGTGGCTGATCAGCCGGTGGCGCTTGCCGGCGACGCCATGCTTTACCTTGCCGGTGGCGGTGAGCTTGAAGCGTTTCTTGACGCCGCTCTTGGTCTTCAATTTGGGCATTTTCGTCTCCTTGTGCGCCCAGCGGCGCGACGTTTGAGAACGGCCACGGCAGCCCTTGTCGCCGGCCCGTTCGTTTCTTCCAAAGCTGGAAAGAAGGCGCGCCTATAGAGGGGGAGAGGGCGGAAGGCAACTCCCCGTCATCCCGGCGGAGGCGGGGATCCCAGGACAAGAAGTCTCGGCGGGTCTCGCTGGACCCCGGCCTTCGCCGGGGTGACGGCCTGTCGGGGCCGTCAGTCGAACAGGCTGGAGACGCTGGTCTCGTCGGCGATCCGCTTGATCGCCTCGGCGAGCAGCGGCGCGATGGTGAGTGCCCGGATCCGGGGGCTGGCCGTCGCTTCCTGGCTGAGCTGGATCGAATCGGTGATGACCAGCTCGGAGAGCTCGCTATTCTCGACCCTGGAGACGGCCGCGCCGGAGAGGACCCCGTGGGTGCAATAAGCGACCACGTCCTCGGCCCCCGCCTGGTGGAGCGCCGCGGCCGCGTTGCACAAGGTCCCGGCCGAATCGACGATGTCGTCGACGAGGACGCAGAAGCGGCCGTCGACGTCGCCGATGATGTTCATCACCTCCGATTCGCCGGGTTTCTCGCGGCGCTTATCGACGATGGCGAGAGGCGCGTTGGCGAGGCGCTTGGCAAGTGCGCGGGCCCGGACGACTCCGCCGACATCGGGGGAGACGACGGTGATGGCTCGGCCGTTGAACCGGGCCTTGATGTCCTCGGACATGACCGGGGCGCCGTAGAGATTGTCGGTCGGGATATCGAAGAAGCCCTGGATCTGCCCGGCATGGAGATCGACCGAAAGCACCCTGTTGGCGCCGGCGACGGTGATCAGATTGGCGACCAGCTTGGCCGAGATGGGAGTCCGGGGTCCGGGCTTCCTGTCCTGGCGGGCATAGCCGAAATAGGGGAGGACCGCGGTGATCCGCTTCGCCGAGGCCCGCCTCAGGGCGTCGATGCAGATCAGAAGCTCCATCAGATTGTCGTTGGCGGGAAAGGAGGTGGACTGGACCACGAACACGTCCTCGCCTCGGACATTCTCGTGAATCTCGACGAACACCTCTTCGTCCGCGAATCGGCGAACGCTCGCCTCCGTCACCTGCATCTCGAGATAGGCGGCGATGCTCTTCACCAGCGGCAGGTTCGAATTGCCGGCCAACAGCTTCATGGAAGAGTCTCCGCGGAAGGGGGGCGTCGGGGCTTCATAAGGAGAAGGGACCGGATGGCAAGCTCCCTGATCCCCCGTTCGGAGACGGGGAGGACGAGTCGCATTGCCGCTGTCGCTCCGGCATCTTAAGGCCGGCTCATGAACGTCGTCACCCGCTTCGCCCCCGCGCCGACCGGGCGGCTCCACGTCGGCAACATCCGGACCGCGATCCACAATTGGCTGTGGGCGAGGAAGAATGGCGGGCGGTTCATCCTCCGGCTCGACGACACCGACGCGGCGCGGTCGAGCGAGGAGAATGTCGAGAATATCCGCGAGGACCTGGCCTGGCTCGGCCTCTCCTGGGACGAGGAGCATCGCCAGTCGCTTCGCTTCGACCGCTACGAGGCGGCGTTCGAGCGGCTGAGGGAGTCGGGGCGGGTCTATCCGGCCTACGAGACGGCGCAGGAGCTGGACCTCAAGCGCAAGGTGCAGCTGTCGCGCGGCAAGCCCCCGGTCTACGACCGGGCCGCGCTTCATCTCTCAGCGGAGGCGCGGGCGAAGCTCGAGGCGGAGGGGCGCCGCGCGCACTGGCGTTTCCGGCTGGATCACGATTCGCCGATCGAGTGGGACGATCTGATCCGCGGCCCCCAGCATTTCGATCCGGCCCTTCTGTCCGATCCGGTGGTCCGGCGCGAGGACGGTTCCTGGCTCTACATGCTGCCGAGCAGCGTCGACGATATCGACATGGGCGTCACCCAGGTTCTTCGAGGCGAGGATCATGTCGCCAATACGGCCCTGCAGATCCAGATGTTCGAGGCGTTGGGCGCGAGCCCTCCCGCTTTCGCCCACGAAGCCCTGCTGGTCGGGTCCGAGGGCAAGCTGTCGAAGCGGCTCGGCTCGCTCGGGGCGGACGCGCTTCGCGGGCAGGGGATCGAGCCCATGGCCCTGATCGCCAAGCTCGCCCGGCTCGGCACCAGCCTGCCGGTCGAGCCGATGACCGAAGCGGGGCCGCTGATCGAGACGTTCGATTTCGCCGCCTTCGGCCGGGCGCCGGCGCGGTTCGACCTCGACGAGCTCGTCCAGCTCAACGCCCGGATCGTCCACCTCCTCCCCTTCGGGTCGGTCGCCGATCGGCTTCCGGAAGGCCTGGGGGCGGACGATTGGGCGGCGATCCGGCCCAACCTCAAGTCGGTGGCGGAGGCCGCCGGCTGGTGGGACATCCTCCACGGCCATGTCGAGGCCAGGGCCGCGCAAGAGGACCGCCCGCTGATCGAGGCCGCGGCCGAGGCCCTGGCCGCGATCGACTGGAACGAGGCGCCCTGGCCCCAGCTCGTCGCCGTACTGAAGGAGAGCGGCGGCCGCTCCGGCAAGGCGCTGTTCCGGCCGCTCCGGCTCGCTCTGACCGGTCGGGAGAGCGGCCCGGAAATGGCGGCCCTGCTGCCGCTCATCGGCCGCGACGAGGCAATCGCAAGGCTGCGCGCCGCACTCTGATCGGCGGTGGAATAACACCGGCGAGGCGGGAACTTCCCTGCTTGTGTGACACTATATCATTATGTTATGAGATAATGTCTCACGAGTCGTACAACGACCGAAGCAGGAGAGAGATCATGATGGAAGGAGCATTCCACCAGCCGAAAAAGACCAGTCCGACCGCTTTGGCTGTAGTCGTTCTGATGCATGGCGCCGGGCTGACGGCCCTGGCGCTGGCCAAAACCGAAATAGCCGGAAAAATCTGGAACCCGCCGATCGTCGTCACTCCGATCCCGGAGGACTTGCCGCCGCCGCCCGAGCCGCCCAAGCCGGTCGAGAAGGCCGTGGCGCCGCCGGAGACCGTGGTGACCCACGTCCCGCCGGTCGTCCCGACGCCGCCCCGCGAGCTGTTCGTGGACTATAAGCCGCTGCCTCCGCTCCAGCCGCCCGTCTTCCAGCCGCCGATCCGCGAGATCGTCCCGCCCCGGGTCGATCCGCCGGCGCCTCCGGCGGCGAAGAAGGTTGAGCCGGCGCGGGCCAGGGCCAATCTCGCATCCTACGTGTCGGACGAGGATTATCCGTCCAACGCCGTCCGCAACGAGGAGCAGGGGACGACCCGCTTCCGGTTGACGGTCGGACCGGACGGCAAGGTCCGGGACTGCACCGTCACCGGATCGAGCGGCTCTTCGGCGCTGGACTCGACGACCTGCAAACTGATGCGGCAACGGGCCAAATTCACTCCGGCGCGCAACAGCGACGGCAAAGCGACGGGCGACACCGTGACCAGCGCCATTCGCTGGGTGCTTCCGGCCGGCTAGCCCGGCAACCGGCCGGGGCTGGCGGGGGAACGGCGAAGCCCCTATCTTGGGGCACGATGCCGCTCCCCCGTCCCGCCTCCCCCCCCGCGCTCTGGGCCGATCTGCGCGCCTTCGCTTCCGAGCGCCGTCCCCACCATTGGGTCGCCGCCGCGCTGGCCGTCGCGATGCCGGTCGCTATCATATTCCTGTTCATTCTCGACGGGCGCACCAACATCCTGCCCGGGCCTCAGCTCATCTATGTCGAAAGCTGGCCGGCCAGCCGAACCGACGCGGAGATCAAGGCACTCCAGAAGATCGACCAGGCGGCGCGCGACAAGGCGCTCAAGGAACGGCAGGAGATGTTCAAGCGCCACGACCAGCAATTGGAGCGGCTCGGCCTTTGACTCCGGCTGAACGCTGGATGGGCGCCGCGATCGCCCTTGGCGAGCGCGGACGGGGCAATACCGCTCCCAATCCCAATGTCGGCTGCGTGATCGTGAAGGACGAGGCGATCGTCGGCCGCGGCTGGACCCAGCCCGGAGGCCGGCCCCATGCCGAGGCGATGGCGCTTGCCGAGGCGGGCCCGGCGGCGCTCGGAGCCACCCTCTACGTCACCCTCGAACCCTGCCGCCACCGAAGCGGGCGCGGGCCCGCCTGCGCCGAACTGGCGGCCGAGGCGGGCGTTGCGCGGGTCGTCGCCGCGCTCCAGGATCCGGACCCGCGCATGGCCGGCGGCGGCTTCGAAAGGCTCAGGGCGGCCGGGATCGAGGTCGAGACCGGGCCCGGCGCGGACGGCGCGGCCCGGTCGATGGCCGGCTTCCTGACCCGGATGCGGCTGGGCCGGCCGCTCATCACCCTGAAACTGGCAATGTCGCTCGACGGCAAGATCGCCTTGCCCTCGGGCGAGAGCCGCTGGATCACCGGCGAGGACGCCCGCGCCCACGTCCATCTGGAGCGGGCGCGTTCGGACATGATCCTGGTCGGCCGGGGCACCTATGAGCGAGACCGGCCGAAGCTCGACGTCCGGCTTCCGGGGCTGGAGGAACGCTCGCCGCGCCGGGCGCTCCTGACCCGCGGTGAGGCCGTGGAAGGATGGGCGCGGCTGGGCGCGCCGGAGGAGGTGTCCGGCCTTACCGACGTCAACGATCTTCTGATCGAGGGCGGCTCGGCCACCGCCTCGGCCTTCCTCGCCGCCGACCTCGTCGACCGCATGCTCATCTACCGGGCACCGATCCTGATCGGCGACGGCAAATCGTCGGTCGGCTACATAGGCCTTACCGACCTCGCCGACGCCCACCGGCGCTGGAGCCTCGCCGACAGCCGGATGCTTGGCATCGACCGGCTCGAAGTCTACGAGCGCGAGCGAGACTGATGTTCACGGGTATCATCACAGATGTCGGGCGAGTGATCGCGGCGGAGGAGCGGGGCGACCTGCGCCTCAGGATCGCGTGCGGCTACGATATGGCGACCGTCGACCTGGGCGCGTCGATCGCCTGCTCCGGAGTGTGCCTGACCGCGGTCGACAAGGGCGAGGATTGGTTCGCGGTGGACGTGTCCGGCGAGACTCGAAGCCGCACCGCTCCGAACCTGTGGCAGGAAGGCGCCCGGCTCAACCTCGAACGCTCGCTTCGCCTCGGCGACGAGCTCGGCGGCCATATTGTCACCGGCCATGTCGACGGGCTCGGATTCGTCTCATCGTGGGGCGAGGACGAAGGCTCGATCCGCTTCTCGATCAAGGCGCCGAAGCGGCTGGCCTCCTATCTGTCGGAGAAAGGCTCGGTCGCGATCAACGGCATCTCGCTGACCGTGAACGGGGTGGAGGATAAGGAGGACGGCACCTATTTCGAAGTCAACGTCATCCCACACACACGTCAGAGCACGGCGATGTTCGACCGCGGAGATACCGTAAATATCGAGATCGACATCCTCGCCCGCTATATCGGGCGGATGCTCGAGCTGAGGCGTTAGGGCATGGAGCGCGGCTTCCTGTCCTCGCCGGAGGAGCTGATCGACGAGGCGCGCAACGGGCGCATGTTCATCCTCGTCGACGACGAGGACCGGGAGAATGAGGGCGACCTCGTCATCCCCGCCCAGATGGCGACTCCGGACGCGATCAACTTCATGGCCAAAAACGGCCGCGGCCTGATCTGCCTGGCGCTGACCCGGCAGAGGGTGGACCAGCTCGGCCTGGAGCTGATGAGCCGCAACAACGGCACGAGGCACGAGACCGCCTTCACCACATCGATCGAGGCGAAGGAGGGGGTGACGACCGGCATTTCCGCCGCCGACCGGGCGCGGACGGTGTCTGTCGCGATCGACGCCTCCAGGGGGCGCGACGACATCTGCACTCCGGGCCACATCTTCCCGCTCGTCGCCCGCGACGGCGGAGTCCTCATCCGGGCCGGCCATACCGAGGCGGCGGTCGACGTGGCGCGGCTCGCCGGGCTCAATCCCTCCGGCGTGATCTGCGAGATCATGCGCGAGGACGGGACGATGGCGCGGATGGACGATCTCGTCGCCTTTGCCCAGCTTCACGGCCTCAAGGTCGGGACGATCCGCGACCTCATCGCCTACCGGCTGAAGAAGGACCACCTCGTCGAGCAGACCGGCGAGGCGAGCTTCGAGAGCCGCTGGGGCGGGGCCTGGACCGCGCGGAGCTTCCTCAACAAGGCGCTCGGCACCGAGCAGGTCGCCCTGGTGAAAGGGGAGATCGATCCGTCGAAACCGACCCTGGTCAGGATGCACCAGCTCAGCCTGTTCGCCGATGCGTTCGGCGAGGAAGGCGGCCGGGGCGGGATGCTTCGCGGCGCCATGAAGATCATCGGCGAGGAAGGGAGCGGGGTCATCGTCGTCCTCAATCGGGCGATGCCGGACGCTTTGTCGGCGGCTCTCAACCTGCGTTCGGGCAAGGCCTCGGCCAAGGGCCCCGACGAGCTCAGGGACTATGGCGGCGGCGCCCAGATCCTCTCTGCGCTTGGGGTCCACGACATGGTGCTCCTGACCAACACCCACCACAGCCCGGTCGCGCTCGGCGGCTACGGACTCGTCATCGTCGGCGAGCGGCCGATCCCGCCGGAGGAATAATATGGCCCGGTTGCTGATCGTCGAGGCGCGCTTCTACGACCATTTGAACGACCTGCTGCTGGAGGGCGCCCGCTCGGCGATCGAAGCGGCGGGGCACGCGCATGAGACGGTGACCGTTCCCGGCGCTCTCGAAGTGCCTGCGGCGATCGCGCTCGCAGCGGAGACGGAGCGCTATGACGGCTTCGTCGCTTTGGGCGTGGTGATCCGGGGCGAGACCTATCATTTCGAGATCGTCGCGGGCGAGAGCGCTCGGGGGATCATGGCTCTGACCCTCGACGGGCTGGCGATCGGCAACGGCATATTGACCGTCGAGGACGAGGCCCAGGCGCTGGCGCGGGCGCGGCCGGACGAGACGGACAAAGGCGGCGAGGCGGCCAAAGCCGCGCTTGCTATGATGGGGTTGCGGCAGCGGTTCGGCTGAAACCGTCACCCCAGCGAAGGCTGGGGTCCCAGCGAGGACTGGCGCCGCGCTTTTCACCCTCTGGGGCCCCAGCCTTCGCTGGGGCGACGAGACTTACCTTAACGCCGGAGCCAGTGCCTCCACAGGAACCACCCGAGCACCAGCGCCCCGATGACGAAGCAGAAGGCGACGACGCCCCAGAAGGCCCAGGGCTCCTTCGCAAAAGGTATGCCCTCCACGTTCATCCCGAGCAGGCCGCTGATGAAGGTCAAGGGCAGGAAGATGAAGGCGACGATCGAGATCAGGAGGGCCCTCGTCTCCATCTGCTCGCCGCGAAGGTCGGTGAGCTGCTCGTGCAGCAGCGCGGAGCGCTCGCGCACGGCTTCCAGCTCCTCGGTCATCCGGGCGAAGCGGTCGGCCGCCTCGCGGATGTGGAGCCGGTCTTCCTCGGCCAGCCAGTCGAAGTCGAGATGGGCGAGGGTCAGAAGCGCGTCGCGATTGGGCGCGACGAAGCGGCGATAGGCGATCGAATCGGATCGGATCCGGGCGATAGAGCTTCGCAGCCGGTAGAGGGCGCGGCTGTCGTCGAGCTCGCTCTCATAATCGTCGAGCGTGTCGCCGAGCTGGGCGACCTCGGGATCGAGCTCCTTCGAGATGGCGCGGGCGAAGGCGGCGACGAGGTCGCCGGGGTCGAGGATCGTCCCATTTTCCATCTGCGCCGAGACGGTCGCGGCGGCGGCGAGAGGCCGGCGGGTGACGCTGTTGACCTTGCCCCGCCTCACCCACATCCGGATCGAGACCAGCCGGTCGGAATCTGCGAGCTCCTCCGCGGCGGGACCGCGCAGGTTCACGATCGCCCCTTCCTCGATACGGTCGCAGCGCGGACGGGTTTCGGTGGCGACGAGCGCGTTGGCCGCGACGTCGGGAATGTCCTTGCCTCGAAGAAGGCCCAATTCATCGTCGGAGCCGTCGTCGATATGGACCCACAGGAAGCCCGGGCCGGTATAAGTGGCGGCTTCCCCGGCGGTGACCGGCCGGACGGGACCGTCGCCGACGAGGATGGCGGCGCAGCTCATCTAGAGGCCGGCCAGCCAGTCGCGAAGCGCCGGCGCCACGTCGTCCCGCTTCAAGGCCAGAGCGACGTTGGCGATGACGAAGCCGAGCATATGGCCGCAATCGTGCCGTTCGCCGTCGAAGGTGAGGCCGTGGAAAGGCTGCTCGCCGATCATCGCCGCCATCGCGTCGGTCAGCTGGATCTCGCCGCCCGCGCCTCGACCGACCTTGCCGAGCGCGTCCATGATCTCGGGTTGGAGGACGTAGCGGCCGGGCAGCATCAGGTTCGAAGGCGCGGTGCCGGGCGCGGGCTTTTCGACCAGGCCCCTGATCTCGGTGAGCCTGCCGTCGCGCGCGCCCGGATCGACGACTCCGTATTTGTGGGTCTCCTCCGGCGGCACTTCCAGCATCGCGACGACGTTGCCGCCGACCTTCTCATAGGCGTCGACAAGCTGGCGCGTGCAGTTCGGGCTCCCGACCATCACCTCGTCGGGCAGGAACACCGCGAAGGGCTCGTCGCCGACGATTTCGCGCGCGCACCAGATTGCGTGGCCGAGACCGAGCGGCTCCTGCTGGCGCACCGCGACCACCGAGCCGGGCGGCATCCGGCTGCTGTCCAGCACGTCCAGCGACTTGCCGCGCCCGCGCATCACCGCCTCGAGTTCATAGGCGATGTCGAAATGGTCCTCGAGCGCGGTCTTCCCCCGGCCGGTGACGAAGATCATCTGCTCGATCCCCGCATCGAGCGCCTCCTCCACCGCATATTGGATGAGCGGACGGTCGACGACGGTCAGCATCTCCTTGGGCACCGCCTTGGTGGCGGGCAGGAAGCGCGTGCCGAGGCCGGCGACTGGGAAGACCGCCTTTCTGACTTTCTTCAACTTGGTCTCCGGAACATTGGGGTGCGGGCGCCGGCGGGTCAGCCGGTCGGGGGAAGGTCGAAGGGATCGTCCGCGCGCTCCTCGGAGCGGCGCAGCCCGTCGTCCTGGCGATCGGGGCGGGCATAAGGAGGCGGAGTCAGAAGCTCGTCGGTCGTCGGCGCCCGCGCCGCCATGGCCGGCCGGGGGGGCATGCCTTCGCCGGCTTTGGGCTGAAGCGGCTCCAGATTGCCGCAGGCGGCGAGCAGGGCGAAGGCCGGGAGGAGGAGAAGGATGCGCATGACGAGGGGCGGCCATAGCGCAGGCGGGCGCGGACGGCCAAGGCGAATCCGCGCCCTTGCCGAAGGGACGGCGGAGACCTAGGCGGCGGCGATGCGGCTGCTCCTGCTCCTGACGCTGATCCTTGTCCTGGCCGCCTGCGGTGAAGGCAGGGAATCGACCAACGCCGCTGGCCCGGACCAGCCGGGCCGGAGCGGACCGGCGGAAGCGCCGCCGACCGGGAAGCTCGATCGCTCCCATGCCGGCGAGATGGCGCCGTCGGCCGCGTTCGAGGACCCGGACGGCGCTCCGGCGAGCCTTGCCGACTTCCGCGGCCGGCCGGTGCTCGTCAACCTGTGGGCGACCTGGTGCGCCCCCTGCATCGCCGAGATGCCGACGCTGGACAGGCTCGCGGCTCGCGAGTCGGGCCGGCTGCACGTGCTCACGGTCAGCCAGGATTTGGACGGCCGCGAGAAGGTCGAGAGCTTTTTCGCGAAGCAGGGCTATCGCAACCTCGAAACCTGGCTCGACCCGCAAATGGCGCTGATGACCGGGCTGAAGGCGGACACCCTGCCGACGACCATCCTCTACGACGCCCAGGGGCGCGAGGTTTGGCGGGTGATCGGAATGGAGGATTGGGAAAGCGGCCGGGCGGCGCTGCTGCTCAAGCAGGGCCTGGGGCCGACCCGGTAAGTACGGCTCGGCGCGCGCGTGCGCACGGCAGGCCGCTTCGGCTTATTCGCGCGGCTCGTGCTCGGTATAGGGATTGCCGAGCCAATCCTCCTGCTTCCTCGACCGCCCGCGTTCGCCCCCTTCAGCATCGCGGTGCTCGACATAATCGGCGCCAAGCCAATCCTGCCGGTCTCGCGATTCGCCGGTCGTCTCGCCGTCGGCGTTGCGATGCGCGACATATTCGTTCCCCAGCCAGTCCTTTTCGCGGCGTGATGTCTCCACCACGTCGCCATTCGCGTCCTGGGTCTCGACATAGGACTTGCCGAGCCAATTCTTCTTCACGTCGGACCGGCCGGCGGGTCGGCCATTCTCATCCAGATGTTCGGTATATTCGTTTCCGAGCCAATCTTTCCGGCGGTGGGAGCGGCCCTTCCGTGCCGCCGCGGGGCGCGCCGGTTCGTCGTCCTCGTCGTAGCTAGGCTTGTTCTCATCGCCGAATATCTTCGCCAAAATCCAGATTCCGATCGCGATCAGGGCGATGACGAAGGCCAAGTAGAGCAGCGAGGCGATGATGACGACGGAGAGACTGGCGACGCAGAAGAATAGCGCAAAGCGGACCCCGGCGCGGACGGCGTCGTCCTCTATCGAGGCGGTCCACTGATGCAACTTGTGAACGCCCCAGATCAGGCAGGACCAAAGGCCCGCAATCACACCTTCGCGGGCCTTGACCGTCGCGTAATGGTTCGACCACCAAGCGCTGTTTTCGTTGATCCAGGTAACGAATTCGGGCGGCTTCGCCAGAGCGACAATCCCCCCGACTATCGCCGGCAAGACCAGAACGACAAACCAGAAGAGTCCGGTGCCCCCACCCATGACGTGTCCCCCCAAAATTCGAGAATATCATAAGGGCTACAAACGCTCAACGCACCTTGCGGCGGCGACCACCTGGCTCAATCCCGAAGCAACTCGTTGATGCTGGTCTTGGAGCGGGTTCGGGCGTCGACCCGCTTGACGATGACGGCGCAGGCGAGGCCGGGGCCGCCGTTCTTGCCGGGGAGGGTTCCCGGAACGACCACCGAATAAGCCGGTACCCGGCCCATATGGACCTCGCCGCTCGCCCGGTCGACGATCCTGGTCGAGGCGCCGAGGAAGACGCCCATGGAGAGGACCGCGCCCTGCTCGACGATCACCCCTTCGGCGACCTCGGAGCGGGCGCCGATGAAGCAATCGTCCTCGATGATGACAGGCCCGGCCTGAAGCGGCTCGAGCACGCCTCCGATTCCGGTGCCGCCGGAAATGTGGACGTTCCTTCCGATCTGGGCGCAGCTCCCCACCGTCGCCCAGGTGTCGACCATCGTGCCTTCGCCGACCCGGGCACCGATATTGACGAAGCTCGGCATCAGCACGGCGCCCTTGCCGATGAAGGCGCCGCGGCGGACGATCGCTCCAGGCACGGCCCGGAAGCCGGCCCCGGCGAAGCGGTTGGGCCCCCATTCGGCGAATTTCGACGGCACCTTGTCCCACCAATGGGCGCCGCCCGGGCCGCCTCCGATCGCCTCCATCGGGGTCAGCCGGAAGGAGAGAAGGACGGCCTTCTTGAGCCACTGGTTGACGGTCCAGCCCTCCACGCCCTTCTCGGCGACCCGAGCCTCGCCCGAATCGAGCAGGGCGATCGCGGCCTCGACGGCCTGCTTTACTTCGATTTCGTCGCCGGCGAGCGATTCGCGCCTCTCCCAGGCGTCCTCGATGACGGTCCTCAGCGCGTCGCTCATTCCGCCTCTCCTCCAGTGATCTCGCTCAGCCAGTCGCCGATATCGGTAATCCGATAGTCGATAAAGGCGGGATCGGCGTCGTGGCTGGCCTGCTCGGAGCCGTTGTCGACCCAGATCGTGGTCATTCCCAGCTTCTTGGCCGGGATCAGGTTCCTGGCCATGTCCTCCGCGAACAGGGCGCGTGCCGGAGCGATTGCGTGGCGCTCGCACATCGCCGCGTAAGCGCGCGGATCGGGCTTGGGAACATAGTCCATGGCGTGGATGTCGTGGACCGCGTCGAAGGCGTTGGCGAGGCCGAGCCGGTCGAGCACCCGCCGCGCATAGGCCTCGTCGCCGTTGGTGAAGACGAACTTGCGGCCCGGCAGCCGGTCCAGCGCCGCCACCACCCGGGGATCGGCGGTCAGCCGAGCGAAATCGATGTTGTGGACGTAATCGAGGAAGTCGCGCGGCTCGACCCCATGCTCCTTCATCAGCCCGGCCAAAGTGGTGCCATGGTCGCGGAAGAAGCCCTTCTGGACGATCCGGGCCTCCGCCGATGTGCATCCGAGCCGGTTCGCGATATATTCGCCCATCCGGACATCGATCAGCTCGAACAGGTTCGTCGAAGCCGGATAGAGGCTGTTGTCGAGGTCGAAAATCCAGCAGTCGATCGAGACGAGCGGGGAGGGAAGCATGGGCGCCTCATAGGACGCATCGAGTCTTCAGCAAAATGAAAGCATCGGCGGGATAAGGTAAGAAACGGAAAACTCCCGGATTTGAACCGGTTAGCTGGAGGGTGCGGATGAACGCCAGGCTCGGACGCAATGCCCTGCTCTTAACCGCCTGCGCCGCCGCGCTGGTCCTTTCGGGATGCGGCGGCGGCGGGGGGGGCGGTCCTGCGCCCATTTCGGCGCCCCCGCCGGTGCCGGTGCCTCCACCGCCTCCCCCTCCGCCGCCGCCTCCACCGCCGCCCCCGCCCCCGCCGGCAGCGACCGGTTTCAACGACGCCGAATATGGTCGCTCCAACGGCGCCAACGCTCACGCCGCGATCGCCGCCTATGACAAGGGCGCCACGGGCAAGGGCGTGAAGATCGCGATCGTCGACAGCGGCATCAATCCCGACCTTCCCGAATTCGCGGGCAAGATCGACCCCGCCAGCCAGGACGTGGCCGGCAATCGCGGGCTCATCGACACGTCGGGCCACGGCACGGCCGTCTCGGCGGTGGCCGCCGCCAGGCGGGACGGTCAAGGCACTTTGGGGGTCGCCTTCGATTCGACCATCCTCTCCTTCAACACCTCCAGCACGGGGAGTTGCGATCCCAAAGACGGCTGCGATCACAGCGACCCCGACATCGCCCGGGCGATCGATCTGGCCCGGACCAACGGCGCCAAGGTGATCAACATCTCGCTCGGCGGCGACGAGGCGAGCGGAATCGTCAACGACGCGATCGCCCGCGCCGCGTCGGCGGGAATCCTCGTCGTCATCTCCGCCGGAAATGCGGGCAAGGAGGCCACCGGCGCAAATCCCGAAGCCTTCCCCTTGTCCGCGTCGGCGGCAGGCAATGTCATCATCGCTGGAGCGATGAATTCCTCGCGGCTGATCGCGGATTTCTCGAACAGGGCCGGCACCGGAGCAGGTACCTATCTCACCGCGCTCGGAGTCGGAGTACGGGCGCCGGACCAGACGGGCGCCACGTTCCTGTGGTCGGGCACCTCCTTTTCGGCCCCGGTGATCAGCGGCGCCGCAGCCTTGCTCGCCAGCGCTTTCCCCAACCTCAGCGGGCAGCAGATCATGCAGATCCTGTTCGCCAGCGCCGACGATGCCGGAGCGCCCGGCACCGACCCCGTCTTCGGCCGCGGAATCCTCAACATCGACCGCGCCTTTCAACCGCAGGGCAGCCTCAGCCTTCCGGGCGGCCAGGCGGTCGATATCGCCGCTTTGGGCTCCGGCCAGGGCTCGACGGCCATGGGCGACGCCAAGACCTCATTGGGCGGGATGGTCGTCCTCGACGGCTTCTCGAGGGCCTATACGATGAGCCTGGCTTCCGCCCTGCGGCGGGCGGAGCAGGATCGGCCGCTGGGCCGGGCGCTTCAGCCGGGTCTAGCCACCGCCACCTCCGGCGCCCGAGGAATCGCCGTGTCGATCACGGTCGATCGCAAGCTGGCCGGCCAGCCTCAGGTCGGCCTCGCCCAGCTCGGGCTTACCTATGAGGATTCGCGCAAGGCTCGAATCGTGTCGGGGATCGCGATCAGCCGGCTGAGCCCGCGCCTGTCCATGGCGCTTGGGCTCGCCGAGAGCGGCAAGACGCTAGAGCGGCGCCTCACCGGCCATTATCAGGACGCCTTCCTCGTCGCCCGCGATCCGATGAGCCGAATGGGCTTCCAGGGCGATTCGGCGGGGGCCCTGGGCGTTCGCCACGGGCTCGGGCCAATCGGCCTGACCGCCACCGCCGAGCGCGGCGAAGTGCTTCAGCCGGGCTTCGACCGTTCGATCGTCCAGCCGCGCTACGGCATCTTCTCGGTCGCCGCCGACCGCCGGGTGGGCCGAGCCAGGCTCAGCCTCGGCGCAAGCCGCCTCGACGAGCAGTCGACCGTGTTCGGCGCCCGCTTCTCCCCGCTCATCGGAGTCGGCGGCGCCGCCAGCTGGTTCGCCGATGCCGGCGCGGGCGCCCGCCTCGGCGGCGGCTGGAACGCCTCTTTAGGCTTCCGGCTCGGCTGGACCGACATCCCGGCGGTCGCGGGCCTGGCCCAAGGCGGCAGGCTGGCAACCGACGCCTGGTCGATCGACCTCGGAAAAAGCGGCGCCTTTCGCCCGGGCGACCGGTTCGCGCTGCGCCTGATGCAGCCCTTGCGCGTGCGCTCGGGCGGCTTCGACCTCGAAGTGCCCGTCTCCTACAGCTACGAGAATCTTAGCGCGGGCTATGAGAGCCGCTTCCTCAACCTCGCTCCGACCGGCCGCGAGATCGATTTCGAGGCGGCCTACGGCTTCGGAATGTTCGCGGGCGCCGGCCACCTCAGCGCGAACGCCTTCGCCCGCCGCCATCCCGGCAACGTGGCCGATCTGGACCCGGATCTGGGCGCGGCGATAAGGTTCACCCTGGGCTTTTGAATTCCTCCCCAGGGAAACCGGGGAGGACTTATCGAGGGTCAGCGCGAGTCCGCTTCTCCCGACGCCCCGCGGCGCCGCCAAGGCCAGCGGCCATCGATCTCGGTTTCGAGCGAGAAGCTGAGGAAGGTGCGGATGAGGACGATCATTCCGAGCAGCCCGACGCTCTGAAACGTCAGAGGCGCGGTGACGGTGGCGACGATGTCGGCGCCGACCAATATCTCGAGCCCGAGAAGGATCCCTCGGCCGAGATTGGCGCGGTAATGTTCGTAGGCCTTGACTCCGTCCCCCGAGCGCAGGCGGCTGACCAGGAAGCGGCCCGTCGCCCAAAGGATCCCGGCGACGATGACGAGGACCCCGAACAGCTCGAGCGCCATCGCGACCGGCTCCATGAAGCGGGTCAGTTCATGGGGATGAGGGACCGATCCGACCAAGTTCATTCTCCCAGTGGCACCGCCTGGGCGACGAGGGTGTCGAGGCCCCGGCCCGGACGCCGGCCGCTATCCCGCTCCGCCGTCGACGCCTAGACGGTGAAGCTCTCGCCGCAGCCGCACTGGCCCTTGGCGTTGGGGTTCTCGAAGACGAAGCCCGCGGTGAAATCGTCCTCGCTCCAGTCCATCGTCGAGCCGATCAGATAGAGAATCGAGGCGCCGTCGACGAAGAAGGGGCCGGCCGGGGTGTCGATTCGCTCGTCGAGCGGATTGGGTTCGGAGACATAGTCGACCGAATAAGCGAGGCCCGAGCAGCCGCGCCTGGGCGTCGAAAGCTTCACTCCTACCGTGCCCTCGGGCGCCCGCGCCATGAGCTTGGCGACCCGAGCCTCGGCGGCCGGGGTCAGAGTGAGGGCCGCGCGGCGGGCGCGGCGGGGGGCGGTGGTATTCAAATCGCTCATCGGCTCTTCCTTTAAGCCCCTCCCCTTCAGGGGAGGGGTTGCGGTGGGGCCTGTCCAAAGCGCAGTGCCGAACGACATCCCCACCCCTCAATCCCCTCCCCTGAAGGGGAGGGGAAGTATTATAGCATTCCTAGTTCGAGCTTGGCTTCGTCGCTCATCTTCTGCGGGTCCCAAGGAGGGTCCCAGACCAGTTCGACCTCGGCATGGCCGACGCCCGGCACCGACCCGACCCGAAGCTCGATCTCGCCGGGCATGGATTCGGCGACAGGACAGTTCGGCGTGGTCAGCGTCATCTTGACGAGGGCGTGGTTTTCCGGGGTGATCTCGACGTCGTAGATGAGGCCGAGATCGTAGATGTTGACCGGTATCTCCGGATCGTAAATGTCCTTCAGCGCCTCGATCACGGCTTCGTAGAGGTCTCCGCCACGATCGGCCTCGGCCGCCGGCGCCTGCTTGGCGAGAAAGCCTTCCAGATAGTCGCGCTTGCGCTCGAACGCGCCGGAAACGCGCGCTTTGGGCGGCGGCTGCACGCCGTCCACCTCCTCGACTTCGATCCTGCGCTCCTCGTTCACCCGAAAATCCTTCTCACCCGTTCCAGCCCGCGCACCAGGGCCGCGACGTCGCCCGGCCCGTTATAGACTCCGAAGCTAGACCGCGCGGTGGAATCGACTCCGAGATGCGCCATCAGCGGCTGGGCGCAATGATGGCCCGCCCGGATCGCCACCCGGCTCTCGTCCAATATGGTGCCGATGTCGTGCGGATGCACCCCTTCGATCGCGAAGCTGACGATCCCGGCGCTATCGTCCGGCCCGAACAGGCGGACGCCGTTCAGCGACGACAGGGCCTCGCGAGCCTCGCGCACGAGAGCGCGCTCATGGGTCCCGATCGCTTCCAGGCCGATCTCCTCGACATAATCGATGGCGGCCTCAAGGCCTAGTACTCCGACGACATGGGGCGTCCCGGCCTCGAACCGTGCCGGATGCGGCGCATAGCTGGTCTTTTCGAACGTTACTTTGTCGATCATGGCTCCACCACCCTGCCAGGGCGGCATTGCTTCGAGTATCTCCTCGCGTACCCAAAGCACGCCGATTCCGGTCGGCCCGTACAGCTTGTGCCCCGAGAAGACGTAGAAGTCGCAATCGATATCGGCGACGCTCACCGGCATCCGGGGAACCGCCTGGCAACCGTCCAGCAACAGCCTGGCGCCGACTGCGCGGGCAAGCTTCGCGGCGCGCTTCACGTCCAGGACCGAGCCCAGGACATTGGACACGTGGGCGAGGGCGACGAGCTTGTGCCGCCCGGTCAGCCTATTCGCCAGGGCGTCCAGATCGATCCGGCCGTCCCCGGTCAGCGGCGCCACGTCGATCCCGGCGCCGGTCCGCTCGGCGATCATCTGCCAGGGCACGATGTTCGAATGATGCTCGAGCGTCGACAGCATGATCCGGTCGCCGGGCTTGAGATTCGCCCCGCCCCAGCTTTGGGCGACGAGGTTGATCCCTTCCGTCGCTCCGCGCACGAACACCACTTCGCTCGGCGAGGACGCTCCGATGAAGCCCGCGACCCGCCGGCGCGCCGCCTCGAATGCGAGGGTCATCTCCGACGAGCGCTGGTAGACGCCGCGATGGACCGTCGCATAAGTCTCGGAATAGCCCCGCTCGATCGCGTCGATCACCGCCCGGGGCTTCTGCGCCGTCGCGGCGGTGTCGAGATAGGACCAGCCCTCGGGGATCGCCGGGAAGTCCGCGACATGGTCGAGGGCGCGAGGGGAAGCGGCCATGTCCATCACCCCTCCCCTTCAGGGGAGGGGCCGGGGGTGGGGGCGGTCGTGGACGAGCCGGTGCCGGTGACAGGCCCCACCCCGACCCCTCCCCTGAAGGGGAGGGGCTTTTCCGCGCCGAGCCAGGCGTCCGCATCCACATGGAAAGCCTCGCGCACCTTTTCCTCGCCCGCTTTGTCGATCGCGTCGGCGACGAAGGCGCGGGTGAGCAGGGCTTTCGCCTCCGGCTCCGCAACCCCCCGGCTGGCCATGTAGAAGAGGGCGTCGCGGTCGAGCTCGCCGACCGTGGCGCCATGGGCGCATTTGACGTCGTCGGCGAAGATCTCCAGCTCGGGCTTGGCGTTGATCGTCGCCGATCGGGAGAGGAGCAGGCCCTTCAACGATTGCTCGCCGTCGGTCTTCTGGGCGCCGCGCGCGACCTCGACCCGGGCGGCGACCGAGCAGATGGAGCGATCGTCGGCGACCGAGCGCCAGACCTGGCGGCTGGTTCCGGAAGGCTGTTCGTGGCGAATGACGACATTGGCGTCATGACGCTGTCGCCCCCGAGCCAGCAGGGCCCCGCCCGCCTCGGCATAGGCGCCCTCGCCGGCGAGCAGAATCTCGCCGTCGAGCCGGACGTCGGCTCCGCCCGCCGCGAGGGTGGTGACGACGAGGCTGGCGCTCTCGCCGATTCGGGCGCGGTCGCCGAGGCTCGCGAAGCCGGCATCTGCCATGATTCGCCGGGCCAGCATCAGCCGGGCGCCCCTGAACAAGGTGATCCCGGTGAGCCGGTTGACCCAGCCTTCGCCGACATAGCTTTCGACCACCGAAGCCTGGCAGTCGACGTCGAGCTCGATCTCGGCGGCGAGGTGATTGGCTCCGCCGGTCGAGACATGGACGATCTGGACCAGCCCGCGCGGCGAAGAATCGCGGCCGAGCTTCAGCTTCCAGCCGTCGCGGCCGACGAGCCGGCCCAGCGCGTGGTCGCCCGCCTCGACTTCGACCGGCCCGATCTCGATATTGCCCGGATTGCTCCGCTCCGCGACCAGCCCGCCGTTGAGGAACAGAAGCCTCGGCCCTTCCGGCTCGCAATCGAGCCAGGGCAGCGCCTCGGGGACGGCGCCCGACGGCGCGCGCCCGGCCAGATCGGGAAGCGCCGAAAGATCGCTCCAGCGCCAGCCTTCGGTCCTATTGGAGGGGAGGTCGAGCCGGATCACGCCGCGATGGCCCCATAGCCTTCGCGCTCGAGAAGCTGGGCGAGCTCGGGACCTCCGGAGCGGACGATCCGCCCGTCCGCCAGCACGTGGACGAAGTCGGGGACGACGAGATCGAGCAGGCGCTGATAGTGGGTGATGAGAAGCACCGCTTTGTCCGGGCGGCGCATGATCCGGTTGATTCCGTCGGCCACCACTCGAAGGGCGTCGATGTCGAGGCCGGAATCGGTCTCGTCGAGCACCGCCAGGCGCGGATCTATGATTCCCATCTGGACCATCTCACCCCGCTTCTTCTCGCCGCCCGAGAAGCCGACATTCACTTCGCGCTTCATCATGTCCATCGACACGCCGAGCGCGTCGCCCTGCTCGCGGGTAAGACGAAGGAAGTCGCCCGCCGAGATCTCGGCTTCTCCGCGCGCCCGGCGTTGGGCGTTGAGGGCGGTGCGGAGGAACTGGACGTTGGAGACGCCTGGAATCTCGACCGGATATTGAAAGCCGAGGAACAGCCCCGCGGCGGCGCGCTCGTCCGGCGCCATGTCGAGCAGGTCGCGTCCGTCGAGGGTGGCGGAGCCTTCGGTCACCTCGTAGCCGGGCCGGCCGCCGAGCACATAGGCGAGAGTGGATTTGCCGGCGCCGTTGGGTCCCATGATCGCGTGCACCTCGCCGGCCTTCACGGCGAGGGTGAGGCCCTTGAGGATCGGCTTGTCGGCGACCGTGGCGTGGAGGTTTTCAATGCTGAGCATGCTTAGATACCGTAACCGCCGCCTTGTGGCTGTTCATATTTCTTTAGCGCAGCCGGCTCGAACGACATTCTCTGAACCTTCTTATCTACGAACCACACACAATCGACCAGTCCGTCGCCGAGCGATTCGACCGTCATCTTTTCGCCACCGGACTGCAGTTTGACGACATCGCCAGGTTGGAAACTCATTAAATCTCTCCTTCTACTAAACGTCGTTCCGGCTGTTCCTAAGCTTCTGCGCATTGTTCCGGACATGCCCCACCCCCGGCCCCTCCCCTGAAGGGGAGGGGGGAAGTTCGCCTCTCTCAAGCCCCTCCCCTGAAGGGGAGGGGTGAAGTTCGCCTCTCTCAAGCCCCTCCCCTTCAGGGGAGGGGTTGGGGTGGGGGTTGTTCCATCTTCGTGGTGTGTCGTTCAGCACCAGCAGGATGTGCTGCAGCACACCGTCCATGTTGGTCATCACATCGTCGTTGGTGACCCGCACAACTCGAAAGCCACGCGTGCCCAGGATGTCATCCCGGAGGCGATCCTTCGCTTCGTCGTGCGTGTCGCCGTCGACTTCAATAATCAGCGCCTTTTGGGGGCAGAGGAAGTCGGCAATGAAATAGCCGACCACGGACTGACGGCGGAATTTGTATTCCCCAAGCTGCTGACCGGAGAGGTTACGCCACAGCCGCTTCTCCGGCTCCGTCGGGTTGCGGCGCATCTCTGCCGCTCGGCGGTGAAGTTCCTTCAACTGCGCGTTGGACAGGCCCCACCCCAAACCCCTCCCCTGAAGGGTAGGGGCTTCAGGTCGCCAGCCTTTGTCGTAATCCGGGGCGCTCACCCGACGCTCCCCTCCAAACTGATTCCCAGCAGCTTCTGCGCCTCCACCGCGAACTCCATCGGCAGCTGCTTCAGGACCTCGCGGGCGAAGCCGTTGACGATCAGGGCGACCGCGTCTTCCGCGTTCAGCCCGCGCTGCATGGCGTAGAAGAGCTGGTCGTCGCTGATCTTGGACGTGGTCGCCTCATGCTCGATCTGGGCGGTGGGGTTGCGGACTTCGATATAGGGCACCGTGTGGGCACCGCATTGATCGCCGAGCAGGAGCGAATCGCACTGGGTGAAGTTGCGCACGTTCTCGGCGCCGGCGAGGACGCGGACCAGGCCGCGATAGGTGTTGTTCGAGCGGCCGGCGCTGATCCCCTTCGAGACGATCGTCGATCGGCTGTTCCTGCCGATGTGGATCATCTTGGTTCCGGTATCGGCCTGCTGGCGATTGTTGGTGACGGCGACCGAATAGAATTCGCCGACGCTCTCCTCGCCCTGGAGGATGCAGGAGGGATATTTCCAGGTGATCGCGCTTCCGGTCTCGACCTGGGTCCAGCTGATCTTCGATCGGGCGCCCCGGCAGGCGCCGCGCTTGGTGACGAAATTGTATATGCCGCCCTTGCCCTCGGAATCGCCCGGATACCAGTTCTGGACGGTCGAATATTTGATCTCCGCATCGTCGAGGGCGACCAGCTCGACCACGGCGGCGTGGAGCTGGTTTTCGTCGCGCATCGGCGCGGTGCAGCCTTCGAGATAGGAGACGTAGCTGCCCTTGTCGGCGACGATCAGGGTACGCTCGAATTGGCCGGTATTGGCGGCGTTGATCCGGAAATAGGTGCTGAGCTCCATCGGGCAGCGCACCCCTTCGGGGATGTAGACGAAGGTGCCGTCGGAGAAGACGGCGGCGTTCAGGCAAGCGAAGTAATTGTCGCGCTGGGGGACCACCGAGCCCAGATATTTGCGGACCAGGTCCGGATATTCCCGGATCGCCTCCGAGATGGAGCGGAAGATGACCCCGGCGCGCTCGAGCTCGGCCCGGAAGGTGGTTGCCACCGAGACGGAGTCGAACACCGCGTCGACCGCGACCTTGCGGGCGCCCTCCACTCCGGCGAGCACCTTCTGCTCCTCGATCGGGATTCCGAGCTTCTCATAGACTCGGAGGATTTCCGGATCGACTTCGTCGAGCGAGCCGAGAGTCGGCTTGGCCCTGGGCTCGGCATAATAATAAGCGTCCTGGAAATCGATTTCGGGGATGTCGAGCTTGGCCCAGCTCACCTCCTCCATGGTCAGCCAGGCGCGCCAGGCCTTGAGGCGCCATTCGAGCATCCATTCGGGCTCGTTCTTCTTGGCCGAGATGAAGCGGACCGTGTCCTCGTTCAGGCCCTTGGGCGCGAAATCCTGCTCGATGTCGGAGGTGAAGCCCCATTCGTAGGTCGAAGCACGGTCGACCGCCTCCTGGGCTTCCTGGTTGCGTACGTCCATCATTCGGTCTCCGCCAGGGTGGCGAGGCTGACGCTTGCAAGGGCGCCTCGTACCGCGTCATTTGCTGCGTTGAGGTGGGGCTTGACCCGGCAACTACCTTCGAGCGCGCAATCGTGGATCGAGCCTTCTATGCAATTGGTCATCGCGATCGGCCCCTCCACCGCCTCGATGATGTCGGCGAGGCTGATCCCGCCGGCCGGCCGTGCGAGCCGGAAGCCGCCGCCGGCGCCGCGCGCGGAGACGAGCAGGCCGGCCGAGGCGAGGCGCCCCATCACCTTCTGGGCGGTCGGAAGCGGAACGCCGGTCTCTTCGGCGAGAAGGCCCGCGGACAGCGAAGCGCCGGACGGGCGACGGGCGGCGGCGGCCATCACGACGACGGCATAATCGGCGAGGGAGGTGAGTCGCATAGGCTAATCGGACCATTTCATTCCGATTTGCATGTGGCGGGGGTGAAGCGGAAATTCAAGCCGCCATTGCGAGCGAAGCGTAGCAATCCGGTCCTGGTCGGCGCTTCCTGGGTTGCTTCGTCGCTCCGCTCCTCGCAATGACGGGGCCATGGCGCTCTACCCCCTCGTCCGGCCCGTCTTCTTCGCGCTCGACGCGGAGCGGGCGCACCGGCTGACGATCCGGGCGCTGGGGGCGGTTCCGGCGGGGGAGCCGGCGAAGGAGGATCCGCGCCTCGCGATCCGGGTCGCCGGGCTCGACTTTCCCAATCCGGTCGGCCTCGCGGCGGGCTTCGACAAGGATTCCGAGGTCTGGCGGCAGATGCTCGGCTTCGGCTTCGGCTTCGTCGAAGTGGGGACGGTGACTCCGCGGCCCCAGGCGGGAAATGCCCGGCCGCGGTTGTTCCGGCTTGCCGGGGACCGGGCGGTGATCAACCGGATGGGCTTCAACAATAAAGGGTTCGAGGCGGCCAGGGCGCGGCTGGCTGGCCGGCGGCGGGGGATCGTCGGGGTCAATATCGGGGCGAACAAGGACAGCGCCGACCGGATCGCCGATTATGCCGCCGGCGCCCGCGAGATGGCGGCGACGGCCGACTATCTCACCGTCAACATCTCCTCCCCGAACACGCCCGGCCTGCGCGCGCTTCAGGATTCGGGTGCGCTGACTGAGCTGCTCGGAGCGGTGGGCCAGGCCCGGACCGGCTCGACGCCTATCTTCCTCAAGGTCGCTCCGGACCTCACGGCGGAGGAAATTGACGGCATCGCCCGGACCGCGATCGATTCGCGGGTGGACGCCCTGATCGTCGCCAACACGACGGTGTCGCGGCCGGAATTGCGCTCGAAGCATTCGGGTGAAGCCGGCGGCCTTTCGGGAGCGCCGCTCAAGGAACTCGCCCTTCAGCGGCTGAAGGATTTCCGGGCCGCGACCGGGGGTGCCCTGCCGCTGATCGCGGTGGGCGGAATCGAGAACGGGGTGGACGCCTACGCCCGGATCCGTGCCGGGGCGAGCCTCGTCCAGCTCTACACCGCGCTCGTCTACCAAGGGCCGGACGTCGCCCGGGCGATCTGCGCGGAGCTCAGGTCGCTTCTAAGCCGCGACGGCTTCGCCACCCTCGCCGACGCGGTCGGCGCGTCTTAGCGCTTGCGGCGCGGGCGGAGGCGGCTAGTGTCGCCGCCGATGTTCAGCCGGCTTTTCCTTCCGCTTCTTCTCGTCCTCGCATCCTGCGCCACTGCCCCCGCCACCGAGCGCGGGGCGTCGCGGCAGCAGGCGCGGGGCATGGTTTCGGCCGCCGATCCGCGTGCCGCCGAGGCCGGGCGCTGGATCCTGAACCAGGGCGGCAATGCCGCCGATGCCGCCATTGCCATCCAGATCGCGCTGACCGTGGTCGAGCCGCAATCGTCCGGAATCGGCGGCGGCGGCTTCTTCGTCTATCATGATTCCGAAAAAGGGCGCGTCTTCACCTATGACGGCCGCGAAAAGGCGCCGGACGCCGCCTCTCCCCGATGGTTCTTCGGCCCCGACGGTAAGCCATTGCCCTATCGCGAGGCGATTCCGGGCGGCAAGAGCGTCGGAGTGCCCGGCAATATCCGGCTGATGGCGCTGGTCCATGGGCGCCACGGCAGTCTGCCCTGGGCGAAGCTCTTCGAGCCGGCAATACGCCTCGCCCGAGACGGCTTCGCTTTGACTTCGCGAATGCGCAGCGCGGTCGTCGGCGGCCGCGACCGGGCCGGAATGAGCGAATGGGGGCGGGCCTATCTCTTCGACTCGGCCGGCGAGGCGAAGGCGGTCGGGTCGATATTGCGCAATCGGGAGCTGGCGCAATTGCTCGCGCGGGTGGCGACGCTTGGCCCGGACACTTTCTATGTCGGCCCCTCGGCCGAAGCGCTCGTCCGGACCGTCCGCGGCGCCGCCCGCAACCCCGCGGCGATGGTGGCGGGCGATCTCGCCGCCTACGAGGCCAAGGAGCGGCCACCGGTCTGCGCGCCCTATCGCGGCTACCGGATCTGCGGAATGGGGCCGCCTTCCTCGGGAGCGACGACCGTCTACGCGACCTTGAAGCAGCTCGAGCGCTTCGACCTGCGCGGGCTCGGCAAGGACAATCCGGTCGCCTGGCATCTGATCGGCAATTCTATGCGCCTCGCCTTCGCCGACCGCGACGCCTTTGTCGCCGATCCGGATTTCGTGCCGGTTCCGGTCGACGGCCTCATGGATCCCGATTATCTCGCCGCCCGCTCGAAGCTGATCTCGGCCGACCGCGCGATCGAAAGGGCCGTGGCGGGCAGCCCGCCGGGAGCGCCCCGGGTGACGGCGGCGGCGGCGCTCGAAATACCGTCCACCTCCCACATGGTCGCCGCCGACGGTTCCGGCAACGTCGCTTCGGTGACGTCGACCATCGAAGGCGGGTGGGGCTCGGGACTGACCGTCAACGGCATGTTCCTCAACAACGAGCTGACCGATTTCAGCATCGCTCCGGAAATCGACGGAGCGCCCGTCGCCAACCGGGTCGAAGGCGGCAAGAGACCGCGAAGCTCGATGGCTCCGACCATCGTCTACGGCCCCGACGGCAAGGTCCGGCTTGCCGTCGGAGCGGCGGGCGGGCCGACGATCATCGCCCAGGTCGCAAGGGCGATCATCGCGGTGATCGACTGGGATTTGAGCGCCCAGGAAGCGGTGGCGATGCCGGTGATGTTCGCCCCCGGCGACACGTTGCTGGTCGAGCGCGGAACCAGCCTCGAGGCGATGATCCCGGCGCTCCGGGCGCTCGGCAACAAGACGGCGCCGATTCCGTCCGGCTTCAAGGCCAATGCGATCGAATGGGTGAACGGCGGGTGGCGCGGGGGCGCCGATCCGCGAAGCGAGGGCGTGGCGCTCGCCCAATGATCTGAAAAAAGGTGATTTTCGGGAGAAGCAATGCGCGAGCTCGAACATTTCCCCAATCTCGTCGCCATGTTCTTCACCCGAGCGGCGCAGAAGGGCGATTCGCCCTTCCTCTGGGCGAAGCGGGAGGGGGCCTGGTGCCCGATCAGCTGGAGCGAGGCGGCGAACCGGGTCTGCTCGCTCGCCGCGGGGCTGAAATCGATCGGGCTGAGGCCCGGCGACATGGTCATGCTGGTTTCCGAGAACCGGCCGGAATGGTGCATCGCCGACCTCGCGATCATGACCGCCGGCTGCGTCACCGTTCCCGCCTACACGACCAACACCGAACGCGATCACCAGCATATACTCGACGACAGCGGCGCCCGAGCCGTCATCGTCTCGACTCAGAAGCTGGCCCGGCCCCTGCTTCCGGCGGCGATCCGGTCGAACACTTGCGAGCATGTCATCGGAATGGAGGCGCTTCCAGGCGGCCAGTCCGGAAATGTCGGCTTCCACGACTGGCAGGCCCTGATCGATGCCCACGCGCCCGACATTGCCGCCTGCACCGAGGCGGCCTCGAAAGTGACCCGCGACGACCTCGCCTGCCTGATCTACACCTCCGGGACCGGCGGCGCCCCGCGCGGGGTGATGCAGCATCACGGCGCAATCCTCCACAATGTCGCGGGCTGCATCGAAGTCATCTCAGAGGACTTTGGAGTGGGTGAGGAGGTGTTCCTCTCCTTCCTTCCGCCAAGCCACGCTTATGAACATAGCGGCGGCCAGTTCTTCCCGATCGGGATCGGAGCGCAAATCTATTATTCGGAAGGGCTGGAGAAGCTCGCCTCCAACATCGAGGAGACGAAGCCGACGCTGATGATCGTGGTTCCGAGGCTGTTCGAGGTTCTGAGGCAGCGGATCCTCAAGAATGTCGAGAAGCAAGGCAAGATCGCCAATTACATGATGACGAAGGCGCTGGAGATCGGCGCCAGGGATTATGCGGGCACCAAGACCCTGTGGGACCGCCCGGTCGACCTGCTGCTCGACCGATTGTTCCGCCCGAAGATCAGCGCCCGCTTCGGCGGCCGGGTGAAGGCGATGGTGTCGGGCGGAGCGCCGCTCAATCCGGACGTCGGCATATTCTTCCACTCTATCGGGCTCACCGTCCTCCAGGGCTACGGCCAGACCGAGGCGGGGCCGGTGATCAGCTGCAACCGCCCGAAGGCGGGCGTGAAGATGGACACGGTCGGCCCGCCGCTCCGCAATACCGAGGTGAGGATCGCCGGGGACGGCGAGATATTGGTGCGCGGCGAGCTGGTCATGAGGGGCTATTGGCGCAACCCGGCGCAGACCGAAAAGGCGCTCCAGGACGGCTGGCTCCATACCGGCGACGTCGGCCATATCGACGAAGCGGGGCGGATCGTGATCACCGACCGCAAGAAGGACCTCATCATCAACGACAAGGGCGACAACGTCTCGCCGCAGAAGGTGGAGGGGATGCTGACCCTACAGCCGGAATTGTTGCAGGCGATGGTGGTCGGCGACCGCCGACCCTATCTCGTTGGGCTGCTGGTCCCCGATCCGGAATGGATCGCGGAATGGGCAATGGCGAGCGGCAAGCCGAGCGACCCGGCCGCACTGAGCGACGATCCGGACTTTCACCGGGCGCTGTCGGCGGCGGTCGACCGGGTCAATTCCGATCTGTCGGTGATCGAGAAGGTCCGGCGGTTCATCCTCGCCGACGAACCTTTTACTACCGAGAACGAGCAGCTCACCCCCTCGATCAAGATCCGCCGCCACGTCATCCGCGACGCCTATGGCGAGCGGCTGGACGGGCTGTACAAGAAGTAGGCTCCGTCATTGCGAGGAGCATAGCGACGCGGCAATCCAGCGCCGAGTGCGCTCAGGGCGCAGAGCTGGATTGCTTCGCTACGCTCGCAATGACGGTCTAACCCCTCACCCGCCGATAGGGCTCGAAGTCGCCGAGCCCGCAGCCGCCAAATTCCATCCGGGTGAGAGGATCGAAGACACTGGCGATGTCGCCGCTGCACAGGCGGGTGCCGGTGGTCCGGGTCTTGAGCGCCCGGCTGAAGCGCAGATCCGGACAGCCGGCGGCGGGTCGGTTGACCCATTTGCGACCGCCACTGCCGGAGAAGACGATCGCGGTTTCTCCGGCGGAGCGGTTGCCCTTGAGGTCGCGGGTGCTGACGCACTGGACCGGCGGTCCGGACCGCTCGTAACCGCGCAGCTGGGCGGCGAGCATGGCCTCGTCGTCGGCCCGCATGTCGACCCGGTCGCCGGGTTCGTCGGTGGTGCAGCCCGCCGCCAGGCAGGCCGCAGCGATCAATAGTAGATGTTTCATCGCTGGGCTCCTCGGAGCCTTAACGTCCGAAGTGCCGGGTAAGTCCCGTCAGCCGCGGAAATCATCCTTGGCCCGGCGCCGTTCGGCAAGCTCCGCGGCCGATGAGGCGCGCATGAACGGGTTGGTGGCGCGTTCCAGAGCGATCGTCGTCGGAATTGTCGGTTCACCCGCGGCCCGGGCCGCCTCGACCTCGGCCATGCGCTCGGCAAGCGCACTGTTGCCGGGCTCCACCGTCAGCGCGAAGCGGCCGTTGGAGAGCGTATATTCGTGCCCGCAATAAACGCGGGTCGCGGGCGCGAGCCCGGACAGGCGCTGGAGGTTCGAGTGCATCTGATCCGCATTGCCCTCGAACAGGCGGCCGCAGCCCATTGCGAACAAGGTGTCGCCGACGAACACCACCTCCTCTGACGCCAGATGGTAGGCGATGTGGCCCGCGGTGTGGGCCGGGACTTCGAGGACCTCCGCCTCGACCGGCCCCAGCTTCACCCGGTCGCCCTCGCCTACCTGGCGGTCGAGCGTCGGGATCCGCCCGGCTTCCGCCGCCGGACCGGTGACGAGGGCGCCGGTCGCCGCCTTGATCGCTTCGTTGCCGCCGGTGTGGTCGGCATGCCAGTGGGTGTTCCAGATCTGGCTGATCCGCCAGCCGCGCGCCTCCGCCTCGGCGAGCACCGGCCCGGCGACGGCGGGATCGATCACGGCCGTCTCGCCCGAGCCGGGCTCGTGGACCAGCCAGACGTAATTGTCGGAGAGGATGGGGATCCGGGCGATGTCGAGCATCACCAATGACCCGAATTGGGCATCGACGTCCAGGGCTCGGCCGGCGGCAGAGCCTCGCCGGACTGGAGCAATTCGATTGAGATGTCGTCGGGGGTCCGGACGAAGGCCATCCGGCCGTCGCGGGGCGGGCGGTTGATCGTGACTCCGCTTTCCATCAAGCGGCGGCAGCTCTCGTAAATGTCGTCGACCCGGTAGGCGAGGTGGCCGAAATTGCGGCCTTCGCCATAGCCTTTCTCGTCCCAATTGTGGGTGAGCTCGACCTGCGCCTCCTCGTCTCCCGGCGCGGCGAGGAAGATGAGGGTGAAGCGGCCGGCCTCGTTGTCGAAGCGGCGAAGCTCCTTCAGGCCGAGAAGCTCGAAGAAGCGGATTGTCTCGTCCGGATCGGAGACCCGGATCATGGTGTGGAGATATTTCATGGCCGCCGCTCCCTTTCGGAGCTCCTATAAGCGCACGGCGCCGGGCGAGTGAAGCGAATCGGCCAAGCGGCGGTCGGAAGTTTCATTGTTTCGGCTTCCATGGGCCCAGACCCCCGAAGTTTCGGCGCCGGGGTGGAGCTTGCGAAACTTACACATTCCGCTCGCGACCGGCGGGTAGGACGGGGCGGCGTGAGTGATGGCGGTTGGAGGCGCATGTCGGTATTGGAACATATTATGAACATAGATTCAAGATCGAGGAAGTCGAAATTGTACGTTCAAGCCAATTTGCTTGTCATTCTCACTTCATCGCTATAAATGCACGGTTCATCGGCTGGATACTATTTGCCGAGCAGCCGAAGGAGAGCGATATGGCCGGGCGCTGGATCGACGATCGCAACAATGTGCTGCTGGCCGGAGCGCTCATCCTGGCGCTCGCGATCGTCGTCGGCGGCTATCTGCTCGGCGACGGGCTGAGGCGGGCTCGGATGGCGGACCGGGCGGTAACGGTGCGCGGGCTGGCCGAGCGGAACGTGACCGCCGATCTGTCGACCTGGACGATCGCCTATTCCGAGCAGGGTACGGAGTTGGGGCCGGTGCAGTCGGCGGTCGACGAGAAGAGCCGGGCGGTTCGCGCCTTCTTCAAGCGCCACGGCTTCGCCGATCAGGCGCTCAGCGACACCGGCGTGTCGGTGAACCAATATTATGACAATGTTCGCGGCCAGAACAGCGTCACCGTCCGCCAGCGAATCCAGCTTCGAACCACCGACGTGATGCGCGCCCGCCGCGCCTTCGCCCGCCAGGCCGACCTGATCCGCGGCGGAGTCGCGCTCGAGGACGGAAGCGGAATGGTCTACAGCTTCACCAGGCTCAACCGGATCAAGCCCGAGATGATCGCGGAAGCGACCCGCAACGCCCGCGAGAGCGCTCTTCAATTCGCCCGCGACAGCGGCACCGGAGTGGGCGGCATCCGCTCCGCCACCCAGGGCTATTTCTCGATCGGCGCGCGCGACGGAGACGTCGACGGCGAAGGCGGTTCCTCGGCGGGAGATTCGCCCTTGCAGAAGGTGCGGGTGGTGACGACGGTGGATTTCTACCTCGACTGAGGGGGCCGGGGTAGCAACGCGATTAACCCCTCTCCCCCGGGGGGAGAGGGTAGGGTGAGGGGGTTCGGCGTCTGCGAGAGGTCTCGACCGCCGAGCCCCCTCACCCCGGCCCTCTCCCCGCCGGGAAGAGGGGGAAGGGAGCTATTTCCCCTCGTTGGCGGCGATGGCGGCCTGGGCCGCTTTCCCCGCTTCCGAGCCCGGCGCTATCCGGGCCGCCCGGGCGTAGAGGCCTAGCGCCGCCTCCTTTTCGCCCGAGAGGCCGGCTATGTTGCCCGCCTCGAGCAGGATCGCGGCATCGTCCGGGGCGAGCGCGGCCGCCTTTGCGATATGGTCCCTGGCGAGGGCGAGATCGTCCTGCTTCCTCGCCAGCGCCGCGGACAGATACCAGCCGAACGGGTCCTTCGGCACCAGCGCAAGCCCCTGATCGATCCGGACCCGGGCGCCGGCCGGGTCGCCCAGCGCGACCGCGGCCCGGGCGAGGTCGAGATGAACCTCCCCTTCGAGCTGGGGGATGAGCGTTTTCGCCGCGAGCGCCGCCTCGAACGCCCTGCGCGCCGAGGCCGCGTCGCCCGCGGCCAGGCGGGCATTGCCGGCCTCGACCCAGAGGTCGCCGCGGCGGCGGTCCTGCTTCGATTCCGCGTCTTTCGCCGCGGCTTCGAAGGCGTCGGCGGCTTCGGTCCACTTCTCCTGCGCCGACAAAGCGAGGCCGAGGCATTGCGCCGCCATGACGCCGCCGCCCGAGCCGAGCCAGGCCTGGGCCTTGCCGGCGGCCAAAACGGGCGCGGTGCGGGCGAGGGCGAGGCAGTCGCGATAGCGGTTGGCGGGCGTGTCGACGGGGCCGGCGGGGACGCCCTCAGGTATTTGGCCCGCAGGGATTTGGCCCGCGGGGGTTTGGGCGGCGGCGGCGAGCGCCAGCAGGATCGGGATCATCGGCTCTCCACGGATCGAAAGCCCGGCCTTAGCATCGGCGGCTGCACCGCGGGTGAACGTGCGCCGCCGCCGGGGCCGGCGAGGGGATCAGGAAGGCTCCACCGCGAGATTGTCGATCAGCCGGGTCCGCCCAAGCCTCGCCGCCGCCAGAAGCCGGGCGGGCCTTTCGACCTTATCGACCGGCGCCAGGGTCTGGGAATCGCAGAGCTCGACATAGTCGATCGGATCGAAGCCGGCTTTGGCGAGGCGCTCGCGCGCCGTGGCGAGGGCCTCGGCGACCGCGCCGCCGCGCTGGATCGCCGCCGCCGCCTCGCCCAGAGCGCGCGGCAGGGCCCGCGCCGACCGGCGCTCCTCGTCGGTCAGATAGGCGTTGCGCGAGGACAGAGCGACGCCGTCGGCATCGCGCTGGGTGGGCATCGCGACGATCTCGACCGCGAGGCCGAGGTCCGACACCATCTGACGGATGATCGCGAGCTGCTGGAAATCCTTCTCGCCGAACAAGGCGATATCGGGGCGGACCTGATCGAACAGCCTCGACACCACGGTCGCGACCCCGTCGAAATGGCCGGGGCGGGCTGCGCCGTCGAGGCCCTCGCCGAGGCTTCCGGCGCGGATGTCGGCCTCCGGCCCATTCGGATAGACGGTCGCGACGTCGGGCGACCAGAGGAGCGCGCATCCTTCCTCCTCAAGCATCCTGGCGTCGGTCGCCTCGCGGCGGGGATAGGTCGAAAGGTCCTCATGGGCCGCGAACTGGGTCGGGTTGACGAAGATCGAGGCGACGACATGGTGTGCGCGCCGCCGCCCTTCCGCGACCAGGGCCATATGGCCGGCATGGAGCGCGCCCATGGTCGGGACCAAAGCGATCGTTCCGCCTTCCGCCCGCAATCGGGCCAAGGCCGCCTTCAGCGTTTCGATGTCACGGACAATTTGCACGCTGTCGCAGCCTCCGATATCAGCTTGGGCGACGCCCTTGCGGGGGGCGGACGGCATAATCAAGGCCGAGAAAACCAGGGCCGGGAAATCGAGGCCGAGAATCAAGGGGTCCAGATGGCGTCGCCGCATTTCATCGTTTTCGCCAATGAGAAAGGCGGCACCGGCAAGTCGACCACCGCGGTCCACAGCGCCGTCGCGCTCGCCGCCGCCGGGCGGCGGGTCGCCGCTCTCGATCTCGACACCCGCCAGCGCACCCTGGGCCGCTATCTCGACAATCGGGCCGAGACGGTGAAGCGGCTCGGAATCGATCTCGTCACGCCCGCCTACGAGACATTCGATCCCGACAAGAGCGAGACGATCGAGGCGCAGATGGAGCGGATATCGGAGGGCGTCGACATCGTCGTCGTCGACACGCCCGGCCGCGACGATCCCCATGCCCGGGCCGCGATGATCCGAGCCGATACCCTGGTCACTCCGATCAACGACAGCTTCGTCGATCTCGACCTGATCGGCCAGGTCGACGCCGAGACCTATCGGGTCCGCCGCCCCAGCTTCTATGCCGAACTGGTCTGGAACAGCCGGACCCAGCGCGCCAAGACCCATGGCGCGAGCGTCGACTGGGTCGTGCTCCGCAACCGGATGCAGCATATCGAGGCGCGCAACATGCGCCGGGTCGGCGAGGCTTTGGGCGAGCTCAGCCGCAGGGTCGGCTTCCGGGTGATTCCGGGCCTCGGCGAGCGGGTCATCTACCGCGAGCTCTTCCCCAAGGGCCTGACCCTGCTCGATCTGCCCCATCTCGGCGACGTGGCGATCGCCCATATCGCGGCCCGCCAGGAATTGCGCGAGATGATCGCGGGTTTCGCACTGCCGCAGCCGGGCGAGTCGGTGGTGCCGCAGGCCGCGGCGCTCGCCGGCTAGCCAATGGGCATTCTCATCCTGCTCGCCGCGGGCGGCCTGCTCTGGGCCTTCGCCACCGGCCGGCTCAAGGGCTTCACCTATGAGGACGGGGTCGCCGCCGTCGTCTTCCTGCTCGGCCTCAGCCTGTTCACCAAGGGCAGGCTGGTCGTCGGAGCGGCCTTGATGGCGAGCGCCTTGCTTTGGGCGGCCTGGCGCCGTTCGCGCCCGTCGTCGAGGCCGATGCCGGCGGAGGACGCCCGGCGGCTGCTCGGAGTGAGCGAGGGCGCGAGCCTCCAGGAAATTCGCGACGCCCACCGCCGGCTGATCGCCAGGGTCCACCCCGACACGGGCGGCTCGACCGAGCTCGCCCACCGGGTCAACGCCGCCCGCGATACCCTGCTTGCCGAAACAATGAACCGCAAGCCGCCTCGAGCGTCTTGAAGCCATCCCCCCGATCCCAATGCCCGACCCCAATGCCCCTGCCGGAGTTTCGAATGAGCCATCGTCTGCCGCCCACCTCTCTGCGCGAATATGACATCAGGGGAATCTACGGAGAGACGCTGGACGAGGAGGATGCGAGGGCGGTCGGCCGGACCTTCGGAACCCTCGTCCGCCGCGAAGGCGGCAAGACGGTCGCGGTCGGGCGCGACGGGCGTGAGAGCTCGCCCAGGCTGGAAACGGCGCTGATCGAGGGTCTGACGGGTAGCGGAGTCGACGTCGTCCGGATCGGCCTCGGGCCCACGCCGATGCTCTATTATGCCGAGGCGGAGCTTCCGGTGGACGGTGGAATCATGATCACCGGAAGCCACAATCCGGGAAATTACAACGGCTTCAAGATGGTGCTGAAGCACGGCGCCTTTTTCGGCGAGCGGATCCAGGCGCTTGGCCGGATGGCGGAGGCGGGCGACTGGGAGGAGGGCAAAGGCTCAATCACCGATGAGGACGTAATGGACCGATACGTGGATCGGCTCCTGCAAGGTTTCGATGGCGACGCTTTCCGTATCGCCTGGGATTGCGGCAACGGTGCCGGCGGCCCGGTGGTGGAGCGACTGGTGAAGAAGCTGCCGGGCGAGCACCACCTTTTATATCCGGAAGTCGACGGTCGCTTCCCCAATCACCATCCTGACCCAACCGTAGAATCTAATCTGTCGGATCTGAAGCGGATGGTAGCCGAAAGGAATCTCGACTTCGGCGTTGCCCTCGACGGAGACGCGGACCGGCTCGGTGCGGTCGACGGAGAGGGGCGTGTCGTATGGGGCGATCAGCTCCTTGGAATCTTGGCCGAGCCGGTGCTCCGGGCGCTTCCCGGCGCTACGATAATTTCCGAGGTCAAGGCCAGCCAAGCGCTCTTCGACCGCATTACCGAGCTTGGCGGCAAGCCGCTAATGTGGAAAACCGGACACAGCATCATCAAGACGAAAATGAAGGAAACGGATTCTCCGCTCGCTGGCGAGATGAGCGGACACATCTTCTTCCGCCATGAGTGGTATGGCTTCGACGACGCCATCTACGCCGCGATCCGCCTGATCCGCGCCGTCTCCCAGCTCGGCGGCTCGCTGACCGATTTGCGGTCGGCGATGCCGCCGATGATCAACACTCCGGAGATGCGCTTCCAGGTCGACGAGAGCCGAAAGTTTCCAATCGTCGAGGAGGTGCTCGAGCGCCTCGCCCGGGACGGCGCAGACGTCGACCGGACCGACGGCGCACGGGTCAGCACCGAGGACGGCTGGTGGCTCCTCCGGGCCTCCAACACCCAGGACGTCCTCGTCGCCCGGGCCGAGGCGAAGGACGAAGCCGGCCTGACACGCCTCGTCGCCCAGATCGACGAACAGCTGTCGCTCTCCGGGCTTCAGCGCGGCGAGCAGGTCGCGCACTGATGCCGAAGCTCTACCCGGAGGCTTTGCTCTTCTGCGTCGTCTGGGCGGCCCTGGCGATATGGGGCGGGCTGGAGCTTGGCTGGAAGGCCGGCGCCGCGCTGACGCTCGGCCTGTTCATCCTGATCATGCCGACCAGCGCGGCGATCCTCTCGCGCACCGGCAGCTTCTCGCTGGAACGTGGAGTGAGGTGGGGGAGATTGGCGGCGGCGATTGTGGTGGTCTCGATGGTCGATCTCGCCGGCTGATCACAGCAGCAGGGTTCGCACCTGCAGCAGCTCGCCGGCACTCGCCTGCTTCTTGTCGAATGTCACGAGCGTCGCGTCGGCGCCGGAGGCGATGGCGAGGTGAAGTGCGTCACCCGCCCTCAGCCCGGTTTCTGCTCTCTCTGAAAATTGAGCCGCAAGGCGGAAATCCAGCCGCGTCACCGGCAGGCACCGATAAGCGGCGAGCACTTGGCTGTGCAGCGCTTCGACGGCTTGACGATGCTCGGCGGCCGACAGAAGTTGCATCCTCCGCTTCTGCGACAATGCCGCCGCAGCCTCGGTGATCAACCAATCGCTCGTCAGAATGTCCTCGCCCCGCCCAAGCCAGTGGAGAGCAATCTCGGTTCCGGCTTCGGCGGAGACGGCCGCCACGACGAGCGAGCTGTCCAGATAGAACATCAGTAGCGGTTGTCCCGCCGCGTGCGCTCGACGAAGCTCAGACCTTCCGGGTCCTCATATTTCTTCATCTTGGAGGTGAGAGCCCGCAGCGCCTCGATGTCGAGGGGACTGAGCCGCTGTCCGACGGGAACCAGCCGCGCCACCGGGCGGCCGCGGCGGAAGATTGTGACTTCCTCGCCCGCTTCGGCTCGGTCGACGAGGGCGCTGAGCCGTGCCTTCGCTTCCGAGAGATTGATTCCGTCCATCGCAAGTTCCTGACCAACTAGTTAGTCAGATATAACAGGGAGCCATCGGCGCTTCAATCGTCCTCGTCCTCCCGCCCCACCAGATTCAGCTCGCGCGCCTTGATCTGGCGGGTCATGCACCAGTGCTTGAGCGCGTCCTCGCGGCCGTGGGTGATCCAGACTTCGCGGGGCTGGAGCTCCTGGATGGTGGAGGTCAGCTCGTCCCAGTCGGCATGGTCGGAGACGATCAGCGGAAGCTCGACGTTGCGCTGGCGGGCGCGCTGGCGGACCCGCATCCAGCCCGAGGCCATTGCGGTGATCGGATCGGGCAGCCGCCTCGACCAGCGGTCGTTGAGGCAGCCCGGCGGTGCGACCACGATCTTGCCCTTGAGCTCATCCTTCGAGGCTCCGGTCGCCGGCCGGAGATCGCCCAGCTCCACGCCCCATTCGCGATAGAGGTCGCACAAACGCTCGAGCGCTCCGTGAATGTAGATCGGCTCGTGATAGTTGCGGCCCCTCATCTCCATCATCAGCCGCTGTGCCTTGCCGAGGGCATAGGCGCCGACGAGGACGCAGCGCTCGGGATTTTCGTAATGCCGGGCGAGCAGCCGGTCGATCTCGCTCGACGTGTCGGGGTGGCGGAAGACGGGAAGGCCGAACGTCGCCTCGGTGATGAAGATGTCGCAAGGCACCGGCTCGAAGGGCGGACAGGTCGGGTCGGGCCGGCGCTTATAGTCTCCGGAGACGACGACCCGTTCGCCTCCATATTCGAGAAGGATCTGCGCCGATCCGAGCACGTGGCCGGCGGGGACGAAGCTCGCCTCGACATCGCCGAGCCGGATCACCTCGCCATAAGGCGTCGCCCGGCCTCCAGGCTGGGGGCCGTAGCGGCATTCCATTATCGCCAGGGTCTCGGGGGTTGCGAACACCTCCTCGTGGCCGCCGCGGGCATGATCGGCATGGCCGTGGGTGATCAGAACCCGCGCCTTCGGCACGTTCGGATCGACCCAGGCGTCGGCCGGCCTGATATATATGCCTTCGGGAAAAGGCTCGATCCAGGAACCGAGACGGGCCATCGGGAGCTATATGGAGTCGAAGACGGGCATCGCCAAGCCGCGGCGCCCGCTTATGGAAGCAAGCCAGGGAGCGAAGAGCATGGATTTAGCCGGAAGCGGTTGGGGGATCATGACCATAATCGGGCCGCTGCTGCTCGCGGCCGTCCTGCTCTGGGCCCTGCTCCGCAACCGCAAGACCAGCAAGCGCGACATAGACCGTTCCGAACGGGGCGCGCACGACCTCTATGAGAAGGAAGAGGAGAAAAGGCGCAGCGGGGACGATGCGACGTCCTGACGTCGTCCCGGCGGAAGCCGGGACCCCTGGCCACCGTGATTGAACACCCGTTGATGACGATGTTCATGGCTTCCGGAACTCCGGAATGACGGATCTTCCCCCTGTCGTCGATCGATGGTTCGCCGCCAGGAGCTGGGCCCCGCGCCGCCACCAGCTCGAGATGCTCGTCGCCGCCCGCGCCGGGCGAAGCGCACTGCTCGTCGCGCCGACCGGGGCCGGCAAGACCCTGGCCGGATTCCTGGCGTCGATCGTCGAGCTGATCGAGGCGCCTACCGAGGGCCTCCACACCCTCTACATATCGCCGCTGAAAGCGCTGGCGGTGGACGTCCAGCGCAATCTGCTGACCCCGATCGGCGAGATGGAGCTTCCGATCCGGGTCGAGGCCCGGACCGGAGACACACCGGCGGACCGCAAGGCCCGCCAGCGAGTCCGGCCGCCGCAGATTCTCCTCACCACGCCGGAGTCGCTGAGCCTTCTGCTCAGCCACGAGGACAGCATCACCCTCTTCGCCGGCCTGAGGACGGTGGTTGTGGACGAGGTCCATGCCTTCGCCAGCGGCAAGCGCGGCGACCTTCTCGCTCTCTCGCTCGCCCGCCTTCGGCGCCTGGCGCCAAGCCTGCGCCGGGTCGCCCTGTCCGCCACCGTCTCCGACCCCGAAGCCTATCAGGGCTGGCTCGCCCCCCATGGCGACGTCGAGATGGTGGATATCGTCATGGGCGAGCCCGGCGCCGAGCCGGACCTCACGATCATGCTTCCCGAGGACGAGCGGATCCCATGGTCGGGCCATTCGGGCCGATGGGCGACGGCCAACGTCATGCGCGAGATCGAGCGGCACAGGACGACCTTGGTCTTCTGCAACACTCGAAGCCTGGCCGAGCTCATCTTCCAGGATCTGTGGGCGGCCAATGAGGGCCATCTGCCGATCGGAATCCACCACGGCTCGCTCTCGGTCGAGGCTCGGCGAAAGGTGGAATCGGCGATGGCCGACGGCCGGCTTCGAGGCCTCGTCTGCACCGCCAGCCTCGACCTCGGAGTCGATTGGGGCGACGTCGACCTCGTCATCCAGATGGGCGCTCCCAAGGGCTCGTCGCGCCTGCTCCAGCGCATAGGCCGGGCCAATCACCGGCTCGACGAGCCTTCGGAAGCGCTTGTCGTCCCGGGCAACCGCTTCGAATATCTCGAAGCCCGGGCCGCTCTGGACGCGATCGAGAATAAGGAGCTCGATCCGGAGATCTTCCGGCCGGGCGCGATCGACGTCCTCGCCCAGCACGTCATGGCCGCCGCCTGCGCCGCCCCCTTCCGCGAGGAGGAGATGCTCGACGAGGTCCGCTCCGCCGCCCCTTATTCCGGCCTCTCGGAGGAATTGTTCGCCCAGATCCTCTCTTATATCGAGAGCGGCGGCTATTCGCTCCGCGCCTATGACCGTTTCCGCCGGCTGACCCGCGATCCGGACGGGACATGGCGGGTTTCCCACCCCCGCTTCGTCCAGCAGCACCGGATGAACGCCGGGATCATCGTCGACGCGCCCTTGCTCGACGTCCGCTTCCGCCGCGGCCGGAAGCTCGGCACGGTCGAGGAATATTTCGCCTCGACCCTGTCGCCGGGCGACACCTTCTTCTTCGCCGGCATGGTGCTTGAGGTGGAGAAGATCGACGGCACCGATCTGTTCGTCAGGGCCACCACCAAATCCGCCCGTATCCCCACCTATGTCGGCACCCGGATGGCGATGACGACCAACCTCGCCGACCGGGTCCGCGCCTTCCTCTGGGACCGGGACCAGTGGCCGCGATTCCCGGACGACGTCCAGGACTGGCTCCGGGTACACAGCGAGCGCTCGCTACTGCCGCGCCCCGACCACCTCCTCGTCGAGACCTTCCCGCACGAGCATCGCCACTACATGCTGATCTACAGCTTCGAGGGCTGGAACGCCCACCAGTCGCTCGGAATGCTGATCACCCGGCGGATGGAGAGCGCCGGCCTGAACCCGCTGGGCTTCGTCTCCAACGATTACGCTCTCGCCTGCTATGCCCTCGAGCCGATCGCCGATCCCGCCGCCTTGCTGTCGCCGGACCTGCTCGAGAACGAGTTCGTCGAATGGGTTCAGGGCTCGAACCTGCTGAAGCGCGCCTTCCGCGAGGTCGCGGTGATCGGCGGCCTGGTCGAGCGGCACCATCCCGGCAAGCGCAAGTCGGGACGCCAGGTCACATTCTCGACCGACCTCATTTACGACGTGCTTCGCCGCTACGAGCCCGACCACCTGCTCCTCAAGGCCGCCTGGAACGACGCCCGCGGCAAGATGACCGAGGTCGGCCGCCTCGTCCGCCTCCTCGACCGGGCTCAGCAGACGATGGTCCATGTCGAGCTGGACCGGGTGTCGCCGCTGGCGGTGCCGGTGCTGGTCATCGTCGGCCGGGAGGCGACCGCCACCGGCGCTTCGGAGGACGCGATCCTGATCGAGGCGGAAAGCCTGGCGGCGACGGCGATGCGGCTGGACTAATAAGGTTATGAAGCGACCGCTAGTCTAACGCACCGCCGGAGCCGGCTTAGATTCAGGCTCCAGTAAAATGTCGAGCGAAGTTCCCAATCGAGTGCCGATGCGAAGGATTTCCCCTTTTAGCACATCCGAAACGGCTTCCGCGCGCCCGGCTTGACGCCAAGACTTGCCGACCCGTTGGGACAGCAGCTCGTCTAACGCGACCTCGCTGCCGTCACGCCACAAATCCCGGTAGATTGCGAGACCTTCGCCAGCGAGCGGCGGGCTGGAGTGCAGGATCAGGCGTTCGGCCTTCTCGAAGAATGAGATGACCTCGATATCCGAACGGGACAATATCCGGCTTGCGAACCCGAGAGCTAAGCGGTCCGCCATGGCGCATGCAGCAGAGAGCGCTTGTACCATCAAGTTGCCCGGCAGAAAATCAAGCGCTGCGCTGTGTACATGGTACAACTCCTCCAGCTGGTTGCGCGCTTCAGCGAAATTTCCTTCGGATATGCTCTCTACCAAATGCTCCATTCGACGTGGCTCCGTGGAAGTCATTCGAAGTGCCCGTTGAAGACCATATCCGTCGCATATCGCGATAACGATGTCCTGCCGGACCTCGCCAGGAACCTGAGGAACTAACGTAAGCGGTGGGCCGAGCGAGGAGGTGGCTTCCAGTACCGGAAAACTAATAATCGGCATCGCTTGAATGCTTGGGTGGGTCAAGTCAGGTTCCACTTCGGATCTGACCACCCTGCCCATCTGAAAATACCATAATAGTAGCCGCTGGAACGTACTTTGGTTCATGGCCTCTTCGGATATCCGGGAAAAGGCGTGCATGGTCTCAATGTGGACCGCCATGAGCAACCCAAGGTAGCGGCGACGAACCATAGGCAATAGTGGAGTCGCCCGCTCGGTTAGAAACCAAAAGGCAGCCAAATCTGCCTGATAATCTAAAGCAGACACAACTTTCAAATAGCTATCACTGTCTCTATATTGATCAGATCCAAGTTGTTGATCAATGTGGAAATACTCGTGGCTCAAAAACAGTGCCAGAAAGACGTCTGTGATCACAGACTCTATATCCTGACTTTGAGTAATTTCTTGGACCGCGCCGTGAACAAACCAATCGTTGGAATTCGATATCGCTTCAATCAGTTGGGACATCAACTGATTGAATGACTGCTCTCCTAAAGTCAGGGTATTTTGTGCCGTGTTGAACCTAAACGCCTGAGTGCCTTGGGCAATAGCCAGCTGCCACGGTCGAGAAGCGTGCTTGTGAATGATTTTGGCCGCCGCGCTCATGGCGCCAAGTGCCGCTGGCGGGTCCCCCTTCGCCAGCTGCGCTCGAACCGGCTCAAACCGGCTCTGCAGCAGATCGATCCAGCTTCTAGGTGCCATGCGCCCAGCGCCGGCTCAAGCCGCCTTCTACGGATACCAAACCGCTCGCGGGGGGAGCCGACCACGGCAATTGATAGGCACCTGAAGCGATGTCCCTCAGATGATCTCGGGCAAGCTGCAGCCAGCCGAAATCGATCGAGAGCGAGAGACGTCGCGGTCCTGGCGAAAGAATATGACGAACACCCACGCACCAAGCTGGTTGCTGACTGATCGAGGCGATGGCCCGAGCTGCGCTGGAGGCATTCAGGCACCAGATCTGAATTTCGTCCTCGATGCTGTCCAGAGTTGAGCGTTCAAGGAGCAGCGAGAGCCAATGCGGAGGCGACCGGACGCGTTTCGCCGCTAGGCGGATGAGCTCCCCATTGAGCGCGAAATCCGATGGCGTGGTGAGGACTAGCAGGCAGGCAGAGCGTTCGTCGTCCGAAGCGTGGGCCCAAGCCAATTCCGCTACGGCCGAACTGACTAGCGTTCGAAGGACGTTCGGATCGAAGCCCTCTAATATAGGCGAAACTTTGACGGCATCAATTACGAACAGGTCGAACTTCCCCGGACCGACACCGGCTTGGATACAACGCACTGGCGGTCTAAAAACACCCAAAGTAGCCAGTATCTTGGAGTCGAGGTCCCCCCCGCTACCCCGAGCCGTAAATAGCGATACGAGGCTGTGCCGGAGGTCTTCCATAGGAAGGACGGGAGCCGAATGGTGGTCCTGAAGAAACCGGAATGCCTCTGCAACATAGCCCTTCGACTCTGTCGTGATCCTTGCCTGGAGGGCCGATGTCTCACCCATACCCCGCTCCTCAATACCCCCAACGAATCGATCCCCCAGCGATTACGTCCGATTCCGTTCTATCGCCGGAACTTGACAAGCGCAATGGAGTAAAGTTCCCACCATGCAAAAAAGATTGCACTCCGACATCAATTCCCGTACTTAATATGCCCCGGCAAGAACGCCGGGAACCGGACGGTTCCAGCAGGCGCTGGGATGGTCTGATTTTTTGCGCAATCGGAAGGGCCCATCATGACACACTCTCTAGCGCTCGCGGATACGTTGAGCGACTCAGCTTTGGCTGCCTTCGCGCCCAAATTGAGGGGGGTAGAGAGCGACAGACTTGGAGTGATCTGCGATCTCATTCGCGACGCCGACACGGCCGATCGAGGTAATTGGAAGCTTATTGTGCTGGCTGCACAAACAGCGGGGGTGACGGACGACGAGATCCAGCGGGAAGTTGGCGCTTCCCCGTCGACCGTATACCGGTGGAAAAACGACGAGGTGGCTCCGCGAGAGGGAACTCGGCGGTTAATGAAGGGCGCGCTGCTACGGCTCGTTGAGCAGCGGAGGCGCAAGACCATTCCGTCAAATCCTGTCGATGGCAAGCACACTCAGCACGCATAGGATTCGCTCTGCGGCTTTAAACGCCGCAGTCGGCTATTGGGGAGGTGCGGGCTTCACCAAGGCCGCACCTCCAGTCCAAGGCAACTTCCGCCTAATTGCGACGGGTAGTGCGGATTCCGATAAGCTTGGCGGTCAATGCCTCGCGCCGAGTCTCCGCCCCAGAGGCGGTGTCGATTCACCATGCCCGACAAGACGATCTTGCCGGTGGGCCGAGCGTGTCGCCGAAATGGCAGCTGTCTAGCGTCGGCCCGGAGCCCGGCGGGCGAGGACGAAGCCGAGCGCCGCGAGGGGCCAGACCTTCTCCGGCGCTGGCTGGCCAGGCACGACGGCTCCGCGCCTTCTGCTTCGACCGCTTCAACCGCGGCCGGTTTCGCCGTCAACCCCGCTTCCTTCGCCTGCTGCCGTTCCAGCTCCGAATTCATCTCGCCGCCCATCAGGACGATATAGGCGCTGAGGTAGAGCCAGGTGAGGAAGACGACGACTCCGCCCAATGAGCCGTAAGTGGCGTTGTAATTGCCGAAATTGGAGACGTAGAGCCCGAAGCCGAGGCTCCCCGCCAGCCACAGCAGGGTCGCGGCGGCGGAGCCGGGGGTGACCCAGGCCCAGGGCGCGCCGGGACGGTTGGGGGCGTAGCGGTAGACGAGCGCGAGGCCGAGTCCGACCGCGGCCGCGGCGACCGCCCAGAGGAGGAGCTGGAGCAGGCTGTGCACCCAGCCGGGAAAGCCGGGAAACAGCGACCCGACCCACCCCATCACCGAGATCCCGGCGGCGGCGATCACCAGAACGAGGAGCGCGCCCACCGTCATCAGCAGCGACAGCAGGGTCGCCCTGACGAAGCTTCGACTTTCCTTCACCTCATAGGCGATGTTGAGCGCGGTCACGATCGCGCCCGAGCCCTTGCTGGCGCCGTAGATGGCGAGCGCGATCGCGACCGCGAGGCTCCACCCTTTCGCGGAGTCGGGCGAATCGGTCATGCTCCTTAGCTGGTCGCCGATCAAAGCCGCGGCGTCTTCCGGAAGGACCCCGAACAGCTGGCGGATATGAGCGGCGACCGTCTCCGGCTCGGCCATGAGGCCGTAGACCAGGACCGTCGCCGCCAGCAGAGGCACGAAGGCCAGGAAGGCATAGAAGGCGACCCCGGCGGCGAGCAGGCCGACATTGTCGTCCCCCGCTTCCTTCCAGGTGCGGACGAGGACTTTGCGCCAATCCTTGAGCGCGGGCCAGCTTATGGGGCGGATTGCCATTGGGGCGTGAACCGGGTGGAGGCGCGGCGGTTCCCGTCTAATCGTCACCCCAGCGAAGGCTGGGGTCCCAGCGGGTGAAGGGCACCTGTGCTTTTCACCCCCCGGGGCCCCAGCCTTCGCTGGGGCGACGGATTCTCAAACCATCGACCTCGGATTGCCGAACACCCGCGTCACCTCCGGCTCGAAGCTCTCCAGAGGATCAACGTCGAACCCCGGATCGAAGGCCGGGGCGTCCCAGTCGTCGACCAGTTTCTCGGCGAAGCTATACCAGCTCTCCCCCCTGAACCGCTCGCGCCCCTCGGGATCCTTGCCGAGATGCTCGAAATAATAGCGGCCCTGGAAATCCTGGTGCCAGTAGATTGCGTGATAGATATCCTCGCGCACATAGGGCTTGAGCATCTCGGCCGCGATCGGGCCGTGATTGGGGATCGAGAAGAGCTTGCCGAGATCGTGGCAGAGCGCAGCGACCACTTCCTCGTCGGCGGCGCCGGAGCGGCGGGCGAGGGTTCCGACCATCAGCGAATGGGCGAGCTGGTTGGCCGCGAAACCCACTTCGATCGACTCGAGCCGGGCGAGGCCGTCCATGATCTGGCGCGCGGCGACGCTCTTTATGTGCCTGCCATGCTCGGCGGCGATATGGGCCCAGTCGCGGGCCGTTCCGTCCCTCATGTCGGTGAACATCGGCTGGTCTCCTCGCGCGACTCGAAAATAGAGCCTTTCGGGGGTCTTCCACAAGCCGCCCCGCGGGGCTAGTTTCCCGGGCGCGGGCCGGGGGGGCGAGCGTGGAGTATCGATGGCGTCTTATGCGTCCGGAGGCCCGGCCGGCCCCGAAAGCCCCTCCTTCCTCGCCGACGGCGGCGAGATGGGCGAGCGAATGCGCGTCTTCGACTGGTCGGCGTCGCCGCTGGGGCCGCCGGAAGGCTGGCCGCAGGCGCTGAAGACCGCCACCGGAATCCTGCTCACCTCAAAATTCCCGATGTTCCTCGCCTGGGGGCCGGACCTGCGCTTCCTCTACAACGAGGCTTATATCGAGGTTCTCGGAGACAAGCATCCGGCGGCGCTCGGCCACGCCTTCGAGGACGTCTGGGCGGAAATCTGGCAGGATGTCGGACCGCTGGTCCGCCGGGCACTCGCCGGCGAATCGACCTATTTCGAGAATCTGCCGCTGACCATGACCCGCAAGGGCTATTCCGAGGAGACCTTCTTTACCTTCTCCTACAGCCCGCTGCGCGGCGACGACGGCAAGGCGGCGGGAATGTTCTGCGTGTGCACCGAGACGACGGCGACGGTGCTGGCCGAGCGCGAGCGGATCAGCGAGGCCGAGCGGCTTCGCCAGCTGTTCCACCGGGCGCCGGGCTTCATGGCCGTGCTTCGAGGACCGGACCATGTCTTCGAGATGATGAACGCTTCCTACCTCCAGCTCGTCGGCCACCGGGATCTGGTCGGAAGGACGGTGCGCGAGGCGTTGCCGGAGGTCGAAGGGCAGGGCTTCTTCGAGTTGCTCGATGAAGTCTATAGGGGCGGCCAGCCCTTCTCCGGAAGCTCGATGGCGATCGATCTCCAGCGTGAGCCCGGCGCCCCGGCCGAGCAGAGGCTGCTCGATTTCGTCTTCCAGCCGATTACCGATTCGGACGGGAATGTGAGCGGAATCTTCGCCGAAGGCTATGACGTCACCGAACGGATCGCGGCGGAAGCGGCGCTCAGGGAAAGCGAGGAGCGCTTCCGGCTCATCGCCGATCTGGCGCCGGTGCCGATGTGGGTGACCAAGCTCGACCGCAAGCGAAGCTTCGTCAACCGCGCCTATGTCGAGTTCCTCGGAATCAGCTACGAGGAGGCGATCGACTTCGACTGGCGAACCGTCCTCCATCCGGACGATGCCTCGCGGGTTCTGGCCGAATCGATGGCCGGAGAGGGCTCGCTCGAGACGTTCGAGCTGGTCGCTCGCTACCGAAGCGGCGGCGACTGGCGTTGGGTCCGCTCGGTTTCCCAGCCGCGCCGCGGCCCGCAAAGCGAGCATTGCGGATTCATCGGGATCGCCCACGACATCACCGAGCTGAAGCGGGCGGAAGCGGCCCTGCGCGAGGTCAACGAGACCCTCGAGCGCCGGGTCTCGGAGCGTACCGCCGATTTGAGCGCCGCCCTCGACCGGCTCCAGACCGAGGTCGGCGAAAGGCTCAAGGCGGAGGAGGCGCTGCGCCAGGCCCAGAAGATGGAGGCGGTCGGCCAGCTCACCGGCGGAATCGCGCACGATTTCAACAATCTCCTCACCCCGATAATGGGCGGCCTGGAGATGATCGCCGCGCGGGTCGAGGATGCGAGGCTCAGGCGGATCGCCGAGACGGCGCTCGAATCGACCCGGCGCGGCGCCAAGCTCACCGGGCAGCTTCTCGCTTTCTCGCGGATCCAGCGGATCAGCATGGCGCCGATCGCGGTCAACTCGGTCATCGAGGCGATGCAGCGCCTGCTTCGCCATACGATCGGCGGAGCGGTGGGGATCGAGACCCGGCTCGATCCCGGCGCCGGATACGGCATTTGCGACTCCAACCAGCTCGAGAATGCGATCCTCAACCTCGCCATCAACGCCCGCGACTCGATGCCGGACGGGGGGACCCTGACCATCTGCACCGACCGGGTCCGCCTGGACGAGGCGCCGGACCATCCGGCCGGGGAGTTCGTCCGGATCATCGTCGCCGACACCGGTTCGGGGATGCGGCCCGACGTCCTCGCCCGGGCCACGGAGCCCTTTTATTCGACCAAGCCGATGGGGAAGGGAACCGGCCTCGGCCTCGCCCAGGTCTACGGAATCGCCCAGCAGGCGGGCGGGAGCCTTCGGATCGAAAGCGAGGAGGGGAAAGGCACGTCCGTCCACATCCTGCTTCCGGCCGCCGAAGTTCCGGCCGAGGCCGAGGCCGAGGAAGCCCGCCGTTCGAGCCCCTCGCCGGAAGCCGCCGCCGGAGCGAGCATCCTCGTCGTCGACGACGATTCCGACGTCCGCGCCTTCCTCGCCGAATCGCTCGAGGGGCTCGGCTGCAAGGTGGTCGCCGCGGCCTCCGGGGCGGAGGGGCTGAAGGCTCTGGACGGCTGGCGGCCGGACCTCGCTTTGATCGACTATGCGATGCCCGGAATCAACGGCGCCGAGGCCGCCCGGGCGGCTCTCAAGCTCCATCCCGGCCTGCCGATCGTCTTCGTCACCGGCTATGCCGAAAGCGAGCAGCTGGAGGCGGCTCTGGGCGGCGACGTTCCGGTGCTCCGCAAGCCTTTCACCCTCGCCCAGCTGGCAAGCGCGGTGGAGGAGAATTTGGGGAAATAGATACTCCCCCCTCGGGGGAGGGGGCCATCGAGCAGTCTTCGTCATGCCAGCGAAGGCTGGCATCCCGGGGGGTGAAAAGCTCGGAACCTTTCGCCCGCCGGGGCCCCAGCCTTCGCTGGGGCGACGAGTTCCATCCGAACAGCCGCACCGCCCAACGACCGATTCATCCCCTGTTTACCCGCGAGGGCGCACGCCCTTCCGATGCGCTTCCTGAAAAAGCTCGCCAACCCGTTCGTTCTCGTCGCCGAAGGCTTCGTCGCCGGCGCGATCCTCTTCGCGGCCTCGACCCCGAACCTGGTCGAGCCGAGCCCGGTGCCGCCGCCGGCGCTCGATTCGTCGGTTATTCCCAACTCCGCGCACTGAACTCTTGAACGGCGTCCGGCCCCGGCTATAGCGGGAACATGGTTCGCTTTTCGTTCTGTGGCCACGAGCTGATGGCGCTGCCCCAGGGGGGGCTGTACTGGCCGTCGCGCCGGGCATTGCTGGTCGCCGACCTCCATCTCGAGAAAGCGAGCTGGTTCGCCCGGATGGGACAGATGCTGCCGCCCTACGATTCGATCGCCACCCTCGCCGATCTGACCGCTCTGGCAGTCTCGACCGGCGCCGGGGAGATATGGTGCCTCGGCGACAGCTTCCACGACCGCCATGGCTGCGACCGCCTTCCCGCGCGCGCCCGCGACATGCTTACCGCCCTCACCGGCGCCACCCGCTGGACCTGGATCACCGGCAATCACGATCCCGGAATCGCCGACCCTTGCGGCGGGGAGATCGCCCCGGAAGCCGAAGTGGATGGCCTGCTTCTGCGCCACGAAGCCGATCCGGCCGAAGCGCGGCCCGAGCTGTCCGGCCATTTCCACCCCAAGCTGCGAATCCACCATCGCGGCCGCAAGGTCGCTCGCCGCTGCTTCGTCGCGACGGAGCGCAAGCTGATCCTCCCCGCCTTCGGATCGCTGACCGGGGGGCTCGACGCCGGCCATCCCGAGATCGTCCGGGCGGTCGGGCCGAAGGCGGAGGCCCTGGTGCCGGTGGCGGACAGGCTTTTGAGGTTTCCGCTCGCGGCGTGAACCGCACCGCAGGCCTTCATCCTGACGGTGAGACAAGCCTCGCCGCCATCACTCCGCGAACCGCATTCCCCACGAAGAACCCGCCTTCCAGATCCTCCTCCCGCAAATCCGCTTCCTCGGCCCGGCCTTCCTCCAGCAATATCTCCCGAAGCACTCCCGGCAGGAGCCCGCGGGCCAGCGGCGGAGTCAGCAGTCGGCCGCCGCGCTTGACGAACAGATTGGTGAAGCTGCCCTCCGTCAGGAACCCGTCGCGGTCGACGAATGCCACTTCGAACGTCCCGGCCGCCTCCCGCGCCTCATCGTAGAAGCTTCGGTCGCTGGTCTTGTGCCTGAGCCTGAAATCGCAGCTCTCGACCGGAAGCGGCGCCAGCGCCACCTCGGCCGCGCCTTCCGGCGCCGGCGCCAGCGGTCGCGATTCGATCGCCAGAGCGCCGCTGCTCGACAGGACCAGCCTCAATTTGCGCGCCTCCTTGAGGAAGAAGGTCGCCGCCTGAAGCTCGTTACGCGCATCGTGGCGGTCGAAGGCGAAGCCGAAGGCGTCGGCGCTTCGCTTCATCCGCGCCAGATGGCGGTCGAGCTCGCTCAGGCCTTCGCGCGGATCGAAGCGCATCGTCTCGATGAGGTCGAAGCTTCGGCTCGTCGCCACAAATTTTCCCTTCGCCAGGCATTCGCGCCATTCGTCCGCCGCCACGGAATCCGCGACGATCCCGGAGCCGAGGCCGATCCGCGCGGCCGTCTCGCCGGCCCGGAGGACCATGGTCCGGATCGCGACATTGAACTCGGCCTCGCCGTCCGGCGCAAGCCTGCCGATACTACCGGTATAGGGGCCCCGCTTTTCCCGCTCGAGGGAAGCGATGATCTCCATCGCCCTGATCTTGGGCGCTCCGGTCACCGAGCCGCAGGGGAAGATGGTCTCGAGAAGGTCCACCCCGCCATACCCTTCCTTGAGATCGCCGACGACGGTCGACGTCATCTGGAGCACGGTCGGATAGGTTTCGATCTCGAACAGGGCCGGCACCTCGACCGTTCCCGGCTTCGACAGGCGCGAGAGGTCGTTGCGTAAAAGATCGACGATCATCAGATTCTCGGAACGCTGCTTGGGATCGCTTCGAAGCGCTTCCGGATCGCTGCCCGCCGGCGCCGTCCCCTTCATCGGCCGCGCCGTCACCCGCCCCGCTTCGAGCGTGTAGAAGAGCTCCGGCGAGAAGGAGAGAAGCCAATGCTCGCCGGTGAAGACGATTCCCCCCCACCCCGCTTTGGCCCGGGGCCGGATCGCGGCGTAGAGGGCGAGCGGATGGCCGGCCGTCTCAACGCGGGCCTGGAAGGTGAGGTTGGCCTGATAGATGTCGCCGGCGAGTATATACTCCAGGGCCTCCGCCACCGCCGATTCGTGCGCCTCGCGCTCGACGAGCGGCCGCGGCCGGCCCGCCCAGGCGCCGGCGGGATCGGGCAGAAGCGCATCCGGATCGACCTCTTCACAATCTTCGAACAGGCCGAACCAGAGCAGAGGCGGCCCGTCCGCCGCGGCCGCGAGGGCCAAGGGGGAAAGCTTCGGCTCCAGGGCGTGACCCGCCTCATAGGCGACGAAGCCCGCGGCATGCCGGCCGCGCAGCCTGTCCAGGGCCGGCTTCACCTCTTCGGGCCGCCGGGCCTCCACGGCCTCCACCGCATTCCGGTACAGCCGGCCGCGCCCGCCAAAGTCGAGCAGGACGAACGGCGCCCCGGCTTGCCAGAAGCGCGAAGCGGGCCCATCTGCCGGGGCGTCAGGAGAGTCGTTCTTGGTCACCAGCGTCTTCGACCTTTTCAAGATCGGGGTCGGCCCGTCGAGCTCGCACACGATGGGGCCGATGACGGCCGCGTGCGGCTTTGTCGAGGCGCTGTCGCAAAAGGCGATGCTGGAGCGAACCGGGCGAGTCCAGGTCGAGCTCTACGGATCGCTCGCTTTGACCGGCAAGGGCCATGCCACCGACCGGGCCATCCTGCTCGGCCTTTCGGGCGACCGGCCCGATGCGCTCGACCCCGATCTGGCCGATTCGACGATCGACATCATCCGCTCCAACGGCCTTCTTCACCTCGGCGGCCTGCGGGAAATCCGGTTCGACGAAGACCGCGATCTCAAATTCCTTCAGCGCGAGCGCTTGCCCCATCACAGCAACGGAATGCGCTTCACCGCCTTCGACTCCGCCGGGGCCGTTCTCGAGACGAGCGTTTCCTACTCCGTCGGCGGCGGCGCGGTCGTCGACGAGGCGGCGATAAGCGGCAACGCTCCGCCGGAGGGTCTTTGGGACGTTCCCTATAATTACCGCTGCGCCGACGAATTGCTCGCCATTGCCGGGCGCGGAGGGCTGACCATCGCCGAAATCGCCCGCGCCAACGAGCGCGCCGCTTTGTCGGACGAAGAGATAGACGCCCGCCTGGGCTCGATCGTCGAGGCTATGGAGGCCTGCATCGACCGGGGCATCGGCCGCGCCGGGATCCTCCCCGGCGGGCTCAACGTCAAGCGCCGCGCCCCCGGCCTCCACAAGCTCCTCCTCGACCGGGCCGAGCGTACGCTGCAAGATCCGCTCACCGTGCTCGACTGGGTCAATCTGTGGGCGCTCGCGGTCAACGAGGAAAATGCCGCCGGCGGCCGGGTCGTCACCGCGCCCACCAACGGCGCCGCCGGGATCGTCCCCGCAATCCTTCGCTATTATCAGCGCTTCACCCCCCATTCGACCATGGAAGGGGTCCGAACCTTCCTCCTCACCGCCGCGGCGGTCGGCTCGCTGTTCAAGGAGAATGCCTCAATCTCCGGTGCCGAGGTCGGCTGCCAGGGCGAGGTCGGGGTCGCCTGCTCAATGGCCGCGGCCGGGCTCACCGCGGCTCTGGGGGGCTCCAACTCGCAGATCGAGAATGCCGCCGAAATCGGCATGGAGCATAATCTCGGCCTCACCTGCGATCCCGTCGGAGGCCTCGTCCAGGTCCCCTGCATCGAGCGCAACGCGGTCGGCGCGATCAAGGCCATCGAAGCCTCCCGCCTCGCTTTGGTCGGCACGGGCGATCATCTCGTCAGCCTCGACCAGGTGATCGAGACGATGCGCAAGACCGGCCTCGACATGAACGAACGCTACAAGGAAACCTCGCTGGGCGGGTTGGCGGTGAACGTGGTGGAGTGCTGAGCTGATCCCCTGCCATTTGACTTTACGGCATCCGGGAATGAGATTGTTTTGGATTTCGTCCGCGGGCTTTCGGTCGAGGATAGAAATGTCGTCGGCGAGGATTTGAAGACGGTGCAGATCGGCTTTCCAATGGGATTGCCGCTGTGCCGCCCTCTTGGCGACGGGCTCTACGAGATAAGATCGTCGCTGCCCTCGAAGCGTGAGTTCCGGCTCATCTCTTTTTCGATCGGGCGCGACAGGTGTTGCTGGTGGTGCATGCGCTCTTCAAGAAGAGCGCCAAGCTGCCCAAGATCGATCTCGATCTGGCGCGCAAGCGGAGGGAGGAATTTCGATAAGGAGACGCGCGGAGTGGCAGAGACGAAAAAAACCGACCCTTATGAGGGCTTCATCTCCCTCGACGAATTCCTCGACGAGGAGGGAGTTCGCGAGGAGGTCACCGCGCGCGCGATTAAGCGCGTGATTGCGCTCCAGCTAAAGCAGGCGATGGTGGAGCAGAAGCTCTCCAAAGCCCGGATGGCCGACCTGATGGGTACCAGCCGCGCCCAGCTTGCCCGCATCCTCGATCCGGAAGAATTCAACGTAACGTTGGACACGCTTGCCCGCGCCGCCAAGGTTTTGGGCCGCCGTCTTTCGGTGGAGCTGAGTTAGCTGGGCCGCCTCGCGGGCGATGATGAGACGTCGTCATCGCCCCTTCGCCGCCAGCCATTCCTCGATCGCCCGATAGGCGGAACGCCCCCGCGGCGGATCGTCGCCGAGGCCGGTGGCGAAATAGGCGATTCCCCGGCCGGTCGAGCGGTCGATCCACAGGCCGGAGCGCAGGCCATAGGCGTCGCCGGCATGGCCCAAGCGTGGCTTGCCGTCGGCGAAGGGATCGTCCTTCGGGGCGCATAGGGCGAGGATCTGGACCGCGAGGCCGTAGCCGCAGTAGAAATCGCCGTCGCTTTCGCCGTTGCTCCCGTCGAACCGCCAGTGGAGCCGCTCCATCTCGGCCAGGCCGGCCTCGGAGAGGAAGCGGCTTCCGTCGGGGAGCCGGCCCCGACGCAGCAGGAGCCCGCCCACTTTGGCGAGGTCGCGCACCGAGATCCGAAGGCCGCCCTGGGGGGAGAAGAGCGCGCCGTTGCTACCGAGGGAATAGCCGGAAAGGTCGCAGCCGCCGTTCGAATCCGGGACCACCGCGCAGTCCGGCCGAACGCCGTTGAGGTCGTCGCGAAGCACTGAGCCGTCGGGCGCGTAGAGCACCGCCGCCTTGGCGAGCTTCGAGTCGGAGCAGGTCGTCCAGTTGAAGCAGGCGTCGAGGTCCAGCGGCTTAAGGACCAGCCGCTCCAGCAGTCGGTCGAACCTCTCCCCCGCCGCCTGCTCCATGACGGAGGCGACGACCGGAAAGCCGAAATTGGAATATCGGAACCAGGCGCCGGGCGGATGCTCCCGATCCCATGCCTCGGGCGCGGCGACCGCTTCGCGCACCGTCATCCCGAGCGGAAGGGCGTAGCCGGAATCGTCGCGAAGGCTGGACCGGTGCGAAAGGAGCAGCCGCAGAGTGATCGGATGGTCTGGAAAGGCTGGGTTTCGAAGGGTCCAGCCCAGATGGTTCGATACATCCTCGTCGAGGTCGAGCCTGCCCTGCTCAACCAGCCGAATCACGCCCAAGGCGACGGGGAGCTTGGTGATCGAGGCGATCCGGACCGGATCGTCGAGGGTGAGCGCCCGGCCGGTCGAACGGTCGGCGAGGCCCGAGGCGCCGGAGCGGGTGATACCGCGAGCGTCGAAAACCGTCCAGGCATAGCTGCCATGAGCGGGGGGCGGCGGCTCGAAGGACGGCGTCGCGCAGCCTCCGGCCAGCAGGGCGGCGAGCAAAGCGAACGCCGTTCCCAATCGTCCGGCCATCAATTCCGCCCCCTGCGCCGCCGGTTCCGGCCGCTTTCCTCGCGGGCTTCCTCGGCTTCCTCCGCCTCCTCCTCCCGGGCCTCTTCCGACTGCTCGGCCCGCTCCTCCGCCGCCTCCCGCCCTGCGATGCCGTTGGGTCCAAGCTTTGCCGTCACCGCCCAGACGGCGAGAATGACGATCAGGGCCGCAGCTGCCAGCGATCCGATTAGCTGGAGCCCCGTTCCTCCTTCTTTCGCCCCGTCTTCCTTCACGCGCGCCTCCTTCAGAACAGACGCTTCACCGCCGACAGCCAGGTCGCCCAGAAGAGCATGAAGACCGTGATTCCCAGCGCCGGCAGAAAATGGCCGAGCCGGTGAAGGCGGCGGACGACCAGGATCTTGAAGCCGAGCACGGCGATGAGCGCGCAGGCGAGCAGGACATGGATCGCGGCGTCGTCCTCGAACCCGAAATAACCGATGCACATGATCGCCACGACGAGGGTCACCGCGACGATCGAATCCCCGATCGCCCGATGCGCCTTCGAGGCGGGCCGGGGCTTCAGGAAGGGCAGCCGAACCTTGCCGTAACCGACCGCCATCAGCCCAACCTGATAGACCGCTAGCAAGGCGACGACCGTGGCGAGCACGATCTTCACTTCCGAAACGTTGCCGCGGGTCAGGTTCAGGAGAAACTCTTCCATCCTGGCGCAGCCTAGAGACTGCCGGCTGGACTGGAAACTCCCCGCCTCCCCGCCTCCCTGAGCCCGTTTCCGGGTCCAGCTTACCCCTTGTCCGAAATCCGGGGCCTGCCGGCCGGCGAGGAGATGCGCTCGATGCGATGGCGTCAGGCCGCGAATCGGCTCCGCACCGGATGCCGAAACAAGTTCAGCATGACGGAGAAAGCGTGGGCGGCTAACCGGGCTTGAATGCGGCAAAGGGGTTCCTGAACAGGATCTTTTCCTGCCAAGCTGCGAATCGGTTGGGAAATGGGCATGCAAGCTGTCGCGCGTAATTTTGCGGATCGGGTGTCGCGGTTGGGCCGGGATCTGGGCCATCTGGTCTTCGCCTGCCGAGTCCCGGTCGCCCACTTCGGCCTTCTGCTCGGAGTGCTGGCGATGCCGGCCGCCGCCCAGGCGCCCACGGCGCCGCGCGAATGGGCGCCGGCCCGGGTCCAGGCGATCCTCGACAAGACCCAGACGATCCGGCTCGCGCCCTCGTTGGACCATTTGACGCCAGGTGAGCGGATCGCGGTCGGCAAGCTGCTCGAGGTCGGCCAAATCTTCCAGGACGTCTACGAGCAGCAGCGCCACCGAAGCGCGCTCACCGTCCGCGAGGCCGTGGCGCGCCGAACCGATCCGCGGGGCCGCGCCCTCCACAGGCTCTATCGGCTCAACCAGGGGCCGATCGCGACGACCCTCGACAACAAGCGCGAGCCGGCCTTCGCGGTCGCCGACGCGCCTCCGGGCAAGAACGTCTATCCCTTGGACCTCGGCAAAGAGGAGCTCGATTCCTGGCTCGCCGCCCATCCGGACCAGCGCGCCCGGCTGACCGACCTTCGTTCGGTCGTTCGAAGGGCGGAACTGGCCGTCCTCAAGCGCGATCTCGCCAAGCTTCGCCAATATCCGGCGATCGACACGCTTCATCCGGGCCTCCGCGCCCGGCTCGAAACCCTCGCCAAGAGGCCGAACCGGGCGACGCTCTACGCAGTGCCCTATTCGCTCGCTTATGCCGATGAGATGGTGCGAAGCCACGGCCTGCTGGGCGAGGCCGCCGATGCGGTCGCCGGGTCGGACCCGCAATTCGCCCGCTACCTTCGAAACCGGGCGCGCGACCTCATCAGCGACGATTACGAATCCGGCGACGCCGCCTGGCTGAAGGGGCGTTTCAAGAACCTCAACGCCCAGATCGGGGCGTATGAGACCTATGACGACGAGCTTCTCGGCACCCGAGCCTTTTACGGCCTGAGCCTGCTCGCCACCCGGACCGGGGAATCGGCCGAGCTCCGAGAGGCGATGAAGGGTATGCAGGAGCTCGAAAACTCATTGCCCTACGAGCGCCGGCGGCGGGTGATGGAGGACATTCCGGTCGGGGTTTACGACGTCATCGCCGATTTCGGCCAGACCCGCGGCGGCAACACCGCGACCAACCTGCCCAACGAAGCCTATCTGGTCGAACGCTACGGAAGCATCATCCTGCTCAGGGCCAATATCATGCGCAACCCCGACCTTTTCCGGGGCTCGGGCGACATTTTCGGAGCCGCGATCGTCCCGGCCCAGGCCGGCCACCTCAGCGCCGATTCCAATTTCTACCGGACATTGTGGCACGAGGTCGGCCATTATCTCGGCCCCGATTTCACCGCTTCCGGCGGGAATCTGGACTCCATCGGCGCCGATTCCAATCTTCTCGAGGAGCTGAAGGCGGATCTCGTCTCCCTGTTCGTCGCCAGGGAGCTGAGGCGCCGCGATTATTATAGCGAGGACCGGCTTCGCGCCGTCTACGCCGGCGGGATCCTTCGCACCCTCCAGAACAACGAGCCCCGCCGCGAGCAGCCCTACAACATGATGCAGCTGATCCAGTGGAACTGGTTCCTCGACCGCGAGGTGCTGAGCTTCGATCCCGCGACCGCGAAGCTGAGCATCGACTATGGCCGCTACCACGAGGCGGTGCGCGACCTCCTCAAGCAGGTGATCGCGATCCAGGAGTCGGGGGATGCCGCGGCGGCGAGCGCCTTTGTCGACCGTTGGGGAAAGTGGGACGAGGCCCTCCACGGCAAGGTCGCCGCCAACATCCGCGCTCAGCAGCGCTACCGGTTCGGATTGTTCGAATATTCGGCTTTGGGAGCGGCCCGGAAGTGAGGGAATCCGTCATTGCGAGGAGCGTAGCGACGCGGCAATCCAGCGGGCGGCGGGGTCTGCAACGGATTGCTTCTTCATGCTCGCAATGACGGCGGTGAAAGCCACCGAACCACCGCCTCCGCAGCTTCCTCCGGGCTCATCGCCGTCGTATCAACCCGGATCTCCGGGGCCTCGGGCGTCTCATAGGGCGAGCCGATTCCGGTGAAGTTGGGAATTTGCCCGTCCCGCGCCTTGGCGTAGAGGCCCTTGGAATCACGCTCCTCCGCTACCGCCAGCGTTACATCCACGAATATTTCGACGAACTCCCCTTCGCCGAGCATCTCGCGCACCATCCGCCGCTCGGCCCTGAACGGACTGATGAAGGCGGCGAGGACGATCAGCCCGGCGTCGAGCATCAGCCGCGCCGTCTCTGCGACCCTGCGGATATTCTCGGCCCGGTCGGCGTCGGAGAAGCCGAGGTCGCGGTTGAGACCGAGCCGGACATTGTCGCCGTCGAGAAGGAAGGTGTGGCGCCCGGCCAGATGAAGCTTCTTCTCGACCAGATTGGCGATCGTCGACTTGCCGGCCCCGGAAAGGCCGGTGAACCAGAGCAGGCGGGCTTTCTGCCCTTTCATCGCCGCCCGAGCCCCGGGGGTGACGTCGAGCGTCTGGAGATGGAGATTCTGAGACCGGCGCAAAGCGTGGCGGATCAGTCCCGCGCCGACCGTCTCGTTGGTCACCCGGTCGATGAGGATGAAGCCGCCGAGGTCGCGATTGTCCTCATAGGGCTCGAACACCAGGGGCCGGTCGGTCCACAGATTGGCGACCCCGATTCCGTTAAGCCGGAGCCCGTTCGCCGGCACCTGCTCGAGCGTGTCGACGTCGATCTCATATTTGGGCGTGTGGATCGTCGCGAGAGCGCTCTGGGCCGCGAGCTTCAGCCCATATTGCCGCCCGGCGACCAGCGCCTCCCCGGCCATCCACACGATCGTCGCTTCGAACTGGTCGGCGACCTCCGGCGGATGATCGGCCGACGCGATGACGTCGCCGCGCGAGCAATCCACCTCTCCGGCGAAGGACAGCATCACCGACTGGCCCTTCACCGCCTCGTCCAGCTCCAGGTCGCCGAGGCCGATCCGCCCGACGGTCGCGCCGGTCCCGGCCGGCATCACCCGCACCCGGTCGCCGCGCCGGATCGATCCTCGAGCGACCATCCCGGCGAAGCCGCGCGGCCCATGGCGGCTCACCCATTGCACCGGCATCTCGAACGGTCCGCCGCCCTCCCGCGCCTCGGGTTCGACCGCCTCGAGATGCTCGAGCAGCGAAGGCCCGTCATACCAAAGCATGTCCGGCGATCGGACGGTGATATTGCCGCCGCCCAGCGCCGAGACGGGAATTGCGGTGAATGCCTCGCCCAAAGCCGCATAATCGGCGACGATCCGGTCGAAGACGGCCCGGTCGAATCCGACCGAGTCCATCTTGTTCACCAGCAGGACGAAATGGGAAACTCCGAGGAGCCGGCACAGATAGGAGTGCCGCCTGGTCTGGGTCAGGACACCCTTGCCGGCGTCGACCAGGACCAGAGCCAGCTCTGCGGTCGAGGCTCCGGTGACCAGGTTGCGCGTATATTGCTCATGCCCGGGAGCGTCGGCGACGATATATTTACGCCGCTCGGTGGCGAAGAATCGATAGGCGACGTCGATCGTGATTCCCTGCTCGCGCTCGGCCTCGAGCCCGTCGACGAGGCGCGAGAGATCGTCGCCGCACAAAGCGAGCTCGTCGTCGAAGGCGGAGCCGGTCTCGTAGAGCAGCCGGCCGAGCAGGGTCGATTTGCCGTCGTCGACCGAACCGCAGGTGATCAGTCGAAGAAGGGTCTTGTCGGCTGTCGGCCGGCCTTCGCCGGTTCGGCTCATCCAAGATGCCGTTCGAAAAACGCCTCGGTCCGCCCGTCCGCGAGCCGCGCCGCCTCGTCGCTTCGTCTCTTGCCCATCTCCGTCGCGAAGCCGTGATCCTCGCCCGGATAATCGTGGAGCGTGACCTTGGGATGATCGTCCAGCGCCTCGTGCATCTCCCTCTGGGCCGCCTCGTCGACGAAATGATCGGCGCCGGCGATGTGGAGCATCAGCGGCCGGGCGATCGCATTCTTTTCGTGGAGGATGTCCGGAAGGCCCACCGCATAATAGCCGACGCTCGCATCGGCGTCGGTGCGGGCGGCGGCCATGAAAGCGAGGCGGCCGCCGAGGCAATAGCCGACGATTCCGACCTTGCTCCCGTCGCCGAGGCGGTCGCGGGCGGCGTGGATCGTCGCCTCGATGTCGGTGACGCCCTTGTCCTGGTCGAACCGGCCCATCAGGTCGAGCGCGCGCTTGAACTGGTCGGGGACGTCGGGATCGAGCCGCACCCCGGGCTCGAGGCGCCAGAACAGGTCCGGCGCGAGTGCGAGATAGCCCCGGCCGGCCAGATGGTCGCATTTGCGGCGAATGCCCTCGTTGATCCCGAATATCTCCTGGACGACGATAATGGCCGCGCTCGGCGCGCCTTCCGGCTCGGCGACATAGGCGTCGAAGCCGCCTTCCCCTTCCAGCCTGTCGATCCGGATCGTTCCCATGTCGGCTCCTCCCATGTCGGCTCCTCCCATGTCGGCTCATACTTGTCTCGGGCGGCGCTTCTATCACATAGCCTGGAGACGAGAGGAAGGACCGGCCATGAAGATCAGCGTCGACGTCGACTGCACCCCGGAGGAGGCCCGGCGCTTCCTCGGGCTCCCGGACCTCACTCCGGTCCACGAAGCTTATATCCGGCAAATGACCAGGGCTGCGGGCGAGGGGCTTACCGCCGAATCGGCGGCGGAGATGATGAAGTCCTGGGGCCCGATGAACGAGGCCGGCATGGCGATGTGGCGCTCGATGCTGGATGGGATGGGCGGGAAGTCGCCGTAAGAACCGCCGGGAAGAGACGTGACCGACACCATCTTCGCTCTTTCGTCCGGAAGCCCGCCTGCGGCTTTGGCGGTGGTTCGGATCAGCGGGCCGCGCGCGGATACGGCGCTGGAGGCGTTGGCCGGGACGCTGCCGCCGCCGCGTATTGCCACCTTGTCCGACTTGCGCCGGCGTGACGAGCGGCTCGACCGCGCGCTCGTCCTTCGCTTTCCAGGGCCGCGCAGCGCCACCGGCGAGGACGTGGCCGAGCTTCATCTCCACGGAGGCCGGGCGGTGGTCGCGGCCGTCCTCGAGGCCCTGGCCGGGCTGGACGGGCTTCGGGCGGCGGAGCCGGGCGAGTTTACCCGCCGAGCCTTCGAGAATGGACGGATCGACCTCGCCGAGGCCGAGGGCCTTGCCGACCTGCTCGCGGCGGAGACCCAGTCCCAGCGCCGAGCCGCGCTTGCAATGGCCGGAGGCGTTCTCAGCCGGCAGGTGGAGGCATGGCGTCAGCGGCTCCTGGGCCTGGCGGCGGCGCTTGAAGCGATTCTGGACTTTTCCGACGAAGGCGAGGTCGGCGAAGCCTGGCCGCCGGGATGGTGCGGCGATGTCGAGGCCCTTGCCGCCGAGATGGCCTCCCTGCTCGCGCGTCCGCCCGCGGAACGGCTCAGGGACGGCCTCCGGGTCGTGATCGCGGGGCCTCCAAACGCTGGAAAGTCAAGTCTTCTCAACGTACTAGCGGAGCGCGAGGCGGCAATAATTTCCGCGATTCCAGGAACCACCCGGGACCTGATCGAAGCTCCGACGGCCATAAACGGCCTGCCCTTTCTGCTCATCGATACCGCCGGACTTCGCGAGAGCGACGACGAAGTCGAGGCGATCGGAGTCGAACGGGGGCGCGCGAGTCTGGCCGCGGCCGATCTGATCCTGTGGCTGGGCGCGGCGCATGAGGCGCCCGGGCGGGACAGGACCATCGTCGTTCAGTCGAAATGCGATCTGCCGAACCCTGCCGGACAAGCGGACATAAGGGTCTCGGCCCTGACCGGAGAAGGCGTTCCGGACCTCGTCTCGATGATGGCGGCGCGCGCGCGGACCCTGCTCCCGGCCGAGAGCGAGCTTGCCGTCAACGCGCGCCAGCGGGAAGCGATCGCCGAGGCGCTTCTCAATCTGGGCGAGGCTGGCGGCGTCGACATGCTCATCGCCGCCGAGGCACTCCGCCGCGCCCGGGTGGAGCTCGACCGGGTCACCGGCCGCGCCGGCGTCGAGGACATGCTCGATCAACTCTTCGGCCGCTTCTGCATAGGCAAATGAAGAGCAATCCAGAAAAGGGTGAGCCTGAAACGTCCACCTCCGGCGAGGGTGAATTCATGATGGGACGGGACATCTTTGTTCGGTTCGTCATTGCGCGGAGCGGAGCGACGAAGCAATCCAGTGCAGCGTGGAAGGCCGCTCTGGATTGCTTCGCTTCGCTCGCAATGACGGAGAGTGTAACCTGAACCGATCATGCTCTGGGGCCGAGTGCGCGGCTTCGCGAATCGTAGGCCATGTTCGCTCCTCGTGCGTCGACACGAATTTACTACTCGTCACGTAAAGACTCTCGAAATGCATCTGAATCGAGTAATTCGCGCAGTCGGCTGCCCAATGCGGCCTCAGCTTCTGTCAGGGTGACATGTTCCACGTGGAACATGTAGAGGCGGGCCGATGAATCGGCATTTCGATATCCTCGTCGTGGGCGGCGGCCATGCCGGCTGCGAGGCGGCGGCGGCGGCGGCGCGCATTGGTGCGCGCGTCGCCTTGGTCAGCTTCGCGCGCGACCAGATTGGCGCCATGTCGTGCAACCCGGCGATCGGCGGCTTGGGCAAGGGTCACCTCGTCCGGGAGGTCGACGCCTGCGACGGCTTGATCGGTCGGGCAACGGACCAGGCGGGCATTCACTATCGGATGCTCAATGCAAGCAAGGGCGCGGCCGTGCGCGGCCCCCGTGTGCAGGCCGACCGGCGGCTCTACAAGGCGGCCATCCATCGGATGCTGGACGAGCAGGATGGGCTCGAGATCGTGGAGGGCGAAGCCGCGGCGCTTCGGCTGGACGGACGCCGGGTCGCCGGGCTCGATCTTGCCGACGGCCGGGCGATTCAGGCGACGGCCGTCATCCTGGCGACGGGCACCTTCCTCGGAGCGAAGCTGCATTTCGGACGGACCAGCCGGGCCGGCGGCCGGATCGGGGAGCGCGCCGCGACTTCACTCGCTCGTCAGCTCCGCGAGCTCGGCCTTCCCTTGGCCCGGCTCAAGACGGGAACTCCGCCCCGGCTCGACGGCCGAACCATCGACTGGGCCAAGCTGGAGCGCCAGGAATCGGATGCTTCCGAATGGACGATGTCGCCGATGACGGATGGCCGCCTCGCGCCTCAACTCTTCTGCGCGATTGCCCGAACCAACGCGGCGACCCACGACATCGTCCGATCGAATCTGGATCGCTCGCCTCTTTTCGCGGGCGACATAAGCGGCGTCGGGCCGCGTTATTGTCCGTCGATCGAAGACAAGGTCCACCGCTTCGCCGACCGCGACGGCCACCAGATTTTCCTGGAGCCCGAGGGCCTGGACGATATGGCGGTCTATCCGAACGGAATCTCGACGTCGCTTCCCGAGGACGTGCAGCTGAACATGGTCCGGTCCATGGCCGGACTGGAGCGGGCGGAGATCCTTCAGCCCGGCTATGCCGTCGAATATGACCATGTCGATCCCCGGATCCTCGACCCGAGCCTGGAAGTGCGGGACGTGGAGGGCCTGTATCTGGCCGGCCAGATCAACGGCACCACCGGCTATGAGGAGGCCGCGGCCCAGGGGCTCGTCGCCGGGGCCAATGCGGCGGCCAAAGCGGCCGGCCGGGGCCCGATCCTGTTCGACCGGAGCGAGAGCTATATCGGAGTGATGGTCGACGATCTCATCCTTCAGGGTGTCACCGAGCCCTACCGGATGCTCACGGCGCGGGCGGAGTTCCGGCTTAGGCTCCGAGCCGACAATGCCGAGGCGCGTCTGACCCCCGGGGCAATCGCGGCAGGGTGCGTCGGGCCGGAGCGACGGCGGCATTTCAAGGCGCGGCAACGCCGGCGCGGGGCGGTTGAACGGCATCTCGCCGCAATGCACAGCCCCGCCGAGCTTCGAGGCGCCGGAATCTCTGTCGGTGACGACGGCCGCCGCCGGCCGCTGACCGAATGGCTCCGCTTTCCGGAATTGGGCGTTTCGGAGCTGCTGAGGCTGGTGCCGCCCATGGCTGAATTTCCTTCACGCCTCCTCGAAGAAGCGGTGGAGGATCATCGCTACGCCCCCTATGTCCAGCGCCAGCAGGCTGAAGTGGCGAGGCTGCGCAGCGACGAGAATGTCCGAATCCCCGCCGGCATCGAATATGCCGCGATTGCCGGCCTCTCCGTGGAGATGGCGGAGCGCCTGAATGCCGCACGACCCTCGACTCTTGGCGCGGCGCGGCGAATCCGCGGCATCACTCCGGCTGCGCTGGCGGCGATCCTGGTCCATTCCCGGCGAAAAGCGGCCTGATGGACGAGTTCGAGGTGAAGCGACTGCTCGATGTTCCACGTGAAACAATCGAGCGCCTTGAGGCTTTCGCCGCCTTGCTGCGCTCCGAGAGCGAGCGCCAGAACCTCGTCTCCAAAGCCTCGCTCGAGACGCTCTGGGAGCGCCATATCCTCGATTCGGCGCAGCTTATCCGCTTCGCTCCCGGGGATGCGCGTTCCTGGCTGGACTTGGGAAGCGGAGCCGGCTTCCCGGGGCTGCTTATCCCGCTTTTCCACTCGGCCAGCGTCGTCTTGGTCGAATCGCGACGGCTTCGCGCCGACTTTCTTCGCGCCGCGGCGTCGACGCTCGGAGTCGCGGAAAGAGTCGAGATCCTGTGTTCCAGGCTGGAAACGGCCCCCGCCCGGCCGTTCGACGTGATCAGCGCCCGCGCCTTCGCTCCCTTGCCGAAGCTGCTGGCTCTGGCGGAACGCTTTTCCATGCCTGGGACAGTCTGGATCCTGCCCAAGGGCCGCAACGCCAAGTCCGAACTGGAAGCGGCGCTTTCTTCATGGCAAGGTGACTTCCGTCTCGAACCGAGCCTCACCGACGCCGAAGCAAAGATCGTCGTCGCGACCCGGGTTCGCCAAAAGCCGAGGGGAAGAACTTGATCCGGATCGCGGTCGCCAACCAGAAAGGCGGGGTCGGAAAGACCACGACTGCGATCAACCTCGCCACCGCGCTCGCCGCGACCGGCTGGCGGGTGCTTCTGATCGACCTCGATCCGCAGGGCAATGCCTCGACCGGGCTCGGGATCGGCCATGCGCTTCGCGACCGCTCCAGCTACGACGTGCTGACCGGTGGCGCCACGCTCGAGGAGGCGGTGGTTCCGACCAGGGTGCCGCGTCTCGATCTCGTGCCGGCGACGGTCGACCTGTCGGGGGCCGAGATCGAGTTGGTCTCGCTCGAGGAAAGGACTCACAGGCTCGACAATGTCATGGACGCCGCTCCGGCCCGCTGGGATGTCTGCCTGATCGACTGTCCGCCGAGCCTTGGGCTGTTGACCATCAACGCGCTCGTCGCCGCCCAGTCGATCCTGGTTCCGCTTCAGACGGAATTCTTCGCATTGGAAGGGCTTAGCCAGCTTCTGCAGACGATCGAGCGGATCCGGGCGAGGTTCAATCCGGAGCTTTCGATCCTCGGAGTGGCGCTGACCATGTTCGATCGCCGGAACAATCTTTCGTCGCAGGTCGCCGACGACGTCCGCGCCTGCCTCGGCAAAATCGTGTTCGAGACGGTGATTCCGCGCAACGTCCGGCTTTCCGAAGCGCCGAGCCACGGCATACCCGCGCTCATCTACGACCATCGCTGCCCGGGCTCCGAGGCCTATATCGCTCTGGCCCGGGAGCTGATCGGACGGCTGCCCAAGGCGGCGGCGGCGGCATGAGCGACGACATGCCCGCCCGCAAGCGCCCGTCGGGCCTCGGCCGCGGCCTCTCCTCGCTGCTCGGCGAAGTGGCCCAGGAGGCGCCCGTCGCCGGCGGCGTCCCCCCGGCGCGAGGCGGGATCCAGATGATGCCGGTCTCATCGATCGAGCCCCATCTCGATCAGCCGCGCCGCCATTTCGACGAGGAGGCGCTCGACGAGCTTGCCGCCTCGATCAGGCAGCGCGGCCTCATCCAGCCGATCGTGGTGCGGCCCCACGGCCATCGCTATCAGATCGTGGCGGGCGAGCGGCGCTGGCGGGCGGCCCAGCGCGCCCGGCTTCACGAAATCCCGGTCATCGTCCGGGATTTCGACGATGCCGAGACCCTCGAAGTCGCGTTGCTCGAGAATATCCAGCGCCGGGACCTCAATGCGCTCGAGGAAGCGGAAGGCTATAGGCGGCTGATCGACGAATATGGCCATACTCAGGAAGAGCTCGGCAAGCTCGTCAGCAAGAGCCGGAGCCATGTCGCCAATTTGATGAGATTGCTCGACCTTCCGGAACGGGTGAGACATCTGGTGGAGGCCGGGGAGCTCACCATGGGTCATGCCCGGGCATTGCTCGGGGCGAGAGATCCCGAAGGACTGGCCCGCGAGGCGGTCGAGCGCGGCCTGTCGGTGCGCCAGGTCGAGAAGCTCGTCCGCCTCGGCAAGCCCGGCCGCGAGCGCCAGGGCAAGCTCGAAATCCAGGGCGCGGGCGCCGACATCGGGGCGCTCGAACGGCAGCTCGGCGACATGCTCGGCCTCAAGGTCAAGATCGCCCACAAGCCCGACGGCGGCACCGTCGCCCTCGGTTACTCGACGCTCGACCAGCTCGACATGATCTGCCAGCGCCTCAGCGGCGAGAAGATCTGATCGTTCGTCGCGTCGCCAAAAGGGGCGATCCGTGGCGATCCGTGGCGGTCCGTGGCGATTCCGGGCGATTCCCGAACCGCGGCGCCGTCCTCGCTAACGCAGCCGAGCGGCCTGGCGGCAGATGGCGAACAGCTCCTCGTCGACGGCCGTGGGACCCAGCCCGCCCGAAGCCTTCACCTGCCGCTCCGCCTCCAGAAGGCGGCTGACGCTCCGCGCCAGCGCCTCCGGGCGCCACCGCGAGAGCTGATGGCCGATCGAGTCTTTTTCCTTCCAGAACAATGACTTGCCATGTGACGCCATGACTGCTCCGGGGCTCGACCCGAGCTCGACCTGGGCGCGCAGGCGGGACAGAAGGCTCATCCGGCGAAGCACCGCCCGGATCAGCGGGATACCCTCTATGCCTTCGCTGGAAAGCCTCAGAAGCTCGGACTGCAGCATCCCGGCATTGCCGTTGCCGACGGAGTCGACGAGCCGGCTGAGATCGCCCTCCTCCGCCGCGGCTCCGACCGAGTCCAGCGCGTCATGGTCTAGACTCTGCGGCCGGCCGGGATCGGAGTCGAGGTACAAGGCCAGCTTCTGAAGCTCCAGTGCGAGGATCGCCCGGTTGCCGGCGCAGGCGTCGGCGAGGCGCCGGGCGACGTCGGGACGGACGTTCAGCCCCTCGGCCCTCGCCATGTCGGTCACCAGCCGCTCGGCCTCCTGCCCTTCCGGCGCATAGCTCGCCAGGGCCAAAGCGGCCGGCTCGGCGATGGCGAGCTTGAGGAGCTTCGACGCCGGCTTGAGGGCTCCGGCGATCAGAAGCACCGGATTGCCCGCCGCCGGCGCCTGGAGCAGCGCTTCGACCGCCGCCAGGCACTCGTCCCCGGCCGGCTGCACGACGATGTAGCGGGCGCCTCCGAACAGGGAGATCGAGGCCGCCTCATCGGCGAGCCGGGCCGGATCCGCCTTCAGCTCGGCCCCGGTCAGCTCGACCCGCTCCGCTTCGGCGCCGGCCCCGGAGGCCGCGACCTTTATCAGCGAACGCGATCCCGAATCGTCGGGGCCGTAGAGGAGGAAGAAGCGATAGGCCGAAGGTCTCTTCAGCGCCCGTTCCATCTCGGCGCGCTTCGCTTTCACGGCCTGTTGCCGCTCCGCCGCACATAGAGGGCGACTCGGGTGACGATCTGGTCGGCGACCTCTTTCGAAAGCCGTTCGAGCGCGGTCTGCTCGGCCGCGACCGTCGCATATTCGGAGCCGACCACGTCGATCCCCGCGTCGGAGCCAGCGGTGGCGTCGAGCAGGACCGTGCCCTTTGCCACGTCGACCAGCCGGTAGCGCGCCCGCAAGGTCCGCCGCTCGCGCGTGACTGCGTCGTCGCGGCGGATACCGAAGCCGGCGATTTCGTCGTCGAGCAGTATTTCGAGCCGGTAGGCCGCGGCCCCGGCCTGCGGGACTCCCAGCCTGTCCTCGAGCGCGGTCCGAACCAGCCACCCCGAGCGCCCTTCGATCGGGCCGACCGTCACAGAGCGCAGAGTCTGCGCCACCGATCCCGAGGCGCCGCCGCCGTAGAGGGGCTGAAGCCCGCATCCGGCAAGGAGCAGGGTCAAGGGGAGGAGCCGTTTCATGCGACGATATTCACCAGCCGGTCGGGGACGACGATCACCTTGCGGGGAGCCTTGCCCTCGAGGGCCCGGATCACCTTCTCCGAAGCGAGCGCCATTTCTTCGAGCGCCTCCTTGGCGGCCCCCTTGGGCGCGGCCAGTGTATCGCGCAGTTTGCCGTTGACCTGGACCGCGATCGTCACATCCTCCTCGACGAGCAGGGCCGGATCGGCGGCCGGCCATTCGGCCTGTGCGATCAATCCGTCGCGCCCCATGGCCGACCAGGCTTCCTCGGCGAGATGCGGCACCATCGGCGCGGCGAGCCGGATGAGGGTTTCGACGGCCCTGCTTCTCGACGGCGAGGCGGGCGCCTTTTCCAGAGTGCTGGTCAGCTCGTAGAGATTGGCGACCGCCTTGTTGAAGGCGAGCGCCTCGATATTGGCACCGACGGCGGCGATCGCGCGGTGGACCTTGCGGTCGAGCGCCAAATCGTCGCCCTCGCCGAGCCAGGTCGACGAGCCTCGCTCCGCTTCCTCGGCGGCAAGACGCCAGATCCTCTGGACGAAGCGCCAGCTCCCCTGGATCCCGGCCTCGCTCCATTCGAGGTCGCGCTCGGGCGGGCTGTCGGAGAGCATGAACCAGCGCACCGCGTCGGCGCCATATTGGTCGACGATCGGCTCCGGATCGACCGTGTTGCGCTTCGACTTGGACATCTTCTCGACCCGGCCCCGGATGACCGGACCGCCGTGACTTTCGGCTTCGTCGGGAGTCAGCCACTTGCCGTCCGAATCCTGGAAGGTGAGGTGAGTGACCATGCCCTGGGTGAACAGGCCCTCGAACGGCTCCTCGACGTCGAGCTTGCCGATTCGCCGAAGCGCCCTGGTCCAGAAGCGGGCGTAGAGAAGGTGGAGGATCGCATGCTCGACCCCACCGATATATTGATCGACCGGGAGCCAGCGCTCGGCCTCCGCCTTGTCGAACGGAGCATCGGCGGGCTGGCTTGCGAAGCGGATGAAATACCAGGACGAATCGACGAAGGTGTCGAGCGTATCGGTCTCGCGCCGGGCCGGGGCGCCGCAGTCCGGGCAGTCGACCTCGCTCCAGGTCGGATGGCGGTCGAGCGGATTGCCGGGGGTCTCGAAGTCGATATCCTCGGGCAGGACGACGGGGAGCTGGTCGCGCGGCACGGCGACGGGACCGCAGGCCCCGCAATGGACGATCGGGATCGGAGTCCCCCAGTAACGCTGCCGTGAAACCCCCCAGTCGCGGAGCCGCCAGACCGTCGTGCCCTCGCCCCATCCCTCCGCCTCCGCGCGCGCGATCACCTCGCGGATGGCGTCTTCGGCGGTCAGGCCGTCGAGGAAGCGGCTGTTCACCAGCCGGCCGGGCCCGGTATAGGCTTCGTCGCCGATCGGCTCCTCGGCTTCCTCCGGAGAAGGCGCGACGACCCGGGTGACTTCCAGGCCGTATTTGCGGGCGAAATCAAGGTCGCGCTGGTCGTGGCCCGGACATCCGAAAATGGCGCCGGTTCCGTAATCCATCAATACGAAGTTCGCGATGTAGACGGGCAGCGTCCAGCCGCCATCGAGCGGATGCAGGACCTCGCCAATCTCAAGGCCCAGCTTTTCGGCGGTTTCCAGCTCGGCCGCCGTCGTGCCGCCTTGCTTGCAGCGCGCGATGAACTCGGCAACCGCCGGGCTCCGATTTGCGGCCTCGGCCGCGAAGGGATGGTCCGGCGAGACGGCGACGAAGCTGGCGCCGAAGATCGTATCCGGACGGGTGGTGAAGACTTGGATCGATTCGGTTTCATCGCTCGGCATCGTGTCGAACCGAAACTTCATCCCCCGGCTCTTGCCGATCCAGTTTTCCTGCATCAGGCGGACCTTGTCGGGCCACTGGTCGAGCTCGCCCAGGCCGTCGAGCAGCTCGTCGGCGAAGTCGGTGATCCTGAGGAACCACTGGCTGAGCTTGCGCCGCTCGACGAGGGCGCCGGAGCGCCAGCCGCGGCCGTCGATCACCTGCTCATTGGCGAGGACGGTCATGTCGACCGGGTCCCAATTGACCTCGCTCTGCTTGCGGTAGACCAGCCCCGCTTCGTGAAGGTCGAGGAACAGCGCCTGCTCGTGGCCGTAATAGTCAGGGTCGCAGGTGGCGAGCTCGCGGCTCCAGTCGAGGGCGAAGCCGAGGCGCTTGAGCTGTCCCCGCATCGTGTCGATGTTCGAGCGGGTCCATTCCCCGGGATGGACCTTCTTCTCCATCGCCGCATTCTCGGCCGGCATTCCGAAGGCGTCCCATCCCATCGGATGAAGGACGTCGAAGCCGTTCATCCGGCGATAGCGGGCGAGCACGTCGCCCATCGTATAGTTGCGGACGTGCCCCATATGGATGCGCCCCGACGGATAGGGGAACATCTCCAGGACGTAGGCGCGGGGCCGGTCGCCCTCGCCGGAAGCGTGGAAGGTGCCTTGCTCTTCCCACAGCTTCTGCCAGCGCGCGTCGGCCTCGAGCGGGTTGAAACGCGCCGCCATGTCTGTTCCTTAGCTGGCGATGGCGTTCCGGCGGAGGTCCCGGGCTCGGGTGAGGATGATCTCCTCGAGCTTCTGGACGGTCGCCGCGGCCACCGGCGCGTCGACCCACTGGCCGCTGGTCAGCACCTGCCGCGAGGCGGCGATTCGAAGCGCATCGGCGCGAAGGTCGCGATCGAGGATGGTGGCGGTGACCTTGACCCGCTCGCCCGGCGAGCCGGGATTGCTGTACCAGTCGGTGACCATCACTCCGCCGTTCGAATCGACCTGGGCCATCGGCGCGAAGGAAAGCGTCTCGAGCGCGGCGCGCCAGAGGTAGGAATTGACGCCGATCGTCGTCACCTGAGACGCGGCCAGATCCGCCTCGCGCACCCGGTCGCCGCTGCCGCGCCCGAGCGACTTGTTGATGTCCTCCCGAACGAAGCCGCAGGCGGAAAGGCCAAGGGCGCCGACGATCGTCAGGGCCAGAATATCAGCGCGTCGCATGAAGATTGTGTCCTTGGAAACTACGAGGGGTCGAGCGCCGTTATAGAACGCGCCACGCGGGCGGCAAGCCGTCTCTCCCGCACACACGGACCCAAGCCCGATGTCGGTCGTTATGCTGCCACCTCGAGGCGGGCTGTGGAAAAGATGCAACATGCCGGAACGATTCGTGCCCACTCCTTGCGCTTCGCTGGTTTGACCGCCCGGGACGTACTACATCCGCTTCGATACGGGAGTCGCGTGACGTGATTGGGAAGCTCGGTGGCATCGGTGGAGCAGGAAGCGCGGCGCTCGTCGCGCTGTCGCTGGTGCTTACCCCCGCCCTCGCCGCGAGCAGCCAGCCGGCGAAGAAGCCGCGGCCCGCAGCCTCGCTTCGCGCCGGCACGTTCACCCCCGCCGTCGCCGATCCCCGCCTGGCCGCCGAGCTCGCCCGCCGCGGAGTCCAGGGCAACAGCTTCAGATTCACCCCGGCGCCGACCTCGGTCAACCGGAGCCAGTCGATTCGCGTCGCGATCCGCGCCCGGGCGGCCACCCCCGCATCGACCGTGCGCCGGGCCGCCGACGTGTCGGCCACTCCCGTCACCGCGATCACGCCCACCGTCTACAATCTCGGCGCCTCGGTCGGCTGGAAGCGATTCGCGCTTTCCGGAGATGTCGATTCCGTCAAGGGCGGCACCCTCCCCGGCGGACGCAAGGCCGCGGAGGTCGAAGTCAGCTATTCGGGCAGTCGCTTTACCGCCCGCGCCGAGGCCGGGGTCGCCAAGGCCGACGATTCGACTCCGCGGATTCTCGCCGAGGATGAGAGCTATACGGTCGGGGTGGGCGGCTCATACCGGATCGCCCGCAACCTCGATGTCACCGGCGGAGTCCGCTACAAGATCCAGCGCGACCGGCTCGAGGCGCTGGCCGATCCGCGCGGCGACAGCCAGGCCGTCTACGTCGGCACCGCCTTCCGCTTTTAATATCCTCCCCATCTCACGGTGGGGAGGACATCCAGGCGTCGATGCCGGCCCAGCCGTAGATATGGGGCAGCCGCCGCGCCTTGCGCGCGTCCACCCCGCCGAGCGCGATGACCGGCACCCTGGCCTGGGCCGCAATCAGTCCGAAACGCACGGGTCCGAGCGCCGTGGCGCCGGGATGGGACCGGGTCGGGAAGGCCGGGGAGAGGAAGACCAGCTTCGCACCGGCGCGCTCCGCGGACTTCAGCTCGCGCAGGTCGTGGGCCGAGGCGCTTCTGAACCCGCCGCCGCGGCCGCCATGTATCCCGTCGCCGCGAAGCCCCCTGCCATGAGCGAGGAGGAGCAGCCGCCGGCGTTTCGCCACCCTCCGCACTCGGTCGAACAGCTTCCGCCGCTCCGCCGGAGCGAGGCCGTAATGGCGGAACACCACGCCGGAGCCCTTCGGCAGAAGCTCAAGCGCATTCCACAGGCCGTCGCCCTGGCGTTCGTCGGTCATCAGCCATAGGCGCGGCAGAGGCTGGCGGCGGGGCATGGCGCTTCCTATAGCAGCCGGATGACCGGCGCATCACCCGCACAGCGGCTCGAGGACGTAAGGGGCGCGATCGGGCGCTCCGCCCGGATCGCCGCCCGCCCGGCGGGCGACATCATTCTGGTCGCCGTCTCCAAGACCCGCGGCCCCGAGTCGATCCGGCCCCTGATCGAAGCCGGACAATTCGAGTATGGCGAGAATCGGGTCCAGGAGGCCCAGGAGAAGTGGCCGGCGCTGAAGGCGGAGACGCCCGCCCTTCGCCTCCATTTGATCGGCAGCCTGCAGTCCAACAAGGCGGGCGACGCGGTCGCTTTGTTCGATTCGATCCACTCGGTCGACCGGCCTTCGCTGGTCGGGGCGCTCGCCGAGGCGATGGCGAAGGCGGGCCGGCGGCCGGATTGCTTCCTCCAGGTCAATATCGGCGACGAACCCCAAAAGGGCGGCTGCGCGGTCGCGGACCTGCCGGGGCTGGTGGAGAGCGCGCGCGAGGCCGGCCTTCCGATCGCCGGACTGATGTGCATTCCTCCCGCCGATGTGGAGCCGGCGCCCTATTTCGCGCTCCTCGCAAGGCTCGGCCGCAGGCATGGCCTTCCGGGCCTCAGCATGGGCATGTCCGGCGATTACGAGACCGCGGTCGCGACCGGCGCAACCCATGTCCGGGTCGGCACCGCCCTGTTCGGAGACCGGAGCTGAGATTCGAGGCGCTGACCTGCGCCGGAGGGTCTCGATCTCGTCATGCCGGGATGGCGGTCCGCCGTCATGGCGTCAGAGCTGGTGCCCGCTTCGCGAGCGCTTGGTTTCCAGATAGTCCCGGTTGTGGGCGTTTTTGTCGGCCCGGATCGGCACCCGCTCGGTCACTCCGATGCCTGCCGCCTCGAGCCCTTCGACCTTGCGCGGATTGTTGGTGAGCAGCCGAACCTCGTCCTGGGCGAGGGCCGACAGCATCCGGGCGGCGAGCGTGTAGTGACGCTCGTCGTCGGCGAAGCCGAGTCGAAGGTTGGAATCGACCGTGTCGAAGCCCTGGTCCTGGAGCGCATAGGCGCGAAGCTTGTTGACGAGGCCGATGCCCCGCCCCTCCTGGCGCAGATAGAGGAGGATTCCCCAGCCCGAAGCGGCGATCGATTCGAGCGCGGCGTCGAGCTGCGGCCCGCAATCGCATTTCAGGGAACCGAGAACGTCGCCGGTCAGGCATTCGCTGTGGAGGCGGACGAGCGGAGGATTTCCGGACGGCGTTCCGATCAGCAGGGCGACATGCTCGGCGCCGTCCTCCTCCGAGCGATAGGCGACGATCTCCGCCTGCTCGGCGAAGCGGGTCGGCAGCCTGGCGCGCGAGGCGATCCTGAGCGAGGAGGCGTGCTCGAACGAGTCGACATCCTCGGGCGACAGGGCGACGCTATCCTTCCCGGGCCGGCCGTCGAGGAACAGGGCCGGCAGAAGGCCGGCGCGCCGAGCCAAGGTGATCGCGGCTCGGGCGGCCTGGTCGAATCCCACCTCCCTGGCGCGGAAGGGACCCTTCAGCGGGCGCGAGAGATCGAGCGCCGGGTCGGCCAAAGCGGTCGCCTCGGCAAGGCTCATCGCGCTCCGCTCGATCCTGACCGGACCGCTCGGCACCGCGTCGCGCTGGTTGGCGAGCTTCAGAGTCACAGCGCGATGGCCGGAGATGAGCAGATCGGAGGGCCCGCCCGAATCGAAGGCGCCGAGCGCCGCATCGTCGGCGGTTTCGACGGCGAGGAAGCTGATTCCGCCGATTCGGATCGGCCAGCCGCGTCGAAGCGAGTCGATCGCCCGGGCGACGTCGCGCCCTCCGCTCAAACCGAGAATTCCGTGACCAGTGGGACATGGTCCGAAGGTCGGGTCCAGTTGCGGCAAGGCTCGTGGACGACGTGGCGGAGCGCCTGGCGCGCGACGTCCGCGGTCGCCCACATATGGTCGAGGCGGCGGCCGCGGTCGTGCTTGGTCCAGGCGGGCGGGCGGTAGCTCCACCAGGTGTGGAGCCGCTTCGGCGCCGGGTGGAAATGGCGGCCGAGGTCGACCCAGTCGTTGCTCCGCTGGAGCCTGTTCAGCGCCTCGACCTCGACTTGCGTGTGGCTGACGACGTTGATCAGCTGCTTGTGGCTCCACACGTCGCATTCGAGCGGCGCGACGTTGAAGTCGCCGACCAGGATGGTCGGGCAGGCGCAGGCTTCCGACCAGCGGGTCATCCGCTCGATGAAGTCGAGCTTCTGCCCGAATTTGGGATTGACCTCGCGATCGGGGGTGTCGCCGCCGGCCGGGACGTAGACGTTCTCGAGCCGGATCCCGCATTCCAGCCGGACCCCGATGTGCCGAGCCTCGCCGTTGGCCTGCCAGTCGTGCCGTTCCTCCTCGAGCGCCGGCAGGCGGCTGAGGATCGCAACGCCATGGTGCATTCGCTGGCCGCAGACGATCTGGTGGACGTAGCCCAGGCGGTGGAACATGCCCGCCGGAAAGTCCGAATCGCAGACCTTGATCTCCTGCAGGCACAATATGTCGGGCGATTCCTCGATCAGGAATTTCTCGACGATCTCCATGCGCGCCCGCACGGAATTGATGTTCCAGGAAGCGATCTTGAGAGCGGAGGCCATGGCTCGAAGCTCTAACCGGGTGGGCGTTTCGTGTCGATGACGGGGGCGCCCCAAAAGTTAAAGGCCCCCGCTCCGGGGGCGTGGAGCGAGGGCCAACCAAGCGTGGTCTACGCGAGGCGCGATTACGGCGGCACGCCGGGCAACAGGGGGAAAACCCGACAGCGACCTCCCGCAATCGCAATTGATGTTTTAGGGTCTCATTCCTGTCGCCGCGATGAATGGCCCTCAGCCTTTCCGGCCTTTCGTCGGTCGCTGGAAGGTGAAGGCGCTGTCGGCGACCGGCACGTTGAAGCGCTGTCCCGAAAGCTTCACCGTCGTCCGGTTGTTCTGGGCGTCGACAACGGTCCAGCCCTGGAGCAGCAGGCCCGAAGGGGCGCTTCCCACCTTGGCGAAGCCGAGCGTGATCGTCCCGAATTCCGGCTTCCTGGGATCGCGCGCCTGGACGAGCATGGTCTGCGAATCGTTGCGGACCACCTTTGCGATCCGGTCGAGGTCCGGGTTCGGGTTGAGAAGCACTCCCAACGGCGAGTTGCCGATCGGCCAGCCGTCGACCCGGCCCGTCTCATAGTCGATCATGTTGAGCTTGCGGCCGTCGGCGACGATCAGCATCGGTACGCCCTTCTGATACTGGAAGCGAAGCTTGCCCGGCCGCTTCAGGGTCATCGTTCCGGTCAGCGCCCGGCCTTTGCGGTCGGTCTGGCGAAAGCTCGCCGTCATCGTGTTGACCGCCTTGAGGTGGGCCGTCACCTGGGTGAGCGGTGTGCCGGACTGGGCGACGACCGGTGCCTGAGGAACCAGCATCGCGGCGGCCGCGACCGGCGCGGCGGCGAAGGCGAGCGTCTTCAAACGCAACATCATAAAGTCTCCATCAGTGGAAGTTTGAAAAGGCGCTAGCCGTTCCAGCTTGAATGCCCTCTGAACCCGCCGGGTTCCCTTCACCCTCTCCCCTTCAGGGAGAGGGGCATTCTAAAGCGGCCGGCCCTCGGGATCGACCTGCACCTCTCGTCGGCCGACATGGTCGGGGGCGCTGACGATTCCGTCTTTCTCCATCCGCTCGATCAGCCGCGCGGCATTGTTGTAGCCGACCCGGAGCTGGCGCTGGAGGTAGGAGGTCGAGGCCTTCTGGCTCTCCGCGACCGTCTGGACCGCCTTGCGGTAGAGCTGCGCCTCGGGATCGTCCTCGCCGGTCGGCTGGCCTTCGAACATGTAGCCGCCGTCCTCCGGCTCCTCGGTGACGGCCTGAACGTAGCTGGGCTGGCCCTGCGCCCGCCAATGGTCGGCGACGGCGCGCACCTCCTCGTCCGAGACGAAGGGGCCGTGGACCCGGGCGATCTGCTTGCCGCCGGGCATGTAGAGCATGTCGCCCTTGCCGAGCAGCTGCTCGGCGCCCTGCTCGCCGAGGATGGTCCGCGAATCGATCTTGGAGGTGACCGCGAAGCTGATCCGGGTCGGAAGGTTGGCCTTGATGACCCCGGTGATGACGTCGACCGAGGGGCGCTGGGTCGCCATGATCAGGTGGATCCCGGCGGCGCGCGCCTTCTGGGCGAGGCGCTGGATCAGGAACTCGACCTCCTTGCCCGCGGTCATCATCAGGTCGGCGAGCTCGTCGACGACGACGACGATCTGGGGCAGGACCTCGTAATCCAGCTCCTCCATCTCATATTTGGGCTGTCCGGTTTCCGGATCGTAGCCGGTCTGGACCCGTCGCCCCATCGCCTGGCCCTTGGCCTTCGATTCGCGCACCTTGGCATTGAAGCTGGAAAGCTGCCGGACCCCGACCGAAGCCATCATCCGATAGCGCTCCTCCATCTGCTCGACCGTCCACTTGAGGGCGCGGATCGCCTTGGCGGGCTCTGTCACCACCGGAGCGAGCAGATGCGGGATGTCGTCGTAGCTGCTCAGCTCCAGCATCTTCGGATCGATCATGATCATTTTGCACTGCTCGGGCGTGAGCCGGTAGAGCAGGGAGAGGATCATGCAGTTGAGTCCGACCGACTTGCCCGAACCGGTGGTTCCGGCGACGAGCAGATGCGGCATCGGCGCGAGATCGGCGACGACCGGATCGCCGGAGATGTTCTTGCCGAGCACGATCGGAAGCTGGGCGACCTGATCCTCGAAGGCGTGGCTCGCGATCAGCTCGGAGAGGACCACCATCTCGCGCTTCGGATTGGGCAGCTCGATTCCGATCACGCTCCGCCCCGGGATGGTGGCGACCCGGGCCGAGAGGGCGGACATGTTGCGGGCGATGTCGTCGGCGAGCTGGATCACCCGGCTCGCCTTGATTCCGCTCGCCGGCTCGAGCTCGTACATGGTGACCACCGGGCCGGGGCGCACCTCGACGATCTCGCCCTTCACCGAAAAGTCTTCGAGAACGGACTCGAGCAGGCGCGCATTGCGCTCCAGGCTCGCTTTGTCGAGCGCTCCGCCGACCGGAGGCGGGGCCGGGGAGAGAAGCTCGATCCCGGGCAGCTGATAGCTGTCTCCGAGCGCCAGCGACGCCTGGCGCTCGCGAAGCGGCCGCTTCGCCTGTGCCGGGGTGCGCACCCGGTCGTTGATGACGGTCCGGGGGGGCTCGGCCGAGGCGATTACCGGAGTGCGCGCGGGCCGGTCCGCCGGCTCCGGAAGCTCGTCGCCGTCGTCCGGGAAGCCGCGATCCCGCCTCGGCAGCCGGCGCGAGGCGATCCAGGCGCGCTCTTCGGGCCGAAGCCCGAGACCGAACCAGCACGAAGCGGCGCCCAGCGCGCCCAGGAGGCCGACCGTGACGATCCGGAAGGGCTCGGCGATCCCCGGCTCGCCGATCGCCCCCAGGCCGAGCTCGACGAGCTTGGCGAGCGACAGGCCGGCGGCGCCGCCCCAGCTCGCCGGAAGGCCGTTGACCGCTTCGCCGACGAGCAGGGAGGCGGCTCCGCCGGCCAGGATCAGCCCGAGCAAAGTGAGGCCGATCGAGCGCGGCCAGCGAGTCGACGGGGCTCCGGTCGCGATCCGTATCCCGAGCAGCGCGATCAGGGGGAGAAGCAGCGCCCCCGGCGGACCGAACAGGCTGAGCAGCAAGTCGGCGATCCACGCCCCGGGGGCGCCCGCCCAGTTCCTGACCGGGCCCGCCGCGGCGGTGTTGAGGGAAGGGTCGGTCGACTGGTAGCTGACCAGTGCCAGAAGCAGAAGCAGGGCCGCGCCGCCGAGCGCGCCGCCGATCAGCAGCGCCCAGCTTCGGCGCATCCCGTTCCTCATCCCCGTCCGCCACTGCGCCAGTCTCAGCTGACGGGCGCTCTGCGCTGCTGAAGCCGCCATTCCCCGTGCCCCAAATGTTCCGAGAGCGACAATGCGCCCCTCGGGAGTCCCCGGTCAAGCGCTTGGCGTTGCAGCTTTGCATCGGTAGGGCGGTAAAATCATCTGGAAGGCTGAACATGGATCGCGCGGACGTCATCATTCTGGGCGGCGGGCTCATCGGACTGACCCTTGCCGTCGCTCTCGACCGGCACGGCCTTTCGGCGATCGTCGTCGACCCGGCCGATCCAGAGAGGAACCTCGCCCCCGCCTTCGACGGCCGCGCCCCCGCCTTCGACGGCCGCGCCACGGCGATCGCCGGCGCCTCGTGGCGGATGCTGGAAGCGATCGGAATCGCCGGCCGGCTGGAGGGCGAAGGCTGCCCGATCCATTCCATCCGGGTCAGCGAGGGGCTCCAGCCGGGCGGAATCGTCTTCGACTCGCCCGACGCGGACGATCCGCTCGGAATCATGGTCGAGAATTGGCGGCTTCGGCAGGTACTTCGCGAAGCCGCGCTCGATGCCGGCCGGGTGAAATTGCTGATGCCGGCCAGGGCCGCTGAAATCGTCCGCGACTCGTCCGGTGTCCGGGTCGCGCTCGAGGACGGCCGCGCCGTCGCCGGACAATTGCTGGTCGGAGCGGAGGGCCGCAACTCCCCGACCCGGGAGGCGGCCGGCATCCCGCTCGCCCGCTGGAGCTACGATTATCAGGCGGTGGTGCTGACGATCGAGCATGAACGGAATCACGAAAACGCCGCGTACGAAATCTTCTATCCCTCCGGCCCGTTCGCGATCCTGCCGCTCCTTCCGGGCACCAGGTCGGCGATCGTCTGGTCGGTGCCGGCGGTCGATTCGGCGGCGGTGATCGACCTTCCGGACCGGGCCATGGCCCATGAAATCTCAAAAAGGATGGGCGGTTTTCTCGGCGAGGTGAGTCTCGCCGGGCCGCGCTGGAACTATCCGCTCGGCTTTCACCATGCGGCGACGATGACCGCACAGCGGCTGGCGCTGGCGGGCGACTCGGCCCACGGAATCCACCCGATCGCGGGCCAGGGCCTCAATCTCGGCTTCCGCGACGTCGCCGCTCTCGCCCAGGTCCTGGTCGAAGGCGCCCGCCTGGGCCTCGATCCCGGCGACTCCCAGCTCCTCGCCCGCTACGAGCGCTGGCGGAGCCTCGACACCCTGACCGTCGCGGCCGCCACCGACGGCCTGACCCGGATCTACGGAGTGCCGGGCCGAACCGCCTCGGCGATCCGCCGCTTCGGAATGGGAATCGTCCAGAGCGTCGGACCGATAAAGCGCCGGCTCATGGCCGAGGCGAGGGGGGAGAGCGGGGAATTGCCCCTGCTTCTGAGGGGGCTGACGATCTGAATGGCCTCCCCATCGCCAGATGGGGAGGCAAGATTCGAGCCTCCTCGATCAGCATCACCGGCACCCCGTCCCGCACCGGAAAGGCCACCCCCGCGGCCTCCGACACCAGCTCCAGCCGCTCCTCATCCCAGATTAGCGAAGTCCGGGTGACCGGGCAGACCAGCAGAGCCCGCAATTCCTCCGTCATTGAAGGGTCTCCGGACCGTCCGCGCCGCCCGGCACCATCTGCTGGAACTGCATGAACTGGACGAGCAGGTCGCAGCGCTCCGCGATGTCGGGCGCTTCGAGCAGCGCCTGCTTCGAGCCGACGTCGAACGGCGCCACCTGGGCGACGGCGTTGACCAGCATCTCGTCGTCGAGCCGGGTAACGGCCTCCCAGTCGACCGAATAGCCCAGCGCGTCGGCATAGCGGCGCGCCTCGCGCTCGATCTCGGCGCGCTGGGCCAGGCCGAGCGGCTCGGGCTCGCCCAGATCGTCGAAGCCGCCGCGCTCGGCGTCGACCTGGCGGTAAAGCGTGCCGGCCCGGGCTTCGCGCACCACCCGGAAGCGCCCGAGGCCTTCGAGGACGACGTTGAACCGGCCGTCCTCCAGCGTCTCGGCACCCTCGATCCGGCCGAGGCAGCCGACATCGAACAAAGGCGGCGGCTCGCCCGGGCCGCGCGGCTGGATCATTCCGATCAGCCGGTCGCCCGCGAGCGAATCGCGGATCATCTCTTGGTAGCGCGGCTCGAAAATGTGCAGCGGCAGCTGAGCCCGGGGGAAGAGCAAAGCCCCGGCGAGCGGGAAGACGGGGATCCGAATCGGCCCGAAGTCCGCCATCAGGTGAAGTCCGCCATCAGGTGAAGTCCGCCATCAGGTGAAGAGGATCGCGGAGAGACGCCGGCGCTGTGCCCCCGCCCAGGGGTCTTCGAGGCCCACCACCTCCATCAGCTGCAGCAGCCGCTTCCGCGCCGCGCCTTCGTTCCAGTCGCGGTCGCGGCCGATGCTCTCGAGCAGCTGGTCGGCGGCGGAGTCGCGATCGCCCGCCGCCATCAGCGCTCCGGCAAGCTCGAAGCGCGCTTCATGGTCGTCGGGGTCCGCATCGATCCGGCGCTCGAACTGCGAGGTGTCGACCCCCGGAGCCGCGACTTCGGCCAGTTCGAGGGCTGCGCGGGCGCGGGCGATCGCCGGGTCCTTGGCGGCGCTTTCCGGTGCGGCGTCCAGCACAGCGCGCGCCTCGTCGGGCCGGCCCGCGGCGATCAGCGCCCGGGCGCGGCCGCCGATCGCTCCATTATGATCGGGCGCCATCTCCAGTATCTGCGCGAAGATGTTCTCGGCGCGCTCCGAATCGCCGCCGGCCGAATCGCCGCCGGCGAGCACTTCCTCGGCCATCGCGATCAGCGGCTCGATCTCAGCCTCGATCTGCCCGGCCTCGCCTTCGACCGGCAATTGCTCGAGTATCTGGTCGAGGAAGCGGGTCAGCTGCCCTTCCGTCCGCGCCGGGGTCAGATCGGCGACCGGCTGGCCCTGGAAGATGGCGTAGACGGTCGGGATGGACTGGACCCGGAATTGGGCGGCGACGACCTTGTTCTCGTCGACGTTTATCTTGACCAGCCGGACGCCCTTCGCCGCATAATCGGCCGCGACCTTTTCCAGGATCGGGGTCAGCTGCTTGCAGGGACCGCACCATTCCGCCCAGAAATCGACGATGACGAGCGCGCTCATCGACGGTTCGATGACGTCTCGCCGGAAGCTCTCGAGCGCTTCCTTCTCCGCCGCGCTCATTCCCAATGTCGCCACGTTCGCGCCTTTCCGATCCGATTGCCTAGGCGCCTATGTGGGGTTGCGGCGGTATCTGCCAAGCCTAACTTTAAACCCCCCTCCCCCGCGGGGAGAGGGCAAGGCGCAAACGCGAAGGCGCGCGCTTAGGCCCTTGCCGGGTGGCGGACCCCATGCTAGCAGCCGCCGCCTTACCTCGGCCGGGGGCGCTTGCCGCCGCCGGCGCGGCTCAGAGCGGGCGTAGCTCAGGGGTAGAGCACAACCTTGCCAAGGTTGGGGTCGAGGGTTCGAATCCCTTCGCCCGCTCCAGAGTTTCAGTGACCCGGCACCGGCAAGTCACCCTTTGGGGCGTGACCTAGGATTTCAGGAGCCGGGCGGCGGCTCGCGGCGGCCGCAGCTCCATGAAGCCGGCCGGTCAAGTCCCACTTCAGCGAGGCGCGGCTGTTGCGGGGTCGCCTGCGCGCTCCTCCGACCCCTTCCGATCGGCCTCCCTCGCCGGCAAATCCATCGGGTCTGCCGGCGCGGTGTCCCGTCCGGCTCCCGCACGGCGCGGCTTCGCCCTGTGAGCCCCCATTCCGTCGCCGCATCGATAATCAATTTGACTCTTATCGACAATCGATACATATTGCATCGATAGTCAACAAGGGAGCGGGTCAATGGCGGTTACGGATCGAAGGCTGATGGGCATGGTATTGACGGCTTTGAGGGTCCTTGCCGCCCTAAACCTCGTCTGTCTCTTCTTCTTCGTCGCGGTCCTCGCGTCCAGCCTCCTGGCCGAGGGCGCAATCCGACAGGCTCTGCTCGAGACTCGGCCGGCCGAGGATCCGCACGCGATGCTGGCGGTGATTCGGATCGCCATGGCAATCGGGATCGCCGTCGTCCCGCTGGTCCACGTGCTGCTCAACCGCCTGAAAGCGATCGTTGAAACGGTCCGCGCGGGCGATCCGTTCGTCGCGACCAACGCCGACCGCCTGAGGGTCATCGCCTGGTGCCTGCTTGGCATACAAATTTGCGATCTGTGCTTCGGCGCGGTGTCCCTGACGCTCGCGGCCGGGACGGACGCCGTGTCCGGCTGGACCTTCTCGCTCACCGGCTGGCTGGCCGTAGCCCTCCTGTTCGTTCTTGCTCGGGTTTTCGCCCATGGGACCCGGATGCGCGACGAGCTGGAAGGCACAGTCTGATGCCGATCTTCGTCAAGCTCGATGACCGACTCCACGACCGGCGGATGACTCTGACCGAACTCGCCGACCGGGTGGGAATCACGCTCGCCAACCTGTCCATCCTCAAGACCGGCAAGGCGAAGGCGATCCGTTTCTCGACGCTGGAGGCGATCTGCGCCGCGCTTCAGTGTCAGCCGGGCGATCTACTCGAATTTTCAGGGGAAGTTTCAGTGGAGGATGATCATGTTCCGGGCAGTTAAGGAGAATTACGCGCTCGCTTGGAGGTTCGCGGTGGCCCTGCCCTTGGTCTTCGCACTTCCCGCGGCGGTGGAGGCGATCCAGCACATCATCGAGTGGCGGATCGGCATGTTCGAGAGCGCAGCCATGGCATCGGCGGTCGAAAATCATCCGGCTCGCTCGGGGTGGGCTTATATCAAGATCGGGACTCTCGTCCTCATGGGCTGGTGGGTCTGGCGCTTTCTTGGCTTCGCGGGCGACCGCGACCGGGCAATGCGCTGGGATGGTTTCGCGGCGGCTCGCTATTCGCTGGTGCTGATCTTCTCGGCGGCGATCACGGTGCTGGAGATGCAGGTAGGCGGCCTCCTCGTCGGGGCCTTCGAATCTTCGCGGCACGTGCTCCTGGCCGGGGTCGGATTGATGCTCGCCGCCATGGCCCTCGAACTCTACTTTGCGCCCTGGAAGGTCGGCGCAGCGCTCGGCCGGCCGAACGCCAGCCTCGCCGCGTCGTTCAAAGCCATGTACGGCAACATCGCATGGAGCTTCGGGCTTACCTTGGCGATGGTCTTTCCGATCATGATCTTGCACTACGCCCTGGGGCTCCTGCCGATCATTCTGCCACCCGCTGCCGGAGCGGTACTTCTGGTGCTCGACAGCCTGGCGGTCGGCTATCTGGCGATCCTCTTCCCGACGACCGTCTACATCATAGCGAAGCGAGCGACCGCCCGCTCGGAAGCGGGCAATCCCGTCGGTAGCAAGTCCCTGCCGCTCGCCGTCTGAGGCGCGCGATCGAGGCCGGGGACCGGCCGCGCTCGCCACTTTGCCGCCGGTCCCGGCCCGGGCTTCGCCTTGCATTAAGTGAAAATCCGGGCAAGGAACGGCGACATGCTGAGCATCGCCCTCCTTCTCGCCGCCGCCGCGCCGGCCCCCGCCCCGGCCAGGCCCGCGCCTACGCCCCGCTCCTTCATCCCTCCGGTGTCGGTTCGGGCGGTCGTCACGACATCGTCCGGCCTCCGCTTCGAGACCCTGAAGCCGGGAACCGGAGCGAAGCCGACGACCGCCGATCTGGTGCTGGTGACCTATGAAGGCCATCTCGCCGACGGGATCCTGTTCGACGCCGGCCCGCGGCCCACCGCCTTTCCGGTGACGGGCGTGGTCCCGGGCTTCGCCGAGGCGCTTCAGCTGATGCGGAAGGGCGGCCGCTACCGCTTCTGGATCCCGGCCGCTTTGGCCTATGGGACCGCGGGCGTTCCCGGAGTCATCCCGCCGGACGCCGAGCTCGAGTTCATCGTCACCCTGATCGACATGAAGCCGGCGGCCGAGGCGGCCGCGGCTCAGCCCGAGATCGAACCCCAGCCTTAAGGCTGTATCGGCCTCGCGGAACGTCGCTTGGTTCCCCCTCTCCCAAGGGGGAGAGAGTTGGGGTGAGGGGGTTCGGCGGCCGAAACCTCTAGCAGACGCTGTACCCCCGCTCCCTAACTTCCACCCGCAGGGGGAGAGGGATTGGTGATCGCGCCGGCCTTACAGCCTGGATCTCTCTGGAACGCATCCGGGCCAGTTCCGTTCTCAAGCCGCTCCTAAGGCGCGACGCTCCGTCGCCGCCGCGGGCGCGCCGCAGCGGGGGACGATGAGCAAGCAACTCGACAATTTTGATTCGTCCGCCTTCGAACCGCCGCCGGAGGCGGTCGGATTCTATTCGGAAAGCCTGAAGCTCCTCAAGGAATCGGGGATTCCCTTCCTCCTGTCGGGGACCTACGCTTTGTCCTGCTTCACCGGGATCACCCGGGCGACCAAGGATCTGGACGTCTTCTGCAAGCCCAGCGACGCGCCCAGGATCCTCGGCTTCTTCAAGTCGCGCGGCTACGAAATAGAGATGGAGGACGAGCGTTGGATCGGGAAGGTCTGGCGCGGCGATAATTTTTTCGACGTAATCTTCAACATCTCGTCGGCGAGCATCCCGATCACCGACGAATGGTTCCAGGAGGTCTATGAGGCGGAGGTCTACGGGACCAACGTCCGGGTCACTCCGCCGACCCAGTTCATCCTCTCCAAGCTCTTCCTCCAGACCCGCTACCGCTACGACGGCGCCGATATCGTCCACACCATCCTGATCAAGCATGACGAGATCGACTGGCAGTGGCTGATATCGAACATGGAGCTCTACTGGGAGGTGCTGCTGATCAACATCCTCAACTTCCGCTTCGTCTACCCGACGGAGCGCGATCTCATTCCGCGCTGGCTCTACGACGAGCTGCGCGAGCGCCTCCGGGCCCAGGACGAGATGCCGCCGGCCAGCATCAGGATCTGCCGGGGCCGGCTGATCAGCCCGACCGACTACGTCATCGACGTGACCGAATGGGGCTTCGCCGACGTCGTCGGAAAGGGAGTGGACGAGAAGCATGAGCGATCCCCGCACTGACACGCTGACGGTCGCGGCGATCGGCGACCTCCACGTCAGCGAGACCTGCCACGACCGCTACCGGGCGATGTTCGAGGAGATAAGCGGCGCCGCCGACGTGCTCGCTTTGGCCGGCGACCTGACCAATTTCGGCAAAGTCGCCGAGGCGGAGATTCTCGCCGAGGATCTTCGAGCCTGCGCTATTCCGGTCGTCGCGGTGCTCGGCAATCACGATTACGAGGCCGGCGAGGCGGACGAAGTCGTTCGAATCCTCCAGTCGGCCGGAGTGACGATGCTCGGCGAGCAGGCGACCGTGATCGAGGGCGTCGGCTTCGCCGGCGCCAAGGGCTTCATCGGCGGCTTCGGCCGGGGCGAGCTCGGCGCCTTCGGCGAGGACGCGATAAAGGCCTTCGTCGACGAAGCTCGAGACGAGGCGAGGCTGCTCGAAAACGCCTTGCGCTCGCTCAGGACCGAGCGAGTCGTCGCAGTCCTCCATTATGCCCCGATCCCGGAGACGGTGGAGGGCGAGCCGCTCGAAATCTATCCCTTCCTGGGCTCCTCGCGGCTCGCCCATGCGATCGACCGCTTCGACAATGTCAAGGCGGTGGTCCACGGCCATGCCCATCGCGGCGCCTATTCGGGCCATACGCCGGGCGGAGTGCCCGTCTTCAACTGCGCCCGGTTCGTGGTCGAGCCCGTCTTCGGCCGGCCTTATGCCTTGCTGGAAATTTAACCCCTCTCCCGCGAAAAGCGGGAGAGGGGTTAGCGCGCTCCCTGCGCCGCCGCCGCCTCCCCCCGCGCCGGCTGCAGCTGCGGCGCCCGAGGCTCGAGCAGGGCCGCGCTCTCCAGCCGGTCCAGGGCTCGGTGGGCGGCGACGTAGCGGCGGGCGTTGGCGATCCATTTGTCGGCCGGCTCGTGGCCTGGCAGCCGCAACACTTCGAGCAGGGCAACCTCGATCTGGCCCGATTGCAGGCTCTGGGCGGCGCGGCGCAGGCGCTCGGCGGGCTGGGTCGAAGGCGTGCTCTCGCGGCGGATGGTGATCAGGCCGGACATCTCGGTCTTGAAGGCGTCCCACCAGCTCTGCCCCTGGCCGCCGCCGGTCAGATCGGGCGCGACCTCCTGGAACTCCTTTTGCAGGCTCTGCACGGTCACCGGCTGGCGGGCGACGGTGAGAATTGTCGCGACCGCCTGCGGCTCGGTCGCGGCGAAGCGCTGCCTGAGCAGGGTCTCGATATAGCCCAAAGCGACTCCGCGATCGATCGCCCGCCGCGCCGCGAAGGCGACCAGCAGGCCCTCCGCCCGGTCGGCATTGCCGACGGCGGTTCGCGACTGGAGGTCGAGCAAGGCGAGCCTTTCCTCGAGCCGGTTGACCCGGCGGGTCGTCTCCGGGTCGATCACCAGCCGTCCGCTGGCGGGGGGCTCGGCCGGAAGGCTCTCGGCCGGCTCGCGCTCCATCACCATCGGTTGCGGCGCCGGCTCGACCGCCGCGGGCGGGGCGGGGACGACACCCAGGAAGGTCGCGGCATTGGTCCAGTTGGCGAGCAGCCAGCCCATCGCCGCGAGCCCCGCCAAAAAGGCGATGAGCGGCAAGGCGAGCAGCATCCACAGCGGCCCCTTCGGCTTCGCCGTTACCCGTCCCGGCTCATAGTCCATTGCAGTCCCTCACCGCGTCCTGGCCATGATTGCACAGCTTCGCCGCAAGCTCCAGCAAGGCTTGGTCGCGCGGCGCGCAAGCCACCGCCTTCGCGGCCCAGCCTTCGCCCGCCGCCGCCGCCGCGGCCGGGCTGATCGCGGCGATGGCGACCCCGGCTTTGTCGCCGGCGAGCTCGGCGAAGCGGGCCCCGGCGCGGGCGGAATGGATCATCGCCACCGCCGGTCCCTCGAGCCGCCCGCACTGCACCGGTTCGGCCGCATAGGCGATTCGCCGCTCGATCGCGACTCCCGCCGCCTCGACGGCGAGATGCTCGCGCCCGCACGGATGGAGCGCCCTTGTCACTCCCGCCGCCGCCATCATCGCCGCCGCCGCCGCTCCGTCGCACGGCCCCGTCCGAACGTCCGCGAACCCGGCCGAGCGGGCCGCCGCCGCCGTGCTTTCGCCGACCGCGAAGCAGGGCAGATGGGTGAGGCCGGCCGGGGCGTGGCGGGCGCCGTTGGCGCTGGTCAGGAGGACGGCCTGAAAGCGCCCCGCCTCCACCGGCGGTCCTTCGACCCCTATTATCTCGAAAAGCGGGACGACGACCGGTTCCAGGCCCATCGCCCGAGCTCGCGCCGCAGTCTCGGATGCGCCCGGCTCCGGCCGCAGGACGAGGAGCTTCACAGCGCGAACAGCGCCCGAAGCCCGGGCCCCGCATTGGCCAGCATCTCGCGGGCGAACTCGAGGGGCGCCTTATCGTCGCCGATCGCGAAGCTTGCGTCGCAGCGTTCGACCTCCCTCCCGTCCTCGGTCAATATCTCCGCCCGAAGCCGGATCCGCTCGCCCTCGATCGTCGCAAGCGCCGCCACCGGCGACCGGCAGCTGCCGCCGAGCCCCTCCAGCAGCCGGCGCTCGGCCGCGACGCAAAGGTGGGTGGGGCGATGGTCGATCGTGGCGATCAGGGTTCGAACCCGGCGGTCGGCGCTTCGAACCTCGATTCCAATCGCGCCCTGGGCGGGGGCGGGCAGGACGTCGTCCAGGAGGATTCCGCAGTCCGAACGGCCCAGCCGGTCGAGCCCGGCGGCGGCGAGCAGGGTCGCTTCGACCTCGCCCATCCGGATCTTGCGAAGACGGGTTTCCACATTGCCTCGGAAGGGGACGATGATCAGGTCCGGCCGCCGAGCCAGCAATTGTGCCGCCCGGCGCGGCGATGACGTCCCCACCCGGGCGCCCTCCGGCAGGGAGTCTAGGCTGGGCGCTCCGACCAGCCGGTCGCACACGTCCGCCCGCTCCAGCATGGCGGCGATGGCGAGCTCGGCCGGACGGATCGTCTCGACGTCCTTCATCGAATGGACGGCGAGGTCGATTCGTCCCTCGATCAGCGCCGAATCGAGCTCCTTGGTCCACAGGGCCTTGCCGCCCATCTCCGAGATCGACCGGTCGCGAAGCTGGTCGCCGCTGGTCGCGATCGGCTCGATCTCGATCAGCTCCGGCCCCCAGCCATGGGCGTCGCGCAAAGCCGTCGCCACCAGCCGCGCCTGGACGAGCGCGAGCGGCGAACCGCGGGTGCCAAGGCGAAGGACCGACTGCATGCGCGGCTTGTGCTAGCGGGTGCGGCGGTGGCAGGGAAGAAGGCATGAGCCTCATCCTCGGCATTGAATCCTCCTGCGACGAGACGGCGGCGGCGCTGGTCGCTTCAGACCGGCGGATTCTCGCACATTGTCTTACCGGGCAGGAGAGCGCCCACAGCCCCTTCGGCGGGATCGTTCCGGAGATCGCGGCGAGGGCCCATGTCGAGATACTGCCCAAGCTGATCGAGCAGGCGCTGGCGGAAAGCGGAATGGCCCTCGGCGATGTGGACGCGATCGCCGCGACCGCCGGTCCCGGCTTGATCGGCGGAGTCATGGTCGGGCTCGTCGCCGCGAAGGGCCTGGCGCTGGCAACCGGCAAGCCGCTGGTCGCGGTCAACCATCTCGAAGGCCATGCCTTGTCGCCGATGCTGGGCGATCCGGGCCTTTTTTTCCCCTATCTGCTCCTTCTGGTTTCGGGCGGCCATTGCCAATTGCTTCATGTCGAGGGCCTCGGCCGCTACCGGCGGCTTGCCACCACCATCGACGACGCGGCGGGCGAGGCTTTCGACAAGACGGCCAAATTGCTCGGCCTCGGCTTTCCGGGCGGCCCGGCGGTCGAGCGAGCGGCGCTTGCCGGAGATCCCGCCGCGGTTCCTCTGCCAAGGCCCCTTCTGGGCTCGGCCGAGCCGCATTTCTCTTTCGCGGGCCTCAAGAGCGCGGTCCTGCGCGCCCGCGACAGCGGCCGCTACGCCGCCGCGGACATCGCCGCCTCCTTCCAGCAGGCGGTTGTCTTGTGCCTGGTCGACCGCACCCGCCGCGCGCTGGAGAAAGTGCCGGAGGCGACGGCTCTGGTGGTTGCCGGAGGAGTCGCCGCCAACGAGAGCGTTCGCGAGGCCCTGACCCGGCTTGCGGCGGCCCACGGCCTGCCATTCGTCGCCCCGCCGCCCTGGCTGTGCACCGACAATGCGGCGATGATCGCCTGGGCCGGGGCGCTTCGCTTCGACTCCGGCCTCACCGACCCGCTCGACGTGCCCGCCCGGGCCCGCTGGCCGCTCGATCCGGACGCGGAAAAGGTTCGCGGCGCCGGAGTGAAGGCGTGAAGATCGGAATCCTCGGCGGAGGCGCCTGGGGCACTGCGCTCGCGCAGGTGGCCGCGGGCGGCGGCGAGACCCTCTTGTGGGCGCTCGAGCCCGAAGTGGTCGAAAGCGTCGATCGCGACCATGAAAACCGCCTCTTCCTCGCCGGCATTCCGCTCGATCCCGCGATCCGGGCCACCGGCGACCTTCATGCGCTCGCCCGCTGCGACGCCCTCCTCGTCGTCACCCCCGCCCAGCATATGCGCAAGGTCCTCGCCGCCATGCCGGGCCTGAGCATCCCGCTCATCCTGTGCGCAAAGGGCATGGAGGAAGCGACGATGGCGCTGATGCACGACGTCGCCCGAGAGGCCCAGCCGCGAGCGCCGATCGCGATCCTGTCCGGCCCGACCTTCGCCCATGAGGTCGCCGCCGGCCTTCCCGCCGCCGTCACCCTCGCGGTCGAGGACCGGGCGCTCGGCGAGCGGCTCCGGTCGCGGATCGCCCGCCCCGGCTTCCGGCCCTATCTCTCGGACGACGTGATCGGCGCCGAGATCGGGGGCGCGGTCAAGAACGTGCTCGCAATCGCCTGCGGAGTGGTCGACGGCCGCGGGCTCGGCCTGAACGCCCGCTCCGCCCTCATCTCGCGCGGCTTCGCCGAGATGACCCGCTTCGGCCTCGCCCGCGGTGCTCGGGCGGAGACCCTCGCCGGCCTCTCCGGTCTCGGCGACCTCGTCCTCACCTGCTCCTCGACGAGCTCGCGCAACTTCAGCCTCGGCAAGGGCCTGGGCGAAGGCCGCGGGGCGGACGAACTCCTCGCCGACCGGCGAACGGTGGCCGAAGGCGCCCATACCGCGCCGGTGCTGGCGCTGGCGGCCCGGGAGGCGGGGGTGGACATGCCGATCGTCTCGGCGGTCTGCGCCCTGCTCTCCGGCGAGGCGAGCGTGGACGAGGTGGTGGAGCGGCTCCTGTCGAGGCCGCTGAAGAGCGAAGGGGTCTGATCCCGTCATCCCAGCGAAGGCTGGGATCCCAGCGAGAACGGGCGCCGCGCTTCTCACCCCCTGGGGCCCCAGCCTTCGCTGGGGCGACGGGACCGGTCAAAAATCCCAGCAAATCCCCTTTTTCTCCCAGTCGCCGTAGCGCGTCGGCTCCTCGCCCTTCGGCCCGCCATGCTCTTCCGCCTCCGGCGCAAGCCCCGGCTCCGGCACAGGCGGGCTCGGCGAAAGGTGGGCCGGCGGCTTCACATGCCCGGGCCGCCGCCCGGCCCCGCCGATTGAAGATGGAGTGCTCATCCCCCACATTTCGCAGAGACGGAGGCCCGGACGCAAGGATGAACCATTTTCGAACCCTGATATTGCTGTCGGCGATGACCGCCTTGTTCATGGGCCTCGGCTTCACGATCGGCGGACCGCGCGGAGCAATGCTCGCACTGATCGTCGCGGCCGGGATGAACCTCGTCACCTATTGGAACGCCGACAGAATCGTCCTCTCGATGCACAATGCCAAGGAAGTGACGGCCAGGGACTGCCCGCAATTCGTCGGAATCGTCCACGATCTCGCCGCCCGCGCCGGCCTTCCGGCGCCGCGGGTCTATCTGGTCGATTCGCCCCATCCCAACGCCTTCGCCACCGGCCGCGACCCGGCCCATGCCGCCGTCGCCGCGACCACCGGCCTATTGGGTCTCCTTACCAAGGAGGAAGTGGCGGCGGTGATGGCGCACGAGCTCGGTCACGTCCGCAACCGCGATACCCTGGTGATGACGATGACCGCGACGATCGCCGGGGCCATCTCGATGCTCGCCAATTTCGGCTTCTTCTTCCGCGGCGGCGACCGCGCCAATCCGCTGGCGATGATCGCGGCCGTCCTTCTCGCCCCGTTCGCGGCGATGCTCGTCCAGCTCGCGATCGGCCGGACCCGCGAATATGGCGCCGACCGCGCCGCCGCCGAGATTTGCGGCGATCCCAATTCTCTCGCCTCCGCGCTCGCCAAGCTCCACCAGGGCGCGGCGCGAATCCCGAGCCCGGTCGCGATTCGCAACCCGGCGGCGGCGTCGCTCTACATCGTGCCCTCGGGCAAGGGCCGCGACAGCTTCTTTTCGACCCACCCCGATACGGGCAACCGGATCGCCGCATTGCAGGCCATGGCGGGCGAGTTCGCGCCGCGCTCACGGACTGCGGCGGTTCCTCGGAGCCGCAAGGCCGGAGCCAGCGCCCTCGATCCCCTCGGCCGGCGCCGCCGGTGAACCGCCCTTCCGATCCGGCGGGCGTCCCCGCCCGCCGAGCCGCCCTGAGCCTGCTCGACGCGGTTCTCCGCAAGGGCCTTCCGCTCGAAGCCGCGCTCGACACCGCCGCCCGGGGCCTGGCGCCGAACGACCGGGGCCTCGCCCACGCCATCGCCGCCGAGGCCCTCCGCCGCCTCGGCGATCTCGATGCACTGATCGACGGAGCCACCCGCAACCGCCTTCCCGACGACTCCAAGGCCCGCTTCGCCCTTCGAATCGCGCTCGTCCAGGCGCTGGCCCTGGATACGCCGCCCCACGCGGCCATCTCCACCGTCCTGCCCTTGGTGGACGGTGGCCCGCGCAAGCTCGTCCACGGGGTCTTCGGAACCCTGATGCGGGAGGGCGCGAAGCTTCCGGCCTTGCCGTCGCTACCCCCCGCGGTCGAGGCGCGCTGGGCCCGCAACTGGGGCGAGGCGGTCGTGATCGAGGCCGCCCGTCTGCTCGCCGCTCCGCCGCCGCTCGACCTCGTCTTCGCCGCCGGAACCGAGCCCCCGTCCGAAATGGAGGGCGTCAGCCTGATGCCCGGCCATTTGCGGCTTCCCGCCAGGTCGGCCGTCTCCGGCCTCGCCGGCTATGGCGAAGGCGGCTGGTGGGTCCAGGACATCGCCGCCTCGCTCCCGGCCCGGCTGCTCGGCCCCGGCGAAGGCCGAAGCGCGCTCGATCTGTGCGCGGCGCCGGGCGGCAAGACCATGCAGCTCGCGAGCGCCGGCTTCGAGGTTACGGCGGTCGACTCGTCCGAAAGTCGTCTTGCACGACTTTCCGAGAATCTGGCCCGAACCAACCTCGATGCCAAGGTGGTCGCGGCCGACATATTGCGCTGGTCGCCGCCGGAGAAGGTGGATGCCATCCTGCTCGACGCCCCCTGTTCCGCCACCGGAATCTACCGCCGCCACCCCGACGTCCTTCACCGGGTCCGTCCGCGCGCGATCGCCGAGCTCGCCGAGGGCCAGAAGGCGATGCTGGCCCGCTCCGCCGGCTGGCTGAAGCCCGGCGGAATCCTGGTCTATTCCGTCTGCTCGCTCGAGCCCGAGGAAGGCGAGGCGGTGGTCGAGGCGTTCCTCGCGGAGCGCCGCGACTTCGAGGCGGCACAGATCGAAGCGGGCGAGCTCCCGCCCGAAATCCCCGTCGAAGGCAGCCGGGTCCGAATCCTCCCCGGCCTGTTCGCCGAAGCGGGCGGAGCCGACGGCTTCTTCATCGCCCGCTTCCGCCGGGTCTAATGCCGTCCCGGCCTCCGCCGAGACGACGACCCGCCCGGAGACCCATCCGCCGCCCCTGTTCCCCCGGGCAATTCCGTCCCCTCTTCCGAGGCGCCGGAGGAACCCGCCGATCGTCCTTCGGAGGGAAGCGGTGCGGCCGAAGCCGCGCCCGCAACCGGGCCGGCGGCTATTGGTCGAGGTGCTCCGCCGATCCGTCCTCGGGACGAGTCACGGGATCTAAGGTCGGGCTTGCGCACGGGATGATCAGCTCCGGATAATCGCAGCAATCGACGTCGTAGATGTAGGACCCCCAGGGCGTGCATCCCGCCCAGGGATCGGGATCGGTGGGCGGCGGAGGCGGCGGAGGCGGCTTTTTCGCGATCGCGGGCGCCACGACCAGCGAGGCTGCAAGCAAGATGGAAGCGGCAAAGGAGCCGCGCACTGTCTTTCTTCCGTTCGGCATGGTCTCTCTCTCCTTGTTCGGCTGCGCCCCCATGCAGCGCGTGCAGGACGCGGCGCCCGGCGGGTCGCTACCCGGCGATGGATTGCTATTCTCTATTCTCGATCGGAACGACGATCATTGCGTCCGAAAGCGTTCCAATCGGGCGTGACCCCCTCTACCCTGCGGGGAGAAGGGGTCAGGAGCCTCCTTCTCTGCGTCGCGCCTTCTCTACAAAAAACCCAGGGCCTGCCGCCCTGGCAAGGTCAGTCGACGCGATCGGCCGATGGCGGAACGAGGTAGTCGGGATAAGTGGTGTAGCCCTTGCACATGGTTTCTTTGTAATGATCGGTGCACTGAGCGGCGGACGCGAAGCCCTGGCTCTGCCAATTGGCCGCGCAATAATCTCTGAAATACTGAATGCAGGCCTCGCTGTACCAGACCTGCGACTGCGCGGATGCGGGCACCATCAGGCCCGCGGCCGCAATCGCCGCCGCAATCGCCGACGTTCTTCCCAGGTTGAGATCCTTGAGCATCGTCATTCTCCCACGGTCGCCGAGGCCCCGCGCGACTCGCTCGAACGATCGGCCCGGCCCCGCAACGATATCCCCGATCCCGCGCCGGAACGACGAACATTAGGTCCGAAAGCGTTCAATCGGGCCTAATCCCCCTCCCTGCAGGGAGAGGGGTTAGGACGTGAAAAAGTCTCACACGGGGCTCGCTTCTGCCCCGCCGGATGCGAACCCGAAACCGGAGCGCTCAGAACGGGCCGTGATAGGGCTCCGGGCAACCTAGCTCGACTTCGTACCTGACGCAGGCTTCCAGGTTGAGAAATTCTTGGATCTCCCAATAACCCCGGCAATCTCTCCGCATGATATCTTCGCAGGTCGGATAGGCCTGGGCTGGAGCGGGAACCACCACCCCGCTTGACGCGACGACCATCGCGCCCAGCAAGGCCGCCGTCTTCGATTTCCAGGAAGTTTTGGACATCTTCATTCTCCCACGGTTCGCCGGAAACCGCCCGCGCGACCTACTCGAACGACCGGGTCCGGCACCGCAATGATATGCCTGCGCCCAAGGCCGAACAACGATCATTGGGTCCGAAGGCGATTAATCGACCGGGTCTCTAGAGCAACCGGTCATCCCGGACGCCCTTCAGCGGTCCGGAAAATTGCCAAGGGCAAGTCTCTGCGATGAATTCGACGGTGCATTCCTCGAGGGACGCATAACCCATCCACTGCCAGACACGTAGCTGTTGATCCGGCATGTAGGTGTTGCACGATTGCCGCATTGCATCCTCGCAACCCGGACGGGCCTGGGCCGGAGGCGGTGCTAACACGCCGCTCGACGCGATCGTCAGCACGCACAGCAGGGGCGCCATCTTCGATTTCCAGTAAAGTCTGGACATGTACGTTCTCCCACGAATGCCGGAAAAAACCACGCCCGCTCGATTCGCTCGAATGATCCGCCCGGCGACGCGACGATAGCCCCAAATCCGCCCGGCGCGAGAAGCATTGGGTCCGAAACCGTTACATCGCGGTAACGGGGCTGGCCCGACCTATCCCCTCGCCCCTGCAGGGAGAGGATTGCGATCGCGGTCCGGCCCTAACTCTTTGTGCCCTTCGTGGTCTTTGTGTGAAACAAACCCCGCGCCGATCCCGCGCTCAGGCTGATGCGGCCTGGGCGCAGGACACCGGGGCGACACCCCAACAAAGCGGGGATAAGTCGCGCCCTTTCCTTGCCGCGCGACTCGGGCAGGGTTAACGTCCCGGCGTGCAGCAGCCCGTCCGCATCGCCCCCTCCATCCTCTCGGCCGATTTCGCTCGGCTCGGCGAGGAGGTGCGCGCCGTCGACGAGGCCGGGGCGTACTGGATCCATGTCGACGTGATGGACGGGCATTTCGTTCCCAACCTCACAATCGGCCCGGCGGTGGTGAAGGCGCTCCGCCCGCACAGCGCCAGGCCGTTCGACGTCCATCTGATGATCTCGCCGGTCGATCCCTTCCTCGAAGCCTTCGCCGAGGCGGGGGCGGACATCATCACCGTCCACCCCGAGGCGGGGCCGCATCTCCACCGGACGCTCCAGGCGATCCGGGCGCTCGGCAAGCGCGCCGGAGTCGCGCTCAACCCCGCGACTCCCGCCAAGATGCTCGATTACGTTCTTGAAGAGGTCGATCTGGTGCTCGTGATGAGCGTCAATCCCGGCTTTGGCGGGCAGGGGTTCATCGACAGCCAGCTTCGCAAGATCGAGGCGGTCAGGAAGCAGATCGACAAGCAGGGCCTCGCCGTCGATCTCGAGGTGGACGGCGGAATCGACGTCGGCACCGCGCGGCGGGCGATCGACGCCGGCGCCGACGTTCTGGTCGCCGGCACCGCGACCTTCCGCGGCGGCCCGTCCTGTTACGCTTCGAATATCGGCGATTTGCGGCGATGAGCCTGGTCGAGAAGATCGACCCGCCCGAGAGCGAAGAGATCGAGTCGGGCAAGCGGCTGATCCGGGTCGGCGGCGGCCATGGCGCCTCGCTCGGCGAGCAGCTCTCCTCGCTCGTCCACCGCCTCTCCTGGCGCACTCCGTTCCACGCTTTGCGCCTTCGCGGTCGCCATCCGCTCAAGCTGCTCGCGGTCCCCAAGGATCCGGTGGCGGGCGACAAGTCGGCGGGGGAGGCGATCCTTCAGGGCCGTTTCGTCCGCCGGGGCGAGGCCTTCGCGGTCGAAAGCCTCGATTTCGACGACCCCGCTCTGCCGGCCGACCTTTCCGATTATCTGCAGAGCTTCGAATGGCTTCGCGATCTCGCCGCCGCGGCGACCCGCGAGCGCGCCGCCAAGCTCGCCGAGAAGCTTGTCCAGAAATGGCTCGCCGCTCATGCCGACACGGTGACCGAGCGCGCCTGGCGCGCCGATCTGTGGGGCCGCCGGATCCTCTTCTGGACCGCTTATGCGCCCTATATCCTTTCGAGCCGCGATGCCGCCTATCGCGCATTGCTCCTCAACACGCTCTCAAGGGGCGCCCGCCATCTCGACAAGGCGGCGGAAAAGGCGCGGCCCGGCCTCGCCCGGATCGCCGCCTGGTCGGGGGTGATCGCCGCTTCGCTCGTCGTCCAGGGCGGCACCGCCCGGCTCGGGCGCGGCGAGGCGGGCCTGCTCAGGGCGCTCGCCGCCTCGCTCCACGACGATGGCGGCCTGGTCAGCCGTTCTCCGCAGGAGCAGCTCATGCTGGTCGAGCTCCTCGCCCAGCTTCGGGCGGTTTATTATGCCGGCGAGCGCGAAATGCCCGAAGCCGTTGCGGAGGCTCTTTCCGGATCGGCCGGGGCCTTGCTCGGAGTGACCCTCGGCGACGAGGCGCTGTCGAGCTGGCAGGGCGGCAACATGGCCTCGAAGCGCCGGATCGCCGCCGCCGTAGAGGGCAGCGGCGCCCGGGTCCGGCCGCTTCGCCAGCCGCGCGGCTGGGGCTATCAGCGGCTCGAGGCGAAGAATGTGATCGCATTGTTCGACGCAGCGCCGCCGCCGCCGACCCGGGTCTTCGCCGGCGGCTGCGCCTCGACCCTCGCTTTCGAATTGTCGGAAGGGGAGAACCGGCTCGTCGTCAATTGCGGCGGCCCGGGGTCCGCCGCCGGCGCCTTGCCCGCCGATCTGGTCCACGCCTTGAGGAGCAGCGCCGCTTTCTCGACCCTGACGCTCGGCGACCGCAACTCGACCGCGGTCCATGACGACGGCAGCCTCGGCAAGGGCGTCGCCCAGGTCGAGCTGGTCCGCGACGAGACCGCCGGGATCGTCATGGTCGAGGCCAGTCACGACGGCTATGTCCGCCGCTTCGGCCTCGTTCACCAGCGCCAGCTCACCCTCGCCGCCGACGGGCGCGAGCTTCGCGGGCAGGATCTGCTCATTCTCCAGGGCCGCCGCCGCCGGACCGATTCGATCCCCTACGCGGTCCGCTTCCACCTCCATCCGGACGTCGAGGCGGCGACCACGGCGGACGGCCAGGGCGCCCTGCTCAGGGTGCGCGGCCGAACCGTCTGGCAGTTCCGCTGCCGCGGCGGGCGCCTCGCGATCGAGGACAGCCTCTGGATCGACGGCGAGGCGGGGCTCCGCGAGACCTCGCAGCTGGTCATCGGCGGCGAGAGCCCGCCCGACGGAACCGCGATCGCCTGGATGTTCCGCCGGGCCGGTTAGGAGCTGTAAATTGCAGGATGAAGTGAAGATAGAGCGGGCCTTGCTCTCGGTGTCGGACAAGACCGGGCTGGTCGAGCTGGCGCGCTTTCTGGCGGGCCGGGGCGTCGAGCTGATCTCAACCGGCGGCACCGCCCGGGCGCTGCGCGAGGCCGGGCTCGAGGTGAAGGACGTCTCGGAGCTCACCGACTTCCCCGAGATGATGGACGGCCGGGTGAAGACCCTGCACCCCAAGGTTCATGGCGGCCTGCTCGCCGTTCGCGACGATCCGGACCATCTGGCGGCGATGGCCGAGCATGGGATCGGGGCGATCGACCTGGTCGTCGTCAACCTCTACCCGTTTGCGCGGACGGTGGCCCGCGGCGCCGGGCGCGACGAGATAATCGAGAATATCGACATAGGCGGCCCCTCGATGGTGCGCTCGGCTGCCAAGAATCATCGATTCGTGGCGATTTGCGTCGATCCCGACGACTATCCTGAACTTGTCTCCACTTTGCAGGCGAATGACGGAACGACGTCATCCGGGTTCCGCAAGTATCTGGCGGCAAAGGCTTTTGCAGCGACCGCCGGCTACGATTCCGCGATCGCCTCCTGGTTCGCCTTCGCCGACCAGGGGCAGGCCTTCCCCGATAGCCTCCCCCTCGCTTTGGAGCGGGGCGACGAACTGCGCTACGGCGAGAACCCCCACCAGAAAGCGGCGCTCTACCTCCCCTCCGGACCGCACGGCCGCGGCATCGCGCAAGCCGAACAGGTGCAAGGCAAGGCACTGAGCTACAACAATTATAACGATTCCGACGCAGCGCTGGAGCTGGTCTCGGAGTTCCGCGAAGGGGACGCGGCCTGCGTGATCGTCAAGCATGCCAATCCCTGCGGAGTGGCGACCGGCGCCGGCCTCGCCGAAGCCTATGAGGCCGCCTTCGCCTGCGACACCGTGTCCGCCTTCGGAGGGATCATCGCGGTCAACCGGCCGATCGACGAGGCGGCGGCCGAGGCGATGACCCGGATCTTCACCGAGGTCGTCATCGCGCCCGATGCCGACGAAGCGGCCCGCGCGATCTTCGCCGGCAAGAAGAACCTTCGCCTCCTCCTCACCGGCGAGCTGCCCGATCCGGCCCGGCCGGGGCTGATTCTCAAGTCGATCACGGGCGGCTATCTGCTCCAGTCGCGCGATAATGGCCGAATGGGCCGCGACCGGCTGAAGGTCGTCACCCGGCGGCGGCCCACGGAGCGCGAGCTCGCCGACTGCCTGTTCGCCTGGACTGTGGCCAAGCACGTCAAGTCCAACGCAATCGTCTATGCGAAGGACGGCGCCATCGCCGGAATCGGGGCGGGCCAGATGAACCGGCTCGAATCGGCGCGGATCGCCGCTTGGAAAGCGCGCGACGCCGCCGCGAAAGCCGGCTGGCCCGAGGCGAGGACGATCGGCTCCGCGGTCGCGTCCGACGCCTTCTTCCCCTTCGCCGACGGCCTCCTCGCCGCCGTCGAGGCGGGAGCGACGGCGGTGATCCAGCCGGGCGGTTCGATCCGCGACGACGAAGTGATCGCCGCCGCCGACGAAGCCGGCCTGGCGATGGTCTTCACCGGAATGCGCCACTTCCGCCACTAGCGGCGGTCGATTTCAGGGAGCGGTTCCGGGCGGCGGAAGCTCGGACGTCTCGCCCTTCTTCAGCCGGAACAGCACCCGGTCGTCATGGGTGAAGCCCTTCAGCCAGACGACGATTCCGAATGTCGCGAGGATGGCGGGAATCCCGAGCGCCAGCTCGACCCATTCGAGAGACCGGGGCAGCATCACGAACAATTGGCCGACGACCACTGCGGCCGCTCCCGCCCAGACCAGCGGCCAGCGCCAGCCCTGGACCGGGGCGTCGAGCAACCGACCGAGCAGGCGGGCCTTGAGGATCGAGGCCATGCCCAGCGCAAGCATCAAGGCGGCCGCCGCGCTCGCCGCCTGATAGGCCTGGACGCTCTCGGGCCGGAGCGGGAGCAGCTTGACCCCCTGGATGAAGAGCAGGGTCAGCGCCGCCTGAACTGCGATCATGAAGGTTGAGATCATCAGGTTGCGGTGCCGGGCGACATAGACGAGCGCCCCTTCCGAGACCGCCGCGGTGGCCGCCACCACCTCGGCGGCGAGCAGGAAAGCCAAAGCGGCGGTGCCGCCGACGAACGCCGCTCCGACCATGCCCATCACCGCCTCGCCGGGAATGCCGAGCGCCAAAGCGATCCCGGCCTGGGCGGCGATTATCCAGAAGCCGATCTGGCGCACCTGCTTCGCGACCGCCTTTCGGTCCCCCTCGGCGAGCTTCTGGGTGATGACCGGGGCAAGGATCGGGTCGAAGCTGGTCTTCAGCTTCTGCGGAAGCGAGGCTACTTGCTGGCCGACATAATAGACCCCGACCCAATAAGGCGCGACGAACAGGCCGAGGATGGCGATGTCGAGCCGGCGCGAGCCCCATTCGATGGCGTCCGCCGCGGCGAGCGGGATGTTCCGGCGGGCGACGGCCAGGAGCTTGGCCGGGTTCGGCTTCCACTGCGGCGGCAGGCCGTAGCTCCGGTAGAGCGGCCACAGGGACGCGATCATCCCGGCCGTCACCGAGATCACATAGGCGATGATCAGCCCGTCGCGGGAGCGGGTGCCGTCCTCGGCCGCGGGGAAGATCAACACGCACACGCCCGCGGCGATGCTGATCGTCCACGGCTCGACGATGGCCCGGGCCCTCACCGTCGCTCCGATGTCGTGGCGGTAGGCCAAAGCCGCCAAAGCGATGTCGGCGCCGGCGATCCCGAAGATCACCATCGGAAGCAGCCAGTCCGCGCCATGGATTCCGCCGGCGGGGAACATGGCCTGCGGGAACAGCATCAGGAGGGTGGTGAAGAAGGCGGAAGCGAGGAAGGCGGCGAGGATCGCGTCGGTGACGACGCAGGCGTGCGGCTGGTCGGTCGTCGAAAGCTGCTGAGCCAGCCCCCGCTTCAGGCCCAAGGTCGCCAGCTGCGCCGCGAATTCCATGACGATGACCGCATAGGCGAAGGCGCCGAGCGCCTCAGGGCCGTAGAGCCGGCCGGCGATGAACAGGAAAGGCAGGCGCGCGGCGAGCCGGATCAGGAAGCCGAAGAAGTTGGTCCTCCCGCCCCTGGCAAGGACGGCGATATCCTCACCACCGGCAGGGGCGGCGTACGGTGGCTTGTTGCCCATCCCATTTAGCCGTAACGCTCATGATCGTTTTTCGCCAGCGGGTCGGGACTGAGATGCCAAGCCAGAGCCGTCGAGAGGCGCTTGTTCGCGACCTGCTTGCGCACACAGCGGAGCAGCCGTGGCTGGAGTTCAAAGGTGGAAACATAGCGCCCGATGTGATTGGCCGAACGATTTCTGCTGTAAGCAACAGTGCCGCGATTGCGGGCAAGTCGGCTGGCTATGTTATATGGGGCGTGGAGGACGTGCTGCGCGCCGTCATCGGAACAGATTTCTCTCCGCATCAATGTAAGATCGGCAATCAGCCGCTCGAGATTTGGCTGACCCAGAAGCTAGCGCCAAATCCGGTCGCCCAGTTCACCGAGATGGATCTTGATGGTCGGCGCTTAGTGATAGCGGAGGTTCCTGCCGCGTCCACGTCTCCGGTGAAGTACGACGGGACAGCTTTCGTGCGAGTTGGATCGTGTACCACGCGGCTTTCGGATCACCCGAATGTGGAGGCCCAGCTTTGGTCAAAGCTGCAATCTTTCATATGGGAGTCCATCGTCGCCGTCGAGTTTATCCAAGCGAATGAGGTTCTCGATCTCCTGGATTATAAGAGCTTCTTCGAACGTTTGGACTCTCGGGTGCCAGACAGTCCAGACCTGGTCCTGGAGAGATTGGCAGCAGATAAGCTCATTTCGCCGGACGTTGGGGGCCGCTGGAACATCCTCAATCTGGGGGTTATTCTAATCGCCCACGATCTCAATCGATTTTCTCGATTAGCCCGTAAGACCGTACGGGTCATTCAATATGCCGGAAAGGAAAAGCTCGACACGTTGCGCCGCATCGACGGAAAGCGGGGCTACGCTACAGGGTTTGAGGGTCTCGTACGCTCTATAAACGGTCTGCTGCCCAAGAATGAATTTATTGGCGAAGCATTCCGCGAGGAGCGCCCCATGTATCCGCCCATCGCCATCCGCGAGACAGTGGCAAACGCTCTGATCCATCAAGATATGACGGTTGTAGGGGCTGGCCCGCTCATTGAGATTTACGCTGACCGGATCGAGATCACTAACCCTGGCGAACCCTTGGTGTCGCCAGAAAGAATGATCGACTTCCCGCCACGATCCCGGAACGAAGCGTTGGCTGCAATCATGCGGCGCATGCGAATTTGCGAAGAGCAAGGGAGTGGCGTTGATAAAATCGTCCGGGCTGTCGAAGTTTTTCAGCTACCTCCCCCCGACTTTCGGACCTTCGGCGAAAATATGAAGGTCACATTGTTCGGCCACAGGTCGTTCTCCGAGATGGAAGGGGAAGAGAGGGTCAGGGCGGCCTATCAGCACGCCGTAATAAGGTATCTCGTAAACCAGCGCCTTACTAACAGTTCACTTCGACAGCGGTTGGGGATAGCGGAACGAAACGCTGCTCAGGTAACGCGAATCATCAACGATGCGCGGGATAAGCATCTGATTAAGTTGGCAGACTCGTCGGCTCCCCGCGCCGGGTATATACCCATCTGGGCCTAATTTGATCGTGTTTTGATTTTCGAACCGGGCGGGACGAGCGGCCTAAAAAATACCTATCTGAATCAATGGCTTGCTGAATTTCGCCAAAGTCAAATCTCTTGATTCCGGTTTGACTCGCTAATGCGCGGCGCCCCAGTTCGGCCCGGTGCCGATGTCCACGCCGAGCGGGACGCTGAGAGTCACCGCGGGCTCCGCCGCCCGCTCCATGACACGGCGGATGACGGCGCTCGCGCGCTCCGCGTCTCCCTCCGGCACCTCGAAGACGAGCTCGTCATGGACCTGCATCAGCATCCGCACCGAGCCCAGCGCTTCGCGCTCCAGCGCCGGGCACATGCGCACCATCGCCCGCTTGATGATGTCGGCGCTGGTGCCCTGGATGGGCGCGTTGACGGCGGCCCGCTCGGCGCCCTGGCGCTCGTGCTGAATCTTGCTCCGGATCATCGGGAAGTGGGTCTTGCGGCCGAACAGGGTGGTTGTGAAGCCCGTCTCCCGAACCCCCTCCAGGGTCGAATGGATATAGTCGCGAATGCCGGGGAAGCGCTCGAAATAGCGGTCGATCATGGCCTGGGCCTCCTCGGCGGTGATCGAGAGCCGGCCGGCGAGGCCCCAGCGCGAGATTCCGTAGAGGATTGCGAAGTTGATCGTCTTGGCATTCGCCCTCGTGTCGCGATTGACCTCGCCGAACAGCTCCTGCGCAGTCAGGCTGTGAATGTCCGCGCCGTCGGCGAACGCCTGCTTCAATTGCGGCACGTCGGCCATGTGGGCGGCCAGCCGGAGCTCGATCTGGCTATAGTCGGCGGCGAGCATGACGAAGCCCGGCTCGGCGACGAATGCGTCGCGGATCCGCCGGCCGATCTCGGTCCGGATCGGGATATTCTGAAGGTTCGGGTCGGTGGAGGAGAGTCGGCCGGTCTGGGCGCCGGACAGGCTGTAGCTGGTGTGGACCCGCCCGGTCTCCTTGTTGATCTGCTGCTGGAGAGCGTCGGTATAGGTAGACTTGAGCTTTGACAGCTGGCGCCATTCGAGCACCAGACTCGCGATCGGAACGCCTTCGCGGGACAATCGATCGAGTTCGTTGACGTCGGTCGACCAGGTGCCGGACTTGCCCTTTCGGCCGCCTTTCAGGCCCATCTTGCCGAACAGCACCTCGCCCAATTGCTGTGGGCTTCCGATGGTGAACCGGCAGCCCGCCTCGCCGCAAATCTTCTCCTCCAGCGCCGTGATCTGGGTCTGGAACTCCTGGCTTAGCCTGCCCAGCTCCTCCCGGTCGACCTTGACCCCCTCGCGCTCCATCCGGGCCACCACCGGGACGAGCGGCCGGTCGACCATCTCGTAGATCCGGGCGACCCGCTCGTGCGGAAGTCGGGTCTTGAACCGCGACCACAGGCGCAAGGTCACGTCCGCATCCTCGGCCGCATATTCGGTCGCTCGGTCGAGCGGCACCTGGTTGAACTTGATCTGCTTCTGCCCCGATCCGCAGACGTCCTTGAAGGCGATGGACTGATGGTCGAGATGCTTCTTTGCGAGATCGTCCATCCCATGGCTGTTGAGCCCGCCGGCGTCGAGGTTGAAGCTCATCACCAGGCTGTCGTCGACCGGCGTCACCTTGATCCCGCGGCGGTCGAAGACGATCCAGTCGAACTTGAAATTATGGCCGACCTTGAGGATCGCCGGGTCTTCGAGAAGCGGCTTAAGCTTCGCCAGCGCCACCTGCGCCGGGATCTGCACCGGCCGCTCCGACAGCAGGTCGTGGCCGCCATGTTCGAGCGGAATGTAGCAGGCCTTGCCGCATTCGGTGGCGAGGCTGATCCCGATCAGGTCGGCGGTGACGCAATCGTAGCCGGAGGTTTCGGTGTCGACCGCGACCAGGCCGTTCCGGGTCGCTTCGGCGATCCAGGAGTCGAGCTCCGCCTCGTCCGTCACCGTCACATAGGCCGAGCGGTCGATCTTCGGCTCGGGCCTGACCTCGCGCCGCACCGGCGTCTGCGAGTCGCTGGGCGCCTTGACCTGCGAGGTCCCGTTGAGACGGGAGAGCAGGGCCTTGAAACCCTGTTCCTCGAGGAACTCGCGAAGCGGGCCGTCGGGAATGCCCTTCATCTCGAGATCTTCGAGCGGCTCGGGCAGCGGCGAGTCGCAGACCAGCCTGACCAGCTCCCGCGACATCCGGGCGGCACCGGCATGGTCGATCAGATTCTGCCTGAGCTTGGGCTTCTTGATCTCCCCGGCATTGGCGAGAACCGTCTCGACGTCGCCATATTGCTGGATGAGCAAAGCCGCCGTCTTAGGCCCCACCCCGGGAACCCCGGGGATGTTGTCGACGCTGTCGCCCATCAGCGCCAGCACCTCGCCCAATTGCTCGGGCGGAACTCCGAACTTCTCGATCACATAGTCGCGGCCGATGCGGCGGTCGTTCATCGTGTCGTAGAGGTCGAGCCTTCCGTCCTCGACGAGCTGCATGAGGTCCTTGTCGGACGAGACGATCGTCACCCGCCAGCCCGCCGCGAGCGCGGCCTTGGAATAGCAGGCGATGATGTCGTCCGCTTCCAGCCCCTCCTCCTCGATGCACGGCAGCGAGAAAGCTCGGGTGGCGTCGCGGATGAGCGGGAATTGCGGAACGAGGTCCGGCGGCGGCGGCGGCCGCTGCGCCTTATAGCCTTCGAACATGTCGTTGCGGAACGTGTGCGAGCCGGCGTCGAAGATCACCGCGAGGTGGGTGGGCCCCTCCTCCTTGTGCAGGCTCTCCGCCAGCTTCCAAAGCATCGTCGTATAGCCGTAGACGGCGCCGACGTTGAGCCCGTGCCGGTTGGTGAGCGGCGGCAGGCGGTGATAGGCGCGGAAGATGTAGCTGGATCCGTCGACCAAATAGAGATGAGGCATGGGCAGGCTCTAGCGCAGCCGCGACGGAGGACAAAGAATCTTCGAGCCCGGCCGTCAGCCGGGGTTGGAAAGGTCGTCGGCGGCCTTCATCGTGCCGGCCCGCCCCGCCCGATAGGCAGCGCCTTCCGAATCCGCTATCCCGCGCGCCCACAAGCGGCGGCAGGTCAGGAACGGTCTTTGGAAGAGCTGGATTTCACGATGCTGGGGCTGCTGCTGTTCGTCTCCTCGCTGGTGGCGATGGTGACCCGGCGGCTGAAGCTCCCATATAGCGTCGGCCTCGTCATCGCCGGGCTGGCCCTCGCTTTGCTTCCCTTCGGCTTCGACATGCCGCTGACGCCCGAACTGGTCTTCACGGTGTTCCTGCCGCCCCTGATCTTCGAAGCCGCGATCCAGATCCCGTGGAAGCCCTTCCGGCGCGAGCTCCCATTGCTCCTGCTGCTGGTCACCCTCGGTGTGGTGATGGCGGCCGGAATCGTCGCGGCCGGGATGCACTATCTGATCGGCTGGTCATGGCTTGGCGCCGCCTTCTTCGGAATCCTCATCGCCGCCACCGATCCGGTCTCGGTTATCGCCATGTTCAAGACAGTGAAGGTGGAAGAACGTCTCCATCTGCTGGTCGAATCGGAAAGCCTTCTCAACGACGGGGTCGCGGCCGTGGGCTACGCCCTTCTGCTCGCCGTGGCGGCGGGCGGGGAGACGAGCGCGCTGGGCATGTCGGGCAAGCTGCTGTTCGTCTCGCTCGGCGGGATTGCGGCGGGCGCGGCGGTGGCGGGTCCGCTTCTGCTGATCGCCGGACGCACCACCGACCATCTGGTCGAGATCACCCTCACCACCCTCGCCGCCTTCGGCTCCTTCCTTCTGGCGGAGCATTTTCACATGTCCGGCGTGCTTGCGGCGCTGACTGCCGGTCTGATCGTCGGCAATGTCGGCTGGATGGGCTCGATCTCGGACAGCGGCCGCCCCGCCGTCCTCTCCTTCTGGGAATATATCGCCTTCCTCGCCAATTCGGTGATCTTCATCCTCATCGGCGGAGCGGAGGCCTCGGTTCCGATCCTGCCGGTTCTGGGAGCGGCGGCGGTGGCCGCCGTGCTCGCACTGATCGGCCGCGCCGCCTCGGTCTATCCGGTCGCGGCTCTCTTTCGACGCGGCGCCCTCGCCGTGCCCGCGGGCTATCAGCATATATTGTGGTGGGGCGGGCTTCGCGGAGCGCTGGCCCTGGCCCTCGCTCTGGCGCTTCCGCATTCGGTCGCGGAGCGGAGCGAGATCATTTCGGTGGCCTTCGCCGTCGTCGCCTTCTCGATCTTCGTCCAGGGGCTGACGATGGAACCCCTGATGAGGCGGCTCGGGCTGATCCGCGATCCGGAACAAGTCAGCGAAGGTTCAACCCGCGACAGCTAGAGCGAGGCGATGAAATTGATTTTCGCGATCCTCGCAGCCACGGTTGCCGCCCCGCTCCTTGGCGCCGCCCCGCCGGCCGCCGCCATGGCGCCCGCCCCCTCGGCGCCCTCGGTCAAGCCCTTCGCGCCGACCCGCTTCTCTGTGGCAGTGCAGGGAAGCGGGCCCGACGTCATCCTCATCCCCGGCCTCACCGCGTCGCGGGAGGTCTGGAAGGGCACGGTCGCCGCCGTGCCCGGCTATCGCTACCATCTGCTTCAGGTGGCAGGCTTCGGCGGAACCGCGTCGGGCGGCAACGCCAAGGGGGAGGTCGTCGGGCCGCTGGCGGACGAGGTCGCCCGCTACATCCACAGCCGGGGGCTTCGTCGGCCCGCCATCGTCGGCCATTCGATGGGCGGGACCGTCGCGATGATGGTCGCCGCCCGCCATCCGAGCCTCCCCGGCAAGGTGATGGTGGTCGACATGCTGCCCCAGCCCGCGGGAATAATCGGCGGCGACCCGGCCGGAGTCCGGGGCCTCGCCGGCAGCCTTCGCGATCTCAGCGCGTCGCCCGGCGGGCGGCGCCTGGTCGAATCGGCCATCCGGCTGTTCGGCAATTCCGAAGGCGGCGCGGATCCGGACGTGACTGCCCGCGCCACGCACGAGCTCGCCCTTACGGACCTGACGGCGGAGCTGCCGCGGATCGCGGCGCCGCTGACGGTGGTCTATGCCAGCCTCGACTCTACGCGCCGCGCCGCCGACGACCGCCGCTACCGAACGGCCTATTCGGCAAAGCGCGGAGCGAAGCTGGTCCGGATCGACGATAGCGGCCACATGATCATGTACGACCAGCCGGCCCGGTTCAGGGCGGAGCTGAAAGTGTTTCTGGCGCAATAATCCTCCCCGCCGCGAATCGCCGGGGAGGATCTCAAGGGACCAGGATCGTATCCACCGCGTCCGGAAGAAGCTCCGGATAATCGAGCGTGTAATGGAGGCCCCGGCTTTCCTGGCGGGTAAGGGCGGAGCGGACGATGAGCTCGGCCACCTCGACGAGGTTGCGGAGTTCCACCAGGTCGGCGGTGACCCGAAAATGGCGGTAATAATCCCTTGTCTCCTGCTTGAGCAGGTTGATCCGGTTTAGCGCACGCTCGAGCCTCTTGGTGGTCCTCACGATCCCGACATAATCCCACATGAAGCGTCGGATCTCGCGCCAATTGTGGTGGACGACGACCTCCTCGTCGGAATCGGTCACCCGGCTTTCGTCCCAGGGCCGGATTGCCGCGGGCGGCGGAAGCCCGGCCCAATTCCCGTTGATATGCTCGGCCGCGGCGACTCCGAAGACGAGGCATTCGAGCACCGAGTTGGAGGCCAGGCGGTTGGCGCCGTGGAGGCCGGACATGGTCACCTCCCCGGCCGCGTAAAGGCCCTCCGCGTCGGTTCGGCCGTCGAGGTCGGTCATCACTCCGCCGCAGGTATAATGGGCGGCCGGAACGACCGGGATCGGCTGGCGGGTGATGTCGATTCCGATGTCGGGCTCGGCCAGGCGGGCGGCGATGGTCGGGAAATGGGTCCGGACGAATTCCGGGTCGCTGTGGCTGATGTCGAGATGGACGAAGTCGAGGCCGAGCCGCTTCAGCTCATGGTCGATGGCCCGGGCGACGATGTCGCGCGGCGCAAGCTCCTCGCGAGGGTCGAAGCGCTTCATGAACCGGCGGCCAGTGGTCGGGAGCTTCAACAATCCCCCTTCGCCCCGCATTGCCTCGGTGATCAGGAAATTCTTGACGTCATGGTGGTAGAGGCAGGTCGGGTGGAACTGGTTGAACTCCATGTTGGCCACCCGGCACCCGGCCCGCCAGGCCATTGCGATTCCGTCGCCGGTCGAGCCGCGGGGATTGGTCGAATAGAGCCAGGCCCGGCTGGCGCCGCCGCTGGCGAGGATGGTCGCCCGGCCGGTGAACAGCTCGACCCTGCCGGTCTCACGGTTGAGCGCATAGACCCCCCGAACCCGCCTGTCCTCCTCTCCGGAGACGGTGTGCCGCCCGGTGACGAGGTCGATCGCGACCCGGTCCGGGATCAGATGGATGTCGGGATGCTGCGCCGCCGCCGCTTCGAGCGCCTGCTGAACCGCCCAGCCGGTGGCGTCGGCGACGTGGACGATCCGGCGGTGGCTGTGGCCGCCCTCGCGGGTCAGGTGCCAAAGCGAATCCTCGCTTTTGTTGAACGGGACTCCGAGCGCCGCCAGCCGCTCGATCGCGGCTGGGGCGCCTTCGACGACGAACTCGACCGTCTCGCGCCGGTTGAGGCCGGCTCCGGCGACGATCGTGTCCTCGATATGGCTCTCGAACGTGTCGCCGGGCTCGAGCACCGCGGCGATCCCGCCTTGGGCGTAGGCGGTTGAGCCGGAGGACAGGCCGCCTTTGGCCAGAACGGCGACCTTGAGCCCGGGCGCGAGTGTGAGCGCGGCAGAGAGGCCGGCGGCGCCGGAGCCGATCACGACGACGTCGTAATCGTGGGTCACGCCGCCGCGTCCGAAGCCCGGGTGAGGTTGAGGAACACGTCCTCCAGATCCGCCTCGCGGGTCGAGACGTCGACGATGCCGAGGCCGTCGCGCTGGAGGGCGGCGAGCACCTCTCCGGCATTCACCTTGTCCTTCCGGTAGGTGATTGCGAGGGTGCGCTCGCCGATCAGGGCGATCTTCTCGAAGCAGGTCGCGTCGGGCAAGGCGGCGATGTCCCGGTCGACGGTGACCTCGACGGCCTTCTCCTGGGCCATCCCGACGAGGGTCCGGGTCGTCTCGTTGGCGATCAGCCGGCCGTGGTTGATGATCGCGATCCGGTCGCACAGGGTCTCGGCTTCCTCGAGATAATGGGTGGTGAGGACGATCGTCACGCCCTCGGCGTTGAGCTGGCGGACATAGGCCCAGAGCTGCCGGCGAAGCTCGATGTCGACTCCAGCGGTCGGCTCGTCGAGGACCAGGATCGGGGGCGAATGGACCATCGCCTTGGCGACGAGCAGCCGCCGCTTCATTCCGCCCGAAAGCGTGCGCGAATAGGCTTCGGCCTTGTCCTCCAGCCGGACGGCGCGGAGCAGGTCCTGGGTCCGCCGCCGTTCCTTGGGAACGCCGTAGAGCCCGGCGGTGATCTCGAGAGTCTCGCGCGGAGTGAAGAAGGGGTCGAAGACCAATTCCTGGGGCACGATCCCGATCGAAGCCTTGGCGTTGCGCGGGTGCTTGTCGACGTCGAAGCCCCAGATGGCGACCTTGCCGCCGCTCTTGTTGACGAGGCCCGCCAGGATGTTGATCAGGGTCGACTTGCCGGCGCCGTTGGGCCCGAGAAGCCCGAATATCTGGCCCTGCGGGACGTCGAGGCTGACCCCGTCCAGCGCGCGCTTGCCGCCCGCATAGGTCTTTTCGAGTTCCACGATGGAGATTGCGCCGGGGGTCATGGCCGCGCCTTAGCGGGGCGGAGGGCCAAAGCATAGAAGTCGAGATACTTGAACATTGACTCAGGTTTCAGTTTAAGGCATGAAGCTCCCATGTCGCAGGAAGACTCCGGGAACGGAGCGCGCGGACGGGGGGAGAGGGGTTGAGGCACTTCACGGCACCTGACGGCGCGCGAATCGCTTATTCCGACGAGGGCGAGGGGCGCCCGCTCGTGTTTCTGCATGGCCTGATGGCCGATTCCGGATTCTTCAAGCGGCAGCGGGCGCTCGCCGATGCGTTTCGAATCGTCGCCATCGACTTCAGGGGTCACGGGCGGTCGCCGGCCGGGCCGGTTCCGCCGAGCATCGGCCTGCTCGCGGAGGATGTGGCGGGCCTTGCCGGGGCGCTCGGGCTTGAAAGCGCGGTCGGGGTGGGCTGGTCGCTCGGCGCGGCGGTGCTCTGGAGAGTGCTTGCGGGCCCGGTCTCGCGGAATTTCACCGGCGCGGTGGTGATCGACATGACTCCCCGGGTTCTGAACGACCGGGATTGGGACCTCGGCCTTTCGCTCGAGACCTGTCAGGCGCGAAGCCAGGCGATAAGCGGCGATTTCCCGGCTTTCGCCGCCGCCGCCGGCCAAGCCATCTTCGCGTCTCCCGGCCCGCAGGCCGACCGAGCCGCCGCCGCCTTCGCCGACAACGACCCCGCCGCGATCGGCGCCTTGTGGGATTCTCTGGTCGAGGAGGATTTCCGCCCCCTGCTGCCTTCGATCGAGCAGCCGACTTTGGTCGTCCATGGCACCCACAGCCATCTCTACGACGCAGACACCGCCGGTCATCTCGTCGCCGCTCTGCCCAGGGCCCGAGCCGTCGCCTTCGACCGCTCGGGCCACGCGCCGCATCTCGAGCAGCCCGAATTGTTCAACGCCACGCTTCGCGAGTTCGCGGCCGCTCTGCCGCCAGTCCGTCAAGCCGAAACCACCGTCTGAGAAAATGCCAGGAGACACCGCAATGACCCGTAGCCGCACCCTGACCGCCCTGAGGCTCGGCGCCGCCGTCGCCGCGCTCGCCGCCATCCCGGCCCCGCTCTACGCCCAGACGGCGGAGGAAGCCGCCGCCGCCGCGAACCGGGCGCTCGACGAATCGGCGATCGCCGGGCCGGTCGAGGACGGCGACATCATCGTCACCGCGCGCCGCCGGGCCGAGAACCTCCTCGACGTTCCGATCGCAATCACCGCTTATTCGGGCGAGGCGCTCGAGCGGACTGGCGCGGTCGACATCACCGACCTTTCCGACACCACGCCCAACGTCACGATCGAGACTTCGCGCGGCACCAACACCACCCTCACCGCCTTCATCCGGGGGGTCGGCCAGCAGGATCCGGTCGCCGGCTTCGAGGCGGGCGTCGGCCTCTATCTGGACGACGTCTATCTCAACCGCCCGCAGGCGGCGGTGCTCGACATTTACGACGTCGAGCGGATCGAGGTGCTTCGAGGCCCGCAGGGCACGCTCTACGGCCGCAATACGATCGGCGGAGCGATCAAATATGTCACTCGCCGGCTTTCCGAGCTGCCCACCTTGCGGGCCCGAGCCCTGATCGGCACCGACAGGCAGGCGGATCTCATCCTCTCGGCGAGCAGCCCGATCGCGGACGGGGTCAAGATCGGCGGATCGGTGGCCCGGCTGACCCGGCAGGGCTTCGGCGACAATCTCACCACCGGCCGGGAGAATTACAATCGCGACGTCTGGGCCGCCCGCGGCACGATCGAGCTCGATCCGGCGGACGGCATCTCGATCCGATTCTCCGGCGATTACACCAAGGACGACAGCAATCCGCGCGGCGGCCACCGGCTGATCCCGGGCCTGCTTTCGGGGGCGCCGGTGCTGGGCGACGTCTACGACAGCCGAGGCGGCCTCGTCGCTCCGGAGCAGGAGATCAAGGCCTATGGATTCGCGTCTCATATCGACATCGAGCTCAGCGATTCCATCACCCTTCGCAACATCGCGGCCTACCGCCGCGACCGTTCGGCCACTCCGATCGACTTCGACGCCCTTCCGGCGGCGGACGTCGACGTTCCCGCAATCTACCGCAATCGGCAATTCTCCAACGAATTCCAGATCCTGTTGGGCACCGACAAGCTCAACGGAGTCCTGGGCGTTTATTATCTGAATGCGAACGCCAACAACATTTTCGACGTCGTCCTTGGAACGACCGGAGCCCTGCTCAATCTCCCCGGCTTCACCGCTTCGACCTTCGGCGACGTCGATACCCGGACCTGGGCCGCGTTCGCGGACTTCACCTACGATATCAGCGACCTGATCCATCTCTCGCTGGGCGGCCGATACACGACGGACAAACGGACCGCGACCATCATCCGCAAGAACCTGCTCGGCGGCGCCTCGCCGGCGCTCGGCGGAGCCGGAGTCCAGCTGGGCGCGCTCACTTCCAACTTCACCGGGTCGGAGACGTTCAACCAGTTCACCCCGCGCGCCTCGATCAGCTTCACTCCGGACGAGAACAACAATCTCTACGCAAGCTATTCGAAAGGCTTCAAGGGCGGCGGCTTCGATCCCCGCGGCCTTTCCACCGCGGCGCCCGACCTCAACGGAAACGGCATCCGCGAGGCGAACGAGATTTTCGATTATTTCCTGTTCGAGCCGGAGCAGGTCACAAGCTACGAGATCGGATACAAGACCTCGATGCTCGACCGCCGCCTTCGGCTCGCCATCGCCGGTTTCTACGCCGACTATAAGGACGTCCAGGTGCCCGGATCGGTGGGCGCTGTGGTCAACAACATTCCGACTTTCGTCGGAGTCACCACCAATGCCGGCAAGGCAAGCTTCAGGGGCGTCGAGGTCGAGGCGCTCGCGACCCTCTTGCGCGGCGCCGACGGCTCGCGCCTGAACTTCGCGGGCACGCTCGGCTATCTCGACGCCCAATATGACGAGTTCGTCACCAACGTCGCCAATTTCGATGCCGCGGGCAATCCGGCCCCGGGGCGGGCACGGCCGCTCGATGTCGCCGATTTTCGCCGAATCCAGAATACGCCGAAATGGACCCTGTCGGGAACGCTCGATTATTCGACCCGGATGATGGGGGGCGAGATAAACGCCTCGACCACCCTCTCCTACCGGAGCAAGACCTTCCAGTTCGAGACTCCGAGCCCGTTCCTCGACCAGGAAGGCTATGCACTGCTCGACGCGAGCTTCGTCTGGACGAGCGCCGACAATCGCTACACGATCGGCCTCCACGGCAAGAACCTGACCGACAAGCAATATATCACGTCCGGCTATCAGTTCCTCAACGTCAATCCGGTGACGGGCGCTCCGGTCCTGTCGGTAGCGCCGACCTCCGCGGTCTTCGCCCAGCCCGGGATAGCGCCGTCGCTCGGCCGCGAGGGCGTGGTGACCACCTTCTACGGCAATCCCAGGCAGGTCTTCCTCAGCCTCGGGGTGAAGTTCTAGGGCGGCTGCATCAGCACCGTCAGTGCGACCCCGGCGAAAGCCGGGGGAAGCAATCCAGCGGCTCAGGCGCCGTAACTGGATTGCTTCGTCGCTTCGCTCCTCGCAATGACGGCGGCCTCAGACGAAAGGTGACGGTATGGCGACGCGAAATGCCGGAATAACAGCGGGCACCGCCCCCGGCGGCCGGGTCCTCGCGATCCTGCTCGTCGCCTATATCTTCAACTTCATCGACCGGCAGATCATCGGGGTGCTGGCGGTGCCTATCAAGGCGGAGCTGGGGCTTTCGGACGGCCAGCTCGGCCTGATGGGCGGGATCGCCTTCGCGCTATTCTATTCCGGGCTCGCGATCCCGATCGCCTGGCTCGCGGACCGGAGGAGCCGGGTCAACATCATCGCGACCTCCGTCGCCCTGTGGAGCGCCTTCACGGCGCTCTGCGGGCTGGCGCAGAATTTCTGGCACCTGTTCCTGGCGCGGATGGGGGTCGGAATCGGCGAGGCCGGCGGAGTCGCGCCTTCCTACGCCCTGATCTCGGATTTCTATCCGAAGGAGCGGCGTGCCCGGGCACTCGCTCTCTTCTCGCTCGGAATCCCGATCGGGTCGGCGCTCGGAGTCTTCTTCGGCGGCTGGATCGCAAGCCATCTCGACTGGCGCTCGGCCTTCGTCATCGTCGGCCTGGCGGGCCTGCCCGCCGCCCTGCTGGTCAAGCTCGGGGTTCCGGAGCCGGTGCGCGGCGGCTTCGACACCGCCGACGGCCAGGCGAGCGATCCGGCGCCGCCCTTCCCCCGGGTCGTGTCGACCTTGGCCCGAAAGCCGAGCTTCTGGCTGCTCTCCTTCGGCGCCGCCTCCGGCTCGATCCTCGGCTACGGCCTCATCTTCTGGCTTCCGAGCTTCTTCACCCGGAGCTTCGGACTCGCGCTCGCCGAGGTCGGCTTGTTCTACGGGTCGATCGTCCTCGTCGGAGGAGTCGCCGGCACCCTGCTCGGCGGCTGGATCGGGGACAGGGTCGGAGCCGCCAATCCGGGCGCCTACGCGCTCGTCCCGGCGATCTGCTTCCTGGTCGCGGCGCCGGTCTTCGCCTTCGGCCTGTTCGCGCCGTCGCTCGAGATCGGATGGGTCCTTTTCACCATCGGCCAGATGCTCGCTCTCGCCTGGCTCGGCCCGGTGATCGCCGCGGTCCAGCATATTGTACCGCCCAATATGCGGGCGACCGCCTCGGCGAGCTTCCTGTTCATCAACAATCTGATCGGCATCGGCTTCGGAATCTTTTTCCTGGGCTTCATGTCCGACCGGATGACCGAGGCCCATGGCGAGGACGCGCTTCAATATTCGATCCTCTACGGCCTCGGCTTCTATGTGCTCAGCGCCCTCATCTACCTCGCCGCCTCGACCCGCCTGAAGCGCGACTGGCACCGCGGCTAAATCCGTCTTCCGTATGTTCGGTGCCAGGCACCGAATGCTAAGTGCTTGAGATCGAACGGGCGCGCTCAGCCCCTCATCGACCTCGCCGCCTCGATCCGCCTGGAGCGCGATCGGCAACGCGGAAGAGAATCGGCGCAGTTGCGAATTTCCCGCCGCGGGCCTCACCCGGCGCTCGGAAAATTCGCGACTGTCCCGAAATCTTCCCTCGCTCCCCTTCGTCCGGGAAGAATGCGGGAGCCGCTATCGCCGTCTCACAATGTCAAAGAGCCCGGCCAGTCCGCGACTCGGCCAGCGACCCTTCTACTAGGAAAGATCCTACACTTCAAGAACAAAAAGCGAATATCGAATTTTATTCCGGCCGGGCCGTCGCCATCCCGACCGGCGGAGCGCGCAAATTCCCGGCATTGCCGATTTTCTCCCCGGCGGCGGCCTTCAGCAGGTTCGACTGAAGCGACTTCAACCGAACCGGGCTTTCGATCTTCGCCCCGTGGAGATCCGTGAGGTAGAAGACGTCCACCGCGCGCTCGCCATAGGTGGCGATATGGGCGCTGTGGATCGCCGCCTTCGACCCAAAAAGGGCCCGGGCGAGCCCGCTGAGCAAGGCGGCCCGGTCGCGGGCGTTGATCTCGACGACGGTGTAGCGGCTCGACGCCTGGTTGTCGACGAACACGGCCGGCCGGATTGCGAAGGCCTCGGCTCGAAGCAGAGGAAGGGCCTTGGCCTCGAGCCGGTCCATCGCCGGCTCCTGCCCCTCGACCGCCCGAATCACATTCTCCTCGAGCCGCTTCAATTGATGGCGTTCGGCGAACGGCTTGCCCCTGGCATCCTGGATCAGGAAATTGTCGACCGCCATTCCGTCCTGGGTCGTATGGATCCGGGCGTCGATGATATTGGCTCCGGCGAGGCTGATCGCGGCGCTGAGATGATAGAAGAGGCCGGGCCGGTCCCTCGCGTAGACGCTGAGCAGGGTCGCTCCGCGCTCCTCCTCCACCGAAGCGGCGATCGGGCGGGTCTTCGCCGGAGCCCGGTCGGCGCTGTCCATCAGCGCGGCATTCTTCTCGAGCACCCCCGGCGGCTCGGCCAGCCAGTAGCTGTCGGGCAGGCGCCAGGCGTGGCGGGCGAAGCGCGCTTCGTCCCAGCGCAGCTTTTCGGCAAGGTCGGCCTGGGTGGCCGCGATCCGCTCGCTCCGGCCCTTCTGCTTGTGGCCGAGGCGCAATGCCTCCTCGGCCGAGTCGAACAATTCGCGCAGAAGCTGGCGCTTCCAGCCGTTCCAGATCCCCGGGCCGACAGCCTGAATGTCGACGACGGTGAGGATGAAGAGGAGTCGGAGCCGCTCCGGGCTCTTCACCCGGGCGGCGAAGTCCTGGATGGTCTGCGGATCGGCGAGGTCGCGCTTGAAGGCCGTGGCGGACATCAGCAGATGCCAGCGCACCAGCCAGGCCACCGTCTCGGTCTCCGCCTCGTCGAGCCCCAGCCTGGGGCAGAGCACTTGCGCCACCTCGGCGCCGAGCAGGCTGTGGTCGCCGCCGCGTCCCTTGGCGATGTCGTGGAGGAGGATCGCGGCGTAGAGGGCGCGGCGCGACGCGATATGGCGAAAGAGGGCGGTGGCGAGCGGATGGTCCTCCTTCAATTCCCCTTTCTCGATCTTCGAGAGCAGGCCGACCGCCCGGATGCTGTGCTCGTCGACCGTGTAGTGATGATACATGTCGAACTGCATCTGGGCGACGACCCGGCCGAAATCGGGAACGAAGCGGCCGAATACGCCTGCTTCGTTCAACCATCTCAGAACCGTCTCGGGATCGCGCGGGCTGGTCAGGATTTCGAGGAAGAGCCGGTTGGCCCGGGGGTCGTCGCGCACCTCGTCGACCAGCTTGGAGTCGCGGGCCGCGGCGCGCATCGCAAGCGGGTGGATTTCGAGGCCATAGAGGTCCGCGAGCGCGAAGATCTGGAGCAGGCGGACCGGGTCTTCGCGGAAAAAGCCGTCGCCCGGCAGAGCGAGCCGTCCGCGGTCGAGGACGAAGCCTTCGAGCCGGCTCGGCCGCCGGCGGATCGTCGGAAGGCCGAAGCGCCTGCCTTTCTTCGCGAACTTCTCGTCGAGATGGGCGAGAAAGACCCCGGTCAGGTCGCCGACGGTTTTGGCATGAAGGAAATAGTGGCGCATGAAGCGCTCGACCGGCGATTTGCCGGGCCGGTCGGCATAGCGCATCCGGCCGGCGATCTCGCGCTGATAATCGAAGGTCAAACGCTCCTCGGCCCTCCCGGCGACGATGTGGAGGTGGCAGCGAACCGCCCACAGGAATCGCTCGGCGCGCCGGAACCGGTGCAATTCGGTCCTGGAAAGCAGGCCGACCTCGACCAGATCCGCGACTTTCCTCACCTGATAGGCATATTTGCCGATCCAGAAGAGCGTATGAAGGTCGCGAAGCCCGCCTTTGCCTTCCTTGACGTTGGGCTCGACGACGTAGCGGCTGTCGCCCATCCGGCGGTGGCGGGCGTCCCGTTCCTCGAGCTTCTCGGTAACGAAGCTCTTCGCCTTGCCTGCCACCACCTCCTTGTGGAATCGCGCCTGAACCTCGTCGAACAAGGGCTCGTCGCCCCACAGCCAGCGCGCCTCCAGAAGCGCGGTCCGGACCGTATGGTCGGACCCGGCGAGCGCGATCATCTCTTCGACCGAGCGGGTCGAGGGTCCGAGCTTGAGGCCCAGGTCCCAGAGCAGGTAAAGGACGGCCTCGACCGCCCGTTTCGCCCAGCGGCCGGGCCTGGCCGGAGTCACGAAAGCGATGTCGACATCCGAATGGAGCGCCATCTCGCCTCGGCCATAGCCGCCGACGGCGAGCAGAAGCAGCTGGTCTGCCGGGCGCGGCGGGGGCAAAGCGGCGATGCTCTGGTCGAAGGCGAGTCGAACGATCTGGTCGGTGAGAAAAGCGTAAGCGGCCGCGGTCTCGCTTCCGGCATAAGGCTTGGCGTCGAGGCGGCGAGCGATTTCCGAGCGCCCGTCGCTCAGAGACTGCTTGAGGATCCCCGCCGCCTCGTCGGGAGCCGAAGCGAGCGAGTCGGCCAGGGTGCGGCGGTCGATTATCGAGCGCTTGTCGGGAACCTGGGCGAAACGATTCGCCATCAGTCCTCGCCGGCGGCGAGCCGCTTCAGCCGGTAAACCAGATCCAGCGCCTCGCGCGGGCTGAGCGAGTCGGCGTCCACGTCGGCAAGCGCCGACTGCAGCGGATCGGGAACGGCCTCCTCCGGCTGGGCGACGGCCGCGAACAGTGGAAGGTCGTCGAGCCCGGCGGCGATTCCCCCGGTGGCGGCGCGGCCTTGCTCCAGCCTGGCGAGGACGGCTCGGGCTCGGGCGAGGACGGGGGCGGGAAGGCCGGCGAGCTTGGCGACGGCGAGGCCGTAGCTTCGGTCGGCCGGGCCCTTCGCCACCTCGTGAAGGAGAATGAGATCGCCCTTCCATTCGCGGGCCCGGACATGGTGGAGCGAGAGCGCATCGAGCCGCTCGGCGAGCCTGGTCAGCTCGTGATAATGGGTTGCGAACAGGCAGCGGCAGCGGTTTCGGTCGTGGATCGCCTCGGTCACCGCCCAGGCGATTGCGAGGCCGTCATAGGTGGACGTACCTCGCCCGACCTCGTCCAGGATGACGAAGCTTCGCTCGGTCGCCTGGGAGAGGATTGCCGCGGTCTCGACCATCTCGACCATGAATGTGGAGCGCCCCCGGGCGAGATTGTCTGAAGCGCCGACCCGGCTGAACAGGCGGTCGACCAGGCCCAATGTGGCCCGCGTCGCGGGGACGTAGGCGCCGGCCTGGGCGAGGACCGCGATCAGGGCGTTCTGCCTCAGAAAGGTCGACTTGCCGCCCATATTGGGGCCGGTGACCAGCCACAGCCTTTCCTCTTCGGAGAGACAGCAATCGTTGGCGACGAATCGGGCGTCCGAGGCGCGAAGCGAATCCTCGACCACGGGATGCCGGCCGCCTTCGATATCGAAGCAATTGTGGCCGGCGAAGCGGGGCCGCGACCAGCCTCCCTCGGCGGCGCGCTCGGCGAGGGCCGAGGCGACGTCGAGCCGGGCGAGGGCGTCGGCGGCGGCGGCGATCGGCTCGGCGCGGGCGAGCGCGGCCCGGGTCAGCGCCTCGAGATGGACGGCCTCGGCGGCGAGGGCATGGGCTCCGGCCTGGCCGACCCTCATCGCCTGCTCGTGAAGGTCCGGGGCGTTGAAGCGAACCGCGCCCGCCAGGGTCTGGCGGTGGGTGAAGCCCGAATCCGCGGCCATGAGCGGGTCGGCATGGCGGGCCGGAACCTCGATATGGAAGCCGAGCACTCCGTTGTGGCGGATCTTGAGGGTCGAGATTCCGGTCTGCCGGCGGTAGCGGGCCTCGAGCCCGGCGATCGCCCGGCGGCCCTCGCCGCCTGTGGAGCGCAGGTCGTCCAGCGCAGAATCATAGCCTTCCGCGATATAGCCGCCCTGCGCCGGGTCGATCGGCGGCGACGGGACGATGGCCCGGCCGAGCAGGTCGGTGAGTTCGCCATGGCCGGTCAGCGCCGGAAGGAGCGATTCGAGCAAGGACGGCGGATCGGCAATCGCCGCGAGGCGGGCGTGGAGGCGCCGGGTCTCGTTGAGCCCGTCGCGAAGCTGGCCGAGGTCGCGCGGGCCGCCGCGCCCGGCGACCAGGCGCCCGAGCGCCCGGCCGATGTCGGGAAGCGCCTTCAACTGCCGCCTCAGAGTCTCGCGCAGCCCGGAATCGCCTTCGACCAGCGCGACGAGATCGAGCCGCGCCTCGATCGGCGCCCGGTCGAGCAAAGGCGCTCCGAGATCGGCTGCGAGCAATCGGGCGCCGGCGCCGGTCACGGTCCGATCGACCGCGTGGAGAAGGCTGCCCGCCCGTCCGCCGGTCGCCGCCTGGGTCAGCTCCAGGCTCTCCCGGGTCGCGGCGTCGATCATCATATGGTCGCCGGGCGCGCGGGCGACAGGCGGGCGGAGGAAGGGGAGCGACTCCTTCGCGACCTCGTCGAGATAGGAAAGGAGGCCGCCGGCGGCGCACAAGGCGGCGCGGTCGAAAGAACCGAAGCCGTCGAGGGTGGCGACCCCGAACCATGATTTGAGCCTGCGCTCGGCGGCGAGGCTGTCGAACCCGCCATTGCGCTGAGTGACCGTCAGGTGCGCGATCGGCTCCGAAGCGACGATCTCGGCCGCCCCCAGCCGCGCCAGCTCGGAGTCCAGCGCCGCAGGAGCGATCGAGCCGAGCTCGAAGCGTCCGGTCGAGACGTCGGCGGCGGCGACTCCGAAGCGCTCGCCGGCCCGGGCCACCGCCACCAGCCAGTTGGACGCCCGGGAATCGAGCAAAGCTTCTTCGGTCAGGGTACCGGCGGTGACGACCCGGACGATGGCGCGGTTGACCACCGACTTGGCGCCGCGCTTCTTCGCTTCCGCCGGATTCTCGGTCTGCTCGGCGATCGCGACCCGGAAGCCGCCGCGGATCAGCCGGGCGAGATAGGCTTCGGCGGCGTGGATCGGAACGCCGCACATCGGGATCGGCTCGCCCTCATGCTCGCCGCGCGCGGTGAGCGCGATGTCGAGACAGGCGGCCGCCGCCTTGGCGTCGTCGAAGAACAATTCGAAGAAGTCGCCCATCCGGTAGAAGAGCAGGCAATCGGTCGCCTCCGCCTTGAGCGCGAGATATTGCGCCATCATCGGGGTCGGCGCGGTGCCTGTCTTCGCCTGGGTGGCCATGAGGCGAGTTTAGAGGGTTGGGCGGCGGGGAGGAACTATTGCTCCTTCAGCCGTTCACATCCTACAGACCCCCAAAATCGGGAGAGAGCCGCGATGAGCGAAGGCAGCAGCGTCAAATTCTCGGAGCAGGAGGCGCTCGATTTCCATACCCAGGGCGGAAAGCCGGGGAAGATCGAGATCATCGCTTCGAAACCGATGGCGACCCAGCGCGACCTCAGCCTCGCTTACTCGCCGGGGGTGGCGGTGCCGGTCCGTGCGATCGCCGAGGATCCGTCCAAGGCCTATGATTATACCGCCAAGGGCAATCTCGTCGCCGTCATCTCGAACGGCACCGCGATCCTCGGCCTCGGCAATCTCGGAGCCCTCGCCTCGAAGCCGGTGATGGAAGGCAAGGCGGTGCTGTTCAAGCGCTTCGCCGACGTCGACGCGATCGACCTCGAGCTCGATACGGAAGACACCGACGCCTTCATCGACGCGGTCGCGCTGATGGAGCCGAGCTTCGGCGGAATCAACCTCGAGGACATCGCCGCTCCGGCCTGCTTCATCATCGAGCAGACTCTTCGCGAGCGAATGAACATCCCGGTCTTTCACGACGACCAGCACGGCACCGCGATCATCACCGCCGCCGGACTGATCAACGCCTGCTACCTGACTAAACGCGAGCTTAAGGACATCAGGGTCGTCGTCAACGGCGCCGGTGCGGCGGCGATCGCCTGCACCGAGCTGATCAAGGCGATGGGGGTCCGTAGCGACCATGTCGTCATGTGCGACAGGAAGGGCGTCATCTGGCAGGGGCGCGAGGGTCTCGATCAGTGGAAATCCGCCCATGCGGTGATCACCGACGCCCGGACTCTCGAAGAAGCCCTGGTCGGCGCCGACGTCTTCCTCGGCCTGTCGGCGGCCGGCGCCCTCAAGCCCGAGATGGTGATGGAGATGGCGCCCCAGCCGATCATCTTCGCAATGGCCAATCCCGATCCGGAGATCAGCCCGCCCGACGCCAAGGCGGCACGGCCGGACGCGATCGTCGCCACCGGCCGCTCCGATTATCCCAACCAGGTCAACAACGTCCTGGGCTTCCCCTTCATCTTCCGGGGCGCCCTCGACGTCCGGGCGACGACGATCAACGACGAGATGAAGATCGCCGCCGCCGAGGCGCTCGCCGAGCTGGCCCGCCAGCAGGTACCCGAAGAGGTCGCCGCGGCCTATGGCGGCAAGGCGCACAGCTTCGGGCCCGATTACATCATTCCGGCGCCCTTCGACCCGCGGCTGATGGAGATCGTGCCCGCCGCGGTGGCGAAGGCGGCGATGGCGAGCGGGGTCGCCCAGATCCGGATCGACGACATGGAGGCGTATCGAAGCCGGCTGAAGTCGCGGCTCAACCCGACCACGTCGGTCCTCACCCTCGCCTACGAAGCGGCGCGGGCCGACCCAAAGAGGGTGCTGTTCGCGGAGGGCGACGAAGACGTGGTCCTGCGGGCGGCCATCGCCTTTCGCGACGGCGGCTACGGAATTCCGGTCCTGGTCGGCCGCGACGACGTCCACGACCGGCTTCGAGCGCTCGGAATCGACGATCCCGAAAGCTTCGAGCTTCTCAACAGCCGCACCTATGCCCGGGTGCCGGAGATGGTCGACTATCTCTACAAGAGGATGCAGCGGCGGGGCTATCTCCAGCGCGAGATCGAGCGGATGGTGAACCAGGACCGCAACACCTTCGCCGCGCTTCTGCTCGCGCTCGGCGAGGGCGACGCATTGATCACCGGCGTCACCCGCCCCTATGCCCAGAGCCTGAGGCAGATGCAGCGGGTGCTCGACCCCAAAGAGGGGATGACCCCGTTCGGCCTCCACGTCCTGGTCGGCCAGTCGCACACCACCTTCATCGCCGACACGACGGTCACCGAGCGCCCGACCGGAGAGCAGCTCGCCGACATCGCCGTGCATACCGCCCAGGTCGCCCGGCGGATGGGCCACGAGCCGCGAGTCGCCTTCCTTTCCTATTCCAATTTCGGCGATCCCGAGGGCAATTATCTGCAGCGGATCCGCGAGGGCGTGAAGGTGCTGGACGGCCGCGGCGACGTCGACTTCGAATATGAAGGCGAGATGTCGCCCGACGTCGCCCTCAACCCGGCCATGGCGCGGGTCTATCCGTTCAGCCGGCTGAACGGCCCCGCCAATGTCCTGGTCATGCCGGGCCTGCAGACGGCGAACATCTCGGCCAAATTGCTAAGCGAGCTGGCCGGCGACGCGGTGATCGGCCCGATCCTGGTCGGAATGGCACAGCCGGTGCAGATCGCTTCGATGTCCGCCAGCGCTTCCGACCTGGTGACCTTGGGCGTTCTGGCCGGGAGCGGGGTGGTTAGATAGATCCTTCCCATCTTGCGATGGGGAGGATGAATCAATTCGGCGAATTGGGACCGCCGCTTTGGGGGGCGCCCACTCCGCCGGCGCCGACCGCGCCGATATTGCCGAACAATTCGTCCCAGATGCTGGTGTTGCGGCCGAGCGTCGGAGTCTTGTCGCTCATCGGGTTGATCGAGACGATCTGCTCCATGCCCTTGCGCTCGACCGAGGCGACGTTGCCGGCGGCATCGAAGCGGACGTGGAGCACCGTCTGCTGATTTACCTTGGGATGGTTGAAGGCGAAATTCTTGGTCTGGCGGGAAACGTAATACCAGTCATTCTGGTCGAAAGTGCCGGTGAAGGTGGGCCTGCCGAGGGAGCCCTGGACCGATTCCTTGTTGTCGACGCCGGGCTGGACCGCGCTCACCAGGGTCTCGTCGACGAGATAGCCCTGGATGTCCCGCGTCTTGGTGCAGCCGCCGGTCGCCAGCCCCGCCGCAACGGCGATCAGCAATGCCGCTTTTCGTCCCGAAACCATCATATTGGAAAAAACTCCGTAAAACCGGTCGGCGCAGGCCTGTGCGCCGGCGCCTGCCTTGCCGGCGGGGCCAAGCCCTCCAATATCCGACAATAGCTGAACCGCGCAAGTACGCGCCATAGACGAGGAGACTTTCACTGGCCCTGCTTTCCCGCCTGTTCGGCGAGCGGCGCGAGCGCGCCGCGCTGAGGCCGCTCTACGACGCCCTGGTCGCGGCGGCGCGCGAGCCGGCCTGGTATCGGGAGGGAGGGGTCCCTGACACGCTCGAGGGCCGCTTCGACATGCTCGCGACCATGGTCGCACTGGTCCTCGTTCGGCTTGAGGCGGAGGGCGACGGCGCCAAGGCGGAGTCGGTGGCGCTCACCGAAATCTTCATCGACGACATGGACGGCACCCTTCGCCAGATCGGAATCGGCGACTTCGTCGTCGGCAAGCATGTCGGCAAGTTGGTGGGCGCGCTGGGCGGACGGCTCGGCGCCCTGCGCGCGGCCCTGGCCGGCGGGGCGTCCCTCGAGCCGGCGGTCCGGCGCAACGTCTTTCGCGACGGGCCGGTTTCGGACGCCCGGGTCGCCTGGGTCGCGGAGCGGCTTCGCGGGCTCCACGAGCGCCTGGCCGGGACCAGGGCGGAACCCTTGCTGGCCGGGGCGTTTCCACTCCCATGAACGAATTCAGCCGAACCTATCGCCTCGAAGCGCTGTCCGCCGATCCTGTCCGGGTCGAGATCGAAGCCGCGCCGGAGGAGCGCGAGGCGCTTGCCCGCCGCTTCGGGCTCGTCGCCCTCGACGCCCTGGCCGCCGATGCGCAGCTCCATCGGTCCGGCGATGCCGCGACCGTGGTCGGAAGGCTCCGCGCCCGGGTCGTCCAGAGCTGCGTGGCGTCCGCGGAGCCGGTCGAAGCGGAAGTGGCGGAGGATTTCCGTGTCGATTTCCGCCCTCTGCCCGCCGACGCCCTGCCGGAGGAGGAGGTCGAGCTCGGCGAAGGGGAGCTCGACGTCACCTTCTATGAGGGCGGAGCGATCGACCTCGGCGAAGCGGTCGCCCAGACCCTCTCGCTCCGCCTCGACCCCTATCCGCGCTCCGAGGCCGCCGAGGCCGCGCTCAGGGTGGCCGGGGTGAAGAGCGAGGAGGAGGCGCGGATGGAGTCGAGCCCCTTCGCGGCATTGGCCGGGCTCAAGGGGAAATCGGAAGAGTAATCGCCTCCCTGCGGCGAAGCCGTGGGGAGGGGGACCATGCGAAGCATGGTGGAGGGGTAGAAGGCTCGGAGTGCGAGGGTCTGGCGCAAGACGACAGAAGTCTGCGCCAATTACCCCTCCACCACCCTTCGGGTGGTCCCCCTCCCCATCTTACGATGGGGAGGCAAATCGTCAAAACGGGACGTCGTCGTCCAAATCGCTGTCGAAGGCCGGAGCGGGGCGGGACTGGGGCCGCGATCCGCCGCCGCCGCTGCCGCCGAAGCCCGAGCTGCCGCCGTCATAATCGCCGCCGCCGAAATCCTGGCCACCGCCACCACCGCCTCCGCTACCGCGGCTGTCGAGGAGGACGAGCTCGCCGCGGAAGCGCTGGAGCACGACTTCGGTCGAATAGCGGTCGGCGCCCGACTGGTCGGTCCATTTGCGGGTCTGGATCTGGCCTTCGAGATAGACCTTGGAGCCCTTGCGAAGATAGGATTTGGCGACCCGGCCGAGATTCTCGTTGAAGATGACGACCCGATGCCATTCGGTCCGCTCCTGGCGGTTGCCCTCCTTGTCCTTCCAGCTCTCGGACGTGGCGACTCGCAGATTGACCACTTCGCCGCCATTGTTGAGCGAGCGGCTCTCGGGGTCGTCACCGAGATTGCCGACCAATATGACCTTGTTGACGCCCGCCATGACTCGTCCTTCCGTACGTTTCGGTTCGGGCGGGACATAAGCGAGCCGCTTGGCGGGCGCTACCGGATTTCAGGATTTTTCGTCCGGAATGACGATCGCTAGGCCGCCGCCAGCCGGTGCGCGCCCCGCCGGTTGCGGGCGAAGCCGGCCAGAAGGATGATGAGGGTCGCAACCTGCGCGAGCAGGCCTTCGACGGTGGGGTAGAGGCCCAGTATCTCCACGCGCGGCGCCCAGCCGAGCGGAGTCGCTCCCATCATCCCGGCCTCCTGAAGCGCCGCCACGCCCTTGCCGGCGAGAACCACCGCAAGCACCGCGACCAGCGCCGAGCTGTAGGCGAAGAATTTGGCGATGGGCAGCTTGCGGCTGAACCGGAACATCAGGATCGCGATCGCCACCAGCAAAGCCGCCGCCGCCGCCGCTCCGCCGATCAGAGGCGCCAGGCGTCCCTCGGCCGACAGAGCGGTGAAGAAGAGGATGGTCTCGAACACTTCTCGATAGACCGCGACGAAGGCGAGCAGGAACAGGAACCAGGCGGATCTCCTGGTCAGGGCCTGCCCCACTTTCTCGCGAATGTAGCGCTGCCATTCGTCGGCCTGCGCCTTGCCGTGCATCCAGATGCCGACGAAGAGCAGGATCAGGGCCGCGAGCAGCGAGCCGAAGCCTTCGGTAAGCTCGCGGTCGGCGCCGCTGATCGAGATCAAACGGGTCGCCGCCCACCAGGTCGCGATGCCCGCGACGAGGGCGGTGATCCACCCCCAATGAACCGGTCGGACCATCTCCGCCCGATCCGCCCTGCGCAGGAAGGCGAGCATCGCGACGACGATGAGCAACGCCTCCAGCCCTTCGCGAAGCAGGATGGTGAAGGCGCCGATGAAGGTCGAGGCGGCGCTCCCCCGCTCAGGGGCGAGTGCCTGCCCGGTTTCGTCGAACAAGGCGTCCAGCGCCTCGATCCGCTCGCGCACCTCGCCGGAGTCCCGGCCTCCGGAAATGGCTGCGCGGAGCTCCGCCATCGCCCGCTCGACCCGAGCCATCAGCCCCGGGTCGCGGGCGGCGAGCATCGGCTCGACCGGCTCGAAGCCGTCCAGATAGGCGGAAAGGGCAAGTTCGGTGGCGCTCTTGCGGTCGCCCTTCTCATAAGCGGCGAGGCTCTGGCGGAGCCGTTCGCGGGCGAGGCCGAGGGTGGAGCCTCCCGACGGCGCGGCCGCTTCGGGATTGCTCCTCAGATAGGCGATCAGCGCCGGCGCCTTTTCGGCCCCGGTTCGCCCTGCCAGCGCCGATTCGCTCAGCCCGGCCAGGGCCGCCCGGTCCGGCACGAGCGCGCGTATGCCCGGATCGCCTTCCCAGATCCGGCGGCCCTGCTCGGCCAGGGCGGGGGGATAGGCGAATCGGCCGGCGGCGAAGGCGAGCGCCCATTTGTCCTCTTCGGGCAGCTGGCCGAAGCTAGTCATCGCCGTCCCTTCGAGCCCCTGGTCGATCACCTGATAGAGAGCGAACAGGCTCCTTTCGCGCGCGCGCTCGCGATCGGTGAAGTCGATGGGCGAGGGATCCAGGTCCGCGGCGAGCGGAGTCTTCGCGTCCCCCGCCGCGCCATGGCAGCTCGCGCAATTCGCGGCATAGAGGGCGGTACCTCGCGCCAGGTCCGGCGTCCGCCGTGGAGCGAGCGGCACGGGATAAGCGGCGATCAGCCGCGCGGCGAGGCCGCGCGCCTCAGTCGCGATCTCGGGTGGGGCCGCCTTGCGAGCGACCGCGGCCTGAAGGGCCGACGCGCCGGCGACGAGTTTCGCCTTGGCCGGATTTTCCGGCAGAGCCGCGAGGCGCTCGCGCACCGAGGCGCTGAACTCCGTCATCTCCTTATATTCGCCGTCATTGACGACTCGCCCGTCCCGAACCGCCTCGCGATAATCGACCGCGACATAGTCGAGCAGACGCCAGGCCGTCTGGACCTCGGCATTCTGGGCCGCCGCCGGGGCGGCACCGAGGAAAGTGAGAAGGCACAGGAGCAGGGGCGCGAGGCGAAACATGGCTTCGGCTAACCCAATTGCAATTGATTATCAATAACGATTGATCGGTATGCCTTGGCAAGCGGTGCCGCATAGCTACGGTCGCTGCAAAAGGGGAAGAAGCGATGACTCGATGCCTGCCTATCCTGATCGCCAATGCTCTGATCTCCACCGCCGTCCCCGCCGCCGCCCCGGCACAGACCCCGGAGCAGAGGGTCGAGCGAGTCCTTGCGAAAACCCCGATCGTCGACGGCCATAACGATCTGCCCTGGGAAATCCGTGAGTCGTACGACTTCTGGCGCAAGCCTCTCGATTTGGAGTCGGACACGTCGCGCCTGGAGCCCCGGCTCCAGACCGATCTGCCGCGGATGAAGAAAGGCGGGGTGGGCGCGCAATTCTGGTCGGTCTGGATTCCCGCCGACCTGAAGGCCGACGAGGCGATCAGGGTGACTCTCGAGCAGATCGACATCGTCCACCGGATGGTCGGCCGCTATCCCACCCGGCTCGAAACCGCCTCGACCGCCGCCGATATCCGACGGATCGCGAAAGCCGGACGGATCGCGTCACTGATCGGAATCGAGGGCGGCCACCAGATCGGCAATTCGCCGGCGGCGCTTCGCCAGTTCCACGCGCTCGGCGCCCGCTACCTGACCCTGACCCATTCGAAGAATAACGACTGGGCGGATTCGGCGACCGACGATCCCGTGCATAACGGACTGACGCCGTTCGGCCGGGCGCTCATTCGCGAGATGAACCGGCTCGGGATGATTGTCGATCTCAGCCACGTCTCCCCCAAGACGATGCGCGACGCGCTCGACTCCACGAAGGCTCCGGTCATCTTCTCCCATTCCAACGCCCGGGCATTGATGGACCATGCCCGCAACGTCCCCGACGACGTGCTGAAGCGACTGCCCGCCAACGGCGGAGTGGTCATGGTCAACTTCTTTCCCGGCTTCATCTCCGAGGCTTATCGCCGCCGGGCAGCCGGGCGCGACGCCGAGGACGCTCGGCTGAAGAACCTCTATGCCGGGCAGCCGGAGCGCAGGAAGGCCGCGCTCGACGCCTGGGATGTCGCGAATCCGGCCGTGGACGCCACCCTCGTCGAGGTCGCCGGCCATATCGAGCATATCCGCCGGGTCGCCGGCGCCGACCATGTCGGGATCGGCTCCGATTTCGACGGGATCGGCGGCACCGCGCCGACGGGGCTGGAGGGGGTGGAAGCCTATCCGGCCCTTCTCGCCGAGCTGGCCCGGCGCGGCTGGAGCGATGCCGATCTTGCCAAGCTTGCGGGCGGCAACATCCTGAGGGTTATGGAACGAGTCGAGCGGGTGGCGGCGGGGATGAAGGGCGACGCCCCCCTGATCGCGACGATCGAACAATTGGACGGGAAGCGACCTTAAACCCCTCTCCCCCTGCAGGGAGAGGATTATCAAGGTTCCAGCGTCGGCACAATATTCACTTCCCCTGCGAGCTCCGCCTCGCCCTTCTCGGGCAGCGTCTCCCCGTCGAGCGCCAGCGGCGTTCCGATCCAGACCGAGTCGAGCAGATGGTCGCGCTTCTGGTTGGCGGTATTGGGGTGGATGAGGATGCTCAGCCCGAGATTGTTCAGCATCAGCCACGGCACCAGGCTCGCGAACAGCTCCGGGGCGAAGGCGATCTGGTACATCGCCTTGCTGTGCGGCCCCACCGGTCTGTCCCAGACCGTCCCGAGCCGAACTGCGAATCGCTCCGCCGCCGCCTCTCGAATCGCCAGGGCGTCCGAGCGCTGCGCCTTCGGGTCGAAATAGATATGGGCGTGGTAGCTCGCGATTTCGGCGATTCGCCGGACCTCCACCGCTCAGGCCGCCGGGTAGCGGAGCCGTCCCAGGAAACGGCTCAGCGAGGGGAGGCGGTCGCGATTGCCGCGCCACTGGGCCTTGACCTTCTCGAAGCGCATGATGTCGCCGATCCGGCGGTCGAGGAAGGCCCGGGTCGCGGCGAGGTCTTCGCCGCCGTCGTCGAGATAGACGAGGCTGGTCGAGCCGTAGACGCCCATCAATATGGCGCGCTTGGAATAATGGTTGAAGTCGGTCGCCTTGTCGCCGGCGATCCGCCATATCCGGTCGGCCGCGCGCCAGCCGAGCCGGCCGGCGAGCGGCAGGTTCCGCGGCTGGGCAAGAATGGCGAGCGCCCGGCGAAGCGCCTCCTTATGCGGGTTGATCATCTCGAGCCGGTACATGACGAGCCCCGCGATCCGCTCGCGAATCTTCATCGCCTCGATCGTCTCGAGCGGGAAGCGGGCCGCCATGCCGCGGTCGATCGAGTCGAACCAGGCGTCGATCATGTCGGTCGCTCCGCCGGGAAAGGCGAGCCGGGCGCGGGGCGCCGGAACTCCGAGCTCGGCCGCGGCCATGGCCAGCGCTTCGTCGCTCCACCCGTCGAACACGGCGTTCGCGGGAACGAGCGGCGCGAGCGCCATTCGAAGCTCGTCCAGGTTCATCTCATTCGGGGCGATTTCGGGCATGGGGTGAGAATGATCCTGCGGAGGGAAGGATGCAACCTCCTCGTCGCCCCAGCGAAGGCTGGGGCCCCGGCGGGTGAAGAGCGCGAGTGCCTTTCACCCGCTGGGGTCCCAGCCTTCGCTGGGACGAGGAATCATGCGCCGTCGCGCTCCCTCTCCGGAAGCCTGATCAGCACCAGCGCGACCGCGATCAGGACCGCTCCGGCGGCGTCGGCGAGGCTGAAAGTCTCTCCATAAGCGAATCGGCCGATCGCCGCTCCGGCGGCCGGCTGGGCGAGGAGGCCGAGTCCGACCACGACCGGAGAGAGATAGCCGACCGCGTAGACGAGCAGGCCCTGGCCGACGACCTGGCTTCCGAAGGAGAGGATGAGCAAGGGCGTCCAGTCGTCCGGAATCATCTTCTGGCCGAGCGCCAGGGAAAGCAGGAGGAGGGGGAGGGCGCCGGCGGCGGTGGCGATGGCGAGGACCGGCATCGGCGCCATCGTCCGGCGCGCCCGGTCGACCGCGATCAGATAGCCGGTGTAGAGCAGGCCGGCGGCCAGGGCGAAGAGGTCGCCGGTGAAATTTTCGGGCGAAAGCTCGTAGCTCGACCCCATCAGCAGGGCGGCTCCGGCCGCGGCGAGGAGCAAAGCGACGGCCTGAACCGCGCGCGGAAGCCGCCGAAGAATGATGAAGCCGTAGAGGACCAGGACGAAGCTGGAGGCGTTGCCGAAAAGGCTTGCATTGGCGAGCTTGGTGAGGCCGATCCCGACATGCCAGGCGGCGAGATCGATGGCGAGGAACAGTCCGCCCGCGGCGACTATCGCCACCAGGATCCAGGACGGCGGCTCGCGGCCGGCCTGCTGCCGCCAGGCCAGCAAGGCGAGGAACGGGATTGCGAGAGTCAGCCTCCAGAAGGCCGAGGCGACCGGGCCGACATCGGAGAGCCGGACCATCCACGGGCCGAGGGCGAGGACCAGGTTGCCGAGAATCAGCGCCGGAAAGGCGTAGCGCCCCACTGTCGGGACCGAAGGTGATCGAGATTGCTGCATATTCGCTGGAGCGCCGCTAGGGGTCGGCGTTCCCCCCAGTCAAGGAATGGTGATGCCGACCCTCTTC
>JBBSIZ010000001.1:0-145600 GCA_038257735.1 Sphingomonadales bacterium | reverse complement strand
CGAGCGGCTGGGCCGCGACCACCGCCTACGCCTACGATCCCGCCGGCCGGCTGCAGACCCTTTCCCACAACCTCGCGGGCACCAGCCGCGACCACGCCCTCGGCTTCACCTACAACCCGGCCTCGCAGATCCGGACCCGCTCGGCGAGCAACGACGCTTATGCCTGGGGCGGCGCCTCGAACGTCTCCCGCCCCTATGCGGTGAACGGGCTCAACCAGTACACGACGGCGGGCCCGGCGACGTTCGGCTACGATCCGAACGGCAACCTCGCCTCGACGGCCAACGCGCCCTGGTCGACCGCTTACGTCTACGATGTCGAGAACCGGCTGGTCTCGGCCTCGGGCACCCACAATGCCGATCTCGTCTACGACCCGCTCGGGCGGCTGTCCCAGGTGTCGAGCGGCGCCAACGTCAGGCGGCTGGTCTATGACGGCGACGCTCTGATCGCCGAATATGATTCCGCCGGCAACATGGCCCACCGCTACGTCCACGGCAACGATCCCAGAGCCGACGATCCGCTCGTCTGGTACGACAATTTCGCGGCCGGCTGGCGCCGGGCCCTGCTCACCGACCACCAGGGCTCGGTCATCGGCGTCACCGACATGTACGGCAACCCGTTCGCCGCCAACAGCTACGACCCCTGGGGAATTCCCGGCGCGAACAATGCCGGAAGGTTCGGCTATACCGGCCAGACCTGGGTGCCGGAGCTCGGCCTGTGGTATTACAAGGCCCGCTTCTACTCGCCGACCATCGGACGGTTCCTGCAGGTGGACCCGATCGGGTATGAGGACGGCATGAATCTTTATGCGTATGTCGGGAATGATCCGGTGAATCAAACGGACCCGACCGGGATGTTTGCGGCTGGAAGTTGCATTCCAGATGCGAGTGGCCAATTTAGCGCCAGTTGCTCCGGCCAAAGCGTGATTAACGCCGTCGTCGCGCATGCTGCCCAGGTGGCGAGCGGTGTCGCGGCGTCCGGCAAGGGCGACAATCGACTCGCTTCAGGAGAACGATCATTTAACGCTGGAACAACTCTTGAAAGCAGGCGCAAGGGCGAGCGTGGCACAACAGGCAGTCCGGCTGGGACCCAGAATCCGGACAAGCACATGAAACCCGTACCGAATCGACCGGGATTTGGGCAGATAAAGGACCCGCATAGCGGAAAGCTGAGCGGCCCCAAGGCCTGGCCGAGCGACCCCAGGCTAACTTCTAAGCCAACGCCTTCACCGTCCCCGCCGCCGAGCCTACCGGATGGGAGTTCGCGAGCTGCGATGGCCGGGGCCGTCGTACTGGGGGTCGCCGCAATGGCCTGCGCTATTCTGGAGCCGTGTGGAGCTGCCGCCGTCGGTTTCTTCGGGCTAGGGAGTATGGTTTAGTGGGATCGCAATAGAGGTGGTTCAGTGAGCTTTTCAATGGCGATTGGCGAGAGCCTGTTAGAAGCGATCGAGCTTATCCAGTCCGACAGACAGGCAGGACTCGAAGCGGTAAAGCGCTTGGCCGTTGCAGGCGATAAATCAGCGATTCTCTGTCTGGGCCTCTATCTGTCCGAGGATTCCAAGACGAATGACGAGGCTATTCCCTGGCTTGCCAGGGCCGCGAATTTCGGAAGCGGCGATGCTGCTTGGAATTTGGCAATGATTGCCAGAGAGAAAAATGATCCGAAAGCCATGCGCAAGTGGATCGACGTGGCGGCCAATCTTGGCGAAGTGGATGCGATTCAGGTTCGGAGCCGCGGCTACGAAGTCGACTCGGTGCTCAAAGCCATCGGCAAATAATGGCTTCGGTGTCGCAAAACCGTCTCGACGGGGAATCCGGATCATCCACCCCGACTCGTCCTACTTCACCTATGAGGTGGGCGGGCTTGGCCGCCCCACCTGGATCCGAGAGAATGGCGGGGATCCGGTGGTCGACTTCTCCTACGACGCCGCCGGCCGCCGCTCGGCGACCGGCTGGCCGACGACCACCGCTTATTCCTACGATCCGGCGGGGCGGCTTCAGAGCCTGAGCCACGACTTGGCCGGCACGACCCGCGACCATGTCCTCGGCTTCACCTACAATCCGGCCTCGCAGATCCGGAGGCGCTCGGCGAGCAACGACGCTTATGCCTGGGGCGGCGCCTCGAACGTCTCCCGCCCCTATTCGGTGAACGGGCTCAACCAATATGTGAGCTCGGGAAATGTCCAGCTGAGTTACGATGGCCGGGGCGATCTGGCCGGCGAGGGGACGGCCACCTATCTGTACGACACCGACAATCGGCTGATAACGTCGACGACGCCCACAGCCACGACCACTCTGGATTACGACGCGCTCGGCCGCCTCGCCCGGATCGCGAGGGGCAGCTGGCACCTCAACCTCCTCTACGACGGCCAGAATCTGGTCGGTGAATATGATTCCGCGGGAACGCTCCTGAGGCGGTATGTCCATGGTTCGGGCGTGGACGATCCGCTCGTTTTGTATGAGGGATCCGGAGCGACGTTTCCGATCTGGTATTATAAAGACGAGCGGGGATCGATGATCGCCGGGGCCGGCGCCAACGGCGCGCTTGTCGGCGCGGGCCGCTACGACGAATGGGGCATCCCAGCCGCAAACCAGGGGCGATTCCAATATACGGGCCAGATCTGGTTCGACGAGCTCGGCCTCTATTATTACAAGGCGCGCTTCTACTCGCCCTTCCTCGGCCGCTTCATGCAGACGGACCCGATCGGATACGCCGACGGAATGAACCTCTACGCCTATGTCGGGAACGATCCGGTCAATTTGAAAGACCCGAGCGGATTGAACCACGTAGACGGATACTATCATGGACGAACCACCCGCCCACCCAATTACAACGGACCGAATATTCCGTCCGGAGCGTCGCTTCTGAACTTCGGCACCACAGGTATGCTGCTCGGCATCCAGGCGCTTCGTCAGCTAATAGAGAACTCAATTCGAGGTTGGTGGAACGGCCCCAGCAAGCCGCCGGCTGAAAACCCGAACGGGAAAAAATGCCTGGCTCAAAGGCGAGCCCACCACAATGCGATGGTGGACATGACTGCCGCTGATTATATCAAGCAAGGCTATGCTGTTGCCTATAATGTGTCTCTGTCGAAGCTTAGCCCAAACGGCGTAAGCGTGCGCGCCGTTGCAGATTTCATCGCGACCGTGCCAGGCAGCGGAATCTATGAGATCCATGAGATTAAGACCGGTGGGGCCGTGCTGAGTCCTAATCAGAAGGCAACCTATGGCGGGGGTATCCTCCAGGTTCGAGGAAATTCGGGATTGCCGGTCGGGCTTGAAGATAAGGATGTCGTGCCATTCGTCTATACCGGCAAGCATAGGTTTCGCGGGTGCTGACCTGCTGCTATGGCGCTGCTGAAGGGTGGGAGAGAAGAATGCCTCGATCCAAACGTGACGACGTTGCGACCAAGGTCCGGATAAAGGGTGGACATCAGGATAAGGTAAGGGAAATCCTGCATGACCATGGCCTCGTCGCTTTGCGCGAAATCGTTCGGGACGACGGTGACGTTTCGTTCGAGCTGGGTGCGATGGATGGGCAGAGTCTGATGGATTTTCTGAACGCCGTTCCCGACGAGAGCTTCGCGTTAAAAGCCGTCGTCAGATAGGCAGAGGGCATCAAACCCTCGTCTATGCGACGCCTCGTGATGGCGACTGATCCGCATCTCGGGCCGGCCCATAATTCTGCCTGGACGAGTCGCCCACGTCGCCGCTTCCGCTCTCTACCATGGGCCAGTGGCCTCCAGAGGGCTCAGCGCCCCTTCTTCTGCCTATGCTTGTCGAGATCCAGCACCATATTGCCCTCGCCCTCCGGCATCAGGCCCATTCGCCGAGCGACTTCCTGATAGGCTTCGGCCTCGCCGCCCAAATCGCGGCGGAAGCGGTCCTTGTCGAGTTTTTCGTTGGTGGCCATGTCCCAGAGCCGGCAGCCGTCGGGGCTGATTTCGTCGGCGAGGATGACCCGGGGATATTCATTCTCCCAGATCCGGCCGAATTCGAGCTTGAAGTCGACCAGCCGTATGCCGATCCCGGCGAAGAGGCCGCACAGGAAATCGTTCACCCGGACCGCCATGTCGGCGATGTCGTTCATCTCCTCCTGGCTCGCCCAGCCGAAGCAGGCGATATGCTCGTCCGCGATCATCGGATCGCCCAATGCGTCGTCCTTGTAGAAATATTCGAGGATGGCGCGGGGGAGCGCAGTCCCCTCCTCGATCCCGAGGCGGGTCGAGAGGGTGCCGGCGGCGACGTTCCTGACCACCACTTCGATCGGGATGATCTCCACCTGGCGGATGAGCTGCTCGCGCATGTTGAGGCGGCGGATGAAATGGTGGGGGATGCCGATCTGGCCGAGCAAGGTGAAGACATGCTCGGAGATCCGGTTGTTGAGGACGCCCTTGCCCGAGATGGTGCCGCGCTTCTGCGCGTTGAAGGCGGTCGCGTCGTCCTTGAAATACTGGATGAGCGTACCCGGCTCCGGGCCCTCGTAGAGGATCTTGGCCTTGCCCTCGTATATCTGGCGGCGGCGGGACATGGGCGGGGGGGTCCTCCACGAAACTGTAAAAATTCGACCCCGTGACGCGGCGTGGCGGACGGGCTCCGGCCCATAGCGGAAGCCCTCTCCTTGTGCAATGTGGCCTCCTGCCGCGGGAGAGAGAGATGACGAACGACGACCAGGGATTCGGGGAGGAATTCGGGACCATCGAAGCGCTGATGACGGCCATCTACGCCTCCATCTCAGGCCCTCCGGGCGGCCGGGACTTCGAGCTCTCGAGGCGGCTCTACCATCCCGACGTCCGGCTGGTTCGGACCCGGCTGGACAAGGCGGGACGGCCGGTCGCCTTCTGCTTCTCCGGCGAGGAGTATGAAGCGAACGCCCGGGCGCTTCTCGACGGCCTTCCCTTCTACGAGGTCGAGACGAACCGGCGAATCGTCCGCTTCGGCAACGTCGCGCAGGTCTTTTCGCTCTACGAGGCCCGTACCGCGCCCGAAGGCGGCGGGCTGATCAAGCGCGGAATGAACTTCGCGCATCTGTTCAACGACGGTGCGCGCTGGTGGCTCATGCACCTCATCTGGGACGATGAGCGCGAGGGCGTGGAGGTGCCGAGGGATGTGTTCGACGAATGGAAGGACGTGGGGGTCTAAACGCCTCCCCATCCGGCGATGGGAAGGCAAGTCCTACTTCAACGCCTCCGCAAGGCCCGGCGCATATTCCGCGCCGTGAGGGACCTGCGCCGAGGAGGGCTTCAAGGCGTCGCCGATCGGCTCCGCCCGTCCGCCGAGGCACTTGGCCAGGAAATTCTCGGCCACCGCGTTAAAGGCGATATTGTTTTGCGGGCGGGCGAAGCCGTGGCCCTCGTCGGGGAAGATGACGTAGGTGACGGGGATGTTCTTCGCCTTGAGGGCGTCGACGATCTGCTGCGATTCGGCGACGTTGACCCTGGGATCGTTGGCGCCCTGGCCGATAAGGAGCGGGCGGTGGATCTTGTCGGCGCTGAACAGAGGCGAGACTTCGCGCTGATAGGCCTTGCCCTCCGGCGTGCCGGGGTCGCCCATCCGTTTGTAGAATTGCGCCTTCATCGCTTCCCAATAAGGCGGGATCGTGCCGAGCAGGGTGGCCAGGTTGGACGGGCCGACTATGTCGACCCCGCAGGCGAACTTGTCGGGCGTGAAGGCGAGTCCGGCGAGGACGGCATAGCCTCCGTAAGAGCCGCCCATGATCGCCACCTTGTCCGCAGTGGTGACCCCGCGGTCGACCGCCCAGTCGACCGCGTCGTTCAGATCGTCCTGCATCTTCCTGCCCCATTGCAGATCGCCGGCCGAGATGAACTTCTTGCCGAAGCCGGTCGAGGCGCGGAAATTGGGCGAGAGGACCGCATAGCCGCGATTGGCGAGCCACTGGGCGTATCCGTCATAGCCGTAGCTGTCCCGGCCCCAGGGTCCGCCATGGACCATCAGCACGAGCGGCACCGGCCGGTTCGGCTTGCCGTCGGAATCCGGGTCGGTCCCCGGCGGCAAGGTGAGGTAGGAGACCATGTTGAGCCCGTCGCGGGTCTTGATTTCCACCGGGTGCATCGCGGCGAGCGGGGCGCCCTCGAGCTCCGGCCGGCTGGTATAGAGCCTGGTCAGCGTCTTCGCCTTGCGCTCGTAGAGCCAGGCGGCCGAGGGCGCCGACACCGGATCGACCGAGACGATCCATTTGTCGTCGGCGTCGGTGCGCGAGGTGACGCTGATCTCGCCCTTGAGCCTGCTTCGAAGGAAGTCGAGGTCGCCCTTGACGGCACTGCCGATCGGCACCCACTCGTTCTTGAGATAATTGACCGCATAAGCTTCGACCCGGCCCGTCTTCGGGTTGGACATAGCCCCGCCGATGTCGGCGCGGTCGTTCCGGGCGATCACGGTCTTGGCGCCGCTGGCGACGTCCTGGGCGATCAGGGCGGCCGTGTCCCGGCCCCGGGAATCGATCCAGTAGAGCGTCTTGCCGTCGGTGGTGAAGCCGGCCGGGCGGGTCGTTTGCACGTCCTCGAGCGCGATCTGCTCGAACGGTTCGGCTTCGACCTTGCCGTTCGTCACCTTGTAGAAGGCGCTGCCCCCGTCTGGACGAGGCTTGGTGGCGCCGCGGATATTGAGCTGCTCGTCGGCGAGGAAGTTTTGAAAGCCGCCGGTGTTGATCATAACCGGAGTGAGCTCGCCGCTGGCGAGATCGAGGCTGTGGACGTCGTGCCACTTTGGATCGCGATTGTTGACGCCGACGAGGATCCGGTCTTTCACGTCGTTGGAAATTCCGACGATCTGGACCCGTGTCTTCTCGAACGGAGTCAAAGTCCGCTGCTTCCCGGAGACGATTTCGACCCCATAGAGCAGGAAATTCTCGTCGCCGCCCTTGTCGTTGATGAACAGGATTTGCCTGCTGTCGGGCGACCAGAAATATTGCCGGATCGGCCGCTTGGTCTCGGCCGTGAGCGCATTCGCCGACTTCGGATCGGCGGCCGGCGCAACGAAAATGTTAAGCACTCCGTCGCGCGGCGCGATCCAGCTCAGCCACTTGCCGTCGGGCGACAGCCGCCCGGCGACCTGGGTCGGGTTGCCGAAGATCTTCTCGCGGGGGATGAGCGGCACGTTCGTCTGGGCCGCGGCGGGAAGGGCGGCGACGGTCATGACGGCACAGGCGGCGAGCAGCAGGGACTTGGCATTCATCGGGGACCTCTCACGATTCTGCTATGCCCGGCTCATAGTGTATTATACATCTAATACACAAGTGGAAATTACGTGACTTTCCCGCGCACCGCGAATCGCGGGTCGCGCCAGCGGCCGCCGTCCAGAATCGCGCGCATCCGCTCCACGGCACGCCAGATGTCCTCATAGCCGAGATAGAGCGGGGTGAGGCCGAAGCGAACGACGTCCGGCGCGCGGAAGTCGCCGATCACTCCGTCGGCGATCAGCGCCTGGCAGAGCTCGAAGGCTTGGGGGTGGCGGAAGCTGATGTGGCTGCCGCGCATTTCCGGATCGAGCGGGGAGATGCATTCGAGCCCGGGGCAATAAGCGTAAGTGAGATCGGCGAAGAGGTCGAACAGGGCGATGGACTTGGCCCAGAGCGCCGTCATCTCCGCGCCTTCGAAACTCTCCACGCCGCTTTCCAGCGCCCCCAGGCTGAGCATCGGCGGGGTGCCGACGAGGAAACGGCCGATTCCGGGCGCCGGGCGATAATCGTCGGTGAAGGCGAAGGGCTCGGAATGGCCCATCCAGCCTCGAAGCGGCGGCATCAGCCGGTCCTGGAGGGATTCGGCGACGTAGAGGAAGGCGGGAGCGCCCGGGCCGCCGTTCAGATATTTGTAGCCGCAGCCGACGGCGAGCTCGGCCCCGTCGCCGTTGAGATCGAGCGGAACGGCGCCGGCGCTGTGGCTGAGGTCCCAAAGAGTCGTGGCCCCCGCCGCTTTCGCCCGAGCGGTGACTTCGGCCATGTCGAAGCGCAGGCCCGACTTGAAATGGACGTGGGTGAGAAGCAGGAGATTGGTCTCAGGCCCGATCGCCGGTTCGAGCGCCTCGCGGTCCACGATGTCGAGTCGAAGCCCGGCCAGATCGGCGGCGCCGGCGGCGATGTGGAGGTCGGTGTGGAAATTCCCGGCTTCGGACAGGAGCTGCGGCCGATCCGGGGCGAGCGCGGCTGCGGCGACGATCAGCTTGAACAGGTTCACGGAGGTCGAATCGGCGACGATCACCTCGTTCGGCTTCGCCCCGATCAAGGCGGCGATCTTGCCGCCGACCCGGTGCGGCGCCTCGATCCAGCCGCGCGTGTTCCAGCTCCGGATCAGCTCGGAGCCCCATTCCTCCTCGACCATCGCCTTCTGCCGGGCGACGGCCGCTTTGGGGAGCGCTCCGAGCGAGTTGCCGTCGAGATAGATGATTCCTTCCGGCAGTATGAAGCGATCGCGGAATGGGCGGAGCGGGTCGGCCGAATCGAGGGCACGGACCTGTTCGAGCGTCGGGCTCATCGCCGAAGGGCCGCCTCGATCTCCTCGACCGCCGCCGCCCAGGCCGCGGTTTCGGGCGCGATCAGCTCGACATGGCCGGTGCTCTCGATCATCCGGACCTTCACCTTGTCGCCGGCGGAGCGCATCTTCGCCGCATAATCCTCGGCATAAGCCGTGGGGATGATCCGGTCCTCGATGCCGTTGATCAGCACCTGGCGGACCCGGATCGGGGCGAGCCGAGGCACGGACGTGTCGGCATAGACGCTGCGGCTGCTCAGCGTCGGCGGGCCGACCAGTTTCTCGATCACCCCGGTTCCGCAGCCGCTGCCGGGCGGGGTCGCGGCAAGCTCGAGGTCCGGTAGCCCGCCGAGGCTTACGACCGTGTCGACTTGAAGCGGATCGGCGGCGAGGAGCGGGCTGCCGCGCGGGATGAGCGGGCTCGGCGGACGCTTATTCACTGCCCGCCGCGCCGCAAGCCAAAGCGCCAGATGCCCGCCCGCCGAATGGCCGACGGCGACGAGGGGCTTGATGTCGAGCCTGTGGCGCGGAGTATGCAGGCGAAGCGCGTCGGCGGCGGCTGCGGCGTCGGCGAAGGTCCCGGGATAGCCTCCGCCGGTCCGGTCCACTCCGCGATAATCTATGTTCCAGACGGCGATCCCCCGCTTCCTCAGGTCGTCGGCGATCCAGTTCATGATCCGCCGGTCGGCGATCTCGGTCTGCCAGCAGCCGCCATGGACCATCAATACGGTCGGGTGCGGACCGGGTCCGGCGGGGAGCCAGAGGTCGGCCTTCTGCATCTGATCGCTGCCATAGGCGATCGTCGAATCGGGCTCCGGCCGCTCGCGCTCGAGCAAGGCGGGCCATTTCATCAGCTCGGGCTGAGCGGAAGGCGGGGAGGCGGGAGGCTCGGACACCGAGCACCCGGCTAGCGCCGCGACAAGGGCAAGGGCAAGGGCAAGGGCAAGGGCAAGGGCAAGGGCAAGGGCGGGACGCATGGGAAGGCGGTAGCGGCGCGCCCGCCCAGTGGCAAATCGGCTATTGTCGTCCAGCCGGCGAGCGCCGCCGCCATACTTCCAACCGCTTAGCCTTCGGTGCCAGGCACCGAACAAGTGAATTGCGGATATGGCGGTAGGGCGGTCGGCGACCGAGGCAAATTCGCTGAATTGGTGTCGGAACACCGATTTCCGGTGTTTTGCCAGGCGGACTCCGCGCATATGGCTGATACGGGATGGTGCCTTCGCAAGTTCGGGCGCACTACAGGGTCTGTGGCGAATTCGAACGACACGAAGCTGGACTGAGGGCATCGCTGGCTTCGGACCGTCCGTGCTCATGATTTTGCAGGGGTAGATATTCATGATGTTGGCGATGATGTTGCTCAGCCTATCGACGCAAGAAGATAGAATCTCGCTCTCCGGGGGGCTGCCGCAGAGTCCGGCTTATCGGACCACGACCGAGCTGACCTGCGAGGGAGAGGGGAAGTATGTCTTCGTCGTGGAGAATCGCGGCTTTCGCTTGTCGCAAATCACCTCGACACTGAACGGCGCACCGGTCGAGCTGAGATCCACCACTGGTACGTTGCAAGGCTCGGTGAAGCAGCTCCGGGACCTGTCGGTCGAGCCGATTATGTGTCGGGGGGGTAGCGGAGCAGCTGTTCGGGTGTGGGGCATCGACCGTGTCCCCTCCTCCAACACCTTCGGCGAGCGGGTGATGTTCGGGTTTCAGGCGGAAATCAATTGCGAGCGTCGCCGGGCCGTATCGAAGCGAGACATCGGTTGCCGTCCGGAGGACGGACGGTAACGATGTTCTACGGGCCTCTCTTGTGCCTGGGCAACCCGACGACAAAAGAGGCCTGCTCGCCCGGCGCTCTCGACTATGCATCTCTCGATGTGCACCGCCTACATGCCGGTAGAGGCTTGATTCGCTCCCGTGACTCGTCCGTCCGGAGCACAAGCGCGGCTAGGCCAATATCCGCGCCCGACTACTCGCCGGATCGCGGCCAAAGCCTTCAAGCCTCCTGAGCCGGCGTCCGAAGGTTGAAGCGGCGGGCGAGATTGCGCCCGCCCCAGACCAGCAAACCGATCAGGACCGCCCAAGGCAGAAGAGTGACCAGGGCGACGAAGATCCAGGCTAGGCCGCCGAGGAAATTGTCGATCGCCTTGCTCAGCGCGCGCCCGAAGCTCGGCCGCTCACCGAATCCGGGGGCGAGCTCGCCCGAACCGTAGTGGAACACCATCGGAGTGGTCGCCAGCGATTCCTGATGCCCGGTCCGGACAGACTGCGAGTCGCGCATCCGCTCCCTGAGCTGCTGGGCTTGGATCTGGAGCTCGGCGCGCTCGGACCCGCGCAGGCCGGCCCGGGCCAGCTGCGCCTCCACCCGCTTCAGCTCTTCGTCGAGATTGCCTTCCTCGCGCTTGGCGACGACGATCTTGCTGCCGACATCCTCTCCACTGATCTCGGCGTCGACCAGCATTCCCTCGGCGCGAGTGACGGCGTCGATGCCCTGCCTGCCGAACTCGCGGGCGATTGCCGGGTCGAGCTTGAAGGCCAGCATCGCCTCGATATCGTCGCCGACCAGCCGGTAGCGCAGGCCGGTGATCCGGCACTGGGCGAGGCCGCGCTTCTCGCAAGCCGAAGCATGCTGCTCCTGAAGGGTCTGAACCCGCTCCTTGGGCGCCCGGAAGGCGTAGCGGTAATTGAAGGCGACTCCGGGCGCCGCGGTGACTGCGACGTTCGGGCCGGCGGACGACTCAGATACGGCGTCGAACGCCGCATCTGCCGTCGAATTCTGAGCGCCGGAGGGGCTGCCCGAATATTCGTCATGAGGCTGGCCGCAGCCGGCGGCGGTAAAAAGGAGAAGCAGTCCAAGGGGCTTGCGCATGCTCGTCTCTCCTGTGTCTTTCCTTGACCGACGGGGAGTCGGCGACAATTACTCTACCGATCGAGTTGACAAAGGCAACAGGCGCTCGCAACGGCCCGGCGCGGCTGCTATCCGGCGGCCATGTCCGATGAAGTGAACGACCCGATCCAGAACCACCGTTTCGAAGACGCCCTCTCGAAGCGCTATCTCCTCTACGCCCTCTCCACGATCACCGCCCGCTCGCTTCCCGACGTGCGCGACGGGCTGAAGCCGGTGCACCGGCGATTGTTATGGGCGATGCGCCTGCTTCGCCTCGATCCGGCGGCGGGCTACAAGAAATGCGCCCGGGTGGTCGGCGACACGATCGGCAAATATCACCCGCATGGCGACCAGTCCGTCTACGACGCGATGGTCCGCCTCGCCCAGGATTTCTCGCTCCGTTATCCGCTCGTCGACGGGCAGGGCAATTTCGGCAATATCGACGGCGATAACGCCGCCGCCTACCGTTATACCGAAGCCAGGCTGACCCCGGCCGCGATCGAGCTGATGGCTGGGCTCGACGAAGGTACGGTCGATTATCGCCCGACCTACAATAATGAGGAAGAGGAGCCGGAGGTCTTCCCCGGCCTGTTCCCGAACCTTCTCGCCAACGGCGCCAGCGGAATCGCGGTCGGGATGGCGACCTCGATCCCGCCCCACAATCTCGCCGAGATAATCGACGCGGCGATCGTCCTGATCAAGGACCCCAAAGCCGGGCATGAAGCCTTGATGGAGAAGGTGCAGGGGCCGGATTTTCCGACCGGCGGGGTGCTGGTGGACAGCCCCGAAGTCATCGCCTCGGCCTATTCGACGGGCCGCGGCTCGTTCCGGATCCGCGGCCGATTTTCGACCGGGAAGAACTCCGATGCGGAATGGGAGCCGAACGGAATCGAGAAGCTGCCGAACGGAATGTGGCAGCTCGTCATCTCCGAAATCCCCTATCAGGTGCCCAAGAACAAGCTGATCGAGCAGATCGCGGCGCTCATTTCGGACAAGAAGCTGCCGATCCTCGCCGACGTCCGCGACGAATCGGACGCCCAGATCCGGATCGTCATCGAGCCTCGAAACCGGACCATCGATCCGCAGCTTCTCAAGGAGAGCCTGTTCCGGCTGACCGATCTTGAGGTCCGGGTGTCGCTAAACATGAACGTGCTCGACGCCGACCGGACTCCCCGGGTGATGGGCCTCGGGGAAGTCCTCTCGGCCTGGGTGGCGCACCAGTTCAGCGTCCTGATGCGGCGGTCTCAATATCGGATCGGCAAGATCGACGACCGGCTCGAGCTTCTCGAAGGCTATATCGTCGCCTTCCTCAACCTCGACCGGGTGATCGAGATCATCCGAACCGAGGACGAGCCCAAGCCGGTGATGATCGCCGAGTTCGAGCTTAACGACCGCCAGGCCGAAGCCATCCTAAACATGCGCCTGCGCTCGCTGCGCAGGCTCGAGGAGATGCAGCTGAGGGGCGAGCGCGACAAGCTGACCGCCGAGCGGGAAGGGCTCGAAGCCCTGGTCAACGACCCGAAGCTTCAGCGCAGGCGGCTGGTGAAGGACCTGACCGCCCTTCGCGACCGCTATGGCCCCGCCACCGGGCTCGGCCGCCGGCGCACCCTGATCGAGGAGGCGGCGCCGGCCCGCGAAATCCCGCTCGAGGCAATGATCGAGCGCGAGCCGATCACCGTGATCATGTCGCAGCGCGGCTGGATCCGGGCGATGAAGGGCCATGTCGACCCCGCGGAAGCCGAGGCGCTCAAGTTCAAGGAGGGCGACGGCGGCCGATTCTTCTTCCACGCCCACACCACCGACAAATTGCTCCTCGCAGCCGCCGACGGCCGTTTCTACACTCTGGCTGCCGACCGGCTGCCGGGCGGACGCGGCTTCGGCGAGCCGATCAAGCTGATGGTCGACGTCGAGGGCGAGGGGAATATCGTCACCCTGTTCCGGGCCGCCGCGGCGGAAAAGCTTCTGCTCGCCACCACCGACGGGCGCGGCTTCGTGACCCCGGCCGCGGGCGCCGTCGCCGAAACCCGCAAGGGCAAGCAGGTCGTCAATCTGAAGCCCGGCGCCCGGCTGAACACGGTAAGGCCGATCGCCGAAGGCCATGATTATGTCGGAGTGATCGGCGAGAACCGCAAGCTGGTCGTCTACCCGGTCGCCGAGCTTCCCGAAATGGGCCGGGGCCAGGGCGTCCAGCTTCAGCGCTACCGCGACGGCGGCCTCGCCGACGCCACCAGCTTCCGCTTCGCCGACGGTTTGAGCTGGCCGATGGGCGGCGAAAGCGGCCGGACCCGGACCGAGGCGGACATGAACCCTTGGCGCGCCGCCCGCGGCGCCGCCGGCCGAATGCCGCCGAACGGCTTCCCGAAGGACAGGCCGTTCGGATGACGCGCCCCGCCCCCTCTCCGGTAAAGACGAGAGAGGGTATTGCGGTCGGCCCCGCTTACTCTCCCTCGCGCAGCGCGCTGTCGACATGGCGGCGAGCCATGGCGCGCTGCGCCGCCGAGTCGGCCGGAAAGCCCGCCTCCGCCCATTCGCGCTCGATCGCCTGAAGGGTGCGCGCCACGATCGGGCCCGGGGCGAGGCCCATGGCGATGAGTTCGCCGCCGCCGAGCCGGAGCCGGGGCCTCTGCCAGCCGGCGAGCGCCGCCGTCGCGCCCGGATCGCCGTCGCCGAGCAGGATCCGGTCCACCGCTTCCTCGGCGCCGATCGCGTAAGCGAGCCTTTGCGGCGGCCCGGAATCGTCGGGACCGCGTTCGGCCGCCGCCGCCGCCGTCAGCCTCCTCGCCGACCGGTTGGACAGTCGCAGCCGGGCGGCGACCCCGGCCGCCTGCCCCGAATCGGCCGGAAGCAGTGCCGCCAGCCGTCGAAGCGCGTGCTGCTCCACTCCGGCTTCCGACTCCCGCCTTACCAGCTTCGCCAGCCTCTCGACCGCGCCGGGCCCGATCTCCGGAAGAACCGGCTTCAAGATGCCCCGCCCGACCATCAGCCGGACGGCCGCGACCGGATCCGGCAAGGCGAGAAGCTTGGTCAGCTCGTCGGCGATCCGTTCGCGCGACAGCGCCATCAGATCGTTCGCCCGCTCCGCGCAGGCGTCGAGCGCCTCCCTGTCCGGCTGCCCCGCGCCGAACCGGGCGAAGAAACGGAAGAAGCGAAGAATCCTCAGATGGTCCTCGGCGATCCGGGTGAGCGGATCGCCGATGAAGCGCACCCGCCGCGCCTCGAGGTCGGCCTCGCCGCCGAAATAATCGACGACTTCGAGAGTGGCGGGATCGGCGAGCAAGGCGTTGATCGTGAAGTCGCGCCGGGCGGCGTCCTCGCGCCAGTCGTCGGTATAGGCGATGGTGGCCCGGCGGCCGTCGGTAGCGACGTCGCGCCTCAGGCTCGTCACCTCCACCGGCTTGCCGCCGATCACCGCCGTGACGGTGCCGTGGGCCAGCCCCGTGGGCACCGCCTTGATCCCGGCGGCGGCGAGCCGCTCCATCACCGTTTCGGGCTGCAATCGGGTGGCGATGTCGACGTCGCTCACAGGCAAATCGAGAAGGGTATCGCGCACGCACCCTCCGACATAGCGGGTCGCGCCCTCATTCGCCGACAAGGCGCGCAGCAGCGGGCGCATGCCGGCCCGATGCTGCCACTGCGCCCTGGGCAGCTTCATAGGGCCAGCTCCAGCCGCCGGGACAGGTTGACGATCATCGCCGCGGTCGCCCCCCAGATCCGGCGGCCCTCCCACTCTATCTCGTAATAGCTTCGCTCGCGGCCCTGCCACAAAGCCGTCCGGACAATTTGGTGTCTCGGATCGAGAAGGAAATGGAGCGGCGCCTCGAACATCGCCGCGACCTCGCCGGCCTGGGGCTGGAGGTCGAGGCCGGGCGGAACCACCCCGACGACGGGAGTGACTTCGAAGCCGGTCACCGTTCGATAGAGATCGGCGGCGCCGATCACCTCGACGGCATTGCGGGGAAGGGCGATCTCTTCCTCCGCTTCGCGAAGGGCGGCGGCGATCGGGCCGTCGTCCCCGGGATCGATCCGGCCGCCAGGGAAGCTGATCTGCCCGGGGTGCCTGCGCATCGTCATCGGCCGTTCGGTCAGGATCACGGTCGGCAAGCCATGATCGACCACCGCCACCAGCACAGCCGCTGGAGTGAGATCGCCGTCGGTCCCTTCGAGGACGTCGCCCTCGAGCAGGACCGGCCGGCGCCGCCGCCCCCGCTCGAGCGCGCCCCGAAGCCGCCCGGCGAGGCCCGTCACTCCGACTCCATCGGAAAGAAGGCTCCGCCGCTCCACAGGCCGGCCGGGTCCCCGCTGGCGATCGCGAGCTCCGCCAGCTCGTAATAAACCGGTCGGACGACGAGCGCGTCGAGCCCGCCTCGGACCCGGACATAGGGGTGCGGCCCGCCTGGCCCCGCATCGAAGCGAAGCGGGTGGTCGGGGCCGGCGACGACGAGGTCGCCCGTGTTGAGCCGGAAGGCGAGCGACATCGCCTCCCCCTCGCCTTCGACCTTGAGCTCGACGGCGACGAAGGGCGCGTCCTCGACCTGGATGTCGAGCTTCTCGACCGGAGTTACCAGGACGAAGCGGCCGTCCGGCTCGCGCCGCAATATGGTCGAGAACAGTCGGACCATCGCCTGGCGCCCGATCGGGCTGCCCTGATGGTACCAGATGCCGTCGCCGGCGATTCGCATCTCGCTGTCGCCGCAATGGGTCGGGTTCCATTTCTCGACGGGCGGCAGCTTCTTCTCCTCCGCCAGGCGCGCGATCTCGGCGAGTGAAAGTCCGGCAAGATCTTCGGTGGGTGGGGGCATGGGCATGATCGGGCAACTCTGGCGGGGCGGGAGCCCGGCGGCAAGCCTTGCCCGCTCGGTTCGACCCTCCTATCCCGCGCCATGGCCAGCGAGTTCGAAGGCGCGCGGACGGCGATCGTCACCGGCGGCGCGAAACGGATCGGCGCCGCTCTGTGCCGCGCCCTCGCCGCGGACGGCTGGCATCTGCTCATCCATTGCCGCCGCTCGGCACGGGAGGCGGAAGCGCTGGCGCGGGAGCTGGGCAATGCCGCGATCGTCGAAGCCGACCTCGCTTTCCCCGATCCGGCAAAGCGAATCATGGCGGCCCTGGACGGGCTTCCGCCGGCGCGGCTGCTGGTCAACAACGCCTCGCTTTTCGCCTATGACAGTGCCGACGACTTCACCCCCGAAAGCTGGGAGGCGCACCTCTCGACCAATTTGCGCGCGCCGGCCTTGCTGTCGCAGGCCTTCGCCGCTCGGTCCAAGGGCGGGGGCCTGATCGTCAACCTGCTCGACTCCAAGCTCGCCCAGCCCAATCCCGATTTCTTCAGCTACACCGTCTCCAAGCTCGGGCTCGCCGGCCTCACCGAGCTTTGCGCCCGAGCCTGGGCGGGGCGGGGCATAAGGGTCTGCGGGATCGCGCCTTCGGTGACCCTCGTCTCCGGCGCCCAGCGAAATTTCGACTCGGTCCATGGCCTCAACGCCTTGCGGCGCGGGGTCCGGGTCGAGGAGATCGTAGAAGCGCTCCGCTTCATCGTTGCAACGCCCACCTTTACCGGCCAGACGCTCACCCTCGACGGCGGACAGCGCTTCCTCGGCCTGCCTCGCGACGTGCAATTCCTGGAGCCGGGCGATGAATGAGGCGGTGAAGCTGGACGGCCTCGTGCCCGAGCGCCTCGCGCCCAGGAGCCGCAAGATCGTGCTCGAGGATTATTGCGTCGCGGCGGATATCGGTTTCCACGATTTCGAGGTCGGAGCCCCGCAGCGGCTGCTGGTCACCGTCGAGGTCTGGGTGGACGAGACCAGCTTTCCCGCCGACGACCAGCCCGGCGGCGCCTGGGATTACGATTTCCTGCGCAGCGGAATCGGCGACCTGATCGGGGGCCGGCGCTTCAACCTGCAGGAGACGGTGGCGCGGGCGATCTACGACCTGGTCGCGGCTCGGCGCGGAGTGACCGGCCTTCGCGTTGCGACCCGCAAGCCGGACATCTATCCGGACTGTGCCGGCGTGGGCGTGGAGCTTACGTCTTATTGACGATCGGGGCGCCGCCTTGTCAGGTCAGCCCCGAGCCCTGACGCACGGCCCGAGGCGCTCCAGCACCAGCCGGTAATCCGCCTGTATCGCCGCCGATCCTTCGTAGCCGGCGTCCGCCAGGCTCTGCCTCGGAAGCGCACGGGGAAGACCGCAGGCGAGGCGGTACCAGAGAAGGGTGCCCGGCGCCGGCGGCTCCGCCGCCTCGTCGACGATCTCGCTTAACGCCACCGCCCATTGCGGAGTCTCGCCGGGCCGGCGGAGAACGGTCAGCGACACCGGTCTGCCCTCGGCGGTCTGGAGGAAGATCTGGGTCTCGCTCTCGCCGCGAATCGCCCCGGGGACGTGGAAGGCGCGGCCGATTCCGGCGATTCGCGGCGGCGGCTCGGCCGAGCTCGCCTCGCGGAGGATCGAGCGCAAAGTCTCGGCGCGCTCCGGAGTGAAGGGGATCTGGGCGTCGGCGGCGGCCAGCCGAAGCTCGCCTGGCTTCCCGGCCACGGGGGCGGCCAGAAGCAGGAACTCGCTGCCCTTGCGCAGCTTGGGCGCCCTGCCCCTGGAGTCGCGCGGCAAATCGACGAGGTAGCTGAGCCGCTCCGGCAGCGACTGCGGCGAACGGATCAGAGAGACCAGAGACGCCTCGACGTAGAATCGGGCCATTCCGGGCTCCAGCCCAGGCGCGCGCTCGGCCTTGACCGCCTTCGAGCGGGCGACCCGGACCCGGGCCGCGACCGGCGCGGCCAGCGCCAGGTCGGCGAGATCCGCATAGGTCGGGCCAACGACCGGGGGCGCCGCCGGAAGCTGCGATTCGGCCGGAATCGCCGCAGTCGCGAGAAGTGCCGCCGCGAACGCCCGTTTATAAAAAGTTAGAGTGCCCGGCACCGTTCCGCCTCCGTAAGTTTATACCCCGTTTCCCATATGCTTAGAGAGATGAACGGCAGATTTCGGCCATTCTAGGCGCACGCGCCTTGCATTCACAGGAGGATTGCGTCCTCCTCGGTCTCAGGATAGAGGAAACGTCTCTTGAGGATGATATGTTGATACATTGCATATCGGATGGAGCCGTTCGGGATCAGCCGCGTTGTTGACGACGCGCCGGTCCTTGGCTGAGGGACGAAGAGAGGGAGTGTGGCTGATTAATGGCATATGCTGACAACAGGATGAGCCGGAGCCGCATGGGGGCGATTTTCATCGTCGCCCTCCTCCATGCTCTTCTCGGCTACGCGCTCATCACCGGACTGGCCTATAATGTGGTCAAGAAGGTGGCGGCCGACCTCAAGACGTTCAACGTGGAGGAGGAGCCGCCGCCCCCCGAAGAGAAGCCGCCGCCCCCGCCGCCGGAGCAGCCGCAGACCCCGCCGCCCGTGGTGACTCCGCCGCCGATCGTACGGACCAACACGCCGCCTCCGCCGATGGTGACGACGAGAATCGCTCCACCGCCGCAGATGACGTATACGGCGCCGCCTGCTCCGCCGGCTCCTCCGAAACCGCCGCCTCCGCCGCCGCCTCCGCCTCCGCCGAAGAAAGTGGAGCCGGCTCGCGCCAAGGGGAATTTGCCGTCGCTTTTCTCGGACGAGGACTATCCCGCTTCTGCGGTCCGCTCCGGCGAAGCCGGAACGACCGGGTTCAGGCTCGAGATCGGCGCCAACGGCCGGGTGACCAACTGCACGGTCACATCGTCGAGCGGGTCGTCCGCGCTCGATTCGACGACCTGCCGCCTGCTGAGGTCGCGGGCCCGGTACACGCCAGCGAAAGACAGTAGCGGCAACGCGACCACCGACTCTGTCGTCAGCCGTATCAAATGGGTGCTCCCGGCCGACTAACGGCGATCGCCAATCACGATTTCAAACGTTTATCTGAGAGGAAAGTAGAGACCATGGCCACCCCAGCAGCAGGCGCAGCCCCAGGCGGCGAAAATCCCTATGGCCTCATGGCCGCACTCGAGCAGGGCGGGGCGATCGCCTGGGCCACTTTCATCATCCTCGTGATCATGTCGGCCGGTTCGTGGTACGTCCTGTTCGTCAAGCTGTTCGAGCAGCAGAAGATCATCAACCAGGGTAAACGCGCCCGGACCAGCTTCTGGCAATCGGCGAACCTGCGCGAAGGCGCTTCCAAGCTGGAGAAGAACAGCGCCTACAGGCAGATTGTCGACGACGGCATCCTCGCTCTGGAGCAGCATGACAAGCTGACCGATCCGATCGACCAGCATGACTGGATGCTCAACTCGTTGGCGCGCAGCCAGGGCCTGATCCAGTCGCGCCTGTCGAGCGGCCTCGCCTTCCTCGCCACCGTCGGCTCGACCGCTCCGTTCGTCGGCCTGTTCGGAACCGTCGTCGGCATCTACCGCGCCCTGGTGAAGATCGGCGCCGCCGGCCAGGCCTCGATCGACACCGTTGCCGGCCCGGTCGGCGAGGCTTTGATCATGACGGCTTTGGGACTGGTCGTCGCGGTTCCCGCGGTGCTCGCCTACAATTGGCTGATCCGCCGCAACAAATCGATCGTCGAGGAGCTGGCGCGCTTCTCCAACGAGCTGCACGGCTACATGATGTCGGGCGGCGCGGTCCGTCCGGTCATCGCCGGCCGTCCCGCCGGCGGCGCCTCGGGTGCGAGCACGGGTGCGGCGAAAGGTCCGGGCGCGGCTTCGCCTGGCGGAACCACCGCCACCGGAGGCGCGATCGGCGCCCCGCATGGCGGCCCGAAGAAAGTCTGACGAAAACGCGCCGGCGAAAGCGTCAGCTTCGCCGGCGCGGTCTCCCGCCGCACTCGATATAGATAGGAATACCGACCATGGCCATGAATGTCGGCCAAGAGAGCGAAAGCGGCGAAGAATCGCCGATGTCCGACATCAACACGACGCCGCTCGTCGACGTCATGCTGGTGCTCCTTATCATCTTCCTGATCACCGTGCCGGTCGTCGTCCAGACGATCCCGATGAAGCTGCCCAGCGTCGACTTCGAGCCGACCCAGACCAAGCCGGAGAACGTCTCTCTCTCCGTCAAGGGCGGCGACGGCGGCACCTGCGAGGTCTATTGGGGCCTCACCAAGATCAGCAGCGAGGACCTGCTCAAGCGGGCGGTGAAGAAGCTCGAGGACGAGATCGCCAACGTTGGTGGGGTCGATAATCTCACCGAAGAGAATATGCCGGAAGCGCATATCCGGGCGGACGTCAACACACCATATAGATGCGTCGGCGGCGCCATCTACACGATGCAGCGGGCCGGCTTCGCCCGGGTCGGCTTCATTTCGGAGCCGCCTCCGCGGGGCGGCAACCGCCTCTAGGGTGGCGCAGGACAACAGATTTTAGGAGTTGAATTTATGTCGATGGCAGTCGCGGGCGACGATGGCGAGCCGATGATGGACATCAACACGACGCCGCTCATCGACGTCATGCTGGTGCTTCTCATCATGTTCATCATCACCATCCCGATCCAGACCCACGCGGTGAAGCTGGACCTCCCGCAGGACCAGCCGAACAACCAGCCGCCGCCCATCGATCCGGTGAAGAACAAGATCGTCATCACTCCGCAGGACCAGATCATGTGGAACGGCTCGCCGATCAACATGGAAACGCTGCGCCAGTATCTCGACTCCACCCAGACGATGAATCCGGTGCCCGAGCTCCACCTCCAGCCGGATCCCAATTCCCGGTACGAGCTGGTCGACGAAGTCCTCGCCGTCACCAAGCGCGCCCGGGTCGAGAAGATGGGCTTTGTCGGCAACGAGGCCTACGCGAACTTCTGAGGCTCGATAGATCTACTTAATCAGGGCGGTCCTCCGGGGCCGCCCTTTTTTTATCCTCCCCATCGCGAGATGGGGAGGGAGACCATGCGAAGCACGGTGGACGGGTAAATGCCGAGACGTCAGAAGTTCGCGCGCGCGAGCCGGTGCGGCCGCGCCTTCTATTCCTCCATCACCTTCGGTGGTCCCCCTCCCCATGCTCCGCAAGGGGAGGATTTATGCCGCCAGCCCGTCGAACTGGAGCCGGGCCAGGCGGGCGTAGAGGCCGCCCTGGGCGCGCAGGCTGGAATCGTCGCCCTGCTCGACGATCCGGCCCTGCTCCATCACCACGATCCGGTCCGCCGCCCGGACCGTCGCCAGCCGGTGGGCGATGACGATGGTCGTGCGATTCTCCATCAGCCGCTCGAGCGAGCGCTGGACGAGCCGCTCGCTCTCCGCGTCGAGGGCCGAAGTGGCCTCGTCGAGAAGCAGGAGGGGCGCGTCGCGGAGCACCGCCCGAGCGATTGCGAGCCGCTGGCGCTGGCCGCCGGAAAGCCGGGCGCCGCCCTCGCCCATGAAGGTGTCCAACCCCTCGGGCAGCTTTTTCAGGAACTCGGCGGCATTTGCGGTTTCGGCCGCCGCCCATAATTCCTCGTCCGACGCTTCCCAGAGCCCGTAGCGCAGATTGTCGCGCGCCGAGGCCGCGAATATCATTGTCTCCTGGGGCACGACCGCCATCCGGGCCCGAATTTCGGCCGGATCCGCGTCCGGAAGCGCGACCCCGTCGAGCAGGACGGTCCCCGCTTCCGGATCGTAGAAACGCAAAGCGAGCTGAAACAGAGTCGACTTGCCCGCCCCCGACGGCCCCACCACCGCAAGGGTTTCGCCCGGCGCCACGGCGAGCGAGAATTGGTGAAGCGCGCTGACTTCGCGCCGGGTCGGATAGCGGAAGGTGACGTTCCGGAACTCGAGCGCGCCCCGCGCTGGCAGCGGCAGGGGCTTTGGGCTGGCCGGAGCCCTGATCTCCGGCTCCTCGCGCAGAAGCTCGGTGAGCCGGCCCGCGGCGCCGGCGCCTCGAAGCAGGTCGCCATAGACTTCGGTCAGCGCCCCGAAGGCCCCGGCGACGAGGCCGCCGGTGAGGACGAAGGCGGCGATGGTGCCGCCGCTGATCCGCCCCGACTGGACGTCGACCGCGCCCTGCCACATCACCATCGTGATCGAGCCGAAGATGAGCGCGATAACCCCCGCCGTCATGAACGCCCTCAGCACGATCCGGCGCCGCGCGGTCTGGAACACCCGCTCGACAGCCTCGGCGAAGCGGCTCGCCTCGCGCGCCTCCTGACCGAAGCCCTGGACGATCTTCATCGCGCCCAGCACCTCGTCGACCATCGCTCCGACCTCGGCGATCCGGTCCTGGCCGAAGCGCGAGACGTTGCGGATCCGCCGGCCGAGGAAGACGATCGGAAGGATCACGACCGGAATCCCGAGTAACAGCATTCCGGTCAGCTTCGGCGCCAGAGCGAGCAGGTAGACGATCCCGCCCACACCCATGACAATGTTGCGAAGCGCCACCGAAATGGTCGTCCCCACCACCTGCTCGATGATCGTGGTGTCGGCGGTGAGCCGCGAGGCGATCTCGGAAGGGCGGTTTTCCTCAAAGAAGGAAGGCGCCAGCCGGAGCAGGTTGCGCTGCACCGCCTCGCGGACGTCGGCGACCACCCGCTCGCCCAGCCACGAGACGAAATAGAAGCGCGTCGCGGTGGCCATCGCCATCACGACGACGATCAGAAGCAGATACTGGAACCAGCGGCCGATATCCCCGCCGTTTCCGCCGAAGCCCCGGTCGATGATCAGCTTGAACGCGGCCGGAATGGCGAGAGTCGCCAGGGCCGCAACCAGCAGCGCCAGCAGAGCGCCGGCGACATGGCCCTTGTACCGCGCGGTGAAGCGCCAGATCAGCGCCAGATTGGCGATCCGGCGCGGGCTCGCTTTTTCGTCCAGGGGTTCGGCCATGATAGCGGCGGTAGCAGGGGGACGTGGGGCGCTCAAGGAAACCCCTCTCCCGCGAAAAGCGGGAGAGGAGCTTTCATCCTCGCAGATGGTTTCAACTCGAAACCCCTTTTCCGTTGACGCCCAAGCTGCAGCGCACCAGACAGGTGATCACATGCTTTATGACACCTATGAAATGCAGCGTTCGCTGCTCGCCGGAGCCAGCACGCTCGCCAATATCGGCGCCGGCTGGCTGAATAACCCCGCCAATCCGTTCGCCTACAGCCAGATGGGGCCCATCGTCGCGTCCGCGCTCAATGTCTTCGCCCACGCTTCGGCGCCGTACGGAAAGCCGGAATTCGGACTCGATACGATTCTGGTCGAAGGCAAAAGCGTCGTCGTCCACGAGGAGGTGGTGCTCAGGAAGCCGTTCGGCCAGCTCAAGCATTTTCGCCGTGAGGGCGTGAAGGGCGGGCCGAAGCTTCTGATCGTCGCTCCGATGTCTGGCCATTACGCGACCCTCCTTCGCGGAACGGTCGAGCGGATGCTGCCGGGCCATGACGTTTTCATCACCGACTGGCGCGACGCCAAGCTCGTTCCGCTCGATTCGGGCCGCTTCGATCTCGACGATTATGTCGACTATCTTATCGAGTATCTCGAGCATATCGGGGGGTTGGGCGGGGACGGGCGAGCGCATATGCTGGCGGTCTGCCAGCCCTCGGTGCCCTGCTACGCGGCCGCGGCGGTGATGAGCACCGCCAAGAATCCGGCGCGGCCCCGGACCTTGACGCTGATGGGCGGGCCGATCGACACCCGAAAGGCGCCGACGGCGGTCAACACCGTGGCCACCCAGCGCCCGCACAGCTGGTTCCAGCAAAACGTCATCGCCTCGGTGCCCTACACCTACCCGGGCGCCGGCCGAGCGGTCTATCCGGGCTTTCTCCAGCTCGCCGGCTTCATGGCGATGAACTTGGGCGATCACCTCACCGGCCATTGGGAGATGTTCAAGCATCTCGTCCAGGGCGACGGGGAGAGCGCCGAGGCCAGCAAGGCATTTTACGACGAATATCGCTCGGTCTGCGACATGACCGCCGAATTCTACCTGCAGACGGTCGACGTCGTCTTCCAGCGCCATCTCCTCCCCAAGGGTGAGATGATGCACCGGGGCCGCCGGGTCGATCCCGCGGCGATCAAGGACGTCGCACTCCTCGCCATCGAAGGCGAGCGCGACGACATTTCAGGGATAGGCCAGACCAAGGCGGCGCTGGAAATCTCGACCAGGCTCCCGCGCGCCATGAAGCAATATCATCTCGCCAAGGGCGTCGGCCATTACGGCATCTTCAACGGCAGCAAATGGCGCGACCGGATCGCGCCGGTGGTCGAAGACTGGATCGCGAAACACGATTAGCCGTCATCTCGGCGCTAGCCGGGCTTCAGGCGTAGCCGGAATCGCCGTCATAACGTGCCTGCGCTTCGAGGCGGTCGCGGCGGTAGCGAATCGAGCCGATCACCCCGAGCACTCCGAGGATCAGGCTGAGCAGCCCGATCTTACTTCCGAACAGGAGCATCACGGCGAAGCCGCCCAGGCCCACGATCGCCATCATCCGCATCAGCTTCTCATTGCCGGTAGGAATAGCGAAGCCGGCCTGGCCGTCGCGGGTGCGCAGCCCGAACAGGCCGCGATGGTCGATCGCCTTGTAGCCGTAGAAGCGCCCGTCGGTCCCGGGTTTAAGCGAGGCGGCTACGTCCGGCGCCACCGCGACCTTCTCGAGCCTTTGCTCCGATCCCGCAGTCGTCCGGATGGTGATGCAGTCGTAGAAAGCGCCCTTCGCATTCGACCTCTTCATCACGGCCGTCTCGATCGTGCCGTCGATTACCTCGATTGCCATTTGGATCCCCCCTGCGTTGACGGGACAGTGTCTACGCCGATCGGGGGGATGGCAAGGCCGCGGCCCAAGCGCTATGCCGCCGCGCAACAGCGCAGGAGTAAGTCGGTGAAGAAGATCGAGGCGATCATCAAGCCGTTCAAGCTGGACGAGGTGAAGGAGGCGCTTCACGACGTAGGGGTCTCCGGAATCACCGTTACCGAAGCCAAGGGCTTCGGCCGACAGAAGGGGCATACCGAGCTCTATCGCGGAGCCGAATATGTCGTCGATTTCCTCCCCAAGGTGAAGCTGGAGGTGGTCGTCGACGACGGGCTCGCCGAGCGGGTGGTGGAGGCGATCGCCAACGCGGCCCGGACCGGCCGGATCGGCGACGGCAAGATCTTCGTCATCGACGTCGGGGAGGCTCTCAGGATCCGTACCGGGGAGCGGGGAATCGACGCGATCTGACAGCAGTCTTCCCAGCGAGGGCTGGGACTCCAGGGTGAATGGCGCCGGTGCTTTCATCCTACGGGACCCCAGTCTTCGCTGGGGTGACGGGTTAGGCTAGGACTTCGCGATGGACGACCCCCGCCTCGCCTCGATGTGCCCCGAGGAACTGCGCTCGGCGATGCGCACCTTGGGCTACCGGACCCAGAACGACCTCGCCGCCGCGATCGGGGTGAGCCGGTCGGCGGTCAGCCTCTGGCTCGAGGGCCGGGTCGGGGTGCCGCGGCCGGTGGCGATGCTCCTGAGGATGCTGGTCGCCGCGCAGCGGCGGCCGTTCTAGCGCTTACCCACGTGAAATGTTCACGGGCGGCTGGACCGTTCGGCCAAGGCGGGGAAAGGTCCCCTCGACACTCGCCCCGATTTTGCGGGGATGACGAAAGGGAATGGCATGGCGAGCGACGCGGGCAAGGTTCTGAAGCGGATCGGGGACGAGGAGATCGAGTGGGTGGACCTGAGGTTCACCGATCCGCGCGGCAAGTGGCAGCATCTCTCGATGGTCGCCGGAGCGGTCGACGAGGACCAGCTCACCGACGGCTTCATGTTCGACGGAAGCTCGATCAACGGCTGGAAGGCGATCAACGAATCGGACATGATCCTCAAGCCGGACCTCGACGCCGTCTATCTCGACCCGTTCAGCGCCACCCCGATGCTCGTCCTCTTCTGCGACATCGTCGATCCGGGGACGGGCGAGCTCTATGCGAGGGATCCGCGCTCGACCGCCAAGCGGGCCGAGAATTATCTCAAGGGTACCGGAATCGGCGATACGGTCTTCGTCGGTCCCGAGGCGGAGTTCTTCATGTTCGACGACGTCCGTTTCGAGGACGGCTACAACTCATCCTACTTCCGGATCGACGACGTCGAGCTTCCTACCAACACCGGCCGCGAATATGAGGGCGGCAACCTCGCCCACCGGCCGCGCGCCAAGGGCGGCTATTTCCCGGTCGCGCCGGTCGACAGCGCCATGGACATTCGCGGCGAAATGGTCTCGACCATGCTCGAAATGGGCCTGCCGATGGACAAGCACCATCACGAGGTCGCGGCCGCCCAGCATGAGCTGGGCCTCACCTACGGCACCCTGGTCCAGACCGCCGACCGGATGCAGATCTACAAATATGTCGTCCACATGGTGGCCCAGGCCTATGGCAAGACCGCGACCTTCATGCCCAAGCCGATCAAGTCGGACAACGGCTCGGGCATGCACGCCCACTTCTCGATCTGGAACGGCTCCAAGCCGCTCTTCGCCGGCAACGGCTATGCCGGCCTGTCCGAGATGGCGCTCTACTTCATCGGCGGAGTCATCAAGCACGCCAAGGCGCTCAACGCCTTCACCAACCCGACGACGAACAGCTACAAGCGTCTCGTCCCCGGCTTCGAGGCGCCGGTGCTTCTCGCTTATTCGAGCCGCAACCGCTCCGCCTCCTGCCGGATCCCCTATGGGACGGGCGAGAAGGCGAAAAGGGTCGAGTTCCGGTTCCCGGACGCGCTCGCCAATCCCTATCTGGCTTATTCGGCGATCCTGATGGCGGGCCTGGACGGAATCCAGAACCGGATCCACCCGGGCGATCCGATGGACAAGAACCTCTACGATCTGCCGCCGCAGGAGCTGGTCAACGTCCCCACCGTCTGCGGCTCGCTCCGCGAGGCGCTCATCTCGCTCCAGAACGACCGCGACTTCCTGACCAAAGGCGACGTCTTCAGCGACGACCAGATCGACGCCTATATGGAATTGAAATGGGAAGAGCAGATGCGCTGGGAGACCACTCCGAGCCCGGTCGAATACGATCTTTATTATTCGAGCTGACGCAGCATCGGCCTTTTTCGCCGGGATGACGGGCCGCTATTTCGCCGCTTTGCGCGGCTCCAGATATTCCGGCTTCAGCATCTCTGTAGGGACGATTTTTCGACGTGTGCGGGCGAGCTTGCCGAGGGCGAATTCCTCGCCGAAGTGGAGCCCGATCTGGCCCTGCTGGCACCAGCGTATCTCGGCGGGAAGCGTCCCGGCCTCGGCCAGGTCGAGCTGGACCGGAGTGCCGGGCTCGAGCTCGCTGTCGCACTCGATCATCGCCCCGCCGGCGGAGATGTTGCGAAGCCGCACCGGCAGGGTCCGGCCCTCCCAGAGCAGCCGCCCGTTGCGGATCAGCCGGTGGCGCGGCGGGCGGCTGAAGCCGATCACTTCGGCGGACGGCCGGCTCTCGTTGGCGAGCGCCAGAGCCTCCTCGGCGGGCATCGGCCTGGCGAAGATGTAGCCCTGGACCTGGGAGCAGCCGAGCCGGCGGATCAGCGACAGCTCCTCGATCGTCTCGGCGCCCTCCGCGGTCGTGTCCATTCCCAGGCTCTCGGCGAGGACGACGATAGCTCGTACGATTGCGCCGTTGCGGCTTCCCGGCGCCGTCGCGCCTCGAACGAAGCTCTGGTCTATCTTGATCTTGTCGAGCGGAGCGTCGCGCAAATGGCCGAGGCCCGAATGGCCGGTGCCGAAATTGTCCAAAGCGAGGCGGACGCCAAGGCCGCGCAGGCGAGTGAGAGTCGCTTCGGTCGTCTTGCGGTCGGCGAGGAACACGGCCTCGTTGATCTCCAGCTCCAGCCGCCCCGGATCGAGCTGCGAGGCCGCGAGCGTGCCCGTCACGGCGGCGGCCAGGGCTGGATCGGCGAATTGTACGGGTGAGAGGTTGACGGCCACCCGGATATGGCTCGGCCACCTCGCCGCCTCGGCGCAGGCGGTCCTGAGCACCCAATCGCCGATCCGGGGCATCAGCCCGGTCTCCTCCGCGAGCGGAATGACCAGTGCAGGTGGAAGCAGCCCACGCCCAGGATGGTGCCAGCGAAGCAAGGCCTCGAACGCGACCACCTCTTCCGAGACCGAATCGACGATCGGCTGGTAGACGAGCATCAGCTCGTCCCTGGCCAGAGCCTCCCGAAGGTCCTTCTCCAATATCTGCCGCTCGGTGGCGAGGGCGTGCATCTCCTGGGCGAAGAGGCGAAAGGTGCCGCGGCCGTCCGCCTTGGCGGCGTAAAGTGCGACATCGGCGTCCTTGATCAGCGTTTCCGCGAGCGTCTTGCCGGGCATTGCCACGGCGATGCCGACCGAGGTGCCGATACGGATATCGTGGCCCTCGATCCTGTACGGGCGCGAGATCTGCTCGATCAGCCGGAGAGCCAGCTCGGAAAGCCTTCCCTCCTCCTCGATCCCGGGCAGGATCGCCTCGAACTCGTCGCCGCCGAGTCGGCCGACCTGGCCGTCCTCGCCGAGCACTTCGGTGAGTCGCGCCGCGACCTTCTTCAGCAGTTTGTCGCCGACCGGGTGGCCCAGCGTGTCGTTGACCTGCTTGAAGCGGTCGAGATCGATGATCATCAGAGCGCAGCCGCGCCGGCGCGCGTCGGCATTCGCCAGCGCCTGATCGAGCATGGAGCGCATCATCGCCCGGTTGGGCAGGTTGGTCAGGCTGTCATAGCGCGCCAGCTTGCTCGCTTCGGCCTCGCTTCGGCGCCGCTCGCTCAAATTGCTGCCGAGGCCGCGGAAGCCGAGGAAGCGGCCATAAGCGTCGAAATTGGGGCTTCCGGAAAGCGACCACCAGATTTCGTCGCGAACGGGCGCTCGAACGGCGGCGTCGGCGAAGGGGAAGCGCGCGGAGAGGTGAAAGCCGAGCGTCCGGCGGCTGTCGTCGCCGTCGGCGGAATCGAGCAGCAGAACGTCTTCGAAGCGGCGGCCGATCAGCTCCGCGGCGGCGAGGCCGAGATGAGCGGCGAGCGGCTCCGAGACATAAGTGAGAGCGCCGTCGGCATTGGTCTCCCAGAACCAGCCGCGGCCGCTCGCTTCGAAATCCGCGACGAAGCGGCGCGCCTTTTCGGCCTGCCATTCGAGGGCCAGGCGCCGGCGCGCCGCGAAGAGGAGATGGCGCGAGCGGGACATTCCGAGGCACAGCAGGAAAAGGCTGAAGGCGCCGCCGATGGCGGCTACCGGCTCCTCGCTCGGCATGGCAGTCGCGACCAGCAACGTCGTCGAGACGGCCAGGATCATCAGCAGCGGCACGAGGAAGAACACGGCGATCGCGGATCCGGCGCCGGCGATCATGGCCGCCTTGACGAGCAGCGTCTGGGCCTCGGGAGCGACGACCAGCGCCGAGGCCAGCCACAGGCCCGCGGTGGCGGCGCCGTGCAAGGCGGTGAGGCGCATCGCCTGAAAGGGGCGCAGACTCCATTTTTTGAGCCCGAACCAGAGCACGCCGTCGAGCAGAAGGATCGCAAGGAGCAAAGCGGTCAGGCCGGTGCCGGCGCCGGCGCCGGAGGCGGCGAGGCCGCCGATCAGAACCGCGCTCCACAGCAGGTGGGCGCCGGCCAGCAGTGGCAGGGAGAGCTGGACGGTGCGCGCCCGCTCTCGGGCGGCGCGCTCGTCGTCCTCGCCGGTCGCCGGGGTGAAATCGAACAGCAGCAGATCCGCGAGCTCCGGCGGAGTGACGGGCTCCTGGCCCTTGTCGCTCAAACCGGCGAATCGCCCTTTACGCATCGCTTTTTCGAGTCCCGATGAATGATCCTCCGGCTGCCCCCGGTTCCGGCCGGGCGAGCCTAGGTAATCCGAGTTAAGAAACCGCTTATCGAGTCACTCCCGAATCATGCCGAAGCGCACCCCTTGCGCATCGGCAGCGTGGCGAGGATCTTTCGCCTTATCTGCCCCTCCGCCGCGCCTCGGCCGGCGCGCTTCGCCGCCGCCCGCTCCACGAGCAGGCGCGCCAGCGTGTGATGCCGATCGCGGAACGTCCATTGGCAGCTGGCGAGCTCGATTGGGGCGAAGAAGCGCGCCCCGAACTGATCGTCGCGCCTCCACTCCACCTGGGCGTCGACCGAGCCGATGCCCGGAACGTCGAGCGAAACGGTGCCGCCGGGCTTGAGCCTCGCCTCGCATTCGGCGCGGAAACCGGAAGCGGACAGGTCGAGCATCTTTATCTGAAGGCTGCTCCAGCTGTTCGGCCGAAGCCGAGTCTCGGCGTCGAGCGGAAGTCGTTCCGCGCGCCGGCCGCTGTCGAAGTCGTTTTCTTCTTCCGAGGACATTCGGATCCCCATCCCCAGGTTGAGGCTGACGAGGATAATAAACTCGGCGCGTTAACGAATTGCTGCCGGGAAGGCCGAGTAGTTGCAAACATAAATCAATTTCCTTCCCTTAATAGTCCTTCGACACCCTGACGTTCACGCTCTCCCGGCCGATGGTGGAGATGCTGGACAGCAATGAGAGCCAGCGGGTGATCTGATATTCGACCAAGGTCGCCGAATAGCCGCGCGCGTCGGTCACCACCTCGACATAGACTCGCCGACCGAGATACTTGCCGGCGGCGATGGCGGTGCCCTGGCCCGTGGTCAGGTCGGCGGGAACGATTCGAAGCCGGTCGAGCCCGGTGGCGGCGCGCACCGCGTTGATCGGGTCGAGTCCGCCTCCGCTTTCGTTCAACGAGGCCACCGCCGCGGCGAGCTGCAGCGCTTCGGGCGCGGAGAGATTGGTGATCGAAGTGCCGAACAGCAAACGGCTGAGCAGCTCATCCTGCGGAAGCGCCGGTGTGCTCGAGAAACTTATCTCCGGGCGCTGGCCGCGGCCGGTGACCCGGATGACGGCGTTCAACCCCTGCACCCCGCCCTCGGCGGTGATGTCGAGCACCGGATTGACCGGGGATTCGCCCTGGAAGCGGATCTGGCCCCGTTCGAGGTTGAAGCGTCGGCCGGCGAAGTCGTAGCTGCCGCGGATGAGATCGGCGCTGCCGCTTATCCTCGTTTCGGTGACGGTGCCGGCGATATTGAGGTCGGCGCTCCATTCGCTGCTGATTCCAAGCCCCGTCACCGTCAGCCGGTTCCGGGCCTCGACGTCGAGATCCAGCCGCCAGGGCGACAGGCGCTTAGCCGCCGGCCGCTCGTCGGCGGGGCGGTTCAACTCGCGCACGGCGAGGCGAGGCACCTGCGTCGAGGCGGTGACCGCGCCAAGCCGGAAGCTTCCGCTGACCAGCTCGACCTTGCCCGATATGCTGCCATTCTCCCCGTCCGAGCGGATCGCGACCGGACCCGTCACCTGCGCCTTGATGTCGTCGCGGTCGAGCAGGTGGGCGGCCTTCGCCTGAAGGGCGATGTCGATTCCGAAGCCCTTGGGGCCAGCGAGGTCGAAGGTCGCCCGGCCCGTTACCGATCCGTCCCGCTTGGTCGTCCCGGAGAAGCTGTCGAGGACCAGCCTGGAACCGCCGAACCGGCCCGCCGCACGGACATTGTCGATCACCATTCCGGTCACCGCGCTCTCGATCCTCGCCCGCTCGGTCCTGAGCGAACCGCGTATCTCGGGGTTGGTCAGGGTGCCGCGAGCGTCGGCGCCGATCGCGACCGGGCCGGAGACGTCGAGCAGCTCGACCCCGGTCAGCCGCCAGAGCGTATCGGCCGGGCCGTTGTAGCGCAGCTGGGCGAACAGGGGCGCGGCGGCGAGGCGCTCGCCGATATTGCCGCTTCGGCCGATCGGCGCGAGCCGAGCCTGCGCCCGGCCGATCGTCCGGCCTTCGCTGACCGCGACCGCCCGAAGCGCCGCATTGCCACCGGCGAGCTTCGCGGCCAGGCCGATATCCACCGGCCGCGACGAGAGTACGAGGCCCGAGCGGGTGAGGCCGCGAATGCGAAGGTTGGCGTCACCGCTCGGCTCGCCCACCGCTCCGAAGCGGTAGCTCAACGTGCCCGAGGCCGAGCCGCCGAGCCCGAGCCTGGGCCAGCCGATGTCGAGCACTCCGAGCGGCATGGATTCCATTCGGGCGTTCAATTCGCTCGCCGATCCGCCGAACAGGCCCGAGACCGTCGCGCTGCCGCCCGCGAAGGTCAGGGCGGTGGAGGCGAGGCGCCAGCCGTCGCCTTCCCGGGTCAGCACAGCCGGCTGGGTGAGGACGATCACCCGCCGGTCGACAATGCCCCGCCCGGTCAGCCGAAGCCGGCCCGGGGCGATGTCGGCGACGGTGTCGAAGACGAAGTCGCGGCCGCGCGTGCCGGCGATCCGTACCCGGATCCGGCCGCTGCCGCCTCGAAGCTCGCCGCTCGAGTCGAGGCTGGCGATGGATAGCGCCCCCCGGCTCAGGCCCCGGGCGGTGAAGCTGCCCTTGAGCGAGGTTCCGGCCGGGTCGAGCAGCGCGACCCCTTCCAGCCGGCCGCTTCGGATCACGATCGGCGGCGGGCCGGCGAAGCGGGCATTGTCGGCCTTGAGGTCGATCGCGATCCGCTGGAGGCCGTTGAAAGGGCTGAAGACGAGGCGCCCGGCGAGGCCGCCGCCGTCGACGTCGAGCTGCCCGGTGAACCCACCGGGGTCGGAGCGCAAAGTGCCCGATGCCCTCGTTTTCGAAACAGCGATCGCCGCCACCTGGATCAGGGCCGGCCGGCCCGCTGGTAGAAGGATCGCGCCGTTCGAAGTGAAGGGGCCGAGATGCGATCCTCCCGCCGCCCGGTAGGCGAAGCCCGCGGGCGTCGGATCGAGATTGAGCAGGACGTCGCTCAGCCCGAGCCCCTCGCTCGGCCGGGCGAGGCGGATCTCCATCCTGGGCCGCTCGATCCGGCCGTCGAGACTTAACGCGAACGGGCCGAAGGTCGACTGGGCGCCCTTGCCTTCGAAGAAGAAGGTGCCATCGCGCCGCCGGAAGCCGGTGCCGGTTATCCGGATGTTCGGAGCGGTGAGGACGAGGTTTCGGAAATGGAGAATGAAATCATTGCCCCGGACGAGGTCGGCCTCGAGATAGGGAAGGCCACCCGCCAGACCGGCGAGGAACCTGTTGTCGAAGCGCCGCACCCAGGCGCGGCCCTTGCCGGTGACGAGCGTGCCCTTCCCGCTCGGGTGCCGGACCACCTTCAATTCGCTAGCCGCGTCGACGATTCCGAGGCCGGGTATCAGATAGCGGGTGAGCCCGCCCGAAAGGACCACGTCGAAGCGGCCGGTGATCAGGTCGACGAACAGGCTGAGCTTGCCCTTGAGCTTGTCCGAAGTGAGGGTCAGCCCATTGCCGGTCAGCGCCTTGCCGGTCACCTTGAGGACGCCCTCGACCCGAAGATTGGCGAGGATTCCGCCGGCGACGTCGCCGACCCCCGTCACCCGCCGGGCCGACAGGAGTATCGGCACCGTCACCGGCGCTTTGGAGAAGCGCCCGCGCCCCTGCGCCCAGACGTCCTCGAAGCCGGTAGCGTCGAACGCGATTCCGGGGCTGGTTAGGCGATAGGCGAAAGCGAAGGTCCTGAAGGGTCCGTTTAGAAGTGCGACCAGCCGTACCTTCTGGCCAATCATGTTAGGGAACATGGCCCTGGGCTGAAGCAGGTCGGCGCCGACCCGAAGGTCGCGAAAGGCGCTCCGGGCGAGGTCGACGGTGCCGGTGGCGACCAGGCTTGTGGCCGGCGAGCGAAGCGCCAGCCGGCCCTCGATCCGGCGATCCTCGAGCGTGGCGTCGCCGGTCACCTGGACGACCGGAGCGGCGAGACGCGCTTTCTTGCCTTTCCAGAATTGCGCCGGAGCGAGCCTGCCGGCGAGGCTGTAGCGGCCGTTCGCGGCGCGAAGCCGGAGGTCGGCGGCGCTCCGTCCGGAAAGGTCGAGCCGGGCGCTTCCGTTCCACCGCGCCCAGCTGCCGTCGCCATCGACGGTGAGTGCGATCGGCCGGCCGGTTCCCAGCATCGCTCCGGCGATTCCGCCGGCGGGCGATTCCAGCCTCACGGCGAGGTCGAAGCGGTCGCGGTCAGGCTCGGCGTCGAGGAGGAGCGAGAGCCGGTCGCCGCCGTCCTTCACCTCCGCCTTCAGATCGACCAAAGCTCGGCCGGAGCGGATGTCGGCCTCCCCGGTGAGGGTCGCCACCCGCTCCCGCCCAGTCACCGCCTTGCCGATCCTGAGCCGGGCGACGTCGAGACGTCCGATGTGGATGTCGAAGCCCGGAAGGATCGGTCCCGGCCGATCGCCCGGCCGAAGCCTGGGGAGGCGGTGGAGCTCGGCGAAGCCGGATTCGAGGCGGTGGATTATCAGCCGGTTTGTGATCCAGCCGAGCGGCTGCCAATCCAATTCGATCGAGGGCGATTCGGCGAACAGGCCCTGCGGATCGTAGAGCCGGACGTCGCGAAGCCTCGTGTCGCTCCAGATCGAGCCTTCGATCCGGCCGATCCGGATTCGAAGGCCCGATTCCGGCGCCATCGAGGCGATCCGGTCGGCGATGAAGCGGTGGCCGGCGCCGGTGTCGAGAAGCGCCGCGAGAAGGGCGGCCAGGACGGCGAGGGTCAGAGCGAGGCCGACACTCCACTTGGCCAGCCTGGACAGCAAGCGGCGGTCGCGGCGCGGCGCCTGCGGCGGCGGCGGAGCCTCGCTTTCGTCCATCAGAAGGCCTGGCCGAGCGAGACGTAGACCGCGACCCGGCTGTCTCCGCTGCGCGGGTTGAGCGGGGTTCCGACGTCGATCCGGATCGGCCCGAAGCGTGTGTGGTAGCGGACTCCGATTCCGGCGCCGAAGCGCAGATTGTCGAACTTCGGCAATGGCGAGGTCGAGATGTTGCCGCCGTCGAGGAAGGGCACCACGCCCCAATTGCCCCGGCGAATTCGGGCCTCGACCGCGAATTCGGCGAGGCTTCGGCCGCCGATCGGGTCGTCGAAGACGGGGTCGCGCGGGCCAAGCCGCTGGAAGCCGTAGCCGCGCACCGAGCCGCCGCCGCCGGCATAGAAGCGGCGCGAGGGAGCGATCCGGTCGCGGCCGGCGCCGAGGATGGTGCCGAGCCGGATTCGCCCGGCCAGAGTCACTTTGGGGGTGAAGGGCTGGTAGAGGCTCGCGTCGATCTGGGTTCGGGCATAGCCGAAGGCGCCGGACTGGAGCGAGGCTTCGGGCGAGAATCGCAAGGCGAGGCGGTAGCCGGTCGTCGGGTCGAGAAGGTCGTTGGAGCCGTCATAGCTGAGGCTCGCCGGAAGCGCTCCGATGAAGAAGGTTCGGCGCCGGGTCGTGCCGGTGTCGAGATCGACGTCGCGCTCGTCGGTGGCGACCAGCTCGGCGCCGGCCGACCAGGTCCATTCCTTCTGCCAGACGATGTTGGTCTGCCGCTCGATCGCACCGGAGAGGATGGTGCTGCGCGCGTCGTAAGCGGCGCGATCGATCAGGCTCACCGCGAATTGCGCGGTCAGCACCTGGTCTCGGCGAAGGAAGTTGCCGCGCCTTAGGACGGCTCCGATCAGCTGCTCCTGGGTGCCGAGGACTCCGCGGAAGGTGACCGCGCCTTCGGGGGGCAGCAGGTTGCGATGCTGCCAGCTCGCCTCGACCCGAACCCCTTCCCCGGTGCCGTAGCCCGCCTGGCCGGCGATGGTCCGGACCGGAGCCCGATCCAGCGAGACGGCGAGGTCGACGCTCCCGTCGGCCGCCGCCACCGGCCGGATCGCCACCGTCGAGACGAGCCCGGTCGCGATCAGAGCCCGGCGCAGATCCTCGACCAGAGCCGCTTCGTAGGGCGTGCCGGGCTTCCAGCGCGCGATCCGCTGGATGTGCCGGGCAGCGAATAGCGGCCGGCCTTCGACCCTGATCCGGCCGAATTGCCGGCTCCCGTTCGGGACGACCGGCAAAGTGAGGATCGCGGTCCGGCTTTCGTGGTCGATCGCGATGTCCATCTCGCCGGATTCGGCGAAGGCGTAGCCGCGCTTGCCGAGCTCGACTCGAAGAGCGGCCGCGCCCTCGGTGACGCGCGCCGCATCGACCGGCTCGTCCGCCTTTATGCCGAAGGCCTCCCGAAGAGCCGCCCCGTCCCCGCCCGCCGAGTCGAGGCCGGGCAAATTCACTTCTGCGAAGCGGTAGACCGGCCCGGGTTCCGCCTCGAGCGCGACGACCGCTTCGCCTCCGGCAGGCGCCGCCTCGACCCGGGTCCGGACCAGAGCGTCGTAATAGCCCCGGGCTCGGAGCAATTCGGCGAGAAGGTCGGCGTCCTCGCGGGCGCGGCGGTCGATCTGGGCCGCGTTGGCGGGATCGTCGCGATTCTTCGCCAGGGTCGAGAGCGAGCCGAAGGGCTCGCGAAGCGCCGCCTCGGTCTCGGGGTCCAGGCCCTCGATCCGAACGGTGTAGCGGCGCTCCGCGGCGGAGTCGGCGATGCCGGTGTCGGGCAGGTCGGCGATCGGATCGTCCGAGCCCTGCTCCATGTCGGGCCAGTCGACCCCGAGGCCGGGCAAGGGGTCCAGCGGAGCGGAAGGGTCGAGCGGGGGCAGATCGAGCGGGGGCAGATCGAGCGGGGGCAGATCGAGCGGGTTTGGGGGCGGCTGCTGCTCCTGTGCGAGCAGCGCCCCAGGGCAGGCGCACAGCAAAAGGGCGGCAAACGCGGCCGCCACCCCCCGCCCCGCATCGAGTTGAAACATCGTCCGAATCTAGCGGGCGCGGAAGGGCGCCGCCAGTCGTAAGATTGCGGTGATGATCGTCATTGCGACGAGCGAAGCGACGAAGCAATCCAGCTTCTGGCGCCGAGCCGCTGGATTGCTTCGCTACGCTCGCAATGACGAGGAGGGATGACGGCTAATGCACCGGGCCGGTCACCGCTTCGTCGCGGAGCAGCTCGATCAGCCGGCCGACTTCGCGCCATCGGCAAAAATGGATGAAATTGCCGACGTCGCGGCTTCGACCGGCGCGAACGGCGGCCTCCGAACCGGCATGTTCGCCGAAACGCTCGATAAGCTGAGCCGCCTCGGTGAAGGCGGCGGGCGCGAATGAAATCTGCTGAAGCAATCTTTTCCCCCGGGATTCGATTTGGGCCGCTCTAGCGAAACGGAGTTTCGAAACCGCGCAGGGTGATGCTTGACGGAGCGTTCACTACATAAAATCCTTCCCCGCGATTTCGCGGCGGGGAATTGAGTGGCGGCCCTCTTCCTGCCAAAGGCCCTTCATGTCCCAAGGCAAAAGATCCACCCAGGCGGCGGGCTTCATCCTCGCGATCAGCATCCTGGCCGGAGCGGTGGGAGGAGTGATCGTCGGACAGGCGAGCATCGGCTTCCTCGTCGGCCTCGCTACTGGGGTGCTGATCGCCTTGCTTTTCTGGCTGATCGAGCGCCGCCGCTGAGGCTACGGCTACGGCTACGGCTACGGCTACGGCGACCGCACAAGAAAACATCCGTTTCGGTAGGAATGCTCCTAGACAAATAGGAAAACTGGATTATATAGGAACAAATCACGAACAGAAGCACGAGCGCGGGGTCGGGGAGTTCAGGTGAAATGGTCTTTGCGGCGCAGGATGGAGCAATTTCTCAAGCGCACCCGAACGTCTCCCACCCGGCTGGGACTGGAAGTGACAGGCGATCCCCGGCTCGTTTTTCAGATCCGCAAGGGCCGGGTCCCGCGGCCCCTGATGGAAGCGAAAATCCTTGCCTATATGGAGAGGGTCGAGCGCGGGCCGGGAGAAACGGTCCGCTCTGGTCGCCGCCGCCGGTAAACGACGCCGCGAGCGCGTTTCTGACGGCGGCCCGAATACGGCTCGGCCACTTCGCAGGCTTCGTTCTCGAGGAGATTCGAAGCCGGCGCTGGTCGAGCCTTACCTTCCAGGGCGCCCGCCACGAGCTTGCTTTCCGGCTGGAAGGCGAGGGTGCCGGCGAGGCTGCCGGACGGTTCCTGAGCGGCCTCGACGCGCGCGGCTTCGAGCTTCGAGGCCATCTGCTCGCGGATGTGTCGCTGGTCGCACAGGAGCGGCGGCCGGGCTTCGCCCGGATCCGACTGGACGCTCTCACGGTCGAGGACCGATGAGCGAGTCAGCCGCCCGTCGAAGCGATCTTCTGGAGGTCGTTTATCGCGTTGCGCAGGCGATGGCCGACTTTCTCCTGCTCGGCCTGGATTTCCTCCGCCGGCGGCAGGTCCGCGGCGGCGGGCAGGGCCCGGCGCTTGCGGGACAGTCCGAACTCGATCCGGTTGACCAGCTGCGACAGCGGCTCGCCGGTTTCCTCCCCGGCTTCCGGCAATCGGGCGGCGAGCTGGGAGATTGGGAGGGGCTCGGCCTCGGCTTCGGCCCGATGCGGCTCGGAAGGAGTCGATTCGGGCTCCGGCTCGTCCAGATACGGCCCGGGCTGCTCCGGGTCGGCCGGCTCCGGATCGGCCTGCTCCGGGTCGGCCGAATACGGGTCGGCCCGGGCGACCGGCTCGGGCTCCGCGGCCTCGGGAACCAGGAAGGCGGGAAGCGGCCGGTGCTCGGTTTCGGCGACGACGGGCTCGGCCGGGGCTTCCGGCGCGGCCGGGACTTCCGGGAAATCGTCGAGATCGAGCGGCTCGCCGAGATCGCGGGCGAGCAGGGGTCGCCGGGCCGGGGCGTCGGGATGGGCGTCGGCGCGCCTGAGCCTTGGCGCTTCCGATTCGGGTTCGAGAGCGGCTTCGGGCTTGCGGGCCGCGGGTTGGCCGGTCGCGGGTTGACGGCCGAGGGCCGTCAGCAGCGCCCAGATCGCGGCGAAGACGAGCAGGAAGGCGGCTCCGGCGGCTGCGAGCCGCGCGGTCTCTCCCAGCGGAGGCTCGGCCGCGGAGACGAGCTGGGGAAGCCGGCTCGTCTCGACGAGGACCGAGAAAAGCGATTCCGGCATTGCGAAGGCAAGGAAGCCGGCGGAAAGCGCCGCCAGCGAAGCGAGCCCCGCGTCGAACGCGCGTGCATTTAGAAAGGAGAGTTTCGGCATCATACCGCCTTGCCCGTGAGCTTCTGGTAAGCGGGTATGTAACTGGAAATATTTGACGACCAGTTACGATCCCGCCGGACGAACGCCTGCGCCGAGTCGCGCCGCTCGTCCCAGCGGCCGCGATTGGCGAACAAAGTGTCGAGCGCGTCGGTCAGGGCCTCGGGATCGCCGGCCCGGAACAGGGTTCCGGTAACCCCGTCCTCGATCAGCTCGCGATGGCCACCGACGTTGGAAGCGACGACCAGCTTGCGCTGCGCCATCGCCTCGAGCGGCTTCAGGGGCGTGACCAACTCGGTGAGGCGCATCGCCTTGCGCGGATAAGCGAGGATGTCGATCAGGCCGTAATAGCGATCGACCTCATGGTGGGGAACTCGCCCGGTGAAGTGGATCCGGTCTTGCGCCGGCGAGGCTTCGGCCTGCGCTTTCAGAGCGTCCTCCATCGGGCCTCCGCCGACGAGGAGGAGATGCGCCTTGGGGCGCTTGGTCAGGAGAAGCGGCATCGAGTCGATGAGGTCGTCGAGCCCTTCATAATCGTAGAAGGAGCCGATGAATCCGACCACGTCGGCTCCGGCCAAGCCGAGCTTTCGGGCGAATTCGAGGTCGGCGGCGAGCGGGTTGCCGAACAGGGTGAGATCGACCCCATTGGGAGCGACGATGATCTTCTCGGCCGGAATCCCGCGACCGATCAGATCGCGCCTCAGCCCTTCGCAGATCACCGCGACCCCGTCGGCGCGGCGCGCGGCCCAGGTCTCGAACATGCGGATGAGCCGGTAGCGCGCCGAGCCTTCGCGCCCGGTGCCGTTGCCGACCGCCGCATCCTCCCAGAAGGCCCGTATCTCGTAGATGAGCGGAAGCCCGCGACGCTTCGCCACGGGAAGGGCGGCCAGCGCGTTGAGCACGGGCGAGTGGACGTGGAGCTGGTCCGGCTTCCACTCTTCCGCCAAGGCGTCGAGCCGGGCCTCCAGCGCCTTTATCTCCCGCCACTCCCGCAGGGGGGAAGGCGCGGGCGCGGGCTTCGGGGTCCGGTAGAAGTCGATGGTCTCGATCGTCTCGGGATCGGAACCGTCCTTCGAATGGCGCGCTCCGGTGAGGCACACCACCTCCATCCCCCTCGCTTTTTGCGCGGTGACGATCGCGCGGGTGCGGAAGGTATAGCCGCTGTGGAGCGGCAGGCTGTGGTCGAGCACGTGGAGGATGCGCATGGGGAGGCTCTGCCACAATCAGCTTAACGGCCCGTCAACCGCTCCGATCTAGACTTCTGGAGACAATCGGCCGCGGTCTTCTCACCCTCTCCCGCTTTTCGCGGGAGGGGAGGGGCCCAAGCCGAAGGCTTGGGAGGTGAGGGTCTTGCAGAGTCCGGCGTACAGACCCTCACCTCCCCCCGTCTTCGGCGGCGGGCCCCTCCTCTCCAGCAAGAACGGGAGAGGGGTTCATGACCGCACCCGGGTCCTGCTGACGGTCGATACCGAATTGAGCTGGGGCGCGCATGTCCGAGGAGCTTCCTGGCGGGAGAATCTGGAACTCAGCTTCGATCCCGCCGGGGTCGGGACCCTTTATCAGCTCGGCCGGCTGGCCGAGCACGGCCTCAAGGGCTGCTTCTTCGTCGATCCGATGCCGGCGCTCGTCTACGGGCTCGATCCGATCCGGCATATGGTGGAGCCGATCCTCGCGGCGGGCCAGGAAGTCCAGCTTCATCTCCACCCCTGTTGGGCGGACGTTTCGAACCCCGTCTTCGAGCTGATCGACCTTGAGCCCGGGAGGCAGATCGAGCTGATCCGAACCGCGCGCGACCTGCTGGTCGAAGCCGGAGCGCCTCCGCCGATCGCATTCCGCTCCGGCAGCTTTGCCGCCGATCTCGCCACCCTGGAGGCACTGGCGGCGCTCGATATCGGCTATGACAGCAGCCACAATGGAAGCCACCACCCCCATCCGAGCGCTCTTCCGCTCGACCCTCGCCGAATCGCGCCCGTTTCGGTGAGCGGAGTGGTCGAGGTCCCGGTCTCGCAGATCGAGCAGAGTGAAGGCCGGCTCCGGCATCTCCAGATCTGCGCGGTGTCCTTCGCCGAAATTCGGGCCGCCTTGCTTCATGCCGCCGATGAGGCCCATCCCGTCGTCACCATAGTCGGCCACAGCTTCGAGCTCGCCGCTCGGGGCGGCCGGCGGGCCAATCCCCTCTTGGTCCGCCGATTCGAGAAACTGTGCGGCTTTCTCGCCGGGCAGAGCGAGCGGCTTCCGACCGCCCATTTCACCGGCCTCGGCGATCTCCGGCTCGATGCCGAGGCGTCGCCGCTTCGCTCCGGCGCGCTGCGCACCGCCGCCCGGATGGCCGAGCAGGCCTGGGGCAATGTCGTTTACGAACGCGCCTTTTGAACAGACTTGGAGGAGACAGGATGAAGACCAGGATCGCGATCATGCTCGGCCTCGCCACCGCCCTGGCGCCCTTGCAGGCTCGGGGGCCGGCGCCGTTCCTCGTCGCGGAAACCGGCGAGACTTTCGGCAGCCTCCAACAGGCGGTGGCTTCGATCGGCGCGGGCCGGGGGACGATCCGGATCGCGCCCGGGCGCTATGGCGACTGCGCCGTCCAGGAGGCCGGCCGGATCGCCTTCGTGGCGCAGGAGCGGGGGACCGCGGTGTTCGACGGCGGCGCCTGCGAGGGCAAGGCGACTTTGGTCCTTAGAGGCCGAAGCGCGAGCGTCGACGGACTGGTCTTCGTCAATGTCCGGGTCGCGGACGGCAACGGCGCCGGAATCCGACTCCAGCAGGGGAACCTCGATGTCGCCTACACCCGATTCGCCGACGGCCAGTGCGGGATCCTCAGCCACAACGATCCGGCCGGCTCGATCAGGATCGACCATTCGACCTTCAGCGGCCTCGGCAAGGATCCCGACGGAAGCGGCGCCCACTCGCTCTACATCGGCGATTACGGCCGGCTCACGGTCACCAACAGCCGCTTCGAAAGGGGCACGGGAGGCCATTACCTCAAGAGCCGCTCGCCCAGGATCGAGGTGCTGAACAGCAGCTTCGACGACAGCCGCGGACAAAGGACCAATTATCTCATCGACCTGTCCAACGGAGCGGCCGGGCGGATCGCCGGGAATGTCTTCGTGCAGGGCCTCGGCAAGGAGAATCACACGACGATGATCACGGTCGCTCCGGAAGGGGCCGAAAACCGATCGGCCGGCCTGGTCGTCGAGAAGAACGACGTTTCGGTCGTGCCCGGCTTCAAATGGCACACCGCCTTCGTCGGCGACTGGAGCGGGGAGACGCTGATCGTCCGCAACAATAAGGTGGCGGCGGGGATCGCGTTGCTGGAGCGGCGCTGATCTGCCTCCCCATACGCAGCTTGGGGAGGCAGATCAGGAGGCGAGCTTCGAGCCGAGCCGCCGCGCGAAATATTCCAGATTGGCGATCCGGCGCATCAGGCTCGAATCGTTGATCCGGCCGACGTTGAAGAATCGCCGCATTACCGGAAAATCGAGGTCGACGACCCGGCCCATATAGTCGGGGCCGAGCAGTCCGCCATGCTCGTCGGCCACCGGCCCCAGCCGCCGCCGAAGCGAATAGCTTTTCTGCCGGAGCCAGACCGGCCGGGAGCGGGTCGACCATTCGTCGAAGCGGTGGCGAAATGTCGGCGGGGTGGCGAAATCATGGCCGTAGACGGAAGGGAGCCGGGCGAGAACCGGGTCGATGGCCTCGAGCAGCATGGCCTCGAACCGGCCCGCATTCTTGAGGGCGAGCGGCAGGGTCATCGCCTCCGCGACCACGTCCCGGTCGAGGAACGGCACCAGATAGGCGCCGTAGCGCCCCTCGAGGCTGATCTCGCGGCCGAACAGCGCCCGGCAGCGCACGCGCGGGTAGATTTGCTCAACCACCGCCCTCGGCAACCGGCCGCGGGTCCCGTCCAGGCCGAGCGAGGCGAGGATCTTGTCCTCGACGTTGCGAAGGAAGGCGCGCTCGTCAAACTCGCCGGTGAGGTCGCCATTGGAATAGCGCGCGAAAAAGGTGCGGGCGACGGCGCTCGCGGAAATCGACCGATCGGGCAAATAGAAGAAATTGCGGTAGATTTCGCCGCAGCCGCCGCTCGCCGAAAGCGCGCCGCCATGGTGCCGGGCGTCGCGCGCGGCGGCGTTGCTTCCGTTCTCGAACAATTCGCCGAAATTCGGGAGGCCGTCATATTCCTGGAAGTTGCGCTCGACCTGCTCGGGGAATTCGTCGGGCGAGATCTGCCGAGCCGCTTCCTTGTCGAGCCACTCGACCTCGAAGGCCTGAGCCTCTCCGATCAATCGCGCGATCCGGACGTCGCCGTCGTCCGGGCCGCCATAGACGTAGGTGCTCGGGCTACACCCTTCGGAGCGCAAGGCGGCGAGAACGAGCCGGGAGTCGAGACCGCCGGAGAGGGGGCAGTGGACATGATCGCCGAAGTGGCGGACGTGCCGGCGAACGACCGCGGCCAGCCGCGCCCGGTGCCGCTCGAGCCGTTCGCCGATCGGCATTTCGACCACGCTGCCGGGCAGGATCCTGGCCGAACCATGGGTCCGGGCGCCATCGGGCGTCAGCTCCACGATCCGGTCCGGGCCGAGCGTCCTGAGCTCGTTGAAGATCGTGTCGTCGCCGGTAGGTGCGACGTTGAACGCCAGCTCATAGACTCCCTGCGGGTCGAAGGAGAGCCGGGGAAGGGCGGCGGCGGCCGCCAGGAGCGAGGTCGAAAACAAGCTCATGCCACGATCGTGGAAGAGCTGGAACATGGCGAAATGGTCGGTGAGGAGGAAGCATCGCCCCCGCCGCCGGACCAGGGCGACGAACTGGCCGCCGAGCCTCGACCAGTCCGGCTCGGGCAGGGACATGGCCTCGATCAGGGCTTCGAGCGCCGGGCGGCCCATGAGATCGTCGAAGGTGAGGGTTCCGGCTACGGCGACGAGGTCGTCGCCCTGCTCCAACAGGCTTTCCGGGCCGCCGATGATGTGGGGCGCGTGAAGCAGGCGCCAGCCGGGCAGGCTCTTCTCGGTGAGGCCGGAGAAACCGTGAAGCCCGAATTGAGTGCGAGCGCCGTCGATCGCGGCCTGCGCGGAATCGGGGTCGCTTGTACTGACGAGGAAGAGCGCTGCCATCGCCCAACGTCTTTGCCACGGCAAGCTTAACGGCCCGTCAACCGAGCGCGTCTAGGGAAAGGCGATGAAATGCGGGCAGGGACGGCTCCGATGATCGACAATTTCTCGCTGGCTTTGACTCACGGCCTGCTGCTGCTCGTCGCCTGGCGCCTGCTTTCGCGTCCCGATCTGGACGAGGATCCGGCGCCGGGGGCGCAAGCCCCGGCCCCGAAGAGCCGCCGCTGGATTCCCGGGAAAGGCGGCGCCGATGCGTGATCTGTTCTTCGTCGGCTTCCTCATGGCCGTGCTGGCGCTCGGCTTCCGGCGGCCATTCCTGTTCGTGCTCGTCTACGCCTATATCGACACGGTCGCCCCTCAGCGCCTTTCCTACTACCTTCTGAACAGCCTGCCGCTGTCTATGTACGTCGGCTGCCTCGCTTTGGCGGGATGGCTGCTGTTCGACAAGAAAAGCGGCCTGCGGTTCACTGTCCGCCAAGGGCTGATGGGAATTCTGCTCTGCTACAGCTTCTACACGACGATGATTGCGGACTTCCCGATCGAGGCGGCGGAGAAATGGGATTGGGCTTCGATATCCCTGGCCTTCGCAATCTTCCTGCCCCTGACCTTGCGCTCCAGGCTCCGGATCGAGGCTCTCTTGCTGTTCCTGACCCTGTCGGCGGCGGCGATCATCATCGTCGGGGGGCTGAAGACGATGGCGTCGGGAGGCGGATACGGCGTCCTCAACCTGATGGTGACCAACAACAGCAACCTCTATGAGAGCAGCACCATCTCCACGATCGCGATCGCCCTCATCCCGATCATCCTCTGGCTGGCGAAGTTCGGAACGGTGTTTCCGCCGGACTGGCGGGTGAAGATTTTCGCCGCGGGGCTCGTCTTCGCCTGCCTGCTCATGCCGATCGGGACGGAGGCACGCACCGGGCTGGTCTGCATCGCCGTTCTTGGCGTGCTCACGCTTCGCCACGTCAAACGCCGCTTCCTCTATCTCGCGGGCGCGGGCCTGATCGTCCTTGCCTCGGTGCCGTTCCTGCCCGACAGCTTCACCGGCCGGATGTCGACCATTCAGGGCTACCAGTCCGATTCGTCCGCCAAGGTTCGAATCGCCGTCTGGAGCTGGACCTGGAATTACGCGCAGGAGCATCCGCTGGGAGGCGGCTTCGGAGCCTATCGCGGCAACAAGATCGAAGTACTCACCGTCGCCACCCAGGGCGAGGCCGGGATCCAGACCGTCACCGCGCGCACCGAGATCGACCAGGGACGCGCCTATCACAGCGCCTATTTCGAGATGCTGGGCGAGCAGGGCTTTCCGGGGCTGATCCTCTTCCTGCTCATCCACATAGGCGGGCTGGCGCGGATGGAAATGCTCAGGCGCCGCTACCGGCTGGCGGAGGGCGACAAGGCCTGGATCTCTCCGCTTGCGACCGCGCTCCAGCATTTCCAGATCATCTATCTCGTCGGCGCTTCGTTCGTCGCCATCGCCTACACGCCGTTCACTCTGATGATCCTGGGCGTCCAGATCGGCCTCGACACTCTCGTCGCCCGCCGCGAGCGTGCGGAGCGGCCCCGAGCCGCCTTCGTACCGGCCGGGGGCGGCGACCAAGCCGGGGCCGCTCCGGCATGAGCGGCGCTCCGGCCGAGCCGCGCCCGGACCTTCCGGCGCTCACCGGCATTCGCGGCCTCGCCGCCTGGTTCGTGGTCCTCTACCACATCCGGGTCGGCGCGGTTTCGTACCTGCCGGAGGAAGCGAGCTTCGTCCTTTCCAAGGGCTATCTCGCAGTCGATCTCTTCTTCATGCTGTCGGGCTTCGTCCTGTGGCTGAATTATTCCGATCGCCTGCGCCGGGACGGGCTCGCGGCCGTGCCCCGATATCTCGCCCGCAGGGTGGCGAGGATCTGGCCGCTCCACATCTTCATCCTCGCTTCGACCGTGATCTACGCGTCCCTGGTGGCGGCAACGGGGGAGCTCAACACGTCCCATTATCCCTGGGCGGAGCTCCCGCTCCACGTCCTGCTCATCCACAATTGGGGCTTCACGAACGCCCTGACCTGGAACGATCCGAGCTGGTCGATCAGCGGCGAGGCCGCGGCCTATCTTCTCTTCCCGCTCATCGTTCTGGCCGTCGACTGGCGGAAGCTTTCCCCGGCCTGGGCAATAGCCGCCCTCCTGCTCCTGGCGCTCATCCTTTCGGCGGTCATGGGATGGAACGGCGCCTTCATTCTCGACCGCGACATTCCGCGCTTCGGCCTGCTCCGGGCCGCGACCGGATTCGCGATTGGGACCATCGTGTGCGCCTTGTGGCGGCGCTGGCGCTCGAGGCCGGGCCTGGCGGGCGCGCTCGCCGGGACCCTCGTCGCCGCAGCATCCCTGCTCGGCTTCGCGGCGGGCGCTCCGGAAACTCTGGTCGTGCCCCTGTTCCTCGCCGGGCTGCTTCTCGCCCTCGCGCTGACCGCCGGCCGTCCGGGAAACCCGCTCGCCTCCCGGCCGATCCTGTATCTGGGCGAGATCAGCTATTCGACCTATCTCGTCCACTTCCTCCTCTACATCATATTCAAGATCCTGTTCGTAGAGGATCCGGCGCACGTGCCCCCGCTCCTGGCCGGGCTTTACCTCCTCCTGACCTTCCTGGCCTCCGCGGCGCTTTGCCACGGCGTCGAGCGGCCGGCGCAACGGGCTCTGAACCGTCTCTTCGACCGCCGCGTCGAGCGCCGGCCGGTGCTTTCCGCAGCGGAGTAGGAATGAGTGAAAACCTGGTCTTCAGCAGTCGTCATCCCAGCGAAGGCTGGGATACCGGCGGGTGAAAGGTGCCGGTGCTTTTCACCCCCTGGGGCCCCAGCCTAAGCTGGGGCGACGGTTCGTTCAGGTGTCGGCGACACGGCCTCAGGCCGTCTCCAGCCGCGCCTCGGCCTTTTCGACGAGGGCGATCAGCGCCTCGGTGAAGGCGGGGATATCGTCGGGATTGCGGCTGGTGACGATGTTGCCATCGGTCACAGCTTCCTCGTCCACCACCTTGCCGCCCGCGTTGCGAAGGTCGGTCCGGATCGAGGGCCAACCGGTGACCCTTCGGCCGCGGACCGCGTCGGCCTCGATCAGCAGCCAGGGGCCGTGGCAGATCGCCGCGACCGGCTTGCCGGCGCCGACGAAGGCGCGGACCGTCGTCACCACCTTTTCGTTCATTCGAAGCTTGTCCGGATTCTTGGTGCCGCCGGGAAGGACCAGAGCGTCGAAATCGCCCGCTTCCACTTCGCCGATGGTGCAGTCCACGTTGGCGCTGGCGCCGTTATCGCCCTCGATCTCGCCTCTCTCCAGCGAGGCCAAAGTGACTTCGGCGCCGCGCTCGCGAAGAATCCGGCGCGGCTCGAGCAGCTCCGAATCCTCATAGCCGTCGGTGGCGATCATCAGAATCTTCGCTTCGGATATGTTGGGCATGAAATTCTCCTTCGCACCCTTCAACGACAAGGAGTGGAACGGCGTTCCGGAACGAAGCGGCCGAGCGCGCGCTTAGAGGCCCCATGCTGTGCTTCGTCGACGACCAGAACCTTCCAGGAATCACCCGCAAGCGCAGCGGACGCTTCTGGCGATATTTCGGCCCCGACGGCGCCCGGATCACCGACCGGGACGAGATCGAACGGCTCAATGGAGTCGGGATGCCGCCGGCCTATGAGCGATGCTGGTTCTGCCCGAAGCCGAACGGCCACATATTGGCGACCGGCTACGACGCCAAAGGACGTAAGCAATATCGCTATAATCCCGATTTCCGGACCCGGCAGGAAGCGGCCAAATATGATCGGCTCGCAGCCTTCGGCCGCGTCTTGCCGAAGCTGCGCAAGAAAGTGGAGGAGGATCTGGCCGGAAAGCCGACGGTCCGCGACACGGTGCTGGCCGCTTTGGTCCGGCTGATCGACGAGACCAGGATGCGGGTCGGCAACGAGGAATATGCGAAGGACAATAAGAGCTTCGGTGCCACGACCCTGCGCAACCGCCATGCCAAAGTGACGCGCGGTCAGCTCAAGATCACCTATGCCGGCAAGCACGGAGTCAAGCGCGCGGTAACCCTTACCGATCGCAATCTGGTCCGCATCGCCCGCCGCACCCAGGACCTGCCCGGCCAGAACCTCTTCGAATATGTGAACGACGACGGCGAGGTCTGTCCGGCCACCTCGGGCGACGTCAACGCCTATATCAAGGACGCGATGGGCGACGAGTTCACCGCCAAGGACTTCCGTACCTGGGGCGCGAGCACCATCGCTTTCGAAGAGACGATCCGCCGCTATCGAAAGCACGGCAAGGTCAAGCTGAAGAGCGTCATCGAGCCGGTCGCCGAGGCGCTCGGCAACACCGCGGCGATCAGCCGCAAATCCTATGTCCACCCGGCCCTGATCGCGGCCGCGAAGGATGCCGGAGCGATCGGCGACCGGCCGCTTCCGCGGGCGTCCAAATATCTGAGCTCGACCGAACGCGGCCTGATCGAGTTCCTCGACTCGCTTCCCGACGAGCAGGCGAGGGTGGACGGGAAGGGCAAAATTCCTGCAAAGGCCGCCTGATGGCAGGTCCCACTTCGAACTTCGTCGAGAGGATCAGCGCGCTGGCGAGCGAGGCCGAAGCGTGGGTCGGCGGCAATATCGTGGGCATCCTCGTCGCAGCGGCGATCGGAATCGCCATCGCGCTCGCAATGGTCGCCATTCGCTCCTTAGGCTGCAGGCTGCTCGCCCGGCTCGGCGGCGATCCGCACTGGCCGGCAATCTTCGCCCGGGCGCTTTCGAAGACGAAGATCTTCTTCATCGTCATGACCTCGGCCCAGCTCGTCGCCGAGCATGCGAACACCCCGCCGGCGCTGTTGGGAGCGATCCATGTCGGCTTCGTCGTCGCGGCATCGATCCAGGCGGCGATCTGGGCGCGCGAGCTGATCCTGGGCTACGTCGCCCACCGCACCGGCGACCAGGAGCAGAGCACGCTCGCCTCCGCGATCGGGATCATCCGGCTGCTGGTGACGGTGACCCTGTTCGCCATCGCAATCATCCTCATCCTCGACAATCTGGGGGTCAACGTCACCGGTCTGGTCGCCGGCCTCGGAATCGGCGGAATCGCCATCGGCCTTGCCGCCCAGGGCATTTTCTCCGATTTGTTCGCGGCGCTTTCGATCATTTTCGACAAGCCGTTCCGGCGTGGGGATTCGATCAGCTTCGAACAGACCACCGGGACGGTCGAGCGAATCGGCCTCAAGAGCACGCGGGTCCGCTCGGTCAACGGCGAAGAGGTGGTCGTCTCCAACGCCAACCTCCTCAATACGCGACTTCAGAACTGGACCCGTCTGGAGCATCGGCGGGTGGTGATGACTCTCAGTCTCCTCTACCAGACGCCGCCGGAGACCCTGGCCGCCTTGCCCCAGGCGCTTGAGGAGATCGTGGAGGAGGAGCCGCGCGCCCGCTTCGATCGCGCCCATCTCTCGGCCTTTGGCGCCTCTTCGATCGATCTCGAGCTGGTCTTCTTCGCGCAGGCGCCGGATTACGCGACCTTCATGGACGTTCGCCACATGGTCATGCTCGGCATAATGCGGCGCTTCGCCGAACTCGGACTCGAATTCGCTTATCCGACCCAGACCACTTTCACCGCCGCTCCGGACGGGCGGATGATCATGCCCTATCCGAATGTGAAGAGGATCGCCGAGCCGGACTGAGACCCGGAGTGAACCTATTCGTCGCCCCAGCGGAGGCTGGGGCCCCGCCGGGTGAATGACGCCGAACCTTTCACCCGCTGGGATGCCAGCCTTCGCTGGCATGACGTGGCGGTGACGGCTGCGTTTCCGTTACGTACGCGTCGAGACGTTGTAGCTGAGTCGCCTTCTCCCCCTCATTGAGAAACGACCCCTCGAAGCTGTTTCTCGCCAGCACCGCAAGCGAGTCGCGTCCCAGCGCGGCCGCCACCGCCCGGTAATTGTCGTTCACATAGCCGCCGAAATAAGCGGGGTCGTCCGAGTTGATCGTCGCCCTGAGCCCGGCCGCCAGCATCCGGTCGATCGGATGCGCCGCCAGATCGGGGACAACGCAGAGCTTGTGGTTGGAAAGCGGGCAGACGGTCAGGGTCATCCGCTCGCTCGCCAGCCGCTCGACCAGCCTCGGATCCTCGAGCGCCCGGTTGCCATGGTCGAGCCGGTCGACTTCGAGCACGTCCAGCGCCTGCCAGACATAATCGGGCGGCCCTTCCTCGCCGGCATGTGCGACCCGCTTCAGCCCCCGTTCCGCAGCCGCCCGGAAGACCCGGGCGAACTTCTCGGGCGGGTGGCCGAGCTCGGAAGAATCGAGCCCGACCGCCTCGATCCGGTCCAGCCAGGGCTCTGCCTCGCGGAGGGTGGCGAAGGCCGCCTCCTCGTCGAGATGGCGCAGGAAGCAGAGGATGAGCTTGGAGGTCAGCCCGTGCCGCGCCTGCGCCTCGGCCATTCCGGCGAGGAGCCCGGCCATCACCACTCCGAAGGGGATGCCGCGATCGGTATGAGTCTGCGGATCGAAGAAAATCTCGGAGTGGGTCACCATGTCGCCGGCGGCGCGATCGAAATAAGCCAGAGCGAGATCTCGGAAATCCTCCTCGGTCCGAAGCACGTCCGCGCCCTGGTAATAAATGTCGAGGAAGTCCTGGAGGTTGGAGAAGCTGTAGGCCGCCCGCACCTCTTCGACGTTGCGGAACGGGATATCGATCCGGTTGCGCCGGGCGAGATCGAACATCAGCTCGGGCTCGAGGCTGCCTTCGATATGCATGTGAAGCTCGGCCTTGGGCAGGCCGGCGATGAAGGTGTCGAGGTCGGTCATGGGGGAAGGTATCGCTTTATTTCGACCATCCCCGCAAGGGACGGCGACGATTTGAAGACACCTCTCCCCGCATGGGAGAGGGAGCCTACAACCCCACATCCTCCAGGCTCAGCAAGGTGGCGTTGCCGCCGGCGCTGGTCGTGTCGGTGCTGGTCACCCGTTCGGCGCAGAAGCGGGGGAGATAGTGCGGACCGCCGGCCTTGGGGCCGGTTCCCGACAGGCCTTCGCCGCCGAAGGGCTGGGATCCGACGATAGCGCCGATCATCGAGCGGTTGACGTAGAGGTTGCCGACATTCGCGAGCGCCTCGACCGTCTCGGCGGCGCGGGCGATCCGGCTGTGAAGGCCCATGGTCAGGCCGAAGCCGGAGCGGTTGACCCGCTCGACCGTCTCGGCGAGCCCGCCCGACTTCCAGGTGGCGACGTGAAGGAGGGGGCCGAACCATTCCTTTCCGAGGTCCTCGAGCCGGTCGAGCCGGATCGCCGTCGGCGGGACGTAGAGGCCGTCAGTCGGAACGGCGACGGTCTTGATCCAGCGCGCCTCCATCACCGCCCGGTGGGTCATGAGGCGGTCATAGGCGCCTCGGTCGATCACCGGCCCGACGTCGGTGGCGGGATCGGCGGGATCGCCGACGATCAGCGTGCCCATCGCTCCGCTCAGCATTTCGAGCATGTGTTCGGCAATCTCCTTCTGGAGGAGGAGAAGGCGAAGCGCGGAGCAGCGCTGCCCGGCCGAGCGGAAGGCGGAGGTGACGACGTCCTGCACCACCTGTTCGGGCAAGGCGGTGGAATCGACGATCATCGCGTTGATTCCGCCGGTCTCGGCGATCAGCGGCACCAGCGGCCGTTCCTCGACGGCGAGAAGGTCGCGCGCGATCCGCTTGGCGGTGGCGGTCGAGCCGGTGAAGGCGATCCCGTCGATTCCAAGGTTGCGAACGAGGGCGGCACCGGTCTCGGGTCCGCCGGTCACCAGCACCAGGGCCTCGCGCGGGATTCCCGCCTCGAAGGCGAGCTCGACGGCGCGCCGGGCGGTTCGCGGCGTCTGCGGCGCCGGCTTGGCGACCACGGCATTGCCGGCGGCGAGCGCGGCGGCGACCTGGCCGAGGAAGATCGCGAGCGGGAAGTTCCAGGGCGCGATGCACAGCCACACGCCGCGGCCTTCCAGGTGCATGACGTTGCGCTCGCCGGTCGGGCCGGGAAGCTCGATCGGCTGGAGCTTCGAGCGCGCCTGGGCGGCGTAATAGCGGCAGAAGTCGACCGCCTCGCGCACCTCGGCCAGCGCATCGCCGATCGTCTTCTTCGCCTCCTGCACCGTGACCCGCATCAGCTCCAGGCGGTCGCGCTCCAGAAGGTCCGCGAACCGCTCCAGGCAGTCGGCGCGAATCTCGACCGGCGTCCGCGACCAGGCGCGAAAGCCGCTCCGGGCGCGCTCCACGGCCATTTCGGCGCTCGCGCGCTCCTCGCCGCTCAGGGCGTCGAGCGGCGCCTCGGCGCGAAGGTCCCAATTGACCCGGCCGGCCACGCCCGCGGGCGCCGTGGCCGCGGCCGCCTTCATGTCGCGGCGCGTGCTGAGCCCGAGGTCGCCCGAGGGGCCGGGGCCGCGGCGAATGGGCGGAAGCGGCTCGGCGACCGCGGCGGCGACGTCCGCGAGGATCGGTTTGTGGAGGAGGTCGATCCCACCGCTGTTCTTGCGCTCGGGCATGAACAGATCCTCGGGCAGCGGGATCGCCGGGTGCCTCGTCCCGCCGACCGCGGCGACTTTCGCAATAGGATCGGCGATCAGATCGGAATCGCTCAGATTTTCGTCGGCGAGTTGGTGGACGAAGCTCGAATTGGCGCCGTTCTCGAGCAATCTTCTGACCAGGTAGGCGAGCAGGTCGCGGTGGCCTCCCACGGGCGCGTAGATTCGGGTATGATAGCCCTGCTCGCGGACCAGGGTCTCGTAGAGCCCCTCGCCCATTCCATGAAGCCGCTGGAACTCGAAGTCGCGGCTCGCCCCCGCCCATTCGAGAATATTGGCGACGGTCAGCGCATTGTGCGTGGCGAAAGCGGGATAGATGTTCTTCGCCGCAAGCATGTCGCGCGCGCAGGCGAGATAGGAGACGTCGGTCGAGGCCTTGCGGGTGAAGAGGGGATAATCGGCCAATCCCTGTTCCTGAGTACGCTTGATCTCGCTGTCCCAATAGGCGCCCTTGACCAGCCGGACCGCGATCCGCCGGCCGGTCGCCTTGCCGATGGCGTCGGCCCAGGCGACCGTGGGGCGGCATCTCTTGCCATAGGCCTGGACGGCCATTCCAAGCCCGTCCCAGCCCCTGAGCGAGGGAAGGCCGGCAACGGCTTCGATGATGTCGAGGCTCATTTCGAGCCGCTCGCTTTCCTCCGCGTCGACGGTGAAGGCGATCCCGGACTCCCTGGCGAGCATGGCCAGCGCTTCCACCTGCTCGATCAGTGAGGGAACGCAGCGGCCATATTGAGGGACCTCGTAGCGCGGGTGGAGGGCGGACAGCTTGACCGAGATGCTGTGGCCGCGCTTCGCGACCTTGCCGACGGCCCGGATCGCATCCTCATAGGCGCGGAAGTAGCGCTGCCCGTCGGGGAAGGTCCGAGCCGCCTCGCCGAGCATGTCGAAGCTTGCGGTGAAGCCGGCATTCTCCGGCTTCTCCATCCGGCGGATCGCCTCGCCGATGGTCCGGCCCATGACGAAAATCTCGCCCATCAGCCGCATCGCCGCGCCCACCGCCTGGCGGACGAACGGCTCCCCGGCGCGGGAGAGAAGGCGCTTGAGGGCGCTCGCCTGCTCGCTCTCGCTGACCAAAGCGCGGCCGATCACCAGCCCCCAGGTCGCGGAATTGACCAGGGTCGAATGCGACTTGCCCTTGTGCGAGCGCCAATCGGCATTGCCGAGCTTGTCCGCGATCAGCTGGTCTGCCGTTTCCGGATCGGGCACGCGCAGGAAGGCTTCGGCGAGCGACAGGAGGGCGATGCCCTCCGACGTATTGAGCCGATATTCCTGGAGGAACTGGTTGACCCAGCCGGACGATTGGGCGACCCTAAGCTCGCCGAGCATCGCCAGCGCCCGTTTCTCGACCCGCTCGCGCGAATCGGAATCCAGCGCGGCATCGCGAAGCAGGGGCTTCAGCACCTCCGGCTCCGGCGCCCGGTGCAGCTTCCGCAGTTCAGAGCGCGCGCTTGCCGTAGCGTCCGCCATGTCGTTTCCTCGCAGGGCTTGAGTCTGGTGTCCGGGGCGCTCTAGACGGCCTCCATGCCCATCGCCAGCGTCGAAGACATTCAATCGAAGGTCGGTGCCGAGGTCGGAGTTTCCGACTGGATGCTGGTGGATCAGGCGCGGATCGACGCCTTCGCAGACGTGACCGAGGATCCGCAATTCATCCACGTCGATCCGGAAGCCGCGGCGAAGACTCCGTTCGGCGGCACCGTCGCCCACGGCTTCCTGACCTTGTCCCTGCTCAGCCGGATGGCAGCCGACGCCATGCTTCGCCCCGAAGGGGTGAAGATGGGCGTCAATTACGGCTTCGATCGGGTCCGCTTCATGGCGCCGGTCCGTTCCGGCAAGCGCGTTCGCGGCCGCTTCACCCTGGCCCGCTTCGAGGAGAAGAAGCCGGGCCAGTGGCGTTTCGTCCACAACGTGACGGTCGAGATCGAAGGCGAGGAGAAACCCGCTTTGGTCGTCGATTGGATCGGGCTTATGTTTGTGTAGGAGAATCCCCCCTGCCGCGAAGCGGTGGGGAGGGGGACCACCCGAAGGGTGGTGGAGGAGTAATTGACGTGGCCTCCGCCATCTACCCCTCCACCCCGCTGCGCGGGGTCATCCTCCCCATCTGATGATGGGGAGGATGAAGTAGAAAGGAACATCCATGGCCACTCGCGAAGCCGTCATCGTCTCAACCGCCCGCACCCCGATCGGCAAGGCCTATCGAGGCGCGTTCAATGCGACTCCGTCGCCGACCCTCGCCAGCCACGCGATCAGGGCGGCGGTCGAACGGGCGAAGATCGATCCGGCCGAGGTCGACGACGTTATCATGGGCGCGGCGCTCCAGCAGGGCGTTCAGACGACCATCGGGCGCACCGCCGCGCTTCGCTCCGGCCTTCCGGTCACGGTTTCGGGAATGTCGGTCGACCGCCAGTGCGCGTCGGGACTGATGGCGATCGCAACCGCAGCCAAGCAGATCATCGTCGACCGGATGCCGATCTGCGTCGCCGGCGGCGTCGAGAGCATCTCCATGGTCCAGACTCCGGAGATGCGGGTCGGCCCGGATCCGGAGCTGCTGTCGATGCATAACGGCGTCTACATGCCGATGATCCAGACCGCCGAGGTGGTCGGAAAGCGCTACACCGTCAGCCGCGAGCGCCAGGACGCCTACGCATTGCGCTCCCAGCAACTCACCGCGAAAGGCCAGGCCGAAGGCCGGTTCGACGACGAGATCGTGCCGGTGACCGCGACGATGATGGTCAAGAACAAGGAGACGGGCGAGACCTCGATGCAGGAGGTCACTCTCACCAAGGACGAGGGCAACCGGCCGCAGACGACGATCGAGGATCTGCGGAAGCTTCAGCCGGTGATGGGGCCGGAGGCGATGATCACCGCGGGCAATGCCAGCCAGCTTTCGGACGGAGCCTCGGCCTGCGTCCTGATGGAGGCGGGGCTTGCCGCCGAGCGCGGCCTGAAGCCGCTCGGCCGCTATGTCGGAATGGCCGTCGCCGGGACCGATCCCGACGAAATGGGGATCGGCCCGGTCTTCGCGGTTCCCAAGCTGCTCGAGCGGTTCGGCCTGAGCGTCGACGATATCGGCCTCTGGGAGCTGAACGAGGCCTTCGCCGTGCAGGTCCTTTACTGCCAGGACCGGCTCGGAATTCCCGACGACCGCCTAAACGTCGACGGCGGCTCGATTTCGATCGGCCACCCTTATGGAATGTCGGGCGCCCGCATGACCGGCCATGCGCTGATCGAAGGCAAGCGCCGGGGCGTCAAATATGTGGTCGTGACGATGTGCGTCGGCGGCGGAATGGGCGCCGCGGGTCTGTTCGAGGTTCTTTAGCCGTCATCCCGGCGCAGGCTGGAATCCCGGCGGGTGAAAGGCGCGGTACCTTTCACCCCCTGGGCCCCCAGCCTTCACCGGGCGACGGAGTCATCGTTTGTAAAGCGCCGCTTCCGGCCGCAACCCGCCGCCGCTTCCACCGTTGTCTCCTCGAAACGAAGGAGATCCCGTTCATGCCCGTCTCACATCTGACCCTGGTCGAGCGAATCGCAAGAGTGCTGGCGGGCCGCTACCACAGCATCAACGCCGACGGCGACGATCCTTCCGCGGGGCCTAATGTGGACGAAACCTGGCACGAATATATTCCGGATGCACTGTCGATCCTGCGGACCTTGCGCGAGCCCGATCCGGTGATGGCCGCGGCCGGCGACCCGCAAGTGTGGGAACGGATGGTCGAGGCGGCGCTCAACGTCGAGCGCGCCGCGAGCAAGGCCTGACCCCCCGCTTACATGCGAAAGGCCGCCCCTCGCGGGACGGCCTTTTACATTGTCAGCCGGAATGCGGCCTCAAGTCTTCAGGCGCGAACCCCCGTGGAGGCTGCGCTCACCCGACCCGCCGCACGCGGCATTTGACAATGAGACATCAGACCACCTCCTTTCCGTTGTTGAACGATGGAGCGGAGATGGGGGAGGGTAGGGAAAATTCAAGTGGGAGAATAGGTTACGTCGCCCCAGCGCAAGCTGGGCGACGGCGGGTGAAGAACGCCGGCGTCTTTCACCCCCTGGGCCCCCAGACTGCGCTGGGGCGACGGGTATTAATAAGGCGGCTTGTCCAGGCCCGCCGGGCTCTTCGTGAAGATCTCGCAGCCGTCCTCGGTGATCCCGACGCTGTGCTCGAACTGGGCGGAGAGGGAACGGTCGCGGGTGACCGCCGTCCAGCCGTCCTCGAGCAATTTCACGGCGGGCTTGCCGATGTTGATCATCGGCTCGATCGTGAAAAACATGCCGGGGCGGAGCTCCGGGCCGCTGCCCGGGCGGCCGGCATGGACGACCTCCGGAGCGTCGTGGAACAGGCGGCCAAGGCCATGGCCGCAAAAGTCGCGGACCACACCGTAGCGATTCTTCTCCGCATACGTCTGGATGGCGTGGCCAATGTCGCCGAGGAAGTTGCCGGGCCTCGCCTGCCCGATTCCGAGCATCAGGCATTCGAAGGTGATTTCGACCAGCCGGCGCGCCTTGATCGGAACGTCGCCGACCAGGAACATCCGGCTGGTATCGCCGTGCCAGCCGTCGAGGATGATGGTGACGTCGATGTTGACGATGTCGCCGTCCTTCAAAATCCGGTCGCCCGGAATGCCGTGGCAGACGACGTGGTTGATCGAGGTGCAGCAACCGCCGGTGAAGCCGCGATAGCCGAGAGTCGCCGGAATGCCGCCGAGCGCGTCCATCTCGCGACGGACGAAGTCGTCGATCGCCTGGGTGGTAATTCCGGGGACGACGAGGGGCACGAGCGCGTCCAGCACTTCGGCCGCGGCCCGGCCGGCCCGGCGCATCCCTTCGAAGCCTTCCGGCCCATGGAGCTTGATCGCTCCGCTGCGGCCGACCGTTTCGGTGCCGCTGATCGCCTGATATTCGGTCATTGGAGAGATATAGGCCGGGGAGCGACCGAGGACAAATTCCGTTCGGCCCGAGCCCGCCCAGGGCCTTCCCTTCTTGCGCGCGAGGGTAGAGGAAAGGGCTTGGACGGGCTCTTCCCGAACGGAGTTGGAATTGACGGAAGAACGTATCTGGACGGCCGGGCTTCTGATCATCGGCGACGAGATCCTTTCCGGCCGCACCCAGGACAGGAACGTCGCCCAGATCGCGGGCTGGCTGAACCTTCAGGGCATACGGCTCGGAGAGGTTCGGATCGTCCCCGACGTAGTCGAGCGGATCGCGGCGGCGGTGAACGCGCTGATGGCCGAGAATGATTATCTCTTCACGACCGGCGGAATCGGGCCCACCCACGACGACATCACGGTGGACGCCATCGCTTATGCTCTCGGCGTTCCAGTCGTCGTCCATCCCAGGGCGCGGGCGATGCTCGAAGTTTATTACGCCGCGCGCGGCGGCCTCAACGAAGGGCGGCTGAGGATGGCTCGGGTGCCCAAGGGCGCCGAGCTGATCGAGAACAAGATGTCCGGCGCGCCCGGCATTCGCCGGGGCAAGCTCTTCATCCTCGCCGGAGTGCCGCACATCGCGACCCAGATGCTGGAATCCCTGGCCGGGACGATAGAGGGCGGCCTCCCGCTGCTGTCGCGGACGATCGGCTGCTGGACCCCGGAGAGCGAGGTGGCGGACCTGCTCGCCGAGGTCGAGCGCTTCAACTCCGGCTGCCAGATCGGATCCTACCCCTTCTTTAGCGAGGGCCGGGTCGGAGCCAATTTCGTCATCCGCTCGACCGACGCCGCGGCGCTGGCCACCTGCGAGGCGAGCCTCGCGGAGCGCCTGGAGGAAGCGGGCTTCGGAGTCGTAAGCGAGGGGATCCAGACTTAATCCTGCTCCCCGCCGGGCAGAGCGGGACCCTAACCCTTCCAGCCGCCGGCCTGAAGCGCCGCCTGGAAGGCGAGCGCCTCGCCGGCGATCTTGTCGGCCTTGTCGACGCCGTTGATGATCCTACGCGCAGATTGATATTGCGCTCGGGTCGAAGGTCCCCGCCGGGCGACGTGGCGGGCCAGATCGTGCCGCGCCCCGTCTTTGCTGCCGCAGAACCAGCCTTCCTCCATTCCCTTGATCATGATCGGCGCCGAAACTTCCGCCTTCATCGCCAGATCGAGGTTGGAGACCAGCTTGCCTCCCAGGCCGAGCTCCCTGTCCGCCCGCTCGTAATTCCTGCGCCAGGTGAGCTGGACGTAGCCGCGTCCGTAATAGGGATAATATTTGGCAAGATGGGCCTTGCGCCACGATTCGCTCAGCCAGAAGGCCTCGCGCACCGGCTGCATCGTCGCCGCCGTCTCGTGGAAGGCCGTGGCGAGCGCATAAGCGGTGAAAGACAATGGCCATCGGGCGGCCGCCGCGGCGGCGAGGACGGCTTCGAGCCCGGCTTTCTGATCGGGCTTCAGGGCCGAGGTGAAGAGCGCCGGCACCCTGACCGCCGCCAGGAATTTGGCTGAATCCGACAGGCCCGTCTCCGCGGCTGCAGCGCCGGCGCGGGGCAGGGCATGCTCGGCGGCGGGGTGGTCGCCTTTGGCCTCTTCTTCCTCCTCCGGCACCCCCAGCCGTTCGAGCAGGGCGTCGACGGCTTTCACTTCGTCCGTGGTGAATCCCTTGCCTCGCGCAATGCGGATCGCGGTGAAAATGGGTTTGCGCATCGACGTCCCCTTCTCGTCGTCGCCGGACGGCGGGCGCGATTATGAGCGGGACGGAGCGGACGATCAATCCATTTCGAGTCCGAATCGGTCGTACCGCGAGCCTGGAGCGGGCGAAGGGAATCGAACCCTCATCGTAAGCTTGGGAAGCTTCTGCTCTGCCATTGAGCTACGCCCGCTTCGGCGACCGATATCTAGGAAAGGCGGCGGCCCTTGTCGAGCTTCTAGGCCGGATCGGTATCGGAGGGACACGGCAGAGCGCGCCCGCTTCGTTCCGAATGCTTCGCGGCGAAGGCGGCGGCCGCTCCGAACAGGCCCGGCTGCGCATAGGTGACGATCTTGACCGGCATTTCGTCCATCCGCCGCTCGAAGCGGCCCTTGGCGACGAAGCGGTCGCGGAAGCCCGAACGGGGCAGGTGCCCGGCGAGTCGAAGGCCGAGGCCGCCGCCGATCACCACCGCCCCGGCGCCCTGCGCCAGCGCGATGTCGCCGGCGACGGCGCCGAGCGACAGGCAGAAGCGCTCGAAGGCGGCGGCGGCCAGACCGTCCTCGCCCGCCATGGCTGCCCGCCAGAGCGCCTTCTCGTCGCGAAAGCGGATCTCGCGGCCCTCGATCTCGGCGAGCGCCTCGTAAAGGTTGGTCAGCCCCATTCCGGAGGCGATTCGTTCGACCGAGACCCGGCGGTAGCGAAGGCGGAGTCGGGCGAGGATTTGGTCGTCGAGCTCGTCGAGCGGCGCGAAATCCATATGGCCGCCCTCGGTCTCGACGACGTGATAATGGCCGCCGCGGCGGAGCAACTGGGCTACCCCGAGACCGGTGCCGGGCCCGACGATGCTGATCGCCCCCTCCTCGGGCAAGGGCCGCTCCGGCCCGCACAGGTGGCTGAAATGCGCATTGCCGAGCTGTGCCACGGCGTGGCCGACGGCTCCGAAATCGTTGACGAGGGTGTAGCGCTCGACGCCAAGCTTGTCGGGAATTCGGGCGGGCCGGATCACCCAATCGGTGTTGGTGAGCTTTAGCGTCCCGCCCCGGACCGGGCCGGCCGCCGCGATTCCGGCGGCGGCCGGAAGCGGCCGGCCGACAATGGCTCCGAAGGCTTTCCAGGCGGCCTCCAGGCTGTCATGCCCCGCAGTCTCGAGCGTGCACTCCTCGCTCAGGCGCAGCACTCGCCCGCCTTCCAGCTCGGCCAAGGCGAAGCGGGCGTGGGTGCCTCCGATGTCGATGGCGACGATCTGCGTCATGAGGGCGGTACCAAGCCTATAATGGGGGTCGCCGCAAGGCTCACCCTTGCAGTGGCCGGCCGGTCGGCGCAGCATGGCGCCAAGGGAGGGCGACATGACGGATTCGAAGAGGGACTGGACCCGGCTGGTCACGAGGGCGGCTGTCATTCTGGGCATCGGAGCGGTGCTCGCCGCCTTGGTCGCCGCTCTCGGCAGCGCGATGGGGCTGTGGGGCTTCGGGACCGGCCTCAAAGCCCTGCGCTACTTTTTCTTCGCGGCGGCGGCGGGCGCGTTGCTCGGGCTGATCGGCCTCGTCATGGCCCGGCGCCGGGCGAAGCTGATGCTCGCCAACCTCCTCGCTTTGGTCGTCGCGCTCGGCTTCGTCCTCTATCTCGGCAATCTGGTTCGGATCGCGAAGAGCGTGCCCGCCATCCACGACGTTGCCACCGACCTCGAAGACCTGCCGCAATTCGCCCGGCTGAAGGTGAGAGCCGACAATCTTGAGAGCGTTCCCGACGAGGGCAAGCCGGAGCTGAAGGCACTGCCGCCGGAGGAAAGGTGGAAGGCCCTTCACCGCGCCCATTACGGCGATCTTCGAACCGTCCGCCTTGCAGCGCCTCCGGCCGAGGCGGCGCGGCGGACGGCCGAGCTTGCGAGGGAGCGCGGCTGGGAGGTTGCTGCGGCCGAAGGCGACAGGGTCGAGGCAACCCACACGAGCACCTTCTTCCGCTTCAAGGACGACGTCGTCGTCCGGATCCGCCCGGCGCCCGGCGGCGGAAGCCAAATCGACATGCGCTCGATCAGCCGGGTCGGCGGAAGCGACGTCGGAATGAACGCGAAGAGGGTGCGGGCCTTCCTTGCCGATCTGCAGCGGAGCTGACGGCAGGAATAACGTCCGTCCGGCCCGCATCTATTGCGGGGCCATTCCCACCGGCCTCGCAAAGGGATTGATGCTCTCGCCGCGGACCCGGCGGAGGCGCGGCTGCGGCAAAGGCGGCAGCTCCGCTCGGGGGATTCGGCCGTCGCGATCCTTGTCGAGCAGCCGGAAACGCTCCTCCGCGGCCTGGTCGAATTCGGCGCGGGAGACTCCGCGGTTCATGTCGCCGTCGGCCGCGATCACCGGGTGGGGGATATTGAGGAAGGAGAAGCGGCCGGCGCCGTCCACCCCCTTCCCGTAGACGACGACTTGCCGCCGCCGGCCTCCGCCCCAGTCGCCCACGCCCGTGGCGCGCATCTGCAGCCCGATTTGGACCTCCGGTGCGATCTCATTCTCGTAGCGGGCGATCTCGACCATCTCGAGCTCGTCGTCACGGTCGGTGTCGAGCAGGTCGAAGAAGCGCCCGGCATCCTCACGCAGCTCCGCGACGGTCAGGGCGCCGTCGCCGTCGCGGTCCGCGGCGGCGAACCAGGTTCCGACATTGTCGGCGCCGGGCCGGTCTGAGCGGAAGGGCTCGCCCATCGGGCTCAGGAACGGGCCGACCCGCGTGGGCGGCTGCGGTGGCGCCGGCTTCGCGGCCAACGCCATGGGGGCGATCAGGAGAAGAAACGGAAACAGGGTGCGCATGGCTCGACTGATGGGCCAGATACGGTTCCTCGACAAGCTCGACGCCGCGGCGACGAGGCCGGAATGAGCGTTTCGTTCAGCTCGATCCGGCGCCGCCGTCGGCCGGATAATGTTCCGCGGCGCCGAGCCTGAGTCGGCGGGCGATTCGGTTGCGCAGCTCGAGCCGGGGCCGCTTGCGCACCGTCCGGCGGTAATGGGCGACGCATTTGCCTTCGCGCTGGGGAACCGGCTCGAACTCGCCGAAGCCGCCCTGGAACGGCGCGCAGATCTGCCGGCGGCGCTCCTGAGCCTCCGCCGACGGCACGCTCGGCTTGCGTGCGATCAGCATTGTGTCGCGCCACTCCGCGCCGGAGACGAGGTCGGCCATGCCGTCCGTCTCGTAATAGACTTCCAGCGGCTCGAGGCCGGCGAGATGGCACATGGCCGCCCAGGAATCGGGATAGAAGCGGTAGCAGTCGATCGGATAGCGGTGGACCGGGCCGGCGCCCGGCGCGATGATGCAGCACAGCCCGCCCGGCTTTAGAACTCGGGCCACCTCGCAGGCCGTGACCCAGAAAAAGGGATTATGCTCGAACGTCTGCCCGGAGATGCAGAGGTCGAACAGATCGTCGGCGAGCTCGGGCCACAAATAGGCTCCCGAGGGCACCAGGTCGACATTCTTGCCGTGCTCCAGATCCAGGCCCGTATAGCGCACCGACGGGTCCATCAACTCCCGGTAGGACGGCTGCCCCTCATAGGATTTGGAGCCGATCTCCAAAATGGACGGCGCCCCCGCGGCGAATAGCTCCTCGCGGTAGGTTTCCAGGAAGGAGGCCATCTTGGCGTAACTGGATTCATGCATGGATTTTTCCTCTGCGGGGCAAGCGATAGCGGCAGGTCGGGCTGTGCCTAACGAGCATCAGGGACGACGATAGACGGTCCGGACCAGCAGTTCTTTCACCTGATCAGGCAATATTCTGAGTGAATGGAAACAGGAAATCACAAAAAGGACTGCCAGCGCGGCCCATTTAGGACCTCCCTCGGGAGCGAACAAGCAGATGATTGCGGCACCCAGCACGAAGGCGCCCGGCACGAAAAGCCGCGGCAGCGCCCGACGAAGCTGACCTGCGAACCAGAACAGGATGATTACGTCGAGGAAGCCCTTGACGGTCCAGGCGATGGCGGCGCCGAGCAGGCCAACCGTCCAGAGAAGGAAAACCAGCAAGAGATAATAAGGGACGAGATAGATCAGCACCAGCTTCGCGATCAGGTCGGGTCGGCCGCGTGCGTAGAGAAGCGAATAGGGGACGTTCGCGAAGCTGTTGCACCAAAATCCGAATATGAAAATGTAGACGATGGGAGCGGCGTGGCGGGCGAAATCCTCGCTGATCCACAATTGCAGGAAAGGCTGAGCGAGGGCGGCCGTCGCGATCGCCGCCGGGGTCAGCACCGCCGTCAGGGCTGCGAGGCTGACATCCTGAAGCCCCTGCGCCTCCGCCGTGTCCGCGTAGGAGAGGCGTGGAAACAAGGCTGCCGAGAGCGCTTGGGGGAGGATCGAGAGCAAGGCGACCAGATTGTAGGCGACGACGTAGAAGGAGACGGCACTCGGGCCGATCACGCCGCCTATGACGAAGCGGTCGAAGGTGACGAGCATCGGACCGACGATCATCGCGATGGTGACCCAGCCGCCGAACGTGAGCAGCGGCCCGGCTTCGGTCCGGGTGAGGAACTGCGGCGAGCGCAGCGGCACCGTCCGAACGCAAACGTAGAAGGCGACGAAGGCGGACAGGGCGTTTCCGGCCAAAGCGGCGGGGATTACCCGGTAGAGCTCGGGCCCGATCCCCCAGGCAACCGCCAGCGGCAGGGTCGTGGTCAAAACGGCCGAACCCGACGTGATGACGTTGAGCTCGAGAAAGCGCTCGCGCCCCTGCAAGGCGCCCCTCAGCACGCCGTTGACGACCACCAGCGGCACGATGCACCCGAGCCAGAAGAGGCTGCGCGCGACCTCCCGGATAAGTTCGGTATCCGTGCCGACCGACCGGAAGTAAATCCAGCCCGCCGCCGTCGTCACGGCCATGCCGAGGACACCCATCGCGCTCGCCAGCCAGAAGGCCGTCCAGAAGACGGAAGCCCGCTGCTCCGCCGATCCGTCGACCATCTTCGCCATACGCTGGGTCAGCGCCGGGCCGAGGCCGAGGCTCAGGGAGCCCATATAGGCGAGCGCGGTCCAGCAGAGCGCCAGCACACCGTATCGGGGAATCCCGAGCAATTTCAAATAAAGCGGTATCGTGGCCAGCGAAACGACGACGGGGATTATGGCGCCTACGACATTATAGCTCGTATGCTTGCTTATCCCCATCCATTCCACTCACGAGACTCTTTACCTGGCGGCGAGCCGGGCAATTGTTGGCGATATGCAGGCCGGATGAGGCTGTCTGCCTCGGCAGGCGATGTGCCGTGGCGCCCCGCGGCCTCGCGGTCAAGCCGTTCCGCCGGCCAGGCGGCCGAGCGACGACGCTGGCAGCAAAAGCCGAAAGTCCTTCCCCGAAAAAGAAAGGGCCGGCACTTTCGCGCCGGCACCTCCCCCACTTTTCGGGCGGTCCCCTCCGAGAAATCCCGGGGAGGAACTCAACTTTACCTTTTCGAGAACTGGAAGCTGCGGCGGGCTTTGGCCTTGCCGTACTTCTTGCGCTCGACGACTCGCGGATCGCGGGTGAGGAAGCCCTCGCGCTTGACCGTGGTTCGAAGCTCCGGCTCGTAACGGGTGAGAGCGGTCGAAATTCCGTGGCGAACGGCGCCGGCCTGGCCGGAAAGCCCGCCGCCTTTGACCGTCGCGATCACGTCATACTGGCCGCGGCGCTCGGTGACGTCGAACACCTGGTTGATGATCAGGCGAAGGGTCGGGCGCGCGAAATAGACTTCCTGGTCCCGGCCGTTGACGATGATCTTGCCGGAGCCGGGCTTCAGCCAGACCCGGGCGACCGCGTCCTTGCGGCGGCCGGTGGCGTAGGCGCGGCCCTGCTTGTCGAGCTGCTGCTCGCGAAGCACGGCCTGGATCTGCGGACCCTGGGTGGAGACGCCCTGATCGTCCTTGCCCTCGACGGGCCCGGAAGAATCCGGGGCACCGGCGGCGGGAGCCTCGGAAGCGGGAGTCTCGGGGGTGGGAGCCGCTTCGGGAGCGGCGGGGGGCGCGGCCGGAGCGGTGCCGGTCAGCTCGCCCAGATCGGCGAGGGATTGGCGATTGTCGGTCATCAGGCACCCACCTTGTTCTTGCGGTTCATGCCCGCCACGTCGAGAGGTTCAGGATTCTGGCCGCCGTGCGGATGCTCGGTGCCGTTGTAGAGGTGCAGGGCGCGCATCTGATCGCGGCCCAGCGGCCCGCGCGGGATCATCCGCTCGACGGCCTTCTCGAGAACGCGCTCCGGGAATCGCCCCTCCAGCACCTTGCCGGCGGTGACGCCCTTGATTCCGCCGACATAGCCGGTGTGGCGATAATAGATTTTGTCGGACAGCTTCTTGCCGGTGAACCGCACCTTGCCCGCGTTGACGACGACGACATGGTCGCCGCAATCGACATGAGGGGTGTAGCTCGGCTTGTGCTTGCCGCGCAGGATGTTGGCGATGATCGAGGCGAGGCGGCCGACGACCAGGCCCTCGGCATCGATCAGATGCCATTTCTTCTCCACCTCGGCCGGCTTGGCCGATTTGGTGGTCTTCATCAGCGCCTTCATGGCCTGAATCTCCCTTAGAGGGTTTGAGCCTCTTATGAAATGAACCGCGCCGCTTCCGGGGGAGCGGCGCCTGAGCGGGCAAATGACAGCGAGGTGCCCGGAAGTCAAGGAAAAGCGGGCGTTTGTGACGAGGTATTATATTACCTTAGCGGTTTCGTTGCGGATCCAGTCGGCGTAGGAATCGAGGGTTTCAGCGATCGGCCATACGACCGCCGCCGGCACGTCGTAGCTGTGCAGCCGGGCAAGGCGGGCGATCAGCGCATCGGCCAGATCGGCCCGTGTCTTGAACAAGGCTGCGACCTCGTCGCCCTCCTCGATCGCGCCCCGCCAGCGGTAGATGGACGCGCAGGCGCCGAGGATGTTGGCGCAGGCGGCGAGCTGCTCCTCGACGAGGGCCCGGGCAATGCGCCGGGCTTCCTCGTCGGAGGCGAAAACGGCATAGACCGTGACGATCCCGCTCATGCCGGCTCGCTTTGCAGGTCGCCGCGACCTGGAGGGAGAGCCGGGGCGGCCGCTCTCTCGCCGAGCCTGTGTGCCGCGACCAGGGTCGATGCGAGGAGCAGGACGGCCATCCCCTGGTGCGATGCCGCGATCCAGAGCTCCACACCCGAGAGCAAGGTGAAGATGCCCAGCAATATCTGAGTCGTCACCGCGCCGACGAGCACCCTCGCCGCCTGCCGCTGCCCCGCTCGCCAGGCGTTGCGGGCGAGGACGAAGGCCGCGGCCGCGACCGCGAAGGCGAGCCAGCGGTGGACGAACTGGACCATTATCGGATTGTCGGCGAAGTTCCTGAGGAAGGGTTCGAGCAAGGGCGCGTCGGCGGGGAACCATCGGTCCCCCATTTTCGGCCAGCTCGAATAGGCATAGCCGGCGTCCAGGCCGGCGACGTAGGCGCCGAACAGGATTTGCAGGAAAAGCAGCGACAGCATCCAGATCGCCGCCGTCGGAATGCGCGCCGGCCCGCCGCCGCCGGCAAGCCCGAGCAGGTCGAGCGCCAGCCAAAGGGTCGTTCCGAAGATCGCGAGCGCCAGCAGCAGGTGGACGGCGAGGCGGATGTGGCTGACGTCGGGCCGGTCGACCAGGCCGGAGGCCACCATCCACCAGCCGATCCCGCCCTGCAGCCCGCCAAGGACGAGAAGTGCGGCGAGCTTCCAGCCATAGCCGCCGGGGATCGCCCGTTTCCAGGCGAACCACAGCAAGGGCAGAGCGAAGGCGAGGCCGATGATCCGGCCGAGCAGCCGGTGGACATATTCCCAGAAATAGATGTTCTTGAAGTCGTCGAGGCTCATTCCGCTGTTGACGAGCTGATATTGCGGGCTTTGCCTGTAGGCGGCGAACTCCGCCGTCCATGCGTCTTCGCCGATCGGCGGGAGGATTCCGGAAATGGGCTCCCAGCGCACGATCGACAGGCCCGATTCGGTCAGCCGGGTGATCCCGCCCACGACGACCATCAGGAAGACGAGCGCCGCGACCGCGAGCAGCCACAGGGCGATGGCGCGCGGCAAGGGGGAGGCGGCGGCGGCGGGGATGGACATGGCGCGCGATATGGTCGCCGGGCCGTCGAAAGCCAATGCAACTTTTTTCGAATGTTATGTTGTATCTTCACGGCTACGACGTTATAGAAAGTGCCGTCAGGAGAACGGCGAGTCTATGTTCGCGAAGGTGGGAGCAAATGGAGGGATGGACCGGATGGCGATCGCGCTGTCCGGGCTCTGCCTCGTCCATTGCCTGGCGAGCGCCATCTTCGTCGCAATGCTCGCCTCCGCGGGCGGGCTTCTGCTCGATCCGATCATCCACGAAATCGGCCTGACCTTCGCGATCGGGCTCGGCATGCTCGCGCTCGGCCGTGGAATCATCGAGCACGGCTTCATGATGCCCTCCGCCGTCGGCGGTCTCGGTCTGGGGGTCATGGCGGGCTCGCTCACTCTACACGGGGACGCGATGGGCACGGTCTATACGATCCTCGGAGTCGCCATCCTCGCCCTCGGCCACGATCTCAATCGCCGCGCGGTGATCTGAACTTTCCCCTACGCCGGGCGACTTGCCCGCCCTTGTGAGTATGCCGCAAAAGCCTTACCTTGCGCCCATGGCGCATCCCCATCACCATCACGAGGCTCATGAAGGCGCTTCCCTCATGCAGGCGGCGCAAAGCTCGATGGAGAAATCGGGCGAGCAATGGACCCGGATGCGGTCCGCCGTCTTCGAGGCACTGGCCGGCTTCGACCGCCCCGCCTCCGCCTACGACATCGCCGACAAGGTCAGCCAGTCGCAGGGCCGAAGGGTGGCGGCGAACAGCGTCTACCGGATACTCGACCTCTTCGTCGGAACCAACCTCGCCCGCCGGGTGGAAAGCGCCAACGCCTATGTCGCCAACGACCATCCCGACTGCCTGCACGACTGCATCTTCCTGATCTGCGACACATGCGGCAACACCACCCATCTCGACGACGACAAGCTCTCCGGCGGAGTGCGCGCGGCGGCCAGGGAAGCGGGCTTCACCCCGGAGCGGCCGGTGATCGAGGTTCGCGGGACCTGCCCGGATTGCCGCGAGAGCTGAAACCCCGGTTCGCGGACAGGGTTCAGTCATATAAGCCGCTGTAATCGCGGCCCGCGAGGCGGAAAATGATCCGTCGCCGAGGGGCTGGCCGATGATGTTGCGTCTTGAACCCGAAAACCGGGACCGCCTGAAATCGGCGGGCGTCGTCGCACTGATTCACGCCCTCATCGGCTATGTTCTCCTGACCGGCCTCGGCTACGGCCCGTCGGCCGCTCTTCCCGAGGCGCTGAAGCTCTTCAACATCGCCGAGGAAGTGCCTCCGCCGCCGGCCAAACCGGCGCGGCCCGACGTCGAAAAGAAGACCCGCAAGGCCAAGCCGAAGAACGAGGAGGGGGCCGCTTCTCCCGCCAACCTCAGGGACACGCCGACGCAGATCGTTGCTCCGCCGCCCGAAATCCGCCTCCCGGTACCCCCGGTCATTCCGACCGCGCCCGTCGCGGGGCAGGGGAGCGCGATGGCGGCGGGCGCGGCGGCGGTGCCGGGTCCGGGCACCGGAAGCGGCGGAATCGGCAACGGGCGCGGCAGCGGCCGCTTCGGAAACGGTACGGGCGGCGGCGGAGGCGGCGGCCGGGGCACGAGCGCGCGCTGGCTGAGCGGAAGCATCGATGCCTCCGACTATCCGGACGGCGCCTGGCGATCACGCCGCGGCGGCACCGTCCACCTGCGCTTCACCGTCGCTCCGAGCGGCCGGATCAGCGACTGCGCGGTGACCCGGCCGAGCGGCAGCCGGGAGCTCGACAACACCACCTGCCGCCTCATCGTCAGGCGCTTCCGCTACCGGCCGGCGCGCAACGCGGAAGGGCGGCCCATTGCGTCCTCGGTCGTCGGCGAGCATGTCTGGGAGGTGGCGCCGCAGCCCCCGGACCGGTGGGTCGAGCCGGAGGTGGAGGAGTTCGACGACCGGCGTTAACTTACTCGGGGACGATTCCCGATACGCTCCGCGCCACTTTCGAGCAGGTTCGGCCGGAGCCGGAAGAGGCTGAAGAGACCGGCGAGACCGGCGCTCAGGGGCCCGCGTAACGGAAGCGGGGCCCGGCGAACTGCCCTTTATACTTGGTTCCGGAAAGTTGCTGCTGGAGCAGCTCCTCGGCGCTGTTCTTGAGCTCGTACATGATCGCGATGGCGTCGTTGATCCGGTCCGGATCGCCGTTGAAGGCGATGTGGAGGCAGTTGAGAAGCCTGGTGTAGGACGTGTCGAACTCATCGGAGAGCTGGATCGCCCGCCAGTCGCCGGTCGGGTCGAGCGTGACGGTCGTCGGATTGTCGGCCATCTGGATCACGTCGGCCATGTCGTCGACGACGATCGGCTGCTTCGGGTCGAACGCATATTTGTCGGGCGCCGACGGGTCCGGAACGATCCTCATCCCCCGGTACAGCTGCTGATACCGGTAATAATGGGCCAGCTCGTCGCCGGGGTCGCCGTCGGCCGGCGAGGTCGACGTGCCCTCGCCCTGGGTGATGATGGTGGTGATCGCCTCGATCGCGCTCGCGACGTCGGCGACCTGGATCGCGCCCGGGACCTGCAGGCCCGGGTCCCCGGTGAAGATCGACTCCCCCAGGCGAGTGATGGCGGCGGCGATGGCGTGATAGAATTCGCCGATTGTCTCGTAGGTCGCCGCCGGCGCGGCCGTGAACAGCGACTTTCGAACCGATTCGCGAGTCGGGAGGTCGAGCTTGTCCTCGGGCTCCTCGATTTCCATGAACGTCTTTTTCACGGTCAGTTTCGAATAGCGCTTGATCCCGACGGTGAGCCCGCCCGGCCGGCCGCTTCCGATCCCCATCGGCAGCGGCCCGGGATAATCTGGGATGAACGCCGGATCGTTGATCTCCGGCCGGCCGCCCACGGCGTTCAGGATGTTGGCGGCGAGATGCATGTGAAGCATCTCCTCCATGAAGACGTCATGGAGGGTCTGGGCCGCATATCTGGCCCCGTCGCCGGTGCCCTTGAGGGTGAAGAATGCGGTGAGGTAGGGCGGGATCGTCGCATGTTCGAGCTGGATCGCGCTCCCCAGCGCGCCGCGCAGGTCGGCGAGAGTCTCGATCGAGCCGGGCTGGACGCGAATCATCTATTTCTCCTCCGGCTTGCCGACGATTGCACCGCGCAGCATCCGTTGCCGGGCGGCGGTCTTGCCTCCAAGCAGCTCTTCCGGCGGCTCGACGGCCGCCGCGGCCGAGCGCCGGCTTGCGGCGAAGTTCCGATCCGGCGCCTGGAGCGGCTTCGTCGCCCGGACCCGGGACAGGCCGCCCTTCAACTTGGGAACCGCCTCCGCCGCGCCCCTGGCCCATCCGAGCAGGATCCCGCGCCGCGAAGCGGAAAGGTCGCGGGTGACCGGCATGTGGTTGGGGTGCCCGATCGGAAGCTGGAGCGCACGGACGATCATCGGGGCATAAGCGGTGACCTGCGCCTCGTCGGAGAGATTTACGACCGGATGAAGCGGCGGCTCGGTCGGCGAATCCGGCTGGTAGGTGTCGGGCCCGTGCGGCCTCGGATACAGGTTCGAATATTGCCGGAAGATGGGCCGGGCATCGCTCCAGGCGACGGTCTCGGGAATTTCGAGCGCGCTGAACAGGAGGATGCTGACGAAGCAGCTGCCGGAGAAATCGCTTCCGGAATTGGCGGCGCCGGCGACCCTGAGCTCGACCGCATAGACCTGGCCGTCGACTCCGTCGGAGACGTTCGAATCCGACGAGCGGGGCAGGCCCGGGTCGCTGCTCGAAAGGGTGATCGTGGCCCAGCCGTCGGGCCCGGTGACGATGCTCCCGCCATCGGCGATCCGGAGCGCGTCGAGCGGAACGGCGAGGGGCGGGTCGTTACCCGGATTGGGCTGAAGTCCGAAGGCCGACACCGTCGCGTCGATCGTGGCGCTCGCCAGCGGCTGTCCGAACTGGGTCGCCATGACCCGCACGGCCTGGGTCGTCCCCGGCTCCATCCGGTAGACGAACTGGTCGGGGCGAAGGTAGATTCCGTCGGGCGCTTCCTGGGCGAAGGCGCTGAACAGCGCGGTCCGGGCCAGCGGCGCGGTCACGCACAGCTGGCCCGAGCCGACGATCGCCATCTGGTCGGCGGTCAGCGCCCGGTCCGGCGGAAAGGCCTGGATCCCGGCCGTCCTTTCGTACCAGCCCGGCGCCGTGTAATTTTCGAGCGCTCCCAGATCGAGCGACCGAGCCCGTCCGTTCCCGTCGTAATATGCGACCATCAGATGCAGGGCTCCGATGTCGAGAATCGAGTCGTTGTCGGTGAGTAGGGCGTTGCCGAAGTCGGCGATGACCTTGCCGTTGGAACCGTCCTCCCGGCAGCCGACATAGCCGATCGGAGCGGTGATCGGGCCATTGCTGAGCTGCGGTTGCCACGGCGCGAGATAGCGGCCGGGCGTGAAATGATCCGGGTCCCCCGCGAGCTGCGGTCCGATCGTCCCGACGAACCGCCCGAAGCCGCGGTTGGGCAATCGCATGCCGTAGGAATCGGTCATGAACTTGATCGACAGCCTGCCGTCCAGGGAGGCCTGCCTGAGCGCCTGGAGGGCCGGAGAATGGCCGATGTCGCCCCATTGCACGCCGGTCAGGACCGACTGGAAGAAAGCCGAGGCACCCATGTCGCCGCCGCGCCCGACTCCTCGCCCGAACCAGATATCGTAGAAGCCGGCGGGCTCGAAGCTTCCGCGCATCAGCACCTGGCGGCTGCCCGGGTCGACGATCCGGACCTCCAGGCCGAAGATGGTCGAGACCATCTGCTGGTTGGGATCGAGATCGACGAGCTTGGCGCTCACCCGGTCGCCCGAGTCGCGGATCTCGAGGCCGACCGCGGGATCGTCCACGCTCTCGCCCCCGAGGATCGCGGAGGTGATCGCGCAGCCGTCGATCCGCCATGCCCCCGTACCTTGCGGCTGCCACCATCCGTTGGCCCCGGCCGCGGACTGCATTTGACGATCCGAGTCCGTGAAAGTGGCGTTGTCGAAATGCGCCGGATCGTTGTTGACGGTGGACACGTCGGCCCGGAACTGGCCCGCGAAATGGAGTCTCGCCGGATTCAGGTAGGACACGGACCCCTCCCGCATGTTGAACGGGCAAATGCGCCGCGCCGCCCCTCGCCCGGCAAGGGTTAGGCGCTTCCCGGCCCCTTGCAAGCGGCGATTGGGTCCGAAACGGCATGCGTTAATGCACCCCGCCTGCATCTCATCCCCATTCGACACCCGCGCCGCTTTGGTCTAGCGGGACCGGGTGACAGGGACCATATCGCCGCCCATGACCGACCGCCCGAACACCCCCTTGCTCGACAATGCCGGCACTCCCGCGGAGCTTCGCCGGCTTAAGCCCGCGCAGCTTCGCCAGCTCGCCGACGAGCTTCGAGCCGAGATGATCTCGGCCGTGTCCGTCACCGGAGGCCATCTCGGCGCCGGGCTCGGAGTGGTCGAGCTGACAGTCGCGCTCCATTACGTGTTCGAAACTCCGGGCGACCGGCTGATCTGGGACGTCGGCCACCAGGCCTATCCGCACAAGATATTGACCGGCCGCCGCGACCGGATCCGCACCTTGCGCCAAAGCGGGGGCCTGTCCGGCTTCACCCGGCGCTCGGAAAGCGAATACGATCCGTTCGGAGCGGCGCACAGCTCCACCTCCATCTCCGCCGCTTTGGGCTTCGCGGTCGCGAACAAGCTTGCCGGCCGTCCGGGCCGGGCGATCGCGGTGATCGGCGACGGCGCGATGTCGGCGGGAATGGCCTATGAGGCGATGAACAACGCCCAGGCCGCGGGCAACCGGCTGATCGTCATCCTCAACGACAACGACATGTCGATCGCTCCGCCCGTCGGCGGGCTCTCCCATTACCTCGCCCGCCTGGTATCCTCGCCCAAATATCTGACCGTTCGACACCTCGCCCAGAAGGTCGCGCGAAAGCTGCCCAGGCGCCTCCACGTCATGGCCCGGCGCTGGGAGGAATATTCGCGCGGCTTCTGGACCGGCGGAACGCTCTTCGAGGAGCTTGGCTTCTATTATGTCGGCCCGGTCGACGGCCACAATATAGACGGGCTGGTCCAGATCCTCGAGAACGTCCGCGACGCCGACGAAGGCCCGATGCTGGTCCATGTCGTCACCAAGAAGGGCAAGGGCTACGGCCCGGCCGAGGCCGCTGCGGACAAATATCACGGGGTCCAGAAATTCGACGTCGTCTCCGGCGAGCAGGCAAAGGCCGAGCCCGGACCGCCGAGCTACACCGCAATCTTCGCCAAGGCTCTGACGGCGGAAGCGACCCGCGACGACAAGGTGGTGGCGATTACGGCTGCGATGCCTTCGGGCACCGGCCTCGACAAGTTCGGAGCACTCTTCCCCGACCGCATGTTCGACGTCGGGATCGCCGAGCAGCACGCGGTCACCTTCGCCGCCGGCCTCGCCGCCCAGGGCTATCGCCCCTTCTGTGCCATCTATTCGACCTTCCTCCAGCGCGCCTACGACCAGGTCGTCCACGACGTCGCGATCCAGAACCTTCCGGTTCGCTTCGCTATGGACCGGGCCGGGCTGGTCGGCGCCGACGGCGCCACCCATGCCGGAAGCTTCGACCTCGCTTATCTGTGCACCCTTCCCAATTTCGTGGTGATGGCGGCGGCGGACGAGGTCGAGCTGGTCCACATGGTCCACACCATGGCGCTCCACGATTCCGGCCCGAGCGCGGTCCGCTATCCGCGCGGCAACGGCATCGGACTGCCCCTTCCGCAAGTTCCGGAGCGGCTCGAGATCGGCAAGGGCCGGATCGTCCGCGAAGGCAAGAAGGTGGCGATCCTCTCGCTCGGCACGAGGCTCGAGGAAGCATTGAAGGCGGCGGACGCGCTCGAGGGCCGCGGTCTTTCGACGACGGTCGCCGACCTGCGCTTCGCCAAGCCGCTCGACGAGGCCTTGATTCGCCGCCTGCTCACCAGCCACGAGGTCGCGGTGACGGTCGAGGAAGCCGCGATCGGCGGCTTCGGCGCCCACGTCCTCACCATGGCGAGCGACGCCGGCCTGATCGACGGCGGCCTCAAGCTGCGCACCCTCCGCCTCCCCGACCGCTTCCAGGACCATGACAAGCCGGAGAAGCAGATCGCCGAAGCCGGGCTGGACGCGGAGGGCATCGTCGACGCGGTACTGAAGGCGCTCCGGCACAACAGCGCGGGAGTTGCGGAAGAGGCCAGGGCCTAGAAATGCAAAAGCCGCCGGAAATCCGGCGGCTTGCATGGATCCTGGATCGGCGCGCCCTTAGAGCAGGACGACGGCGACCATCAGGATCTGGCTGGCGATGGCGATGATGCCCGCCGCTCCGGTTTCCACGATACGCATTTCAACTTCCTTGTAACCGAGAGCCGTTTCGCTCCCGCAACGCATTTGGGCGGGTGCCGGCAATTTCTCAACTGCAAAAGTAGACATAGACGAATGCAGAAACCGCAATTGTCAGCGATGCTTGAATCGACCCGCGCCGAGCGCTAGCTAGTCAGGTGACTAGTCAGGAGAGACTCGGTGAAAGCGTGGCGGGTGCAAGAGGCGAAGGCGAGGTTCAGCGAAATGCTCGACGCCTGCGTTGCGGAGGGGCCGCAACTCGTCACCAAGCGAGGGGCCGAGACGGCCGTGCTGGTGCCGGTCGCGGAGTGGCGGCGGATGCAGAATTCCGACTCCCGCACATTCAAGGAAATGCTGCTGGCAGACGAGCCCCGCTTCGATTTGGAGATCCCCTTGCGAGGTCGCCATCGGCATCGCAAGCCACCGGTTTTTTGAGTGTTTCTGCTGGATACCAACGTCCTCTCGGAGGTGCGTCGGGCCAAACCGCATGGGGGTGTCGTGGCTTGGCTGGCGAGCGTTCCCAATAGCAGCCTGTTCGTTTCATCGATTTCGTTCGGCGAAATACAGGTGGGTGTCGAGAATGCCCGAAAAACCGATCCAGGCAAGGCGGCCGAAATCGAAGCCTGGGCGGACGACCTCGCATCCAAAGCCCAGATCATCTCGCCGGATGCCGCCATTTTCCGCCTTTGGGCCAGACTTATGCAAGGGCGGTCCGCCGACCTGTACGAAGACGCCGTCATCGCGGCTACCGCGCTCCAACGCGAGTTGATCGTCGTTGCCCGCAATGTCCGTGATTTTCGTCAGTTCGACGTTCAGCTCCTTGATCCCTTCGCCGCCAAATGAGCGCGGCAAAGCTCCGCGCCGACCACTTGCTCGTCGAACGCGGACTGGTCGAAAGCGGGGCTATGGCGCAGGCCGTAATCCTGGCGGGCCTCGTCTTCTCGGGGCAGCGCAAGATCGAGAAGGCCGGGCAGACGCTGGCGCAGGACGCGCCCCTGGAAGTGCGCGGCAAGGAGCATCCCTGGGTATCGCGGGGCGGGATCAAGCTTGCGCATGCGCTCGATCATTTCGGGTGGGACGTGACCGGGGCGGTTGCGCTGGACGTGGGCTCTTCGACCGGGGGCTTTACCGACGTGCTGCTGCAAAAGGGCGCTGCGAAGGTGTTCGCGGTCGACGTCGGGACCAACCAGCTAGCCTGGAAGCTGAGGCAGGATCCGCGGGTCGTCGTCCACGAGAAGACCAATGCGCGCTATCTCACCGGCGAGGTGGTGACGGAGCCGGTCGACGTCATCGTCTGCGACTCCAGCTTCATCTCGCTCGCCAAGGTGCTCGATACCGCGCTCGGCTTCGCCAGGCCGGGCGCGCGTCTCGTCGCCCTGGTGAAGCCGCAATTCGAGGCGGAGCGGGGCGAGATCGGCAAAAGCGGAGTGGTCCGCGACCCGGAAATCCACGCTAGAGTCTGCGCGAATGCGCGGCTATGGGTCGAAGCGCAGGGGTGGAAAGTGGCCGGGCTCGTCGAGAGCCCGATCACCGGTCCTGAAGGGAATAGAGAGTTCCTACTCGCTGCACAGCGCGCTTGATAGGGCGGGGGCCGAAGGCTAGCGGCCATGCCATGCACGCATTGAAACTAGGCTTTTCGCTTGTATTTCTGGGGCTTGCAGCCGCCTGCGGCGGTGCCGGCGCGGAGGATAAGGGCAAGAGCCGGCCGCCGCCCGTGGTCAAGGTCGAGCCCGCTACCACCATCCGGTTCGTCGAGACGATCGAGGCGGTCGGAACCGCCCGCGCCAACGAGCAGGTCACCTTGTCCGCGCCGGTCACCGAGCGGCTGGTCCGGCTCGGATTCGACGACGGAGCGTTCGTCCGCCGGGGCCAGATCATAGCGGTCCTCGCCCAGGGCCAGGAGGCCGCCCAGCTCGCCGAGGCTCAGGCGCGCCAGCGCGAGGCGCAGCAGCAGCTCGGCCGGATCGAGACTCTCAAGCAGCGCGGCTTCGCAACCCAGTCGCAGCTCGACGTCCAGAATGCCGCGGCGGCGGGCGCGAGGGCGCAGGCTTCCGGAGCCCGGGCCTCGATCTCCGAACGGGTGATCACGGCGCCCTTCTCCGGCTACGCCTCGCTCCGCACCATCTCGCCCGGCGCCGTGGTGAGCAGCGGAACTCCGATCGCGACGATCAGCGACATCTCGACGATCAAGCTCGATTTCCCGGTGCCCGAGACCTTGCTCTCGACGCTCCGTCCGGGCCTTACCATCGCGGCCACCTCCGCGGCCTATCCGGACCAGCCCTTTCGCGGCCGGATCGCCAATATCGATCCCGTGATCGATCCCAATACCCGCGCCGTCATGGTACGCGCCCGGCTTCCCAATACCGACAACAAGCTGAAGCCCGGAATGCTGCTCACCGTCGTCATCGAGGCGTCGCCGAGGCTCGGCCTCTCGGTCCCCGAGCTTGCGATCGTAGGAGAAGGCGATTCCCGATTCGTCTATACGATAGACGGGGCCGGCACGGCTCGGCGGACCGCGGTCAGGACGGGGTTGCGAAGCGCCGGGCGGGTCGAGATTCTCGAGGGGCTGAGGCCGGGGCACAAGGTGGTGACGGAAGGCGTAGTCAAGCTTTCGGAAGGGTTGAAGGTGCGGGTGGCCGGCGCCGGCAATGCCCAGCGCGGGCGGACCAAGGGGCAGGGGGGCCAGGCGCAGCCATGAGCGCGCCCTGTCATTGCGAGCGTGGCGAAGCAACTCATCCCTCTCCCCATGGGGGAGAGGGTAGGGTGAGGGGGCTCGGCGTTCGAGGACGATTCCGGCCGCCGAACTCCCTCACCCCGATCCTCTCCCCGACGGGGAGAGGGGGGGAGACCCGATGAAGCTGTCCGACGTCTCGGTCCGCCGGCCCGTCTTCGCGGCGGTTCTGGCGATGCTGATCGCAGTCGTCGGCCTGGTCGGCTTCTTCGCTTTGTCGGTCCGCGAATATCCCGATGTAGATCCGCCGGTCGTCTCGGTTCGGACCGACTATATCGGCGCCGCCGCGAACGTCGTCGAGACCCGGGTGACCCAGGCGCTCGAGGACCAATTGTCCGGAGTCGAGGGCCTCGAGACGATCACCTCCCGGTCGCAGGACGGCCAGTCGTCGATCACCATCGAATTCCATCCGGGCCGGTCGATCGAATCGGCTGCCAACGATGTCCGCGACCGGGTCGGCGCGGCTCTGGGCAATCTGCCCGACGACGTCCGCCCGCCCGAAGTGCGCAAGGTCGACGCCGACGCTTCGCCGATCATGTTCCTGGTCGTGTCGAAGCCGGGCTGGTCGCGGCTGGAGCTGAGCGACTATGTCGACCGCAATCTGCTCGACCGCTTCTCCTCGATCGAGGGGGTCGCCCGGGTCTTCGTCGGCGGCGAGGCCCGGCCGGCGATGCGGGTCTGGATGCAGCCCGGCCGGCTCGCCGCCTACGGCCTCACCCCCGGCGATATCGAGAGCGCGCTTCGCCGGCAGAATGTCGAGCTGCCCGCGGGCCGCCTCGAATCGACCCAGCAGAACGTCACCCTGCGGGTCGACCGGCCGTTCCAGAACGCCCGGCAATTCGCCGGGCTCGTCGTCGGCCGGGGCGCCGACGGCTATCTCGTCCGGCTCGGCGACGTCGCCCGGGTCGAGCAGGGGCCGGAAAATCCGTACAGCGCCTTCCGCCTCAACGGGGAGCCGGCGGTCGGCCTCGGAATCGTACGCCAGTCGGGCGCCAACACGCTCGCCGTCGCCGAGGCGGCCAAGGCCACCGCCGAGGAGTTGAAACAGACACTCCCCGAAGGAATGGAGATGGTCGTCGGATCCGACGAGTCGCTGTTCATCAGCCGCGCCATCGACAAGGTCTGGGTGACCCTGGCGGAAGCCGCGATTCTCGTCGTCCTGGTCATCTACCTCTTCCTCGGAAACTGGCGCGCCACCTTGATCCCGGCCGTCACCGTGCCGCTCTGCCTTCTCGCCAGCTTCGCCGTTTTGTGGCTGTTCGGCTTCTCGATCAACCTCCTGACCCTGCTCGCCATGGTTCTCTCGATAGGAATCGTCGTCGACGACGCCATCGTCGTGCTCGAAAACGTCTATCACCGGATCGAGGAGGGCGAGCCGCCGCTCGCCGCCGCATTCGAAGGCACTCGCCAGGTCGGCTTCGCCATCGTTTCCACCACGCTCGTCGTCTGCGCGGTGTTCGTGCCGATCATGTTCATCGCCGGGCAGACGGGCCTGCTGTTCCGCGAGCTCGCGGCAGCGATGATCGGCGCCGTCGCCTTTTCGGGCTTCCTGGCGCTCAGCCTCGCGCCGATGCTCTGCTCCAAGCTTCTCAAATATCAGGAGCGCGGCCGCTTCGCCCGCTGGGTGGACGGCCGCCTCCGCCGCCTCGAAGGCTTCTATGCGCGCCGGCTCGACACGGTCATCCGCAAGCCGGTGGTCCCGCTCGTCGTCGTCGGGCTCTTCCTCGCCGGCGCCGGAATCCTCTTCTCCACCCTGCGGTCCGAGCTGGTGCCGGCCGAAGATGTCGGAATCCTCTCCGCGAACGTGTCGGCGCCCGAAGGCACCGGCTATGCTCAGATGGACCGTTACATGCTCGACGCTCAGGGCAAGCTCCTTCCGCTCATCGAGAACGGAGCCGTCCGGGCGGTCATCCAGCGTACGCCGGGCGGCTTCGGCCAGTCCGACGATTTCAACAGCGGCACATTCATCGTTTTCCTCAAGCCCTGGGAGGAGCGGGAGGAGACCACTCAGGAGGTCGTCCAGGAGGTCAACAAGCGGCTCGGCCAGCTCCCCGCCGTCCGCGGCAACGCCCAGGTGCGCTCCTCGATCGGCGGCCGCGGGCGAGGCCAGCCGGTCAACTTCGTCATCGCCGGCTCGACCTATGCCGATCTCGCCCGGGCCCGCGACCGGATCCTCGCCGCGGCGGCCGACAATCCCGGGATCGTCAACCTCGATTCCGACTACAAGGAAACCAAGCCGCAGCTCAGGATCGCCGTCGACACCAACCGTGCCGGCGACCTCGGAGTCTCCGTCGAGGATGTCTCCAACGCCCTCCAGTCGCTGCTCGGCTCGCGCCGGGTCTCCACCTATCTCGATCGCGGCGAGGAATATCGGGTGATCGTCCAGGCCGAGGCCGGCAATCGCGCCACCCGGGCGGACCTCCAGACCATTTATGTCCGAAACCGATCGGGCGGAGTGGTGCCGCTCGCCAGCCTCGTCACGGTCTCCGACACGGCCGGCGCTCGCGATCTCGGCCGCTACAACAAGATGCGCGCAATCACTCTCTCCGGCGGCCTGGCCCCCGGTTATTCCCTCGGCGAGGCGCTCGAATTCCTCGAGGCGCAGGCCGCGCGGTCGCCGGAGGTGATGGCTGTCGGCTTTCGCGGCGAGAGCCAGGCCTTCCGGGAGGCCGGCGGCTCGATCTGGCTGGTCTTCGGGCTCACCATCTTGATCATCTACCTGCTGCTCGCCGCCCAGTTCGAAAGCTTCGTCCACCCGGCCGTCATCATCAGCACGGTGCCGCTTGCGGTGGCCGGGGGTACGATCGGCCTCGCCGTCATGGGGCAGACCCTCAACCTCTACAGCCAGGTCGGCCTCGTCATGCTGGTCGGGCTGGCGGCAAAGAACGGGATACTCATCGTCGAGTTCGCCAACCAGCTTCGCGACCGGGGCCGCGACATCGGCCAGGCGATCCGCGAAGCCTCGGCCCGCCGGCTCCGCCCGATCCTGATGACTTCGATCGCCACCACCGCCGGCGCCGTGCCGCTGATGCTGGCCGGCGGCGCCGGCGCCGCCGCGCGAACCGCGATCGGAGTGGTCATCGTCTGGGGCGTGTCGATCTCGACCCTGATCACCCTCTTCCTGATCCCGCTCCTCTATTCGCGCCTGGCACGCTATACGGGCTCGCCGCTTGCGGTGACGAGGAAGCTGGAGGAGCAATTGGGCCATCCGGCGGGTGCCCAGCCGGCGCCGGCGGAATGAGGAAACTGCCCGTCATCCCATCGAAGGCTGGGATCCCGGGGGGTGAAAGGCGGCTGCGTTCTTCACCCACCGGGGCCCCAGCCTTCGCTGGGGCGACGGGAATCTTGACGGAGGGAAGATGACCGCGATCGCGTCCAAGTCTCAGCTCAGGATGTCGTTCCTGCGCTATGCCTTGTTCACCGTGCCGCTGGTGCTTCTGCTCGGAATCGTCTCCGGCCAGATCGCCAATTCCGGCTACGGCAATGCCTGGTTCGACGCGCTCCGCAAGCCCGGGATCATGCCGCCCGGCTGGATGTTCGGGGTCGCCTGGACGATTCTCTACATCCTTCTCGGCTTCGCTCTGGCCCTTATCCTCCACGCCCGCGGCGCCCGCGGCCGAGGCCCGGCGCTCGGCCTGTTCGTCCTCCAGCTCCTTCTCAATTACGCCTGGTCGCCCCTCTTCTTCGCCTATCACGAGGTCGGAGCGGCCTTGTGGACGATCCTCGCGATGATCCTCATTTCGGCGCTCACGGCCTTTCTGTTCTGGCGGATCCGCCGGTCCGCCGCCCTGCTGATGCTGCCTTATCTCGCCTGGCTTTGCTTCGCCTGCCTGCTCACCTGGCAGATCGGGCTCCTCAATCCCGGGGCCTCGGAGCTTGCGCCGGGCGGGTCCACTACCGATATTCCCCTCTAGGCCATTTTCACAGGAGGACTCGCGATGCAGTCCGAAAACCGTCTGTTCGACGATTTCGTTAAGGTCATGAACGGCGCCGCCGGCACTATCGCCGGAGTCGGCCGGGAAGCCGAAAATGCGTTCCGCGACCGGATGCGCGACTGGGTGGGCGGTCTCGACATGGTCTCGCGCGAGGAGTTCGAGGCGATGAAGGCGATCGCGATCGCCGCCCGCGAGGAGAGCGCCGCGCTGAAGAGCCGGGTCGAGGCGCTGGAGGCATCCGCTTCGGCCAGGCCGAAGCGCAAGCCGGCCGGAGACGCCGGGACCGGCACGGGGCCGGCGGGCCAGTAATCCACAACATATTGTGGTCGTCTGATCTGCGTTCTTGCGCCCGCGCCCGTGCGCGGGCAGTTTCGTGGAACAAGGGGCGGCCGGAAAGCTGAATGATGAACGTGGACGAATTCGAGCTGGAGCGCGAGCCGGGCGGCCCGATCGACATGCTCGAACATTATTTCATCGCCCATGGCTGGAGCTGCGAGCGCGGCGAGGACGAGATCGTCGCCAACTTCCAGGGCAGCTGGGCTCAGTACGAGCTTCGCGCCGTCTGGCGCGACGAGGACCATGTCCTGCAATTTCTCGCCCTTCCCGACATCCGCGTCGCTCAGGACAAGAGGGCGGCGGTGTACGAGACGATCGGCCTCATCAACGAGCAGCTCTGGATCGGCCATTTCGAACTCTGGGCCTCGTCCGGGCTCGTCCTCTTCCGCCACGCCACTCTGCTCGAGGGCGAGGAAGGCGGAGTCCTCACCCTCCAGCACGCCGAGACCCTGGTCGAGGCGGCGATCGAGGAATGCGAGCGCTTCTACCCCGTCTTCCAGTTCGTCCTCTGGGCGGGGAAGACCCCCCAGGAAGCGATCGCGGCGGCGCTCATCGAGACCCAGGGCGAGGCGTAGGAGACCCGTCGTCCGAGCGAAGGCCGGGGACCCCAGCGAGAACTTGCACCGGCGGCCCTTACAGGCGCTTTCTCCGGACGACAGCGCATTTCACCCTCTGGGGTCCCAGCCTTCGCTGGGACGACGGTTATTGGATGATGCGCTCCCAAAGATCGTCCCAACGCGGGTTATGCTCCTGGATCAGCCGCAGCTTCCAAACCCTGAGCCCGGCCTTCATCGCCTTTTCCCGCGTGATCGCATCTTCGATCCGATCATGGGCCTCGACGTAGACGAGCCGCGAACAGTGGTGCTTCCGAGAGAATTTCCCACCTTCGCCATTGCGATGCTGCCACACCCGCTGCGCAAGATCAGCCGTGACGCCGACGTAGACGACGCCGTGCGGCTTGTTGCAAAGGATGTAAACCCAGCCGCCTCCCATTCGAAAAGCGTGGTATATTGCCGGCGTGATGGCAACCCACGTCGTCCCAGCGAAGGCTGGGACCCCAGGGAGAGTACGCACCGACGCTGGAGCCGCACCCTTCAAAGGGCTAAGCGCCTTTCACCCCCTGGGGCCCCAGCCTTCGCTGGGGCGACGGAGTTGATATGACCCAACTCACACTCACCCGCCCGCTCTTCCTGATCGGCTGCGGCAACATGGCCGGAGCGATGCTCGAAGGCTGGCTCGCCGCCGGAGCCGATCCGCGCCTGATCACCGTCATACGTCCCAGCGGCCGAGTCCCGGCACCCGGCATCCGCACCCTCATTGCACTTCCCGAGGGCGAGGTCCCGGCGCTGGTCCTGCTAGGGGTGAAGCCCCTGAAGCTGGCGGAAGTCGCGCCTGTCCTCGCCCCGGCGCTGGAGCGGGAGACGATCCTCGTTTCGATCCTGGCTGGAACCAGTCTGGACACTCTGCGAAGCCACTTCCCCGCCCCCCGAACCATCGTCAAGGCCATGCCCAACCTCCCCGTAAGCCTGCGCAAGGGGGTGACGGAGCTCTATGCCGACGCCTCGGGCGACGGAGCCGACAGGGCCCAGGTCGAACGCCTGATGCAGGCGCTGGGCCAGGCCGAGTGGTTCGACGACGAGAGCGTCCTCGGAGTCGCCAGCGCTCTCACCGCCTCCGCCCCGGCCTTCCTTTACCGCTTTCTGGATGCCTTGGCCGCCGCGGGGGAGGAGCTCGGTCTTCCGGCGGATCAGGCGGCGCGGCTCGCGGCGGCGATGGCCGAAGGGTCGAGCGCTCTGGCCGCCCGATCGGGCGCGACGCCCAGAGAGCTCGCGCGCCGGGTCGCGAGCCCGGGAGGAACGACCGAGGCGGGACTGGCCGTTCTGGACGCCGAGGACGGACTGAGGACGCTGGTGCATCGAGCCATGGAAGCCTCGCGGCGGCGCGGCCGGGACATGGCCGCGGGCGCCGCCTAGAGTCTCCCGGCATCCGCGGTCGGAGCGGGCGTTCCAGTCGCGCTACTTCTTCTGCGAAGCTTCTCCGGCCTCGGCGGAAGGCGCCGCCGGCTTGCATTCGGGAAGGCCGAGCTCGAGCGCGTCCTTGCAGGCGCTGGCCTGCACGTCGCCGGTGGGGGCGATGTAGAGGGCGTAATCGCCCGTATCGCTGCAGTGGGCGGTCCACATCGCCATCGTCTTATATTGCTGCTGATATTGGCCCGAATCGACCCGCTTGCAGCGCTGGCCGTTGTCGCGAAGCGCCCGGTAGAGGCCGAGATGGCGCATCGGTTCGCTGAGCGCCTTGAGCTGGTCGCTATGAGGGTTGGCGGCGACGACCCTGGTCACCTTCCGCTCCGGGGCGCCGTCCTCGCAGCCCGCGACTAACAATGCGCATATGCCGATCGTGGTCCAGCCCTTCATGCCTCACTCCCTTGCCGTTCGCCTTCAATACGCGCGGGCGAAGCGCTCGTTGCCGACGAAGCCGAGATGCCTCACTCCCGCGCGCTTCACGTCCGCGAGAACCTGGTCGAAATCTTCGTAGCGGGTTTCCCCCTCGGCACGGAAGTGGAGGACCGATTCCTGCGGCGCGGCCCGGAAGGCGGCGAGGCGGGCGGGGAGGTCGGCCCGTGCGATCGGAACTCCGTCCCAGCTCAGACGGCTCGCATTATCCAGGGCGAGCTGATGAGTCTCGGGCTCGGTACCGGTATCGGGGCCGGGGAGGTCGATCTTTACGCTGTGGGTGGTGAGCGGGAGGGTGATGATGAACATGATTAGGAGGACGAGCATGACGTCGATCATCGGAGTGGTGTTGATTTCGCTGAACGGCTGCTCGCCTGCGGGAGCAGCGTAGGCGACGGGGCGGCGGGTCATGTCGACCTCCTCTTGTGTTATGTAACATCATAACACGTGCGGCGGCGGGGGACAATGGATCCTCGTCGCCCCAGCGGAGGCTGGGGCCCCGTGGGGTGAAATGATCCGCGGTCTTCACCCGCCGGAGTCCCAGCCTTCGCTGGGACGACGGGCCTAGCGACGGCCCTCACCCGTGTAGATCCGCCAGCGGCCTCCTCCTCCGGGCCCAACGGCCTTGCGGAGGGTGACGCTTCCGGCGCTGCTGAAGGACTTGCCGCCGCGGAAGGTGCCCCGGATCATCACCGGCACTTCGACATAGGCCCAGCCCTGCGCCGCCACGGGCTCGCTCGGAGTGCCGACGTCGGCATGATAAGTCTCATAGGCCTTGAAATTGTCCGCGAAGCGCCGCCGCGCCTCGCCCCCGGCCTCGCCCGAGCGCATCGCCCAGGCGGCCTCGTAATTTCCTGCTTCGATCCGCGAATAATAGCTTTTGAGGGCGGCCGCGGCGTCGCCCCTTGCTTCGCGGTCCCGCGCGGTTTCCACCGTGGCCTCGAGCTCGGGCATTGGCGGCCGAGCGGCCTTTTCGCGCTGGTGGGCCTGCCGGGGAGTCGCCTCTTCGCCGCCGCAGGCCGTGAGGAGAAGGAACGGGAGGAGGGCGATCGGGCGCATCGAGGCGCTAATAGCGTGTCTTCCGGCGAAGTTCTTCCCCGATAAAATTCGGGGAGGACCAATGCGCTCAGGCGCTCAGCCGGCTCTGGGTGCCGTGGATGAGGTCGGTGGCGCGTTCGAAGCTCATCGGGCGGCCGAACAGATAGCCCTGGATCTGGTGGCAGCCGAGATCGCGCATCCGGGTGAAATCGTCGGCGGTCTCGACGCCTTCGGCCGTGACGGTCATCCGGAAGCTCTTGGCGAGCTGGACGATCGACTGGATGATCGCCACCGTCTCGCGGTTGTTGGCGGCGTCGCGGACGAAGCTGCCGTCGATCTTGAGCTTATGGAAGACCGCCTTGTTCAGGTAACCCAATGAGGAATAGCCGGTTCCGAAATCGTCCAGCGCGATTCCGACTCCGAGGGCGCGGAGCCGCTTGAGGACGTCGAGCGAGCCTTCCGAGTCACCGAGGAACACCGATTCGGTGACCTCGAGCTCGAGCCGGTTGGCCTTGAGGCGAGATTTGGCGAGCGCTTCGGAGACCGTGTTGGGGAGCGCCGGAAGGATCAACTGGCGCGCCGAGAGGTTGAGGGCGACGCTGATATAATCGGGCCATACGGCGGCGGCGCGACAGGCCTCGTCGATGACCCAGTCGCCCAATTGCATGATCAGGCCGGTCTCTTCGGCGAGCGGGATGAAATCGACCGGCGAGACCATGCCGCGGGTCGGGTGGTGCCAGCGGATCAGGGCCTCGAAGCCGATCAGGCTCTGGTCGGCGGCGTTGACGAGCGGCTGATAGTCGAGCCGGAACTGCTTCAGGGTGAGCGCCTGGCGGAGATCCTGCTCGAGCCTCAGGCGGTCCTCGGCCTCGTTCTGCATGTCGGCGGAGAAGTAGCAGCAGGTGCCCCGGCCCTGGGCCTTGGCCTGGTACAAGGCCAGATCGGCCTTCTGGATGAGGTCGTCGACGCTCTGGCCGTCGATCGGGCCGAAGGCGCAGCCGATCGAGACTCCGATTCGGATCTCGGCCTTGTCGATATGATAGGGGTCCGCGACCGCCTCGATGATCCGGCGGGCGAGGTCGTCGACCTTCTTGCGGCTCTGGGCGTCGCGGATGACGATCGCGAACTCGTCGCCGCCCATCCGGCCGACATGGCCCGATTCGCCGGTTTCCTTGACGAGGCGCTGCGAGACGCTCTTCAGCACCGCATCGCCCTTGGGATGGCCGAACGTGTCGTTGACCGGCTTGAAGCCGTCGAGGTCGAGGAACATGATCGCGCAGGGCACATTGCTCGACTGCGAGGTGGAGAGCGCCTCGCCGAGAAGCTGGCGCACCCGGCCGCGATTGGGAAGGCCCGAAAGCACGTCCATGTTGGCGAGGTTGGTAAGCCGCTCCTGGGTGCGGCGGACCTCGGTGATGTCGGAGCCGACCCCGCGAAAGCCCTGGAACTGGCCGGCCATGTCGATGATCGGATCGCCGGCGAGGCTGATCCAGCGCGTGCCCCTGCGGGTCTTCAGCTCCATCTCGAGGCTGGCGAACGGGGCGCGGGCGAGCAAGGTGCGGCCCAGGGCACTGTTGCCTCCGAGAGTCGCCGGAAGCGAATGGCCGATCAGCTGGCTGGCGGAGCGCCCGAGCAGCGAGGTCATACGCGAGGAGATGTAGACGACCCTGTTCTCGGCATCGACCTGCCACAGCCAGCCGACTCCGCGATGCTCATATTCCTTGAGCAGCAGCCGAACCGATTCGGCCTGGGTACGGACGTTGGCGATGGTCTGAAGCTGGCCGAAGGTCCAGCGGGTGAGCCGGGCGACCCCGAAGATGGCGACCGCGGCGACTCCGACGATCGAGGCGCCGAAAGTCGGGTCGAGGTCCGAGCTGCCGAGATAATAAGCGCAGCACAAAGCGAAGGTCATCGTCGCGATCCAGGCGAAGGCGGCGGCGGGGACCGAGGCGAGGCCGATCGCGGCCATGATCATGGCGCCCATGGCCCCGCCGATCACCACCTGCACCTGGTGCGGCTGGGTGGCGAAAGCGTAGGTCGGAAAGGCGGACCAGATGGCGGCCATTCCGACCGCTTCGCCGATCGACCGGGCCAACGGCCGGCCCTCGGCGGAACGGCTCTCCGCCGCCGCGCCTTCGATTCGGGCGGAGCGGAAATAGTACCAGTTGGCGAGGAGGACGAGGCCGAGCCAGCCGGCGATCAGCTCGATCCGGGTCGTCCCGATCATCGCCCAGGCGACCAGAAGGGCCGCGCCCGCGCCGGTCAGCGCGAAAAAGGGTGCGAAGAGGAGGCGGGTCTGCGCCTGTCCGTTATGGAGGTGGGCATCGCGGAGCCTTCGGCTGCTCGCGTCGGCGCCGACGCTTTCATCCGCAAGCTCCGCCGGCTCCAATTCCTGCGCGTCGACATCCAAGGGAACGGGGGCGTGATACATGGGAATCCTGCGTGCTGCCGGGTTGGACAGTCCCTACGCGCAAGAGTTTTGATGGAGTGTTAAGGACGGGACGGAATGCGGCGAACCGGCGGGTGCTCGAGTTTTTACCGGCCAGACCTATCGCCGGCCCGGCGCGCTCAGCACTTGTCGTATTTCCAGTTTCGCCTCTTGCCCTTGGCCATCCATTCGACCGCCTGGGCGATGCGCTTGCCACGAGTCTCGGGCCTCTTCGCCTCGGCGACCCATTCGACATATTCGCGTCGGCAGCTCGGCGGGAAGCCGTCGAACGTGGCCCGGGCGGCGGGGTTGGCGGAGAGGGCCAAGTCAAGCTCCGGCGGAGTCTCCGGCTCGGGCTTGGGCGCCGCTTTCGGTCGCGCCGGCCGTGTTCCCGTGTCGGTCAACTCCATCGCCTTGCGGATCAGCTCATGGAGGACATCGTCCGGCGGGAGGTCGGCCACCGACGCAAGCCGCCCGAACTGGCCCATCGCACCGCGCTCGCCGCCGGTCTCGCCGAGCACTTCCCCGGCCCGCCAGAAGTTGAAGGTCGCGTGGGCCTTGAATGCGGCCATTCCGACCAGCATCTGCCCTTTGTACAGGAAGTGCGGCACGCTCCACTTCAATGTCTCCTCCGTCTCCGGACAGGCGGAGTGGACGGCGGAGCGGAGATGATCGAGGATCGGCCGGGCGAAATCCGCCTGCCGGTCTATATAGGCGTCGATTCGCGGGTCGGTGGGCACAGGATATTATAGACTCGTTTCAGCCCTGAATCGATTCGGATCGCCGCCGGATCCGAAGCGCCGGAAATTCAGCCCGAGCTTCAGCGCCGGAACCGGATTTTCCCGATCAGGCGAACGCCTTTCTTCTCTCCGTCCCGATCCTGCTCATCTTCCTCGTCCGCGCTGTCGGGAAGCAGTTCGATCTCGACCATCTCTTCCTTTTCGTCGGGCCGGCCGAAACTGCGTATGAGCCGCGCCGTGATTCGCGAGCCGCCGTTCGGGTTGAGCTCGTCCGAGGCAAAGGCGTCGGCGCGGACGGTGAAGGTGCCGCCCGGCGCCCGGCGCAGCAGATATTCCTCCGGTCCGTAGCCGTTGGTCATGTCGTTCGAGATTCGGCCGCCCATCCGGGTTTCTTCGTTTCCGTAAAAGGAACGCTCGCCATTGGGCTCGTCCACCCACAGATCGAGGTCGGTCGCCTCCGTATTCCATTCGATGACGATCCGGATGTCGACATCCAGCAGGGCGATCAACCTGGGATCGATCGGAACGTCGCTGCCGCCCAGCGCTCGATAGCGCGGGATGAGCTGGTTCACCTCCATCAGCGAGATCAGCTCGATCCCGTCATAAGCCCCCTCCCAAGGCGTCATGATCACCTGCGCGAGCAGATCGATGGCTCGGGCGAGATCGGCCCGGGCCTGTTCGCGCGGCCTGCTCTCGCTTCGCTTCGCCAGGGCCAGAGCCAAAGTGCGGAGCGGCTGGGGCCGGCCGGGCTCCGCTTCGGCGACCGCTTCGAACATCTCGATCGCCCGCTCCTGCTCGCCGTAGCGGAACAGTCGCTCGGCGACGATGGCATGGGTCTCGTTGTTTCGGGTCGGAAGATCGAGGGCGGAGAGCAGCCGCCGCCTCGCTTCCTCGCGGCGGCCCGATTTCCAGGCATGCTCGGCGACGTCGAACCAGAAAGCGGGCAGTGCACCATGCACCTTCTGCTGCTCTGCGAGCACCCGTTCCCGGTCGCCGGACGTCGCGGCCCGGAGTGCCGTCATATAGGGCCGGTTGGAGGCCCATTCGGCCGTCGTCACCTCGACGGTGTTCGAGTTGGTCGCTTTGAGCTGGGGCAGGGATTCGAGATCGTCGCCGACGGAGGTTATCGGGACCGACGATTCGAGATCGGGGCGGCGCATTCGGGTACCGGTGACTGCGATCTCAGCCATTGAGTCGTCGGCATAACCTGCCACCAACTCTCCCGACGCCTCGGCGCTGGATTCTGGCGAAGGCGGCGGCGAAGGGGCGGAAGGCGGTAGAGGCACCGGCTCCGGCATGGGCTCCGGCAAAGGCATGGCCGCTGCCCGGCCGCGCTGGGAGCGTTGGTCCGGATCCGCCTTGGCATGGGGGTCGAACTTCTTGCTCCACCACGTCTTCTGCGCCTCCCAGGCGCTGACCAGGGTGGCCAGCCGGCCGCGACGTTTTTCCGCCTCTTCCTGGGCGACTTCGGAAACCATCCTTCGATACTCGGCGACCTGATCGGCAGGGAAGTTGGCCGGGGGCTCGATCTTCGAGGCCGCATAATCCCGGGCCGATTCCAGCACCAGGAAGGAGATGTCGGGACCTGCGACTGAATAGCGGCGGGCGAAAGCGACCAGCGCCTCGCGTTTCTCCTGGCCTGAGGCCGAGCGGACCGCGAGGCGATCGGCGGCCCACAAAGCGGCGGCTCCGGACCAGTCCGCCTCCGCCCGCGGCGCGGAATAGACCCGCTCGCTCTGGCCCGAACCGACTCCGCTCAGGGTTACGATGACTCCACCGCTCGCCGGCATCGGGCCGACCAGCCGCCAGCCCCCGGCGGGAGCCTCGAGTCGAACGGCGTCGATTGCGGCCCCCGATGCGGAGCGGACCCTGACCACTCGGGCACCCCTGGATCCCAGGCGTGGGAGGATATCGGCCCGGTTGCCGCCGGTGAGTCGGAATGCCTCCCCGCCGGAGGCTGCGGCAAGGGCGGCGAGCGCCGGCCGATCGGCGTCCGCGCCGCTCGACACGGCGGTCACGGGGCAGGACGGCGCGAGGACGGCGCGGCGGTCGATCGTCACCAGGCCGTCGGTGAACAGCATGCACGAATCGGCTCGGATGTCCTGAGCGGCGAGCGGCGCGTAGCTGCTCGCCCCGCGATAGCGCACGTTCGCCAGCCGCTCGGCGACCGCAGCCGGGTCGGCCAGCTTCACACGCTCGGCTCCGCTCGAGTCGAACAGGACGAGCTCGATGCTCGCCGGCCGCGCTTGCCCCAGCCATTCGCGAAGCAGCGCGATCTCGTCGGCAAGCCTGTCGTCGGCGCGGGAAAGCGAGCGGTCCCAAAGCACCGCTATGCTGCGCGGTCGCACAGCGTCGCCCGCCGGGGCCGAGTCGGATATCTCGAAAAATCGCTCGCCCTGCGGACCGGCGCCGACCGCGATCGCTCCGCCGGAAGCGATCGGGGCGATGGCGAGCTCGCCTTCGGGAATCACATTCTCGACTTGCCAGCCGGGACCGTTACCCTGACGCCTCCATTGCAGTTGCGAGGCGCCGGGAAGCCGGACATCGGGAATTGCGGCCTCGCTTGCAGTCACTGAGACCGACAGGCGACCGACCTGGGCATGGCTGTCCAGCGGCAAGACATAACCCTGTCCGGGTCCCAGCGCCGTCGAGAAGCGGACCCGGATGGTTCGGCTCGATCCCGGAGCGATCGGGTAGACTCGTGTAGTGAACTGGAAGCTCCGCGAAACCTCGCCGAGCCCGGGATCGATGTTCTTTCGGACCTGAGTCTGATAGGCGCGGCGGGCTTCGAGCTGGTCGAGGAGGACGCCTTCGATCATGTTTCCCCCGACATTGAGGGCATAGCCGGTCACGATCGAGGAATCCGGCATCTGAAGCGTGAATCGGCCTTCCAAAATGTCCTGGCCCTTATTGCTGAACGTCGCGGTCACCACCGTCTCGGCCATCCCGCCATGCAGGCGGACCGCGACGTCCATCGTTTCGATCCGAAGATCGGCGCTGAGCGCCGATTCGTCCTCGACGCCCCGGACGTGCGCTTTCAGCTCGGGGTTCGCCGCCTCGGCTGGAGCGGTCGCCGCCGTGGCGAGAAGGAAAGCTGTGAAAGCTGCAAGGCTTCCCGCTGCGATTGGCCTAGCCACGGATCCCCCCATTTCCGCTGAAGTTACGGCATTGGCCGGGCGTCGCCAAGCGCCGAGTTGCGCCTCGCCGGCATTTGTGGGAGTTTCGGTGCAAGGAGAATAGCCTTGCGTCTGAAGACCTTGACCTACACGAGCCGCGCCCGCCTCGACCTCACCGACGAGGATCTCGGCGCGATCCACCAGGCGGCACGCCACCTCAATGCCCTCGACGGCATCTCCGGGCTGCTTCTCTTCGACGGCTCCCGATTCCTTCAGATCGTCGAGGGCGCGGAGGACGCGATCGACAATCTCGTCGGCCGGCTTCGAACGGACGCTCGCCATTCGGCCTTCGAGGTGCGCGACGAGCGCTATCTGGAGCGGCGTTCCTTTCCCGACTGGTCGATGGAGCTGGTGCGGGTGAGCCCGGGCTATCGGAACGCGAAGGAGGAGGTGGAGCCGGTGCTCCCGGCCGCCGTCGCCGCTCCGGTGCGCGAGCTGGTGTTGAGGGTGTCGAGGCAGCTCGACGAGGCTTAGCCGCAGGTCGTGCCCGTCGGTTTCCCCCCTTGCGCGTTCGCCGCGCCTGGCGGACAATCGCCGGATGACCGCCGAGCTCAATGTCCTCGCCTTGGGCTGCATTCTCGCCCTGGTTCACATCTTCGTCGCCGTGCGCTTCAAGACCCGGCAATATGGGACGAAGTGGAATGTCGGCGCGCGCGACGAGGATTTGCCGCCGCCTTTGCCGATCGTCGGCCGCCTCGCCCGGGCCCAGGCCAATTTCTTCGAGACATTCCCGGTTTTCGCGGCCGCGGCGCTGATCGTCGCGATCGCCGGGCTCGGCGATCGATGGACCGCGATCGGCGCCTGGCTGTGGCTCGCCGCCCGGATAGTCTATTTGCCGCTTTACGCTTTGGGCGTGCCGGTGGTCCGGACGATCGCCTTCCTGGCCTCCGTCGCCGGCATCCTGCTGGTGCTTCGCCCGGCGCTCTTTGCAGCCTTCGGCTAGAAGGAGAAAGGATTCTCGCGCTTCTCGCGGGGCGGAGCGGGGACCTCGCTTATTTCGGCGATGATCCCGTCGCCGCAGCGAATCGCCACCCCGCCGTAGCGATCGATCGCGGGGAAGATTCCGCGCACATTGTGGACGACCGGGTCGCCGCCCGGTTCGGGCGAGCCTTCGGTGCGCACCATCACCTGCTGGACCGGCTCGTCGAGCCGGGCGACCGGCCCCTCGCCGAGGCTCGCATAATAGCCTCTCGCGGTGATCACCTTGCCGGTGACGACGAGCTTGCGGCGCAAATAGGGTATCGGGCTCGCCGTGGCGGAGAATTCGACATGCGCCTTCCAGTCCGACGAACCCAGTACGTGGCAGGGCGAATAGCCGGTGCCGCGGACCGGCCCGTCCAGCGCGCAGGCGGCTGGAAGGGCCAGAATGAGGGCAAGGGCCGAGCGGCGCCCGAGCGCCGGGAAGGTCAGGAGGTTACGCATCGGCACGTGCCTTAGCCGCTCGCCGCCCGAGGGGCTAGACCGCCGCCTCGGCGGCGGCGGCGGCGCGGTGGGAGCGAAGGCCCTCGCCGACGAAGATGGCGAGCGCGGCCCAGATCGCCGCGAAGCAGACGATATGGGCGGTGGTCAGCGTCTCCCCGAAGACCAATACGGCCAGCGCGAACTGCATTGAGGGCGCGACATATTGGAGGAAGCCCAGGGTTGAATAACGAAGCCTCTTCGCCGCCGCGGTGAAGAGGAGCAGCGGGATAGCGGTGAGCGCTCCGCCGAGGATGAGCAGCAGGTCGGTGAGGCGGCTGTCCAGGAAAGCGCTGTCTCCGCTCTCCGAAAGCCACAGCACCCAGCCGAAAGCGAGAGGCGCCAGGAACAGGGTTTCGATCCACAGCCCCTCGAGCGACTCGACCGGCGCCACCTTCCTCAGGAATCCGTAGACGGCGAAGCTGGCGGCGAGGGTGAGGCTGATCCAGATCGCCTCGCCCGCGCCGAACGCCAGGATTGCCACTCCAGCCCCGGCCAGGGCCACGGCGGCTTTCTGCATCATGGTCAGCTTCTCCTTGAGAAGGAAGACACCGAGCAGCACGTTGACGAGCGGGTTCAGATAATAACCGAGGCTGCCCTCCAGCACATGCCCGCTGACGACGGCGTAGATATAGACCAGCCAGTTGATCCCGATCAGCAAAGCGGTGAGCAGCAGGGTGAGCGCGACTCCGGGGCTTGTCAGGGCGGCGCGGATCCGGGGCCATCTTTTCCAGAAGGTGGCGAGGGCGCCGAGGAAGAGGAGCGACCACAGGATCCGGTGGGCGACGATCTCGGTCGCTCCGACATGGACCAGCGCCTTGAAATAGAGCGGCAATACGCCCCACAAGGCATAAGCGCCCAGCCCCATGAGGAGCCCGGATTTGGTTCGGGCGGAGTCGGTCACCGCTGCGCCGGTAGCCGAGGGGCGGCGCGGCGACAAGGATTTGGCGGGGGCGTCCGCAAGGTCTAGGATCGCGGGCGAACCTGGGAAAAGAGAATGAACCGCCCGACCCTTTGCACAGCCCTCGCCGCCGCCGCTTCGCTTTGCGCCTGCGACTCGGAGGCCCGTCTGGACGAACCGGACAATCCGGTCGCCGAAAGCAATGTTTCGGCGGAGGGCAAGGCGGAGGAGGGCAAGATCTCGCTCAAGATGCCGGGCGTGGACATGACGCTCAGCCTTCCCAAGGGCGTTGCCGACGAAGCTCGGGCCGAACGCGACAGCAAGCTGCTCTACCCGGGTTCGACCTTGCGCGGAATGGCGGTCGCCGCGGGGCCGGACAGCGACAAGAGCGGCGACAGCGAGGTCGAGATCCGCTTTTCCACTCTCGACCCGCTCGACAAGGTCGCCGCCTGGTACCGCGATCCCGCGCGCTCCGACGGCTTCCAGCTGCAGAGCGCCGCGAAGGAGGGCGATTCCTGGCTCGTCACCGGAGTGCAGAAGCGCGACGAGCATCGGTTCAAGCTGCGCCTGAGCCCGAGGACGGGGCAAGGCACGAACGGCCGGCTCACGGTCCGCCACCGCGACTGAGGAGGGTCGGTTGGCCGCGCTCGCCGATCCGGACGAAGTGCGGCTTCACCTCGTCGCCGCCGCCAAAGCCGGAACCGCGATCAGCTACGGCGAAATGCTCGGACGGCTCGGCTATTCCTTCTCCAGGCCCAGGATGCGGGCGCTGTGCAAGATCCTCGGAATCGTCGACGAGTTGGCGGCGCTCCGGGGAGAGCCGGAGCTTGCGGTGCTGGTCGTCCGCCAGAGCGACGGCCTTCCCGGCCAAGGCTGGTGGGTCGCCGGCGGAGCCCGTGTCCGGGGCTATGAAGGGGCGTGGGAAGGGCCCGAGGCGCGGCGCTTCATCGACCTCGTCCAGGCGGAAAGCTTTGCCTTCTGGCAGTCCCGAAGCGGGACAGAGGGGACGGACGCACCGGGTTAACCATCTCTCGTCACCCATTTTGCGGGGGATTGCGGCATAGCGGGCCTTCAAGGAGTCCCTTCGATGACCGACCGCCTCTTTCCGCTGCTTCGACTGACCGCTTTGGGAGCGGCGCTCGCGCTCGCCGCCTGCAATAACGGCGGAGACGAGAGCAACCTCGCCGATCTGGCCAACGACGCCGATCCGGCGGTGACGAGCGCTCTCAACGACCAGATACTGGTCGACGAGAATCTGGTGACTCAGTCCAACAAGAACGCGGCCCGGCCTTCGCCGACCCCGGCCGGCGCGCCCTATCCCGCGCCCGAAGCTTCTCCCTCCGCTCCGGGCAAGGCCCCCAACGCGCCCGCCGCGCTCGCCGGCCCCAAGGGCTGCTCGGACGCCCGGCGATTCGACTACAACATGGCCTGGGCGAACAAGCTGTCGCCCAACTTCCCGGTCTATCCGGGCGGCAAGGTGACCGAGGCGGCGGCGAACAATTCGGGGGGCTGCAGCACCCGGGTCGTCACCTTCGCCACGGCGGACAATTGGCAGCGAGTGCTCGACTGGTATCATACGAAGGCGGTGCGCGCCGGCTATTCGTCCGAGCACCAGCTGCGCGACGGCGACCACATCCTCGCCGGAAGCAACGAGGGCGACAAGGGCGCCTTCTACCTGATCGTCACCCCGAAGCCGAAAGGCTCGGAAGTCGCGCTGATCGCCAATAACGGGCGCTAGGAAGCCGCGATGACGGAGGGGTACTGGCGCCTCAGGCCCCGTCCCGCTACATCGCCGCAATGCCCAGCCTGTTCCTCGTCATGATCGGCGGCGCCGCCGGCGCCGGGCTGCGCTGGGAGATCGGGCGGCTGGCCCTGGCCCATTCAGGGCCGGGCTTCCCTTGGGGCACGCTCGGCGTCAACCTGATCGGCGGGTTGCTGATGGGGATATTGGCTGGGGTCATGATGGGCCACGTCTCGGACGATCGCCCGATCTGGCTGCTCCTTGCCGTCGGCCTGCTCGGCGGCTTCACTACCTTTTCCGCCTTCAGCTTCGACCTGTTCGCGATGCTCGAGCGCGGTCGCTTCGGAACGGCCGCGGCCTACGCCCTCGCCTCGGTGCTCGGTTCCCTGCTCCTTCTCGCCTTCGGCTGGTGGGCGGCGCGGGCGGCGGCATGAGCGACGTCCGCCAGTTCACGGTCGCGCCCGACGACGACGGAATCCGCCTCGACCGGTGGTTCAAGCGCCATCTGCCCGGGGCCAGCTTCAACATCGTTTCGCGCTGGGCTCGGACCGGACAGCTGCGGGTCGACGGCAAGCGCGCGGCTCCCGGCGACCGGATCGAGGCCGGCCAGTCGATCCGGGTCCCCCCCGCGGAGCCCGCCGCGGACGTGGCGCCGGCCCGCTCGAAGCCCGAACGGCCCCGATTGAGCGACGACGAGATCGCCTTCGTCAACGAGATCGTCATCCACCGCGATCCGCACGCGATCGTCGTCAACAAGCCGCCGGGCCTCGCCACCCAGGGCGGGACCAAGACCCCGGTCCACCTCGACGGGCTCCTCGACGGGCTCGCGGACGCTGAAGGCAATCGCCCGAAGCTCGTCCACCGGCTCGACAAGGATACTTCGGGGGTCCTCCTCGTCGCCCGCACGGCCCGGGCCGCCGGCTTCTTCTCGAAAGCCTTCTCCGGCCGAACCGCGCGCAAGGTCTATTGGGCGATCGTCACCGGAGTGCCGGACATCGCCGACGGCTTCATCGACCTTCCGCTCGCCAAGCAGCCGGGCACGGGCGGCGAGAAGATGCATGTCGAGGAAGGCGAAGGCGGCCTCAACGCGCGGACCCGCTACCGGATGATCGAGCGGGCCGGCAACCGCGCCGCCTGGCTCGAACTCCAGCCCCTGACCGGCCGAACCCACCAGCTTCGGGTCCATATGGCCGCGATCGGCCATCCGATCCTCGGCGACGGCAAATATGGCGGCCCCGAGGCCTTTCTGACCGGTGCGATCAGCCGCAAGCTCCACCTCCACGCCCGCCGCCTTCGAATCGACCATCCGGACGGCGAGACTCTCGACATCGCCGCGGAGCTGCCGTCGCATTTCGCCGAGACTCTCGCCAATCTCGGCTTCGACCCGGAGCTGAGCGACCTCCCCCTCGACGAGGTCAAATTTTCCGAGACGCCCGAAGGCAAGCGCCGGGCCGCCTCGGCCGCCGCCAAGTCGCGCCGCAAGGAGCGAAAGGGCGAGCGGCGCAGCCGAGGACGCGGCTGATGCACCCCAATCGGAAATTCCATCTCCAGGACCGGGAGGCGATGGCCGCGCTGGTGCGCGAGCTCGGTTTCGGGGTTCTGTTTGTCCCCACGCCGGAGGGGCTTCGAGCGGTTCATGTGCCGGTGCTGCTCGAAGGGGACCGGCTGCGTTTCCACGTCTCCCGGGGCAATGCGGTTCACGGGCCTCTGGCGGAGGGCGCGGCGGCCTTGTTCGTGGCCGGCGGGCCGCACGCTTATGTCAGTCCCGACTGGTATGGGCTGGAGGACAGGGTGCCGACCTGGAACTATGTCGCCGTCGAGCTGGAAGGGCCGGTACGGCCGCTCGAAACGGCGGAACTGGTTCGGCTACTCGACGATCTGTCGGCCGGGCAGGAGGCGCGGCTGGCGCCGAAACCGGCCTGGACCCGCGCCAGGATGAGCGAGGGCCGCTTCGAGGACCTTCTGAAGGCGATCGGCGGGTTAGAGATGCGGGTGGCCGCCTGGCGCGGCACCGCCAAGGTGGACCAGGACAAGCCGCAGGAGGTACGCGACCGGATCGCCGACGCGCTCGCCGAGCGGGGCGACCTCGACATGGCGGCGACGATGAAGATGAAGGCCCTTTCATGACCCCTCAAGACGACGAGACCCTGTGGCGCAACCGCTTCATCGCGATCAACCTGGTCCGGATCGGCGGCACGATCGTGGTTCTGATCGGGCTCGCTCTTTGGCAGAGCGACCTCCTCGTCGAAGGCGGCTCGCTCATCCTCGGCCTACCCCTCACTCTGGCCGGCCTCGTCGTCAGCTTCTGGGGGCCGAAATGGCTCGCCGCCCGCTGGAGGACGCCGCCCGGGCCATGAAGCGCTTCTACAAGCAGGCAACCGTCTCTGCGGAGGCGGACGGAGTTGCCGTCCTGCTCGACGGCCGCCCGGTTCGAACTCCGGCCCGCGCCCCGCTGCGCGTTCCGACCGAGGAGCTGGCCGAGGCGATCACCGGGGAATGGAATGCGCAAGGCGAGAAGATCGAGCCGCACCTCATGCCGCTCACCGGACTAGCCAATGCCGCGATCGACCGGGTCGCCCCCGATCCCGCCGCTTTCGGCCGGAGCCTGGCCCAATTTGGCGAGAGCGATTTGCTCTGCTACCGGGCGGAGGGGCCGCACTCCCTGGTCGAGCGCCAGTGCCGGGCCTGGGATCCTCTGCTCGGCTGGGCCCGGACCCGCTTCGGGATCGAGCTCGAGACCACGGCCGGAATCATGCACCGCCCTCAGCCTTCCCACAGCGTCGAGCAGCTCGGCCGGGCGGTGGCGGCGCGCGGCGCCTTCCAGCTTGCCGGGCTTGCGCCTTTGGTCACCATCGCCGGCTCGCTGATCATCGCTTTGGCCCTCGCCGAAGGGGCGATAGGCTTTGAGGCGGCCTGGGACGCGGCCATGCTCGACGAGGCCTGGCAGGCCGAGCAATGGGGTGTCGACCCGCTTGCCGCCGCTTCGATCGAGAGCCGTCGGCGCGAATTCGAGGGCGCCTACAGGTTCCTGACGCTGCTATGATCCCGTCGCCCCGGCGGGCGAATATCTATCATCATACCGGCGGAGGAGGCCGGCATCCCCCCTGGGTCCCAGCTTTCGCGGGAGCGTTGCATAACCCTTGCGAAGGGTGCCGGGGCAAAGCCCCTCCCCTTCAGGGGAGGGGTTGGGGTGGGGAATGTGAATCAAAATGTCGCTGACCTCGGTGAGGCGAGCTGACAGCCCCCACCCCGACCCCTCCCCTAAAGGGGAGGGACTAACCCCCAGGCGACTTTGCAAAAGTCCCGCTTTCGCTGGGACGACAAAGTCTTATGCCTGCGCCGCCGCCGCATCCACCCCGTGGTGCGGCATGAACCAGCGGGCGACGACCAGGCCGGCGACGATCAGCGCCACCGATTCCGCGACGAAGGTGTAGATCCAGAAGCCCCAGCCATAGTGGTTGAAGATGGGCGTGCCGAAATATTCCCAGACCGTGAAGCCCAGCGAGAAGCAGACGACCAGCCGAGCAAGATCGGCGAAGCTTCGCCCGCCCACCGCCGCGAGGCCGAAGGCGATCAGCATGCCGGCGACGACCGCGACGATGAAGCCCGGCAGGAGCGCCGACATGTCGTCCGGCGAATAGCCGCGCGTGTTGAAATGGACGGTGGCGATCGGGCCGCGCGCATAGAGCACCGCTCCGGCGGCGCTGTTATGGGTGGGGATGATGTAGGTCCCGGTGCCGCTGATCTTTCCGGTCTCGGGGTCCTTCCTGGTCAGATTCTGGGCAAGCGATGCCTGCACAGCGGCGTTCTGAGCCTCGTCCGCCTTCGAATAGGCCAATTCCCCGAGCGGCGTCGCCCAGAAGATGAAGCCGATCACGAAAATGACGATTCCCGCGACGAGGCCGCCGATCACGGTCCGGATCATGTTCATCCCCTTTTGTTGCCCGGTCGATCCTACGCTCAATCCGGGCGCGGGCAAAGCCACGCTGGACCTCAGCCGATCAGTTCCCGGACGAAATCGTGGAGGAAGACCCGCCGGGTCGCTTTCAAACGCTCGGCCTTGAGGATGTTGTGGACGAGCTCGCGGCATTTCCCGGCGTCGTTGTTGATCAGCACATAATCATATTCGGCCCAGTGGCTGATCTCCGCGGCGGCCCGCTCCATCCGGCGGCGGATGACGTCCTCGCTGTCGGTGCCTCGGGTCGTCAGCCGCCGCTCCAGTTCCTTCATCGACGGCGGCAGGATGAAGACCCGGACGATATCGGGATCGACCTGCTTCAATTGCTGGGTGCCCTGCCAGTCGATGTCGAGCAGAACGTCGCGGCCGCCCTCGATCGTCTTCAGCACCTCACTCTTCAAAGTGCCGTAACGGTGGCCGAAGACGTGCGCCCATTCGAGAAAATGCCCCGCGGCGACCAGCGAATCGAAGCCCTTGTCGTCGACGAAATGATAGTCGCGCCCGTCGACCTCGCCGGGGCGGATCGGCCGGGTCGTCGCCGAGACCGACATGGCGACTCCGTCGTCGGCCTCGAGCAGCATTCGGGCGATGGTCGATTTGCCTGCGCCGCTTGGGCTGGACAGGACGAAGAGAAGGCCCCGCCGCTGGAAGGCGCTTGCGATTTCCATGCGCGCTACTGGCTTGCCGAGCCGCCATGCGTCAAGCAGGTAGGGACATGGCCCGACTGATTGCCCTCCTCCGAGCCGTCAATGTCGGCGGCAGAAAGCTTCCGATGGCGGAGCTTCGCGATCTGTGCGCCGAGCTCGGCTGGAAAGATGTCGACACCTACATCCAGAGCGGTAACGTCGTGTTCACGGCGCCAGGCAAAGCGGGAGAGATCGAGACCCGGCTGGAGGAGGCGATCAGTCGGAAATTCGGGATGGACGTGCCGGTGATGGTTCGAACCGCCTCGCAATGGGCGGGTTATGTCGCCGCCAATCCCTTTCCCCGGGCGGCCGAGGACGAGCCGAACCGCCTCCTGCTCCTCCTGTCCAAGGAAGCCCAGAACGGCGATGCCGCCGAAAGGCTGATGGAGCGCGCGCAGGGGGGCGAGGCCGTGGAGGCAGCCGGAGGAGCGCTGTGGTTCCACTTTCCGCAAGGCGTCGGCACTTCGAAACTGACCCCGGCGGCGATCGACAAGGCGGCCGGCTCGCCGTCCACCGGCCGCAACTGGCGCACCGTCCTCAGCCTGAAGGAGATGGCGTGCTGACTCACGTTGCACCGGCGAAGGCCGGGGACCCAGGGGGTAAAGACCGCCGGCGCTTTTCAACCCCTGGGGCCCCAGCCTGCGCTGGGGCGACGAGTTGATGGCACCGCCGATCCCCCGCGGCTACTGGTTCGCTGCGCTCGGGCTCGTCGCCGTCATGGCCCTGATCCTGCTTTGGATGGGCCGCCCGCCCATCTGCACCTGCGGCGAGGTCAAATTCTGGGTCGGGACGGTCAACGGTCCCGACAATAGCCAGCATCTCGCCGACTGGTATACGCCCAGCCACATCATCCACGGCTTCCTCTTCTACGGGCTCGGCTGGCTGTGCCTTCGGCGAAACCCGCCGGGAGACCGGCTGATCGGCGCAGTTCTGATCGAGACGTGCTGGGAACTGCTCGAGAACAGCCGCTGGATCATCGAGCGCTACCGCGAGGCGACGATTGCATTGGGCTATAACGGCGACTCGGTGATCAACTCGGCCGCCGACGTCGGCTGGATGGTGGTCGGCTTCGCACTGGCGAGGCGGCTTCCTTTGTGGGCGACGCTGGTGCTCGCCATCGCGTTCGAGCTTCTCACCTTGGCAATCATCCGCGACAATCTGACGCTCAACGTGCTGATGCTGGTCGCGCCGAGCGACTCGATAAGGGCTTGGCAGGCCAGCGCCTGACTCAGCCGCCGGCGAGCCCCTCCGTCACCTTGCCGGTGCCGTCGCAGACGGGGCAGGGCACGCCTTCATGCTCGCCGGTGCCGTTACAATGGCGGCAGATATTCTCGCCGGTGCCGGGAGTTCCAGGAGGCGCTTCGTCGCCCGAGGCGGTGTCGTCGTTCCTCATGCCCGTTCAACCCGCGTTCGGGCGGCGCGGTTCCCCGGAACCGACCCTGCGCCCGACGGGTTTGCGCTGCCATGAAGCCGATCCTTGTGATTGCCGTTTTCGCCCTCGCTCCCGCATTTGCCGCGACCCCGGCCCTGGGACAGGAGCTGTTCGGCGGAGTCTATGTCCACGACGTCGATACCGGCCTCACCAAGAGCGGGATCGAGGAAGGGGTCGATCTCGAGCTCGGCTGGCGTGGCGAGAGAATCGGCCTCCTGCGTTTGATCGGCGCCCCCCGGCCTCAAGCCTTCGTCTCGCTGAACAGCGCCGGAAATACCCATTTCGCAGCCGCGGGCCTTGCCTGGAAGATCGGCGGCAGGGTCTATCTCCGCCCCGGAATCGGCCTTGCAGTCCATACCGGGCCGGGACGAGTCGTGCCCGGCGACGACCGCATCGACTTCGGCTCGCGAATCCTGTTCGCGCCCGAGCTCGGCGTCGGCACCCAGCTTAACGAGCGCATATCGGTCGAAGCGAGCTGGGTCCATCTCAGCCACGCGCAGCTGTTCGGTCCGCAAAATCCCGGCCTGGACACGATCGGCCTACGCCTCAACTATCGCTTCCGCTGACGATCGGAAAATCGGTAATCGACAGGAATTCGTTTCGGCCCTAATCTGGGACGGTGCACGTCAGTAAATCGAAAACCGCGGCAATAGAAACACTTGGCCCGGTGCTCGATACGGCCCTGGATGCCGTTGTCGTCATGACCCGTGAAGGCATGGTAGCGGGCTGGAACGAGGTCGCCGAGCAGACCTTCGGGTGGACGGGCGCGGAAGCCGTCGGACGGCTCATGGCGGATTTGATCATCCCCGAGCAGCATCGTGAGGCGCATAGCCGAGGTATTGAACGCTACAATGCGACCGCCGAGGAGCGAGTGCTCAACCGCCGGATTGAAATAAACGCCATCGACAAGAATGGCCGCGAGTTCCCGGTCGAGCTGTCCATTACCATTGCAGGCCATCCCGACGAAGCCCTGTTCCTCGGCTTCCTTCGGGACATCAGCGAGCGCCGCAGGGCAGAGGAGCGGCTCAAGCGCCAGGCCCGCGAGACCGAGCTGCTGTTCAACGTGACCCGCATGGCGGCTGAGACGGACTCCTTCGATGAAGCCTTGCGGGCCTGCCTCAAGGCGATCTGCGCAATGACCGGCTGGCCAATCGGCCACGCGCTGATTGCCGCCGCCGGCGGCGAGCTGGTGTCGACCGGGGTGTGGCACGAGTCGATCCCGGGGGATGCGGAAGCGCTTCGGGTGCTGACGAGCGAGATAAGGTTCACTCCGGGGATCGGCCTTCCGGGACTGATCATGGAGCGCAGTGAGCCGGCTTGGATTGCGGACATCGAAAGCCACCCGGATTTCGCGCGCAAGGGCGTCGGCTTCGCCGCGGCTTTTGGCTTCCCGATCAAGGATGAGGGCCGGATCGTCGCCGTCCTGGAATTCTTCAGCCGCAGCCGCTCCGAGCCCGATTCCGACCTGATGCTGACGGTCAGGACGGTCGGCGAGCAGCTCGGCCGAGTTCTGGAGCGGCGCCGTGCCGAAGAGCATCTGCATTTGCTGGTCAACGAGCTCAATCATCGCGTCAAGAACACGCTCGCCATCGTGCAGAGCATCGCCGTTCAGACGTTCGCCGGCGACGGAGTCGACGGCAGACAGCGTCGGGCGTTCGAAAGCCGGCTGGCGGCGCTCGCGGCTGCCCATGACCTGCTCACCGCCGAAAATTGGGAATTCGCCTCGCTTCGCCAGGTGATCGAAAAGGCCGGATCGGGCTGCGGCGCGGCGCCTGACCGGCTGACGGTCGTCGGTCCCGAGGTGAAGGTTCAGCCCAGGACCGCGGTCTCGATCGGAATGGCGATCCATGAGCTGTGCACCAACGCGGTCAAATATGGAGCTCTCTCCAACGACAGCGGCCGGATCATTGTCGAGTGGCAGGTCACGGACATCGGCGACGGCGAGCGCCGGCTGCGTCTGTGCTGGCGCGAAACGGGGGGCCCCTCCGTCACTCCGCCGGATCGCCGCGGCTTCGGCACCCGGATGATCGAACGCGCCCTGGCGGCGGAGCTTGGCGGGTCGGCCCGTATCGAATTTCCGCCGGAAGGCATATGCTGCACCGTGGAAGCGCCGCTCCCCGCCTGCGGGGGTCTTCCGGCCTAGCGCCCAAGCATCCCTTCGGGCTTCACCACCCGGTCGAAGGTTTCCTCGTCGACCAGGCCCAGCTCAAGCCCGGCTTCCTTCAACGTCCGGCCGTTCTTGTGGGCGTGCTTGGCGATGGCCGCGGCATTGTCGTAGCCGATCTCGGGCGCGAGCGCCGTCACCAGCATCAGCGACCGGTTCATCAATTCGGCGATCCGGGATTCGTCAGGCTCCATCCCGTCCAGCGTGCGCTCGGTGAAGCTTTCCGTGCCGGTCGCGAGCAGGTCGATCGAGCGAAGCAAATTGGCGGCGATGACCGGCTTGAACACGTTCAGCTCGAGATGCCCTTGGAGGCCGCCGATGGTGACCGCGACATGATTGCCCATCACCTGGGCCGCGACCATGGTCAGCATCTCGGCTTGGGTCGGGTTGACCTTGCCCGGCATGATCGAGCTTCCCGGCTCGTTTTCCGGCAGCTTCAGCTCGCCGAGCCCGCAGCGCGGGCCGGACCCCATCAGCCTTATGTCGTTGGCGATCTTGGTCAGCGAGACGGCGATCACGTTGAGCACGCCCGAAAGCTCGACCAGAGTGTCGTGGGCGGCCAGCGCCTCGAACTTGTTGGGCGCGCTGGTGAAGCTAAGCTTGGTGAGAGTCGCCACCTGCTCCGCGAAAGCCTCCGCGAAGCCCTTGGGCGCGTTGAGGCCGGTGCCGACGGCGGTTCCGCCCTGGGCAAGCTGGAGCACCCGCGGCTGGACCGAGCGAAGCCGCTCGATCCCCGCCTCGATCTGGGCGGCATAGCCCGAAAATTCCTGGCCGAGGGTCAGCGGGGTCGCGTCCTGGAGGTGAGTCCTGCCGATCTTGACGATCCCGTCCCAGGCCACCGCCTGGGCCGCCAGCCGCCGGTACATGGCCCGGAGCGCGGGGATCAGTCGGCCTTCGACCGCCCGGGCCGCGGCGATGTGCATCGCGGTCGGGAAGCTGTCGTTCGACGACTGGCCCTTGTTGACATGGTCGTTGGGGTGGACCGGGCTCTTGCCGCCGCGCGTCCCGGTCAGGATCTCGTTGGCCCGCCCGGCGATTACCTCGTTCGCGTTCATGTTGGACTGGGTGCCCGAGCCCGTCTGCCAGATGACCAGAGGAAACTGGTCGTCGTGCATCCCGCCCGCGACCTCGCCCGCCGCCTGCTGGATCGCCTCGGCGAGCTCGGCGTCGAGGCCGCCGATGCGCGCATTCACCCGCGCCGCCGCCTGCTTCACGAATCCCAAGGCGTGGACGATCTCGACCGGCATCGTCTCGCGCGGCGCGAACGGGAAATTCCGGATCGAGCGCTGAGTCTGGGCGCCCCAATAAGCGTCGCCGGGAACGTCGATCGGCCCGAAGCTGTCGGTCTCGGTGCGGGAAGTGGCGGTGGAGATCATTTTACCTCGTCATGCTGAACTCGGTTCAGCATCCAGCTGGATGACGGGCGGGGCCTACGGTAAGCCGGACCCTGAAACAAGTTCAGGGTGCCGGCCTTTTCCTTCCGCTTTCGGCCCTATTTCTTCCGGCTGAAATCCACCGACACCACGTTCGACCCGTCCTCGACAGGCTCGGCGGCGGGCGGGTCGTTCTCGGCCGCCTCGTGGCCCTGAGGGCCGCCTTCCTCGGCGGTGGCCTGGAACTGGAGGGCGAAGTTGACCGCCGGGTCGACGAAGCCGGTGATCGCCGAAAACGGGATGACCAGCCGCGCCGGTGCCTGGTTGAAGCTGAGGCCGACCTCGAAGCCGTCCTCGCCCACCTTCAGGTCCCAGAAGCGGTTCTGGATGACGATGGTCATTTCGTCGGGAAAGCGTTCGGACAGGTGCCTCGGGATGTCGACTCCCGCCGCGGCGGTCTTGAAGGTGATGTAGAAATGATGCTCGCCGGGCAGCCGGCCGGTCGTCTCGACCTCGCCCAGCACTCGTCCGACGACGGCGCGAAGCGCCTCCTGGACGATCTCGTCATAGGGAATCAGGCTGTCGGGAGTCTCACCTTGCATGCTTCATGTGGTAGCGAGGCGGGGGCGCGGGTCAAGCGAGAGCTTGCCTTTGCGGCTCCGGCGATGTTGAGGCGACGGCGAAAGGACAACCATGCCGATCGACCCCACCCACCCTTATGACGACAGCAACATCTTCGCCCGGATATTGCGCGGCGAGATTCCGTCGAAGCCCGTCTACGAGGACGAGCACGCCCTCGCCTTCCACGACATCGCCCCGGCCGCTCCGGTCCACATACTCGTCATTCCCAAGGGGGCCTATGTCTCCTGGGACGATTTCTCGGAGCGCGCCTCGGCCGAGGAGATTGCCGGCTTCGTTCGCGCCGTCGGCAAGGTCGCCCGGGACCGGGGGCTGGTCGAGCCGGGTTACCGCCTGCTCGCCAATACCGGTACGAATTCGGGCCAGGAAGTGCCGCACCTCCACGTCCATATCTTCGGCGGACGGCCGCTCGGACCGATGCTGGCCCGCTGACTCGATTGCCGACGCATTATGGCTTTGCGCTGACGGGATTAATGGTTAGGTTCCCGGCCAAATGAACGCAGACCGGCCGAAGAGCCGGCGACGAAGACAAGGGGACGAATATGATTTTCGGGCGCGTTAAGTCTCTCGACGCCATCCTTGCCACCGCCGAAAAGAAGTCGCTTCACCGCTCCCTCGGCGCGCTGCAGCTCACCCTTTTCGGCGTCGGCTGCATCATCGGCACCGGCATCTTCGTCCTGACCGCGGTCGGAGCGCAGAAGGCGGGCCCCGGCCTCACCATCTCCTTCATCATCGCCGGCGCCGTCTGTGTCGTCGCCGCTCTGTGCTATTCCGAAATCGCCTCGATGGTGCCGGTCGCCGGCTCCGCTTACACCTACAGCTATACGGTGATGGGCGAGTTCCTCGCCTGGACGGTCGGGTGGGCGCTGCTGCTCGAATATGCGGTCGGCGCCTCCGCGGTTTCGGTCGGCTGGTCCAACTATTTCACCGACACGGTGATGGCGCGATCGTGGGGAATAGAGTTACCAGCCGCGCTGAAGGCGGGCCCGCACGCTTTGGGCGGCCAGCCCGGCGGCTTGATCAACCTTCCCGCTGCCGTCATCGCGCTGCTGATGACCTGGTTGTTGATGATCGGCACCAACGAGAGCGCCAAGTTCAACGCGGTGCTGGTCGCGATCAAGGTGACCGCGCTTACCGCCTTCGTCATCCTCACCTTGCCGCGCATGGAGAGCGAGAATTTCACCCCGTTCATGCCGGGCGGCATGTTCGGCGGCTTCGGCTCCGGAGTCGGGGTCGTCGGTGCGGCCGCGACCATGTTCTTCGCCTATGTCGGCTTCGACGCGGTCTCCACGGCCGCCGAGGAGACCAAGGACCCGCAGCGCAACGTGCCGATCGGACTGATCGGAAGCCTGGCCATCTGCACGGTCTTCTACATGCTGGTCGCGGCGGGCGCGGTCGGGACGATCGGCGGCCAGCCGATCTTCGGCGCCGACGGCACGCCTCTGGCGACCGGCTCGCCGGCCCTCGCCACCCAATGCGCGCTTCCGCAATATGCGCAGACCCTGGTCTGCTCGCGCGAGCCGCTCGCCCAGGTCCTTCACACCATCGGCTACGGCACGGTCGGCAATCTGCTCGGCTACGCGGCCTTCATCGCTCTGCCCTCGGTCATTCTCATCCTGCTGTTCGGCCAGACCCGGATCTTCTTCGTGATGTCGCGCGATGGCCTTTTGCCGGAAGTGCTGTCGAAGGTGCATCCGAAATGGAAGACGCCCTATGTCGTCACCGCTCTGACCGGCGTTCTGGTTGCGATCGCGGCGGCCTTTCTTCCGGTGGGCCAGCTCGCCGACATCGCCAATGCGGGCACGCTCTACGCCTTCCTGATGGTCGCGATCGCCGTCTGGCTGCTTCGAAAGCGCGATCCGGGCCGGAAGCGGGCCTTCCGGGTGCCGGCCCTGTGGCTGGTCACTCCGCTGACGATCGTCGGATGCCTGTTCCTCTTCTTCAACCTGCCGAAGGAAGCGATGCTCGTCCTTCCGATCTGGACGGCGATCGGCATCGTCGTCTACATGCTCTACGGCTACCGTATGAGCCATCTCGGCCGCGGCCTCGTCGAGGTTCATGAGCCGGAGATACACGACATCGATCCTTCGATTCCGGGCGTCGACGAGCGGGATCCTCTGGACCCCCCCCGGCGGCCGCCGGTCTGAGGCTTTTTACGGAACAGGAGACGGGAAGGGGGGCCTCGGCCCCCCTTTCTTTTTCAGCAGAGCCGCTGTTCGACCAGCGCCTTCAAATCCGCTTCCGGCCGGGCGCCGTAGTGGGAGATGACCTCTGCCGCGGCGATCGCGCCCATCCGCAGGCACTCGAGGTTGGAACGGCCCCGGGCCCGGCCGGTAAGGAAGCCGGCGGCGAAAAGGTCGCCCGCGCCGGTCGTGTCGACGATCCGCTCGACGGGCTCGGCCGGCACTTCGACCTGCTCGCCGCCCTCGACCGCGACCGCGCCTTTCTCGCTTCGGGTGACGACCAGGACCTTCACCCGAGCGGCCGCCGCAGTCACCGCCGAGTCGAAATCCGCCTTGCCGGTCAGCGAGACGATCTCTGCCTCGTTTGCGAACAATATGTCGAGGCGGCCGCTGTCGATCAGCACATTGAAGCTGTCGCGATGGCGATCGACGCAGAAGCTGTCGGAGAGGGTGAAGGCGACTGCCCCCCCGGCGGCCCTGGTGATGCCGATCGCCCGCTCCATCGCCGCCCGGGGCACTTCCGGATCCCACAAATAGCCTTCGAGATAGAGGATCTTCGCGCTTTTCAGCTGCGCCTCGTCGAGCGACTCGCTGCTCAGATTCTGGGCGGCGCCGAGGAAGGTGTTCATCGTCCGCTGTGCGTCGGGAGTGACGAGGACGAGCGAGCGCGCGGTCGGCGCCTCCGACTGCGGCCGCGCCGGGGTGGTGAACTCGACCCCGATCGAGCTGACGTCATGGCGGTAAACCTCGCCCAACTGGTCGTCCGCGACCTGGCCGATGAAGCCGGCCCGCCCGCCGAGCATCGCCACGCCCGCCGCGGTGTTGCCGGCCGAGCCGCCGCTAATCTCCCGTCCGGGCCCCATCCGCCCGTAGAGCCGGGTCGCCTCCCCGGCGTCGATCAGGCGCATCGAACCCTTGTCGAGACCCTCCTGCTTCAGGAAATCGTCGTCGGCTGCGGCGATCACGTCGACGATGGCGTTGCCGATGCAAAGGACGTCGAGGCGCTTGTCGGTCACGGGCTTCACTTTACGCTGGGGAAGGGAGCGGCGGCCCTAGCCGCGCCCTGCTCCATGCGTCAATTGCGCCGAGGCGGGGCAAAGGCAGGCCAGGCGGGCGAAGGTCGGCGTGGCCCTCGGGGCGGCGCTGCTCCACTCTGCCGCCGCGAAGGGCAAGGGAGGGCGCAGTGGCGAGACAGGGAAATCTATGGCTTGGCGCGCTCCTCGTCCTGGGCGGATGCGCCTCCGGGGCGGCCCGGCCCGCGCCGGCGGTGGACCGGGCTCCGCCGCAGCGGGTCGTCCCCTACAATTCGACCGGCCTCGAAAACGTCCTCGGCCGGACCGCCCGGATGCTGGAGGCCCAGTTCGGCAAGCCCCTTCTCGACGTGCGCGAGGGGCCGGCCCGAAAGCTCCAGTTCGGCGGAGCCGTCTGCGTCCTCGACGCCTATCTCTACCCGCCCAAGGGCGGCGGAGAGCCGATCGTCACCCATATCGACGCGAGGCTTCGCGACGGGCGGGACCTGGACCGGGCAAGCTGCGTCGCGGCGCTGATGCGGCGGTAGAAGGAACACACCTCTCCCGCCTTTCGCGGGAGAGGAGGGGCCCAAGCCGAAGGCTTGGGAGGTGAGGGTCTTTCTGACTCCGCGGTACAGACCCTCACCTCCCACCGCTTCGCGGCGGGCCCCTCCTCTCCCGTGAAGGACGGGAGAGGGATAATTGGTTCAACCCCCAGGCCGCCGCCTCGGCCACCACCGGATCTTCGTCGCCGGTCAGGCGCTCCAGCGCCGGCGCCAGCTCGGCCAGTCCGCTATTGCCCGCCGCGATCGCCGCATTGCGCACCATTCGCCCGCGTCCGATCCGCTTGATCGGAGATCCGGCGAACACCTTGCGGAAGGCCGAATCGTCAAGCGCCAGCAGATCGGCCAGCCTCGGCGCGACCAGCTCCGCCCTCGGCAAAAACGCCCTATTCGCCCGGGCCGAGTCGGCGAAGCGGTTCCAGGGACAGACGGCGAGACAATCGTCGCAGCCGTAGATCCGGTTGCCGATCGCTTCGCGAAATTCCTCCGGGATCGGCCCCTTATGCTCGATCGTCAGGTAGGAGATGCAGCGGCGGGCATCGAGCCGGAACGGGGCCGGGAAGGCATTGGTCGGGCAGATATCGAGGCAGGCGGAGCAGGTTCCGCAATGCATTTCGTGCGGCGCCGCCGTCTCCTCCAGCTCCAGCGTCGTGTAGATCGCGCCGAGGAACAGCCAGCTTCCGTCGCTTCGGCTGACGAGGTTGGTGTGCTTGCCCTGCCAACCCAGGCCCGCCGCCTCGGCAAGCGGCTTCTCCATCACCGGCGCGGTGTCGACGAACACCTTCAATTCGCACCCGGCCTCCGCGACCAGCCAGCGGGCGAGCGCCTTCAGAGCCTTCTTGACCAGATCGTGATAATCGGCGCCCTGCGCATAGACCGAGATCCGCCCGACCTCCGGCCGCTCCGCCAGGGCCAGCGGGTCGCCTGCCGGCGCGTAGCTCATGCCCAATGAGACGAACGAGCGAACCTCGGGCCAGAGGCCGGCCGGGGAAGCCCGGCGCTCGGCCGCCTCCTCCATCCAGATCATATCGCCATGGGCGCCCTCGGCGAGCCACTGGCGCAGACGCTCGCCGCTCCTCGGCGCCGAGTCGGCGCGCGCGAAGCCGATCGCGCAAAAGCCCAGCTCCCGCGCTTTCTCTTGCAGCCCGATCCGCAGTTCAGCCAGCTTCGGCTTGCCTTCGCTCATCCTCGCTCGCTACCACAGGCGCTCAAAGGGGGCACGCGTGGCGAGTGGCTTAGCTATTGAAGCGAGAGGATTGTTCAAGGCCTTCGACGGCAAGGCCGCCGTCGACGGGATCGATCTCGCCGTTCCGCAAGGCAGCATCTACGGGATATTGGGACCCAACGGCGCCGGCAAGACGACCACCTTGCGGATGCTGCTCGGGATCATCGACCCCGACCGCGGCGAGCGCTCTCTGCTCGGCCATGCCCGCCCGCTCGAAGCGGCAAGCCAGATCGGCTATCTGCCCGAGGAGAGGGGCCTCTATCCGGCGATGACGGCGCGCGAGGCGGTCGCCTTCATGGGCGCGCTGCGCGGCCTGCCGCTCGCCGTCGGACGGGCTCGGGCCGGGGAGCTTCTGAAGGCGAACGGCCTCGCCGATTATGTCGACAAGCCGATCCGGAGCCTCTCCAAGGGCATGGCCCAGACGGTTCAGTTGTTCGGCACCATCGTCCATCGCCCGAAGCTGATCGTATTGGACGAGCCTTTTTCCGGCCTCGACGCGATCAACCAGGGGCGGCTCGAGCATCTCATCCGAGAGGAGGCGGCGGACGGCGCGACGATCATCTTCTCGACCCACGTCATCGCCCATGCCGAGCGCCTGTGCGAGCGGATCGCGATCATCGCCGGCGGCAAGGTGCGGTTCGAAGGCAGTGTCGCCGAAGCCCGCGACCGGCTTCGGCCGCAGGTGCGGCTTCGAACCCGAATCGCCGAGGGCCCTTGGCGCGGCGCACTTCCGCCCGACGCACATCACGAGGGCGGCCTCTGGTCGTTCGAGCTTCCCCAGGTGGGGATCGAGCCCCTGCTCAGGGCGCTGATCGACGCCGGCGCCGGGATCGAGGATCTTTCGATCGAGCGGCCGGGCCTCCACGACGCCTTCGTCGCAATCGCCGGCGAGCAGGCGGCGCGCGAGCTCGCCGACAGCGCCGCCGGGGGAGAAGCGCGATGATGGGCTTCTTCCAATCCGCCTACGTCATCGCCCGGCGCGACTTCGTCGCCACCGTTTGGTCGCGGACCTTTCTCTTCTTCCTGCTCGGGCCGCTGCTCGTCATCGGGCTTTCCTTCCTGTTCGGTAGCATGAGCGGGCGAATGGCGCGGCAGGACGTCCACGCGACCGTGGCGGTGGTCGGGACGGAGTCGGATTTCAGAGCGCTCGAAGAGGCCCGCGAGCGACTCAATCCCGGTTTCGCGGCCCGGCCGCTGCCGACTCTCGTTCGCGAGCCCCGCGGCGGCGACCAGGCGCTCCAGGTGCGGGCTCTTCTGAGCAATCCGGACAAAAGGATACTCGCAGTGCTCACCGGCCCTTTCGATCGGCCGCTGCTCACCGGCGCGATCGCCGGCGAAGGCTCGATCCAGAAGCAGATGTCGCTGATCGTCGATCAGGCGCGGCAGCAGCGCTCCCTTGCCGCCGCCGGCCGGGCGGGCCCGCCCATCGCGGTCGCGGTGGTCGAGACCGACAGGTCGGAAGGGGCGCTCGCCGCGACCCGGGCGATCACCGCCCGCGGCGGCCAACTGCTCCTCTTCATGCTCACCGTTCTTCTGGCGGGAATGCTGCTTTCGAACCTGCTCGAGGAGAAATCGAACAAGATCATCGAGGTCCTCGCCGCGGCGCTTCCGATCGACGCCATCTTCCTCGGCAAGCTCGTCTCGATGCTCGCCATTTCGCTGGTCGGGATCGCGGTCTGGGTCGGCGGCGCCCTGGCCGCTCTGGCGCTGTGGCCCGGCCAAGCGCCCGGCCTGCCCGAGCCGGCGGTCGGCTGGGCGCTCTTCATCCTTCTCGTCCTCCTTTATTACAGCGCCAATTACCTGCTCCTGGGCGCGCTCTTCCTTGGAATCGGCAGCCAGGCCAATTCGGTCCGCGAGGTGCAGACCCTGTCGATGCCGGTCACGGTCGGGCAGATGCTGATCTTCCTTCTCGCCTCCTTCGCCGTCGGCGCCTTCAACAGTCCGCTCGGCCTGGGCGCCGCCATCTTCCCGTTCAGCTCGCCGCTCACCATGGTCGCGAGGGCGGCTCAGACTCCGGAACTCTGGCCGCACCTCCTGGCGCTGGCGTGGCAGGCCCTATGGGTGTGGCTGACCGTGATGCTGGGGGCGAAGCTGTTCCGGAGGAACGTGCTCAAGTCGGGTGGAGGCCAAAGCGGGATGTTTCGGCGGCGGAAATCTGCTTCTCCGTCGTAAGATGGGGAGGCAATCTCACTCCGGCGCCTCTCCCACCTGCTGCCAAAGCTCCACCTTCACCTCGTCGCAATCGACGATCCAGGCGAACTTGCCATATTCCTCGTCCTGGCGGCCGAGTATCTCGATATCCTTCGACTCCAGGTCCGCGATCATTCCGTCCAGGTCGTCGACCCGAAGGTTGATCATGAACGCCGCCTCGCTCGGCGCGAAATAGTCGCTCGACGATTTGAACGGGGACAGGAGAGTATAGCCGCCGGGATCGCCGGCGAACGGGAACATCGCTCCCCATTCGCCACCCACTCCAAGCGTTTCCTTGTACCAGCGCGCGGTCGCCTCCGGATCCTCCACCTTGTAGAAGACGCCGCCCAGTCCGGTCACCTTAGCCATGGATCGCCTCCGCCGCTTCCTTCAGGGCCTTCATGGCCGGCTTGAACGCGCCTTGTCGCCCGGTGCCGCCATGGGGTCCGACTTAAGCCGAACCCCATATCCGAGTCTATTGGGGCGCGACCTGACGATTCTGCCGGAGTTCAATCTGAAAGGGGACACGTATCTGAAAGGGGACACGTACTTTTTCGCGAAAAAGTACGTGTCCCCTTTCCTCAGTCCCCTTTCTCACGCACCGGAGTCTATCGGGGCGCCCGCCGCGAGCTGACGATCTTGCCGGCGCTGTCGGTCACCACTTCGAGCAGCTGTCCCGCCCGGTCGCGCACGGTGCGAACCGTCTGGCCGGTCGAGTTCACGGTCTGCGACACGGCGGTGAGGCCCGAACCGGCGAGGTCGAGCAGCTGGCCGTTACGAAGCGCCGTCCCGGCTATGCCGCCGACGGTGCCGACCGTGTTGTTGGCCACTCCGCCAACGGTGCTCACACTATTGTCGACGGTCGAGAGAAGCTGGGTGACCAGCTGAGGGTTGTTGTCGAGCGTCTGCAGCGTGCGCTCGATGATCGCCCGGACATTGTCGAGGCGGACGACGAGGGTCGCGGTCGCCTGCACGCCCTTTATTCCGATCTTGACCTGATCGATGCTGGCGTCGGCCCCCGCCGTCAGCTTGAGCAGATTCGCCAGGCGCGCGTCGAGCGCGATATGGACCTGAAGGTTGTTCACCTCGAGGTTGATCTCGTCGATCGAGAGATTGGGGATGTCGAGAAGCACGTCCGGCTGGTCCTGGCCCTGCGACACCGCCTGGGCCAGCGCCGTCGACTGGGCGCCGCGTGTCTGGGCGTTGCGGCGGTCCTGGCGATCCTGAGCGGCTGCGGGCGAAGAGACGACGGCGATCGCGGCGGCGACGCCAAGCAACGGATAAAGACGCATTGTGAGCTCACTCCTGTCGAATGGGAGCGAAACGTTACTGGGGCGCGCGGGTTTCAGAGCGCGCGTCTATTTCTACGCCTTCGTTCACCGAAGCCTCGGCATGGACCTCGACGGTGACGTTCCGAAGCTCTGTGCGGCCTTGCGCTTTCGGCTCGATCCGGACCTCGACCCGGTTGCCCGCCCCATCGCCGCGGACTTCGAGGCGGGCTTCGCCTTTCTGCTCGATCGTGACGGACCGGGCGCGGGCGCTGAGGTTGAGCTCGATGTCGGGCGCCTGAGCGGCCGCGGCCTGGAGGAGGATGAAGTGGATCATGGGTGGCTCAACGATCGAGCGGGAGCAGCGGTTTCATCGCGTCGTCCCAGCGAAGGCTGGGACCCCGGGGGGTGAAGCATCCAATGTCTTTCACCCGCTGGGACCCCAGCCTTCGCTGGGGCGACGGTGGCTCAGTGTACGAACCTCGCGACCACATCTCGATAGCTGCGGCTCACCTTCACCTGGCTTCCGCTCTCCAGCACCAGGAAGCACTCGCCGTTGGTGTGCGGCTTGACCTGCCGGACCTGGTCGAGATTGACGATGCAGGAGCGATGGACGCGCTGGAAGCGGCGCGGGTCGAGGCGTTTCTCCAGGTCCTTCATCGTCTCGCGAAGGATCAGGGTGTTGTCGCCGGTGTAGATGCACATATAGTCGCCGGCGGCGTCGATCTTCTCGATCGAATCGACGTCGACCCGGAAGATCTGGCCGCGGTCCTTGATGTTGATCAGCTTTTCGTAGCGATTGGAGTTGGGCGCGTCCTCGGCCGCGTTCGCGACCTGGTCGACGGCTTCCGGAGCCACTTCGGCCAGGACTTCCTTCAACCGCCCCACCTCCTCGGCCCCGCGCTTTTCCGCGAGCCGGTTGCGGACCCGGTCGAGCGTGTCCGCGAGCCTGTCCTCCTCCACCGGCTTCATGAGATAATCGACCGCCTGCGCCTCGAAGGCGCGGATGGCGTGGTCGCTATAGGCGGTGACGAACACGAAAAGCGGCGGCTCGACCTCCATCAATCCCTGGATCACCGAGAATCCGTCGAAGCCGGGCATCTGGATGTCGAGGAAGACGAGGTCCGGCTTGTTGGTCTTTATCGCCCGGATCGCCTCGCGGCCGTTCGAGCAGGTCTCGACGATCTCGACGTCGTCATGCTTTTCGAGGCGCAATTGCAGGCCCTGGATCGCCAAGGGCTCGTCGTCCACGAGAATCGTGCGGATCGTCATTTCGGTTCCTCGGGTGGTTCAAGCTGGTACGGGATTTCGATGGTAACGCGGAAGCCCCCCTGAATGTTCGATTCAGTCTCGAAACGATGGTCGGCGCCATAGGCTTGCGCCAGACGGTCCCGAATGTTCGCCAGTCCGACGCCGGTGGACTGCTGGGCCTTCACCCAATGGTCCTCGGCTCCGGGCCCGGTGTCGCGCACCGTCAGCATCACGCGGTCGATGTTGAGGCGCGCCGAAACCTCGATGTCGGCGCCCTCCTCCTGCGGGGTCACCGCATATTTGATCGCATTCTCGACCAGGGGCTGGAGGAGCAGCGACGGAAGCTTCGCCCGGGCGACGTTGGGGTCGATCTCGAATCGGGGCCGAAGGCGATCCTCGAAGCGCATCTTCTCGATCTCGAGATAGAGCTTCAGTGTCTCTACCTCCTGGGCCACCGTCACATGCCCGGTCGGCTCGTTGACCAAAGTGTAGCGCAGGAAAGAGGACAGGCGCGACAGCATCGCATTGGCCCGGTCGGTCTGCTTCAGGAGCACCAGGGTCGAAATCGAGTTCAAGGTGTTGAAAAGGAAATGCGGGTTGAGCTGATAGCGGAGCATCGCCAGCTGCGCCGAGCTCGCCTGATGCTCGAGCCGAAGAAGACGGTCGCTCTGCTCCTCGAGCAGGAGATAGTAATTGATGCTGTAATAGAGCGCCGACCAGGCGACGAGCAGGGTCAGGGTCAGAACGATCGAGCCGAAGAATTGCAGACCCTGCGGAGTGATACCAGGCCGGACGAAAGTGGCGTGGCTCCAGACCTCGATCGCCGAAAAGGCGGCCGAGGCGATTCCGATGAGCAGGATCGAGCTCACCCAGGTGATGATCGGCCGCATCTTGATCAGCCGCCTGTAGGCGGAGGCCATCAGGAGGGTGATCGAATAGCCGGTCGCGGTCAGGAGCGTGATGTGGATGACCAGGCTGAAGCCGAAGGCGTTGGCGATCCCAGACAGAGTCCGAAGGAAGAAATAGCCGGCCCAGCCCCCCGACTGGAGGATCCAGAAGGCGCGGTTCTTGTCCTCGAAGAAAGGCTGCTGCTGGAGCCGGAAAGGCTTCCAGCCGCCGCCCGCGGCCTGCTGCGGACCGCCCGTATTCGCCTGGACTGCGTTAGTCGACACCGCCGCCAGCCTTAGCGGGCAAAACCAGGATCGACCAGTCGCCCTCGTCCGCGACCCATTTCGCCATAGCGGAGCGCACGTCCCCGGGCGTCAGCGCCTTGTAGTCGGAGAGATAGGCCCTGACATGCTCGATCAGATAGGGTTCGCGCGACCAATCCTCCAACGCCCCGGCCCAATAGGCGTTGGTCTTCAGCCGGCGCTCGATCCCGGTCACCACGGGGTTGATGGCGCGCTGCCATTCGTCGGCCGACGCCGGCCTTGCAGCGAGGTCGGCGACGATCTCGCGGGCGAGGCGGAAGAAGAGGTCCGCCCGCTCGGGCCTCACCTCCGACCCCGCGAAGAAGAAGCCCCAGTCCGGGAACTGGAAGCTCGTCTGGACGGTGGCGGACGGGGAATAGCTCGCTCCTTCCAGATCGCGAAGCCGCTCCATCAGCCGGGCCTGGGCGATATTGGCGGCGATGCTCAAGGCCCGCCGCTCGCGCCGTCCTTCCGTCCCTCCGAAAGTGGTCCAGCCGAGCGCGGCATAGGCCTGGTTGCGGTCGCCCTGATGGGTGAATCGGATTGGCTCCTTCGAAGCGCGCGGCGGCCGAACCGCGAGCGAGGCTGCCGGCGGCCGGACCTCGGAGCGGCGGGGCAGGGCCGCGACCGTCTTCAGCATCGCCGCCACCGCGGTCTCGATATCGACGTCGCCGACGATCACCGCCTCGATCGGCCCCTGCGCCAGCAGCGGCTTCATGAACGCCTCGAAATCCTCATGCCGGAGCCGCTCGATCTCGGCCCTCTCGAACGGCTGCCAACGTGCATCGCCGCCCCGGGCTACGGCTCCGAACTCGCGGCCCATCCGAGCGGAGGCGGAGGAGAAAGCGAGGTCGTAATTCTCCAGCGCCGCGGTCTTCGAGCGCTTGAACATCGACTCGTCGAAATGGGGCGCGACGATCTTGGTGGCGAGCAGGCGCAACTGGTCGCCAAGCTCCTCCGCCCGGGTCGCTCCGCGAAGGACCAGCGCCTCGTCGTCCATTCCGAAGCTCATCGACATCCGCCGCCCGGTCAGGAGCCGCTCGAGCCCGTCGAGGTCGAACGGCCCCACTCCGGTCGAGCCGAGCAGCGACGCCATCCACGCCGGCGACTTGCGGCCGGCCGGAAGCCCGGCAATGCCCCGCCCGAAGCGCAGGCCCACATTGACGCTGCCTTTGTCGTAGCCGGTCTGCTTGAAGACCAGGCTGGAGCCGTTGGCGAAGCGGACGATGGTCGCATCCATGTCGGCGATATGCCGGCGCGAAACCTCGCGGCCGGTCGGGCCGAGCCGCGGCAGGTCGTCCAGGCTCACCCGTCTCTCGGCCTGGCGCACCGCCGGCGCCGAGGCCTCGGCGGCTGCGAGGGCCTGCGGCAGGCCGGCCAGCGGCGCCGGCGAAAGCATTGCAAGCCTCGGCCCGGAACCGGTGAACAGGTCCTTCAGCGCCGCCTGCACCGCAGCGGAAGTCATGGAGGGAGCCACCTCCTCGAACAAGGCGAGCTGGATGTCGGCGGTCGAGATGACGCTGTTGCCGTCGAGCGCCGAGATCAGCCGCCCGGCCCGGGCCTGGGAGCGAAGGGTCGGGTCGCCTTGCACGGCGGCCCGGCCGGCGGTCCGGATATTCTCCATCTCGCGGTCGATCTCGGCCCGGCTGGGCGGCGCCTTCAGGGCGTCGGCGAGGATCGCATAGGCCTGGTTCAGCGCCTCCTGCCAGCGGCCCTCCTTCGCCATGACCGACATCTGGGTGTAATCGGCGACGTTGACATTGTTTTCGGCCTGGACCTGGGCGTTGAGGAAGGCCGCGTCTCCCCGGGCCTTGGCCTCGAGCCGGCGGTTGAGGATTCGGGTGGCGAGGGTGCGGGCAAGGCTATTCCGCTCGCGCGCCTTGCTCGGCGGGACCGGCCGGTAGGGCCGGATCCAGCTCAGGGTTGCGAAATGGGGAGAGCCCGGATAGGCGATCGCCGCCGTCCGCTGGGGCACATCGGCGAGCGTCCCGTAATCGGGCTCTCCCGGCGCCGGGCCCGAGGGCCTCCAGCCGCCGAAGCGCGCCGCGATCAATTCCTCCATCAGCTTCGGATCGGAGTCGCCGACCATCACCAGGGTCGCCCGGTCGGGCCGGTACCAGCGTTCGTAAAAGGCCTTGAGGCCGGCCGGGTCGGCGCCCTTCAGGGTCGCCTCGGTCCCGATCGTGTCGCGCTCCGCATATTTGAGGCCGCGGTAGAAGAGCGGCATCATCATTTCCCGCATCTTCACCGCGAGCTCGGTCCTGCGGCCATATTCGGAGAGGACGACTCCGCGCTCGGCCTCGACGGTCCTCGGGTCGAAGATCGCGGTGTCGGCCATGTCGGCGAGCAGGCGAAGGCTGGTGTCGAGCGAGGCGCGATCGGCGCGCGGCAAATCGAGCATGTAGACGGTCTGGCTCGGCTCGGTCGAAGCGTTGGTGTCGCTCCCGAAGCTCGCGCCGAGGCGCTGCCAGGTCTCGCGCACCTCGCCGTCGCCGAAATTCCTGGTTCCCCGGAACGCCATATGCTCGACGAAATGCGCCCAGCCGCGCTCTTTCTCCGCCTCGTGAAGCGAGCCGGCATCGATTCTCAGGCGGACCGACACCTGCCCCTCGGGTACGGCGTTGCGCCGAACCGCGTAGCGAAGTCCGTTGGGGAGGGTGCCGAACGTCCAGGCCGGATCGGCCGGGATGTCGGTGTTCTTGTAGAACCAGCTGGAATCGCCGGCGGCCGAGACGGGCGCGGCGGCGAGGATGAGGAGTGCGAGGAAAAGTCGGCGGAGGAGGGGCATCTTGTTCCTTATCCTCCCCAGCGCGAAGCGATGGGGAAGGGGGACCACACGAAGTGTGGTGGAGGGGTAAGTGGCGGAGGACCTAGCGGTTCCCGCGAGAACCTCAAGCCGCCCAGCCTTCTACCCCTCCACCAGGCTCCGCCTGGTCCCCCTCCCCATCTGGCGATGGGGAGGATTCCAATCCGGCCCCCCAACTTGACTCTCGCTGAACGAGATGGGAACATAAAAGGAACGTATGAGTCGAGTCGCAATGCCCCCGAGCCCAGCCCGAGCCGAACGCCTGGCCGCCTTGCGCGCGGAAGTAAGGGCGCTCGAATCCGCCGGGGCGGGCGAGGAGCGCTTATGCCTTCCCTTCGGTGTCGACTCCATCGATTCCCGCCTCGCCGGAGGCGGCCTTCCGGTCGCTTCGCTCAATGAGGCGGCGGGCGGGCGGCCCGGCCCGGCCGACGAAGCCGCCGCGACCCTGTTCCTCGCCTCCATCGCCGCCCGCCGTCCCGGGATCGTCCTTTGGGCGCTTGGGCGCCGCGACCTGTTCGCCCCCGGTTTGGCCGGAGCCGGGCTTCCTCCGGACCGATTGCTCTACGCCGAATGCGACCGCGACGAGGACGTGCTCGCGGTGATGGAGGAAGGGCTTCGCCATGGCGGCCTCGCCGCGGTGGTCGGCGAAGTGAGGCGCGCCTCCATGCCCGCCACCCGCCGGCTCCAGCTCGCCGCCGAGGAGGGCACAACCCTCGCACTCATGCTTCGTCGCCGGCGCGGGAATGGCGAGGATCCGCTTGGGCCCCCGTCCGCCGCGGTCACCCGCTGGCGCCTCGCCTGCGCCCCGTCCTCGCCGCTGCCGACGGCCGGGATCGGCCGTCCCCGCTGGCGCCTCTCGCTCGCCCGCCAACGCGGCGGAGCGCCGTTCGACCTCATCATGGAGAGCCCCGATGCCGAGGGTCGCCTCGCTCTACCTTCCGAATCTGAGCACCGACCGGGTGAGGGCGTCGGAGAGAGAAGGGCGGCGTGAGGCACCAAACTGTGCCGGCATTCAAGGGCTGGCGCAGTCGCCAATCCCTCTCCCCCGGGGGGAGAGGGGGAAAAAGGACGCGAGCCCTGCTCCTGTCCGAATGAGAGCTATTGGCGCCCCGGCGCTCGGTGGGCGAAGGAGAAGAAGGCCCCTCCACCAGCATTCGGCGCCCCCCCCTCCCCATCGCCAGATGGGGAGGATATTCCCCTCCTCCTCTCCCGCCGCGCCGGCAACCGCCTCCTCGTCGCCGCCGCCTCGCCGGAAGCGCGAGCTTTCGGCCTTCATCCCGGAATGGCGGTCGCCCGGGCCCGCGCCCTCGTTCCCGGCCTCGACATCCGCGACGACGATCCGGCCGCCGATCTGGACCTCCTCACCCGCCTCGCCTTGTTCGCCGCCCGGCGCTGGACCCCGCGCGCCGCCGTCTCGCCCCCCGACGGTCTTTTCCTCGATCTCAGCGGGCTCGCCCATCTGTTCGGCGGCGAGGAGACTATGTGCCGCCGGATCGTCCGCTTCTGCGCCCGGGCCGGGTTCGACGCCCGGATCGCCGTCGCCGAGACGCCCGGTGCCGCTCATGCCCTCGCCCGCTTCGGCCCGGGCACGATCTGCCCCGCGGGCGGCGAGCCCGAGGCTCTCGCCCCACTCCCGCTTGCCGCGCTTCGGGTCGAGGAGCCCGTCCTCGCCGCCGCCCGCCGGCTCGGCCTCGAGACGGTCGGCGATCTTCTCCCGCTGCCGCGCGGTCCCCTCCAGCGCCGCTTCGGCAAGACCCTGCTCGCCCGCCTCGACCAAGCGCTCGGCCGCTCCGGCGAGCCGATCGAGCCCGTGGTTCCGGAAGAGGCCCCGTCCGCCGCCCTTCGCTTCGCCGAGCCGATCGCCACCGCCGAGGTGATCGCCGGGGCGCTCGGACTTCTGATGGAGCGCCTGATCGCGACTCTCGGGGAGCAGGGGCTTGCGGCGCGCACTCTCGCCTTGCTTTGCGACCGGGTCGACGGACGGGTCGAGCGGATCGCCATCGGCACCGCCCGCGCCACCCGCGACGGCGCCCATCTTCTTCGCCTTCTGGGAATGAAGATCGAGACGATCGAGCCCGGCTTCGGCCTCGATTCGATGCGCCTCGTCGCCGGCCGGGTCGAGCCGCTCGCCCCGGAGCAGCTCTCCGGGGACAGGCCCGAATCCGACCTTGCAATTCTCGTCGACCGGCTCGCCGGCCGGCTCGGCCCCCGCCGCCTCTACCGGGCCACCGCGGTCGAGAGCGACGTCCCCGAGCGGAGCGTCGCCCGAATCGGCCCGCTCGACTCCGCTTCGCCCTGGCCGAAATGGCCGCGCCCGGTCCGACTCCTCTCGCCGCCGGAGCGGGTCGAGAATGTCGTCGCCTTGCTCCCCGATCTTCCGCCCCGCCGCTTCACCTGGCGCGGCCGCGCCTATCGGGTCGCCCGGGCCGACGGCCCCGAGCGGATCCACGGCGAATGGTGGAAGCGCGCCGCCGAAGCGGAAGGCATTCGCGACTATTTCCAGGTCGAGGACGAAGAGGGGGCGAGGTTCTGGCTCTACCGGAGGGGGGACGGGGTGGATCGGCGCACCGGCGACCTCGGCTGGTATTTGCACGGGGTGTTCGGGTGAAAGGGCTAGCGACGCGCGTCGATCGCCTGAACATGTCCCTCCGTGGCATAAGCGAGAAGCTTCTCGTCGGGGGTCAGAAGCGGGCAAACGAGGTCATTGGCCGTCGCCATGATCAGGCGGTCCGCCGGGTCTCCATGGATAACGGTCGGCAGGAGACCGGCTTCGACCGCCACTTTCGGAGTAATCGGCGCCAGCGTCATGCGCGGATCGGTCAATATGCCGTTGATCCACGCCAAAGGGCTTCTCCCCAGGTCAATCCGCCCCTTCCTCACCAGCATCGCCGCTTCCCAAGCTGTGATAGCGGAGATAGCAAAATCGTTGTCGCTGGCGATCAGCGACCGGCTTTCGGGACCGAGACGATTATCCCCAAGCGTGAACCAGAGGATCGTCACCGTATCGAGGAGGATCAAAGAAGATCATCCCATTTTGACGGGTCGTCGGCATGGATTTCGCTGGGGTCGACGACCGGGCTGTATGGATCGTCGAAACGGTATGCCGGGTGCTTCATGCAGCCGAAGGTCAAGCGACCGCCCTCTTTCCGAACCGGCTTCACTTCCGCGACCGGCTTGCCCCGCTTGGTGATCGTCACCGGCTCGCCGGTGCGCTGGACCTCGTCGAGGATTCGCAGGCAGTGCGCCTTGAACTCGGCCGCTCCGATCACCTTGCCCATAGCCGGTTCCTTCAATATAGTCACTTCATATAGTCACTTCGGCGGCGGTTGGCAATTTCAGGCACTCCAACAAGCCTCCGCAAGCAGAAAAAAAAGCGGTGCCGTGCGCAACTCTCCAGGTCGTCCACTTCGGAGGGCGACGTGCGCGGTGGTGAATCGTCACCCCGGACTTGATCCGGGGTCCACCTTCCTGCGGCTGCTGCCGAAGGGAACAAGGTGGATGCCGGATCAAGTCCGGCATGACCGGTCAGTCCAACTCGGCGGCAGGGCGCTCTAATGTATATCGAGCTCCAAGCCCTTACCCATTTCTCCTTCCTTCGCGGGGTGTCGAGCGCGGAGGAGATGTTCGCGGCCGCCGCCTTGCTCGGCTATCCCGCGCTGGGAATCGCCGATCGCAACAGCGTCGGCGGTCTCGTCAAGGCGCTGAGGGCGGCCGACGAGACCGGGGTGCGCCTGATCCCCGGCTGCCGGCTGGAGCTGATGGACGGAACCGGTCTCCTGGTCTGGCCCGAGGACCGGGCCGGCTGGTCGCGCCTCACCCGGCTGCTTACCGCCGGCAAGGGCCGCGCCGACCGCGACAAGGGCGAGAAGGGCCGATGCTTCCTCCACTGGGAGGACGTCGCCGCCTGGAACGCGGGCCTGGTCGCCGCCCTCGTGCCCGACGAGGCCGACGAGACAACGCAGGCCGCGCTCGCTTCGATGCGCGATATCTTCGGGGACCGGGCCCATCTCGCCCTCACCCATCGCCGCCGGCCGGGCGATTCGGCCCGGCTCCACGCCCTCGACGTGATGGCCCGGCGCCACAAGGTCCGAGCCCTCGCCACCGGCGACGTGCTCTACGATTCGCCCGACAAGAGAATGCTCCAGGACGTCGTCACCGCGATCCGCCACAAATGCACGATCGACGATCTCGGCTTCCGCCGCGAGCGTTACGCCGACCGCCATTTGAAGCCGCCGGAGGAGATGGAGCGGCGCTTCCGGGACCATCCCGATTCGGTCCGGGCCAGCGCCGAAATCGCCGAGCGCTGTATCTTTTCGCTTCGCGAGCTGAGCTACCAATATCCCGACGAGATCGTGATGTCGGGCCGGACCCCGCAAGAGGCGCTCGAGCGGCTGACCCGAACCGCCTTGGCTTCCAAATTCCCGGAAGGCCCGCCTCGAAGCCATGTCGACCTGCTCGAAAAGGAGCTGGGGCTCGTCGAGAAGCTCGCCTACGCGCCCTATTTCCTTACCGTGAACTCGGTCGTCCAGTTCGCCCGGAGCCAGGAGATACTCTGCCAGGGGCGGGGCTCGGCGGCCAATTCGATGATCTGCTTCGTGCTCGGGATCACCTCGATCGATCCGGTCAAGCACACCCTCCTCTTCGAGCGCTTCATTTCCGAGAGCCGCAACGAGCCGCCCGACATCGACGTGGATTTCGAGCATGAGCGGCGCGAGGAAGTGATCCAATGGATCTACGAACATTACGGCCATGGCCACGCCGCCTTGACCGCGGTGGTCAGCCGCTACCGGACCCGGGGCGCGGTGCGCGAGGTCGGCAAGGCGCTCGGGCTGCCCGAGGACCTCACCGCCATTCTGTCGAGCCAGGTCTGGGGCTGGTCGGAGGCGGGCGTGCCAGAGCGTCATGTCGAGGAGCTCGGCCTCGACCTGAACGACCCGCGTTTGGCCTTGACGCTCGAGCTCACCCGCCGGCTGATCGGGACTCCGCGCCACCTCAGCCAGCATCCCGGCGGCTTCGTCCTGACCCGCGACCGATTGGACGATCTCGTTCCGATCGAGCCGGCGGCGATGGTCGACCGGCGGGTGATCGAATGGGAGAAGGACGATCTCGAAGAACTGAAGATCATGAAGCTGGACGTACTCGGCCTCGGGATGCTCGGCTGCATGCGCCGCGCCTTCGACCTTCTGCGGACGCATAAGGGCCTCGACATGAACCTGTGGTCGGACGTCCTCCAGGAGGACGATCCCATAGTCTTCGAGATGATCCGGAAGGCCGACACGATCGGGACCTTCCAGATCGAGAGCCGGGCCCAGATGTCGATGCTGCCGCGGATGAAGCCGAAGGAATTTTACGACATCGTCATCCAGGTCGCGATCGTCCGCCCGGGGCCGATCCAGGGCGACATGGTCCACCCCTATCTGCGCCGCCGCGAGGGCAGGGAGAAGGTCGAATTCCCTTCCGAGGCGCTTCGGGCGGTGCTCCAGAAGACGCTCGGCGTTCCGCTTTTCCAGGAGCAGGCGATGAACGTCGCGATCGTCGGCGCCGGCTTCTCGCCGTCCGACGCCGACCGGCTTCGCCGGGGAATGGCGACTTTCAAGTCCACGGGCGGGGTCAGCCGCTTCGAGGACCAGATGATCGAAGGCATGGTGGCACGCGGCTACGCCCGCGACTTCGCCGAGCGGACGTTCAAGCAGATCGAGGGCTTCGGAAGCTACGGCTTTCCCGAGAGCCACGCCGCGAGCTTCGCCAAGATCGCCTATGCGTCGAGCTGGATGAAGTGCCACCATCCGGACGTTTTCTGCGCCGCCATCCTCAACGCCCAGCCGATGGGCTTCTACCAGCCCGCCCAGCTGGTGAGGGACGCCCGGAATCACGGGGTGGAGGTGCGCCCGGTGTGCATCAACCGGAGCCGGTGGGACACGAGGATGGAGGAATTTGTTCCTCCCCGGAACGGGGAGGGGGACCATGCGAAGCATGGTGGAGGGGGCCCGCGTCTCCGCAGTCCCAACGCCGGGCCCCCTCCACCACCGCCTGACGGCGGCGGTCCCCCTCCCCGTTCCGGGGAGGAGCTATTGCCCCTCCGACTCGGCCTTCGAATGGTGCGCGGCCTCGCCAACCTCCACGCCGCCCGCATCCTCGCCGCCCGCGCCGAAGCCCCCTTCGACTCGGTGGAGGACGTCTGGCGCCGCTCCGGAGTCCCCGTCGCGGCGCTTGAGAAGCTCGCCGACGCCGACGCCTTCGCCTCGCTCGGCCTCGACCGCCGCCAGGCCTTGTGGCGGGTGCGCGGGCTGGGCGAGACGCTTCTGCCTCTGTTCGCCGCGGCCGACTCACTCGGCTCAGAGCCCGAAGTGGTGCTGACCCCGCTCACCGGCGGACGCGAGGTGGTCGAGGACTATCGCACCGTCCAGCTCTCGCTTCGAGCCCACCCCTTGGCCTTCCTGCGCGATGCGCTTGGACACAGGGTGACGAGCTGCGCCGGCCTCGCCCGGCTCAAGGACGGGTCCAGGGTCGAGGTGGCGGGCCTGGTCCTCATCCGCCAGCGGCCGGGCAAGGGCAACGTCACCTTCATCACCCTCGAGGACGAGACCGGGATCGCCAATATCATATTGTGGCAGCGCAGGTTCGAGGCGCAGAGGCGGGTCGTGATGGGCTCGGCGATGATCGGAGTGAAAGGGCGGATGCAGAAGGAAGGCGAGGTCATCCACGTCGTCGCCGACCGGCTCGAGGACCTGACGCCCCTATTGCATCGGGTAGGCGCGATGGATTTCCCCCACCGCTATGCGCCGGCGGACGGAGGCAAGGGCGTCCCACCGGACCCGCGCAAGGCGAAGGCGGCGGGCGTGATCAAGGTGAAGTCGAGAGATTTCCATTGATCCTCCCCATGCGAAGCATGGGGAGGGGGACCATGTGAAACATGGTGGAGGGTAGCTGCCGGAAATCCGACGATCGAGCGCAAGACGGAAGAAGCCTTCGCGTCTACCCCACCACCACACGTCGGGTGGTCCCCCGCCCCACCGCATCGCGGCAGGGAGGATTAGCAGATCAGAATTTCTGCTGCCTTTCGTAGAGGCTCTTATAATGCTGAATCCGGGTCACTCGAAGGCCGGGCATTCCCGAGCGGTCGACCGCGCGCTGCCAGGAGGCGAATTCCTCGAGGCTGAGCGTGTAGCGCGCGCAGGCCTCGTCGACGCTGAGCAGGCCGCCATTCACTGCGGCGACCACTTCGGCCTTACGGCGCACGACCCAGCGGGTCGTCGAAGGGGGCGGCAGCGAATCGAGGGTCAGCGGCTCACCCAACGGGCCGATGACCTGCGCCGGGCGCGGGGCCGGGGTCTCGATCATGTTATATTCAAGGACGTTCACGGACATCTTATCTCCTGCCTCCCTTCGCTTTGCCTTAAGGGGCAGGCGTTGAAGGAAGACTGAAACCCCAAGGTAAACGCGGGCTTCATCTCGGTTGAGGGCCCGTTGCGCTCGATTTGATTGCAGGATCGCCTCACGGGCGGTCCTGCCGGGCGAAGGCCGGGTTGAAGCAACCGCGCTGAGCCGCCACCGCCTCGCGCCAGGCGGGGCCGGCGAGGAGTATCTCAGTGATCGGATCTGGCAGGCAAACCGCCGGCGCCGAAGCGGCCGACCGAGCCGAGGCCGCCGGCCCCGAATCGCGCTGGGCGCGCAATGTCGCGACCAGCATTCCGAAATCCAGGCGCGCGGGCGCCCGGCTCGCAAACCTCTGCTCGACCCGGCGGAAGAAGCTCAAATCCATGCCGTCCTTCTAGCGGCCAGGGTCTAAGACGCGGTTAAGGGCGGGTTAGGGAGGAGTTTACCGCGGTTAATGCGCGATCGCGATGCCCGCCCTCCCCCGTCATTGCGAGCGAAGCGAAGCAATCCAGCGGCTCGGACGTCCGATCTGGATTGCTTCGTCGCTTCGCTCCTCGCAATGACGAGGGCGACCCCAGGCTGGGCTTTGCCGCCCCCCGCCCCTATGTAGCGCAGGCCATGATCGCCGATTTCCAGCTCGATCGCCCGCTTGCCGAGGCCCGGATCGTCGTCGCCATGTCCGGCGGGGTCGACAGCTCGGTCGTCGCCGCTCTGGCCGCCCGGACCGGCGCCGAGGTAATCGGGATCACACTCCAGCTCTACGATCATGGCGAGGCGATCGGGCGCTCCAAGACCTGCTGTGCCGGCCGCGACATCTACGACGCGCGCACCGTCGCCGAGCGGCTCGGAATCGCCCATTACGTCTTCGACTACGAAACCCGCTTCCGCGACAGTGTGATCGAGCGCTTCGCCGACGAATATGCAAGGGGCCGGACTCCGATCCCGTGCGTGTCGTGCAACCAGTCGGTCAAGTTCACGGATCTTCTCGCTCTGGCCCGAGACCTCGGCGCCGACTGCCTCGCCACCGGCCATTATGTCCGCCGGGTCGCCGGACCGCTCGGGGCCGAGCTTCACCGCGCCGCCGATCCGGCGCGCGACCAGAGCTACTTCCTCTTCGCGACCACCCGCGAGCAGCTCGATTTCCTGCGCTTCCCGCTCGGCGGCCTGCCCAAGCCGGCGGTTCGCGAGATTGCTCGCGAGCTCGGCCTGCTCGTCGCCGACAAGCCCGACAGCCAGGACATCTGCTTCGTCCCCAACGGCGATTATGCCTCGGTGGTGAAGAAGATTCGGCCGGAAGCGGCTCGGCCGGGCGAGATCGTCGACCTGGAGGGTCGAGCGCTCGGCGAGCATCGCGGGCTCATCCATTTCACCGTAGGCCAGCGCCGTGGACTCGAGATAGGCGGGCAGTCCGAGCCGCTCTACGTCGTCCGGCTGGAGCCGGAGTCGCGGCGGGTCGTGGTCGGCCCGAAAGCGGCGCTGGCGGTCCGGGCCGCCCGGCTGTCCGGGCTCAACTGGCTCGGCGAGGGACAAAGGGAGAGGCTCACCGCCAAGGTGCGGTCGATGGCCCGCCCGGCGCCGGCGACGTTCGACGGCGAGTTCCTCCATTTCGAATCCCCCGAATTCGGGGTCGCTCCGGGCCAGGCCGCCGTGATCTACGAAGGATCGCGAGTGCTCGGCGGCGGCTGGATCGAGGAGACCGTCGCTTTCCAGGCGGAAAATCTGGCCGCCGCGTAGAGGATCGTCCCCGCGGCGACGAGGATGATCAGCATCCGCCAGCTCGGCCAGGCTGTCTGGGCCGCGGCCCAGGCGCAGACGGCGATTGCCGGAACGATCATCAGCCACACCGTCGCCCCAGCGGAGGCTGGGGCCCCGGCGGGCGAAAGGCGCCCGATTTCTTCACCCGCCGGGGTCCCAGCCCGCGCTGGGACGACGGGCCTGGCCAGCGACGCGATGCTGATCGAATAGACGAACATCCGCGCCAGGGTGCTGACCACGGCGAGCCAGGCGAAGCTTCCGCTGAGCGCGAGCAACGCGATCAGGGCGCCCATGAAGGCGATCGAATTGGCCGGAGTGGCGAAGCGCGCGCTGACCCGGCCGAACCAGCCGGGGAGAAGGCCGTCCCGGCCCATGGCGTAGCTCGTTCGCGACGTGCCGGTGAGGCCGCCGCCGATATTGCCGAGCAGCGAGAAGACCGCCGCCGCGACGAGCAGGAGGCCGCCCGCGGGCCCCATCAACGCGGTGCCGAGCGCAACCATCGGAGCGTCGCCGCCGTCGCCCGGCTCCATCACCGCAACATAGGAGAGCTGGACCAGGAAATAGAGCAAAGCCGTGCCGACGATGGTGGCGATCAGCGCCCGCGGGATGTTGCGGGTCGGGTTGGAGGTCTCGCCGGCGGGGGTGACGCTGTTCTCGAAGCCGATAAAGGCATAGAGGATGAGCAAGGCCGCGGCTTCGAGGTCGGTGAACGGCGGCGCCCCGGATGGCGCCTCGATCGTCCCGCCGGCCACGACGAGGCCCATCAGCGCCACGAACAGCAAGGGCGCCGCCTTGAGCAGGGTCAAGGCGTCGATCAGCTGCACGGCTCGCCTCACCCCGACGATGTTGATCCAGACGAGCAGCCCGCACACGGCAAGGATGATCCCCGCCCGAGCCGGCCCTTCGCCGAGCGGCGGCCACAGCACGGCCAGATAGGTGACGAGCACCGTCAGATTGGCGGCGAGCGCGGTCGCCCGGGCGATGTAGTAGATCCAGCCGGCCTGGAAGGCGGCGGCGGGTCCGAAGGCGGCTGCATAGACGACCGGGCCGCCGGAAGCCGGATGCCGCGCCGCCACTCGAGCGAAGGGCAAGGCGACGACCAGGACGAGCAGCCCGAACAAGGGGAAGAGGAAGGGGCTGAACGCTCCGAAGCGCTCGTACAGGGTTCCAGGCAAGGCGAAGATGCCGGCGCCGACCATTCCGTTGAACGACAGGAAGGCCGAGCCGACGAAGCCGATGTCGCGGCGGAGGGGCTCTTCCTTGGTCGCGGTCATTCCCATTCCCTCTAACTTGCGCCGCGGACCTTGGCGGGCGCTCCGGCAAGAGGCAAGCGCCGGGCGAACCCCGCCCGCCGATCGTTCCGCCCCCTTAACATCGATCAAGGCGGCGCGGGTGGTCGGCCACCGCACTCCTGTGGTAACAACCCGATGGGAGTGGGGTTGATTGCGCAGGCTCGTCACCATCGATCTGCCGCGAAGTCTGTCGCGCCGGCTGCCGAGGCCGGTGACGGAAGTCGCCGTCGGCATCGGGGTGACCGCTTTGTTTGTCGGAGTCAGGCTCGCCGCCTCCCCGCTGCTCGGCGAAGTGGCGCCGTTCGCCCTCGGGATCGTCGCCGTCGTTCTCGCCGCCCTCCTCGGCGGCTGGCGCAGCGGCCTCGTCTCTATGGTACTCGGGACCGCCCTCATCTGGTATCTGGTCCTGCCACCCAGCGGAAGCTTCGCCCTCGGAGAGGCCCGCGCCGCGATGTCACTGGTTGTGGGCACCTTCACCGAAGGGATCATCCTCCTCGCGCTCGGCCTCTACCAGCGCGAGGTCCGCGCCGGGCAGCTCGAGCGGACCCGGCGGATCAATTTCCTCGGCCATGCCCTTAGGGAGATGGACCACCGCACCAAGAACAATTTCCAGATCGTCACCAGTCTTCTGACCCTCCAGGCGAACCGCTCGCCCAGCGACGAGGTCAGGGACGCGCTGAACGAGGCGGCGGAGCGGCTGAAGGCGGTCGCCGCCGTCTACGACGCGCTCGCCCCGAGCAGCCAGGGCCTGGCCTCGGTCCGGCTCCAGGACCAGCTCCAGGAGATATGCGACCAGATAAGGCGCGGGATCCTGCCGGATGGAATCACGCTCTCGTCCGAGCTCGAGCCGATCCTGGTGCCGCACGAAAGCGCGGTGGCGATCGGGATCATCGTCAACGAGCTCGTCACCAACGCCTGCAAGCACGCCTTCGGCGACCGCGGCGGCTCGATCCGGGTCAAGGCCTGGCGCGACGACGGCGCCGCGATCATCGAGGTGGCGGACGACGGCCGCGGCTTCGTCGCCGGGACGGCCAGGCCCGGCCTCGGAAGCCGCCTGGTCACGGCCTTCCTCCAGCGGCTGAAGGCGCGGAGCGACGTTCAGTCCTCGCCCGAAGGCACCATTCACCGGATCCGGGTACCGCTGGCATAAAGGGGGCTTCCGGGCCTTTCCCAGGCCGTCAGAACCTCAGCATTCCCTCGATCACCGTCACGCACCTGCCGCCGAGGACCGCACGATCGCCCTCCCGCCGGCATTCCACCCGGCCGCCCCGCCGGCTCGCCTGATAGGCGGTGAAGGACTCGCGCCCGAGCCGCTCCGCCCAGAAGGGGGTGAGGGCGGCGTGGGCGGAGCCGGTGACCGGATCCTCCTCGACTCCCCAGGCTGGGACGAAAACCCGGCTGACCACGTCATGGTCTCCGCTGCCCGGCGCGGTGGCGATCGCCATATAGTCGATCTCGGCGAGCCGCTTCATGTCGGGTGCAAGCGCCCGGACCGCGTCTTCGTCGGCGAAGAGCAGGATTGCGACGCCCTCCGATCCTTCGTAGCTCAGGTACAGTTCGGGCGGGGCCGAATCGCCGGCGCCGTCGCGGGAGACGATGTCGACGATGCTCGCTCCGTCGCGGGCGATGACGTCCCGCAACCGCTCCTCGGTCGCCAGCCTGCAGCGGGTCTGCGGCAGATCGAGCCGGTACCCCGCGCCGTCGCGGCCGACCATGAGCGTGCCGGCCCGGCGGGTCCGGAAGCGCAGCGTCTCGCGGTCGCCGATCAGGACGTGGCCGCTGGCGAGGGTCGCATGGCCGCACAGCGCGACCTCCACCGTGGGTGTGAACCATCGCAGATCGTAATCCGCTTCGCCGTCGGCCGACGGGATTGTGAAGGCGGTCTCGGAGAGGTTGTTCTCCTCGGCGATGGACTGCAGGATGTCGTCGGGAAGCCATTGTTCGAGCGGCACCACGGCCGCCGGGTTGCCGGTGAACGGGCGGTCGGCGAAGGCGTCGACCTGGACGAGTCGCAGTTCAGCCACCGGGTCGTTCCTCCGCAGCTTTGGGGGTAAGGTCGGTTTCGACGAGCGGATTGCCGGGCTGGTCGACCTGGCCTTCGGGATCGATGTGGATCAGGATCTCGACGCCCGGAAATTCGGCCGCGAGCTTGAGCTCGACCTCGTCCATCACCCGGTGGGCCTCGGCGACGGTCATCCCCGGATCGACCCAGACGTGGAACTGGACGAAATCGTGGGCGCCGCTGGTCCGGGTCCTGAGGTCGTGAAGGCCCTTCAGCGCCGGGTGGCGGGCGGCGACCTCGACGAAGCGGCGGCGTTTCTCCTCCGGCCATTCCCGGTCCATCAGCTGATCGACGGCCCGGCTCGACGCGCGCCAGGCGCCCCAAAGCAGCCACAGGGCGATGAGTATTCCGAAGATCGGGTCGGCGCCGGTGAGGCCGATATACTGGTCGAGGACGAGGGCGGCGATCACCGCGAGGTTGAGCAGGAGGTCGCTTTGATAATGGACGCGATCGGTCTCGATCGCGACGGAGCCGGTTCGGGCGATGACCCGGCGCTGATAGGCGAGCAGGCACAGGGTGACGACGATGGCGAGGATCGAGACCCCGATTCCATATTCGGCATGGGCGGTTTCCTGGCCGCCGACCAGCCGGTCGATCGCCCGCCAGCCGATGCCCAGCGCGGAAAAGGCGATGATCCCGACCTGGGCCAGCGCCGCCAGCGCCTCCGCCTTGCCGTGGCCGAAGCGGTGATCGAGATCGGCCGGCGCGGCGGCGATCCGAACCCCGTAGAGCGTGATCAGCGAGGCGAGCAGATCGAGCCCGGTATCGGCGAGCGAGCCGAGCATCGCGACCGAGCCGGTGGCCCAGGCCGCATAGCCCTTGAGAAGCAGAAGGAAGAGCGCCGTGGTGACGCTTGCGAGCGCCGCCCTCGTGGTCAGGGACGCGTGCGTCTCGTGTGCTGGATGGGCTCCGCTCACGGGTAGAGAAGCCCCTCGGCCCAGCCCTCGGAAGAGCGGGTGAAGAGACGGCGTTCGTGAAGCCGGTGGGCGCGGTCGCTCCAGAATTCGATTCGTTCCGGGGCCACCCGCATCCCCCCCCAGCGCGGCGGGCGGGGCACCTCGCCGCCCTCGAAGCGGCGCCGGACCTCGTCGTAACGCGCCTCGAACGTGGACCGGGCATCGAGGGAGCGAGACTGGTCCGATGCCCAGGCGCCGAGCTGCGAATCGCGGGCGCGGGTGGCGAAATAGGAATCGGCCTCGACGCGGCTGACGGGCTCGACCGGCCCCTCGATGCGCACCTGGCGGCGAAGCGACTTCCAGTGGAAGAGCAAGGCGGCGTTGGGATTGGCCGCGAGCTCCCCGCCCTTGCGGCTGTCGAAATTGGTGTAGAAGACGAAGCCGCGCCCGTCATGGCCCTTCATCAGAACCATCCGGACCGAGGGAAGGCCGCGGGCGTCCGCCGTCGCCAGCGCCATTGCGGTGGGATCGTTCGGCTCCGTGAGCCGCGCCTCGGCGAGCCATTCCTCGAAAAGGGCGTGGGGATCGTCGGCCATGACCGCCTCTTGCCGTTTGTGCGTGTACGGCACAAGCATGCGCCCTCTCGCCGGAATGACGAGGAAGCTTGCACCCTCGAGGTGCGTTACCCATCTGATACAGCGTATCCGCGATGCAAGAGTGGACATTTGCGGCGGTCTGGAGAACGAAGCAGCACGATGGCGGATCTCTATTCACAACTGGGCGTGAAGCGCGACTCGGGCGAGGCCGAGATCAAGAAGGCCTATCGCAAGCTCGCCAAGGAGCTTCATCCCGACAAGAACAAGGGCAATCCGAACGCTTCGGAGCGCTTCTCCAAGGTCACCCGGGCCTATGATATCCTCACCGACAAGGACAAGCGCGCCCGCTACGATCGCGGCGAGATCGACGAGGAGGGCAATCCGCGCTCGCCCTTCGGCTATGGCGGCGGCGGGCCCGCGGGCCGGCCCGCGGCTGGGGGCGCCGGCTTCGGCCGCAACCCCGGCCCCGATTTCGGCGGCGGCGAGGAGATCGACCTGTCGGACCTGTTCGACGGGCTGTTCGGAGGCCAAACGGGCCAGCGCCGCGCCGCTCCGGGCGGAATGGGCGGCTTCGGCGGCTTCGGCGGCCGCCGCCCGGCACCGCCGCCCCGGAAAGGGGCCGACGCCGCCTACCGGCTTCCGGTCAGCTTCGAGGACGCCGCGGCGCTGAAGGAGCAGCGGGTCACGCTCGCCGGCGGAAAGACGATTTCGATCAAGCTTCCGGCCGGAGTCGAGGAAGGGACCAGGATCCGGCTCGCCGGCCAGGGCCAGGCCGGGCCGGGCGGCAATGGCGACGCGATCGTCGCAATCTCGATCAAGCCGCACCGCTTCTTCGTGCGCGACGGCGACAATATCCGCCTCGACCTGCCGGTCTCGCTCGACGAGGCCGTGCTCGGAGCCAAGGTCAAGGTGCCCACGGTCGACGGACCGGTGATATTGAGCGTCCCGGCCGGCACCAGCTCGGGCAAGGTGCTCCGTCTGAAGGGGAAGGGTTTCACCGCGAAAGGCGGCCAGAGGGGCGACCAGCTCGTCACCTTGATGATCGACGTCCCCGCCGGGGACGAGGAGCTGACCCGCTTCGTCGAAAACTGGGGCCGCAAGGGCAAGGGAAACCCGAGGGCGGGTCTGGGCGTCTAGCCCTGTCATGAACCGTCTGCGCGATCCCCAGAGATTCGGACGTTAGTCGCCCGATGCAGGAAATCTCCCCCGAATCGCCGGAAGCCAGGCGCAAGCGGCTCACCAAGGCCAAAGCCCGGCTGGGCCATATGCGAAGCCGGATGAAGCCCGGCCAATATCCGTTCGAAGTGATCAAGCGGGTCGCGGTCGGTGTCTATAATGACGGCTTCATCCACGCCGGAAACCTCGCCTACCTCGCCCTGATGTCGCTCTTCCCCTTCGTCATCGTCGCGGCCGCGGTCGCCCGCCTGTTCGGCCAGACGGAGGAGGGGCTGGCAGCGGTCATCGGAATCCTCCAGACTATGCCGCCCGATGTTGCGGACGTGCTCAGGAAGCCGATAAGCGACGTCATCAGCGCCCGCTCCGGCAATCTGCTCTGGCTCGGCGCCCTTATCGGCCTGTGGACCACGGGCAGCTTCATCGAGACGATCCGGGACATCATCCGCCGGGCCTATGGGGTGACCTTCAGCCGGCCCTTCTGGGAATATCGGCTCGGCTCGGTCGGAATGATCATCGGCGCGGTGATCGTCGCGATGGTCGCCTTCAGCCTCTCGGTGCTTTTGTCCGGAGTCCAGGAAATCATGGTCGGGCTGATCCCGGGCGCTGAGGAGCTGGTCGGGCTGGTCAATCTGTTCCGGGTGGTTCCGGCGCTGATGCTCTTCGGTGCGCTCTATCTGATCTTCTACTCGCTCACCCCAAAGAAATATCGCGGCAAGGGCTGCCCGAAATGGCCGGGCCCGCTCTTCGTCGCGATCTGGTGGCTGTCGACGACCGCATTGCTCCCGGTCGTCCTCTCGAACCTGGGCGGCTACTCCCTCACCTACGGAGGCCTCGCCGGAGTGATCATCGGCCTCACCTTCTTCTTCATCATCGGCTTGGGGGTGGTGATCGGGGCCGAGCTCAACGCGGCTCTGGCGGAGGTGCCCGAAGAAGCCTTAAAGGAGAGCGAAGAGGCCCATCACAGGAAACGCATCGGATGACGGGATTGATGGAGGGAAAGCGCGGCCTGATCATGGGCCTCGCCAACGAAAAGTCGCTGGCCTGGGGGATTTCGAAGCAGCTCGCCGAACATGGCGCCGAGCTCGCTTTCTCCTATCAGGGCGAGGCGCTCCGCAAGCGGGTCGGGCCGCTCGCCGCCCAGGTGGGCTCCGATTTCCTGATCGAATGCGACGTCGCCGAAATGGCCGATCTCGACCGGATGTTCGAGCAATTGAAGGCGCGCTGGGACACGATCGACTTCGTCGTCCACGCCATCGGCTTCTCCGACAAGAACGAACTTCGCGGCAAATATGTCGAGACCAGCCTCGAAAACTTCCTGATGTCGATGAACATCTCCGCCTACAGCTTCACCGCGATCGCCCGCCGGGCCCGCGAGATGATGCCCGACGGCGGAGCACTCCTCACCCTCTCTTATTACGGCGCCGAGAAGGTCATCCCGCATTACAACGTCATGGGCCTCGCCAAGGCGGCGCTCGAGACCAGCGTCAAATATCTCGCAATGGACCTCGGCCCCGAGAATATCCGGGTCAACGCCATCTCCGCCGGCCCGATCAAGACCCTGGCGGCGAGCGGGATCGGCGACTTCCGCTACATCCTCAAATGGAACGAATATAACAGCCCGCTCCGCCGCAACGTCACGATCGAGGATGTCGGCGGCGCCGGCCTCTACCTCCTCTCCGACCTCGCCTCGGGCGTCACCGGCGAAATCCACCATGTCGACGCCGGCTACAACGTCGTCGGAATGAAAGCCGAAGACGCCCCGGACATCGCGACGACGTGACTTCCCTCACCCTCCCACCCGCTTTCGGCGGGCGGGCCCCTCCCTCTCCCCAGGTGGGAGAGGGGGATCGAGGCGAAGCCGCCCGCCAAAACCCCTCTCCCTCTAGGGGAGAAGGAGGGGCCCATTGCGCAGCAATGGGAGGGTGAGGGCATGAGCTTCAACACGTTCGGCCGCCTCTTCCGATACACTAGCTGGGGCGAGTCGCACGGCCCTGCCATCGGCGCCGTGGTCGACGGCTGCCCGCCCGGCCTCGCCCTTGGCGAAGACGACATCCAGCATTGGCTCGACCGCCGCCGTCCCGGCCTTTCCAGCCACACTTCCCCGCGCCAGGAGCCCGACCGGGTGCGGATTCTTTCCGGTACCTATCGGGGCCGGACCACCGGCACCCCGATCAGCCTCGTCATCGACAATGTCGACGCCCGTCCGAAAGATTATGAGAACATGCCGCCCCGCGCCGGCCATGCCGACTCCGCCTACGAGGCAAAATACGGCCTTCGCGATCCTCGCGGCGGCGGCCGGGCCTCCGCCCGGGAGACCGCCTCGCGCGTGGCCGCGGGGGCCGTCGCCCGGCTGGTGGTCGCGGAAGCGACGATCGCCGCCCGGATCGTCCGGATCGGCGATTCCCCGGACGAGGCCCGATGGGGTGAGCTTCTCGACGAGGCCCGCTCGGCCGGGAGCTCGCTCGGCGCACTGATCGAATGCACCGCGACCGGAGTGCCCGCCGGCTGGGGAGCGCCGGTCTACGCCAAGCTCGATTCGGAGCTCGCCGCCGCCCTCATGTCGATCAACGCGGTCAAGGCGGTCGAGATCGGCGCCGGCTTCGAGGCCGCGCGGCTTCGCGGCGAGAACAATGCCGATCCGTCGCTGGCGGGCGGGATCACCGGCGGGATCTCGACCGGCGGCCCGATCGTCGTCCGGGCCGCCTTCAAGCCCACCTCCTCGGTCGCGTCGCTCGGAGTGGAGGGACGCCACGATCCCTGCGTCGGAATACGCGGCGCTCCGGTGGTGGAGGCGATGGTCGCGCTCGTCCTCGCCGACCAGAAATTGCTCCACCGGGCGCAGTGCGGATGATCGGGCGCCGGGCCCGCATCCACGGCCGCTTTCTCCAGCCCCCCTCCCCTTCAGGGGAGGGGACGGGGGTGGGGCTTGTGACCACGGCGCTGTGTTTGCGGACATGCCCCACCCCAACCCCTCCCCTGAAGGGGAGGGGTTTTTCATCAATCCGGGCATAACGAAACAATGCGGATTTGGCGCACGATGCTGGAATTGCGGCTTCAGCCGGCGCCGGCGAACCGTGGCTTATGGCGGGCGCGACGCATCGACCGGCCGGAAACGGGCCTAAATCATATCCGCGAGATAGTCGCTGAGGCGGTCCATGCCGTGCGGCGTCAAAGCGATCGAGTTGCGCCGGGTGCGGCTTCGAGCGACCAGATGCTTGTCGACCAGCTTGTCGATCAGGGCCGGCCCGTCCTCGGGATCGACCTTGGCCGACCGATAGGCTTCCTCGATCGGGACCTCCCGGCCGTCGTCGCCGGCGATGAACAGCGACAGGAGCAGGTCCCACGCCGGCTCGCCGAACAGGCCGATCGGAAAATATTCGTCGCGCCGCCGGCGCTCCTGGTAGAGCCGCTCAGCCACGGTGCGCAACGATTGGCCGGCATCGGCCGAGTAGGGATCGGAAAGGATCGCGAGTCGCGCCGACGCCTGGCGGACTATCGCCAGCGCTTCTTCCAATCTTGCTGAGTGAATTTGGCGCGCCACGTATTCTTCCCCGCGGGCACATTATCGAATTCCGCGGCGCTGCATAGAGGTTTATTTCACTTCTCATCAATTCCTCCTTGCAGGCTGGAGCAGGCCCATGGCCCGGAAGCTCGACCAGCCCGATCGGGCGACGATCACATGGTCGTGGATGCAGATATCGAGCGCCCGCCCGGCCTCGGCGATTCGGCGCGTGGCCTCGACGTCGCCCCGGCTCGGAGTGGGGTCGCCCGACGGATGGTTGTGGGCGAGGATCAGCGCCGTCGCCCCGACCTCGAGCGCCCGGCGCATGATCTCGCGCGGGTAAACGGGCGTTTCGCTGACGGAGCCGTGGGTGTGGGTCTCGTCATGGAGCAGCCGGTTGCTGCTGTTCAGGAACAGGACCCGAAGCCGCTCGGTGGGGAGCAGCGCCATGTCGAGCGACAGATAGTCTATGAGCTTCTGCGAATCGTCCAGAGTCGGCCGGGCGAATGCCTCGGTGCGAAGCGAATGAAGCATCGCGTCCCGGACGATCCCGAGATGCCGGACCGCCGCCGCCCCATCCCCGAGCGCCCGAGCCTGAGCCGCCGGAGCCGCCGCCAGAGTCTCCGCCAGCGACCCGAATTCGGCGACTAGCCGATCGGCCCATTCGGCGGCGGCGTTCCCGAGCGGCCGGAGGAGCTCGACCAGGATTTGTCGACACCGAATTTGGCCAAGCGCCTCTGGTGGTTCCATGTTCCCAGCACCAGCAGCGCTATCATTGGATAGCCCCAGAAACGCAGGGCGAACGCGTAAGCCCAAGGCAGGATTTGCGGGTCGACCACCTTCACCGCATGGCCTGCCGTCCCAATGAGCTGCAGCGCTACTATGCATAGCGGCCAAAGCCTCTCGGCTCGTAGCGCGAGCGCCAAAAATGCAACCAGCGCTGCGATGTCGACCACAAGGACGCCGACCTCAACCGATCGATAGATCGCGGTATTGCTCCAAAGCGCGAGCATGGTGAGCACGGAACCCACCGCGATGATCGAAGCCCCAATCCACTCCGGCGCTGCCCCACGCTGCCAAGCGTAGAGGCAGCATCCGCACAGTAGGGCGAGGTAAACCAGATTGTTAACCACGGCCTGCAGGGATCACGCAGTAGGGACACGGTCAAGGCTAATCTCCCAACCTCTAACCTTCACGCAACGGCTGTCAGATGGCTGACGCCCTCAAACCCCGTTTCCGTTGGCTTCGGCCCTAAATCGCCAATCGCGACCGTCCGCAGCCCAACTTGGATTTTCGCTTCACTCAGCCTGTTATGAGTTTCGACAATGTCGCAACGTGCGCGGGCCAGCGAAGCGAAAGCAGATGCCGCGACCTCGAACGCGTCATGCGCCACCAGCGCGGAGACTTTCGCCTCGGTGCGCGCGGAAATGAGAGTGCCGTGGAATTCAGCGGCACGGGCGAGTGCTTCGTCGATTGCTTTTTCAACCGCGAAAAGACTGTCGGCGACCTTCATGGCGGCGGCCCGGCGTTCTTTGAGCATCATAAAGTCTCCCTGTTCGCGGGACTCAGCCCCGCGGCTATCGATCTCGGTCCTGTCGGTGCCGGCGCGAATTCGCCGACTTTAAACCGAGACCCAGGGCAGTCGAAGCCGATGCCATCCCAGCGGCAGGGGCTTCGATGCCAGCCTCGTAACCACGCCGGGTGACCAGGCCTCGAAATTGCCGGTCGAGAGCGGTAGCTTGGGAGCCCCTTCCGGCGTTGCGACGGGGAGGAGTTTCGCTCCTCCGCATCGCAAGCCGGACACCCGCAATTCGCTGTCCGCTCTCGAACGGTCGCCCCGAAATGCGCGGCAATTGGGCGCTCTGGCAATGTCCAATGGTTGGTATACCAATGACTGGTTGTTAAGCCCGACGAAGGTTCCGGCCCGGATCAGGCTGTATCGACTCGGGCCTGCCCCACCATTCCCCCTCTCCCCAGGGGGGAGAGGGCCGGGGTGAGGGGGTTCGGCGGCGGAAGGCTGATCACAGACGCCGGACCCCCTCACCCTGCCCTCTCCCCGCCGGGGAGAGGGATGACGATTGCTCAAGCCTGATGAAAGTCGGTAAGCCCAGGTGCACGCAGGATGGGCGACCTTGGAAAGGCGATTGGCAGGGTCGCCGGTCCGCAACGCCGCTTGAGCGGACCGGCGGCGGGCGGTCTAAGTCAGTCTATGAAACCCGCTCAGGCCTGGGTCAGCCTGCCCAGCGCCTCGATCGCGGAGACCAAAGCTCCGAAGGCCAGGGCAACTCCGATGGCGATCGCGACGATCCACATCAGCCTCGTCGACCAGTTGAGATCGCCCGGCTTCGACGAGCCGATCGGGAACTGGAAGGCTGTCGGACTGCCGCCCGGAGTCGCGACCCGGAAGAAGGCCTGCTCCTCCCGCATCGATCCGCCGGCCGGCTCGTGCGGCTGCCAGCCGCTGACGATCGGAGGCACGAAATTATAGGGATCGGTCGGCGAGTGCGGGCTCGCCGGCGGATAGACCATGGCCGGCGAATCGCCCTGTCCCTCATATTCCGCGAGGATCCGGGCCGCCGTCCGGCGGTCGCCCACGCTGAGTGTCTTCATCGCCGCCTTGATGTGCTGATCGACCGATCCGGGCTCGATGCCCATGATCGGAGCGATCTCCTTGGACGTCAGATGCGCGTAGACATGCCTGAGGCAGGCACGTTGTTGCTCGGTAAGCCTGGAGATGCGTTTCGAGTCCATGGCGGAATGGGATTATCGCTTAGGATGGGCTTCTGCACAATGGGGCAGGTGGAGCCCGCAATTCAGTGACAGGTAACGAACCCGCCGCCTCTTGGTTTCACCCGGAATCAGGCGGCGAATCCGATCACGAACTCCGCGGTGGCGGCCCGGAAACGGTTCAACCGGTCGTCGACATTGGCGAATCCGCTCTCGACCGAGTCGATTTCGCCGGCGACGCTCTCCGTGTCGTGGCGGATCGCGGCTATCGTTCCGGACATCGAGTCGGCGGCGAGCGCGGTCTCGTCGACCGCGGCGGTGATCATCGTCACCGTCCGGGCCTGGACTTCCATCGCCTCGCGTATCCGTTCGGCGGATGTCTGGACGTCGTCCACGATCGTCTGGACCGAGCCGTTCGCTTCGACGGTCTGGCGGGTCGCCTGCTGGATGGCGGTGATCTTTCCGGCGATGTCGTCCGTCGCCCGGGCCGTCTGGGCGGCGAGCGACTTCACTTCCTGGGCGACGACGGCGAAGCCTCGGCCCGCATCCCCGGCCCGGGCCGCCTCGATCGTCGCGTTGAGCGCGAGAAGGTTGGTCTGGCCGGCAATGTCCCTGATCAGGCCGAGGATCGATTCGATCGCCTCGACATGGCCGGACAGCGCCCGGCTCGCCTGCATCGCCCGGCTCGCTTCCTCGCCGGCGCGGACCGCGACTCCGGCGGCCACTTCAACTTCCAGTCTCGCATCCTCGATCGCCCGGATCAGGCCGGCGGCGGTCTCCGCGGCGTCGCGCATCGCCAAAGCCGACTGCTCGGCGGCTTCCGCGACCTCGGCGGTCTTGCCGAGCATCCCCCGGGCGGAGACGGCGGTCCGGCCGGTCTTCTCCCGAAGCCTCGCCGATTCGCCGGTGGTCGCCTCGACCAGTCCGGCGACCTCGCGCTCGAACTCTTCGCTGCTCCGGCCGCGAGTCGCGGCGGCCTCATTGGCCTCGAGCAAGGCGAGCTGGGCGAGGATGATGTCGCTTTCATAGGCGGCGAGCCGCTGCAGCGCCTCGGCGGCCCGTCGAAAGCCGGCCTCGTTTTCGAATCGGGCCGCGAATCCGGCGCACAGCGAAGCGACGAGCCGCGCCCGCCGGTCCATCTCCTCCGGAACGGATGTCCCTCGAGAATAGATATCGAAGCCCAAAGCGGCCACCTCGTGGATCCACTCCGAATCGACCGGCCGGGTGAAGCTCTCGCGGGTCCGCCGGACCGCGGCCTCGCCGCCGCTGGCCAGCACCGCCGCCTCGATCAGGTCCCCCGCTTCGGCCCAGAGCCAGCCCAGCTCCCGCTCGAACTCGCCGTCCCGAGTGTAGGCGCCGAGGCGGTGGGCGACCTGCTCGTCGGTCAGCTTCTGCAAGATCTTTCCGTCCCGGTGGTGGAATGAGTCGGCCATGATGTGGCTCCGATGCGCCATTGCATCGGCCGTCTGATTAGCAGGGACAGGGTAAAGGAAGGTTTAGGGTGCCTACGGACCTAAGCCGCGAAGCGCTTGACGAAATCGGCCGCGGCCGATTTGAAGCGGGCCATCTCCTCGTCGACCTGGCCGAAATTGCTGGTCACTCCGTCAATCTCGCGGGCGACATTCTCCGTATCCTCGCGGATCGCGGCGATGGTCGCCGACATCGAATCGGCGGCGAGCGCGGTCTCGTCGACGGCGGCGGTGATCATGGTCACGGTCCGGGCCTGGACCTCCATCGCCTCGCGGATACGCTCGGCGGAAGTCTGGACGTCCTCGACCGTCTTCTGGATCGAGCCGTTGGCTTCCACCGTCTGGCGGGTCGCCTGCTGGATGGCCGAGATTTTGCCGGTGATCTCATCGGTCGCCCGGGCCGTCTGGGCGGCGAGCGACTTCACTTCCTGGGCGACGACGGCGAAGCCTCGGCCCGCATCCCCGGCCCTGGCCGCCTCGATCGTCGCGTTGAGGGCGAGAAGGTTGGTCTGGCCGGCAATGTCCCTGATCAGGCCGAGGATCGATTCGATCGCCTCGACATGGCCGGAAAGCGCCTGGCTGACCCTGGCCGCGTCGGACGCCTGGTCGCCGGCCCTGGTCGCGACCTCTCCGGCAAGCTCGACCTCGCGGCGGGCGTCCTCGATCGCCCGGATGAGGCCGGCGGCGGTTTCGGCGGCGTCGCGCATGGCGAGCGCCGACTGTTCGGCCGCGGCGGCGACTTCCGAAGTCTTGCCGAGCATCCCGCGCGCCGAAGCCGAAGCTTCCGAGGCTTGGGCGCGGAGCATCCGGCTGTCCGAGGCGGTGCGCTCGACCGCGCTGACCACCTCGTCGGTGAAGCCCTTGCCGTGCGCCCGCCGGCTCTCGCGCTCGGCCCGGCCCTGGAGGAGGCTGAAATGGGCGGCGAACATGTCGGCTTCGAGCAGGGTCGCCTGGGCGAGGCAGCGGGCGAGGCGACCGAGCCGCTCGGGGTCGCCCGACAACTTCTCGACCAATATGTCATGGCCTTCCGCGGCGGCGGCGCTGATCGCGGAGAGGAGGGTGGTCAGCGACACATGGGTCGATTGGGCGTCGAGCACATAGCCTCCGACCATGTCGGCCCAGGCCTGGCCGCGCAGGTCGGTATATTTGGCGGCGAGATAGGGGAGGATCCTCCGGACATTCTCGTCCATCTCGGCCTCGGAAAAGGCGGCGTTGACCTCCGGGGCTCCGGCGAAATGGGTCCAGAAGCGGCGCGCGATCCGGACCGAATCGTTGGCGAGCAAAGCCGCGACCTCGCGGCAATTGGCCTCCAGGCTCCCATCGACGTCGAACAGGGAGATCCGGTCCGCCACCATCACCTGGGTAAATTCCGCGCTCATCCACACTGCCTTCCACGGCCGACTGCCCCGCTCGTTCTTGGCGGCAAAGGCTTAACATCGCGTTAGCCATTGGCGGCCTCCGGCAAAGTTCGATCGGCAAGAAGATGGTTAATTTCTGAACCAATTACAAAGACTTGGCGTTGGGCAGGCAAGGCAGTGCAAGGAGAAAGCGAATGAATCCCGAAGCGGCGAGCCGCGAGCACAGGCCGCCACCGCATCAGGCGCGCGTCGATTGCCTCCAGGCGGCGATCCGCTCGGAAGGCCTGCATCCGAAGCCGGCCCTGTTCCGCCCGCCGCCGCTGCGCCCGGCCCGTTCGGAGCGCGAGATCGATCTCCGCGTCGCCGAGGAGGTGGAGGTCGCCGCCCGCCATATCGAGCAGGTCGGCTCCGCCCTCGTCAGCGACCCCGCCTTCCTCCACCGCCACGGCGCGACGCTTCAGGCGCTAGACATCATCAACCAGAATCTGCGCCACCTCGCCGCCGTCGTCGCCGCGGAGGACAAGGAGGCCGCCGCCGGGCGGGTCAGCCTCGAGGAGCTGAGGCGGCGGCTGACGAGGAAGGGGATAAGGGGGATCGGGGGGTAGGGGTGAGGGGTGCAGCCTGCCGTCATGCTGAACTTGTTTGCGAAAGCCGGCCTCTCATTCCCTGAAGAGGCCGCTATGGGTGCCCGCTCGAACGAACACGATCATGCCGTTCTTCCCGGCCTGGTCGTCGACCTTGTAGAGGAGGAGGAAGTCGCCGCCGACATGGCATTCGCGATAGCCGGCCCATTCGCCCTTGAGCGGATGGTCCTTCCACTCCGCGGGGAGAGGCCCGTCATTGGCGACCAGGAGCAGGATGATCTCCTTCAGCCGCTTCATATCGTATCGTCCCGACTTCGACAGCCGCTCCCAATCCTTCGAGAAGGCCCTGGCATAGTCGCAGGCGCGCGGAGGCTTCGCGCGCTTGGCGCTCCTAAATTCTTCGGCCATCGAGATCGGCGATCAGCGCCTCCCCGCCGGCAAAGCGGGCGCTCCGCTCAGAGAGTATGGCATCGGCCTCGGCCATTGCGGCCCGAGTCGTGCTGTTAGGCACCTTGAGCTCCAGCGGGAAGGCCTGCTCGGCGATGATCCGATGAAACAGCAGCCGAACCGCGTCGGACGCCGAAAGGCCCATGGCCTCGAGCGCGGCCATCGCCTGCGCCTTCACCTCGTCGTCGATCCGGACATGAAGCATCGAACTTGAAGCGGCCATATTCAATTCTCGTATCTCGAATGAGATACATTATGGCTTGACCCTAGCTGAGTCAATGTCGCAGGGCGGCACGCCAGATGCCAGACACGTGCCAGCAACGTGCCTGGCACCGGCGGCTTCGTCAGGCGCCTCCTCCCCAAGCCGTAGCGCCTCGCGGCTCCTATGACGGATAGCTTTGAACGCGCGGGATGTTCACGGGGGGCAGACTCACCATAAGAACTGATCGTGTGCGGATGCCGTTATTCGCCATCCTCGCGCAGCTGCTCTTCGCGCACGCGATCCAGATGCGGTCTCAATAGGTTAACCATCTGATCAACGGCGTCAGGGCCTTCCCGTCGCCTTGGCGGGCCCTCGACGTACAAGGCGTGGGGCATGACACCTCCATGGACAAGCTCCCCTGCTCCGAGCATCACGAGCTCTAGTGTTCCGGTTCAGAAGTTCGCTGGCTCACTCTGGCTATCCTGGCGTGTTGTAGAGGCAGAAGCGTTCGATTGAGGCGAGGATGTCGTCGGCGGACTTGGTCCATCGGAAGGGCTTTGGCTGTGCGTTGTGGTGTTCGATGAAGGT